>CAVBEH010000006.1:0-119350 GCA_963594605.1 Bacteroidaceae bacterium
CTGAAACTGTATAGCTGCGGCTTAACAATGAAAATAAAATCTCACTGTGAAAATTTTTCCATTCTAAATGTTTCATATTATCTTCTCATTTTATTGATATAAAATTTAAAATTATCTTTCCTAAAGAATTGATGTAGGCAGTCATACAAAAACGCAAGCGTAATTTTTGAAGATATTTCTTTTTATTCACTTTTACTCCAGAAACAAGTAATTACAAAAAGAATGAACAAGAAAATAAAAGGATATGCTGCGCCAATTGTTAATGGAATATTTTTACCAAAAGCTTCCGAGAGGATTAGTTTACGAATATACATATCAGAACCTATTCCAGCAAAAAAATGAATTGCAGTTAAGATAATATAAGCAACCATGCATTTGAAAACTGTTTTGAATACACCGTCACGATCTGAATAATAATCTGCATTTGATTTTATCTTTTCTCTTTCATAAACTGCTTGTTCTTCTGTTAATTGAGTTTTCTTTAATCTGTTGCTAATATCAATGAACATTGTATTTAATGTATCTTGAGAGAATTCTTTATTTGATTCTGAAATATGCCGACAGGCAATACCTAAGATTGAAACCATCAGATAACTGGCAATAATTAAATTTGAAAAAGCAACTGTTATTTCATCATTTGTGCCAAGTTTTAATTCAGCTAGTTTTACTATCAGAAGATGAACATTTGATTCATGGGCTAAAAGGGTAATATGAATTACTTGGATATAAACAATCAATGCAAAAATTGTCAATAATTCCAAAACATCCAGTTTGATTTTCCTTTTCCTGATAAGAATACAAATAACTATGGACAATATGAAAAATCCGCAAGATATTATTTCACCTAATAGTTTTGGATATGCAAACAAAATAAGAGACAAAGGAAATAAAACTCCTGCAATAATTGCGAATAATGCTTTAAAATAATTAGTAATTGAAATAAAAAAATCTTTCATAGTTTGACTTCCCTGAAACTACAAAACAATATTCATGCAATAAGCCTGTGTTGTACCCTCGCAATGAGAAATGCCAATTAAACCGCCAATTGAGAATTTACGTATATTCTTGTTGCGACATAAAACAACAACAGTTTGCTCACACTGGCTTCGAAAGGCGATTTCTGAATAAATTTTTGATGTTTTACAATGTTTTTTATTCTTATCAAAATTATCGAGAATACATAAAGTTGGCAAATTAAGTCTACTTACTTGTTCTTTTAAACTTTCAAAATCTGATAATCGCTTATTATTAATGAAGAAACTTTCCTTGCCATTTCTTTCTAACCGACGTTTAACGATAATATCATTATCGGATTCTTCTTTGTCACCATATAATAAAGATACTTCGGTAAAATCTGCTTTTTGAACTTCTTTTGCACCTTGAAAAAGAAGTGAATCTACCAGCTCTTTTGGAGTCTCGGCATCGAATAAAACCCAATTTATCGCACTAAAAAGATTTGATTTTCCACAGCCGGATGAACCAAATACTATATTCAGGTTTTTCTGTAATTCAACTGTTGCGGATTTACTAAAAGTTTTGTAACAAATAAGGTTCACTTTTTTCAGATAAATCTTGCTCATAAAAGTCACCTTGATTATGCGCTCCACAAAAAATGAAGCGCATGTAAGTCATCTACCACCACCAAAGGTGGTGGCTTGAAATGTGAACCGCTCAAAGCGGTTAGTTTCTATCCCAGTTCCGGGAACAGTCCCAAATCCTGATCCGTTTTCCTGATTCCGTATATAATTCCGTATCACTTCCTCATTCATTCCGACTGTTGACACAAAATATCTCCGCACCCATATATGCTGACCGCTGAAATATTTTTCTCTTCCCTCATATTTTCTCGCCACATAAACCGCGCTTTTTCCTTTTATATATCCCACTACCTGCGATACCATGCCGTATGGTTTAGACTTCCGTAGTCGGGCATATTTTCCTCCAGTGTGTTGCTTTGATCGGTTCACACTGCGATTATATGTCCCTTTCTTTTTGCTTACATTCCCGGAACTGTCAAACTTTGCCAGACCGCCAGCTACAGCTGGCGGATTTCCCGGAGATTAAAATGCTTACAGTTTCAATTTTTTAGCGATTGCAGCTATATCCTTTTTGTAAAGCCAGATACCAATAACTGGATTCTGTTGATAAACAGCTCTTCCAGAAAGGAATCCAACTATTTCTGAATTTTTCTGATCTTCCATAATGTAAATTACATCACCAGATTCCATAAATGGTTTATTATTGATTACAGATTTTCCACCCTGTTCAGAATCGATTTTTGCTTTTATGGAAGTAAATTGTGATTTAGGAATTGTGATGCGGTTTATATATCCGCCCAGTAAAGTTTCTTCAATGGCGATAAAGTCGCCATCGAGAGTAATTGCGCATGGTGTTCTATCAGCAGTTTTTAGAGTAAAGCTTTGTGCAAATACTGCTGATGCAATAAGAAGCAGCCCCAACAAAGAAATAAGTTTTTTCATAAGTCCTCCAACGTTGCATATAGCAACTAATTTTTTATGTAGGATTACTTATAACAGATGCCACTGTCATATCGCGATAATGCGTATGCGAAACCACATATTTTTATAAATTTTCCTATCATTAAACGACATGAAGCGGCGTATAGTAGAAAAATTATTTTCGATTATTATTGAATAATATCTTCATAACAGGATTATAATAACAGTATTTATCGCTCTTCTTTGCGGAAAAATGATATAAATCGATAAACACAATTATTTTATCATTTAAATTGTACTTGCCATATTCTGCAACAGTCTCTCCATTATGTATGATATTTTTAGTTTTTTGGAAATTTGATTTCGGTAAACATAAATTTATATACTCTGATTCAATAATGTTCCATAGATTAGCAGTAATAATAACATCTGGATCTAATATCTCTAGTTCTTTTTGAAAGAAATTTGTTTTTTCTAGTTCAGAATCCTTTAAGAAACGATGAACTAAATTAATATTTGTCTGCCAATTACTTTCATCATCATTGCTATATTTTGAAATATTGATTGAAGCAAAACCGTAATCGTTACTTTTCATCATTTCATCTAAGATTTCATTTGCTGGTTTAATTTCTTCATAAGAAACTTCACCTTTTGTTTTTATTCCATAGGCAATATAAAGAATGTGTCTCCACCAATTGTTGTTATTTGAAAAATCGATTTCAAAGAATTCTTTGGTGGTATCTCTAAAATCATTACCGCCAATTAAGCGAGTTTCTCTTCCGATAAAACAAACCTTTAAATTGTTTTCACCAAAATAACCAGGAAAGAAGCCGTCCTTTGCAAAGCACTCAGCTGGTGTAGTTTTTTCTTTGTTTCCATTGTTTATTGGAGTTTTATTTTTTGACAATTGTTTTATCCAATCAGAGAACAAGGACTCCAATTCTTTATTTTTTTGTTTTTCAAAATCTGAATATTTAAATTTCTTAGGCATAATTAAAATACTTCTTAATCCATTATAACATATTTTCACTGTCATATCGTGATAGTATAATTTTTCTTTCCTGTTATCACGAAATGATAGCGACTCGTGGTACAATAGTCTCATGGGACAGAAAAATCAGAAACAACAAACACGTCAATTGAACAAAAAAATGCTTGAACGGCTTATTATCATTCATAACGCCATAAAATCAGGACTTTATCCCGACAATCTTCGCTTGCAGCGGCTTTACTGTGAGCAGACAGGCTACAGCAAAGTCGGCGAGGCTACAATCAACCGCGACATTGATATGCTTCGTACCTATTTTAATGCGCCTTTGGAGTTTGACCGGCAGAAAGGCGGCTATTATTACAGTGATGATAATTTTGAGTTCGCGCTGAACAATATTTCGGCCGAAGACGTTTTTTATCTTTCAGCCTCAAAAACCTTGCTTTCAAGTTTTGAGGGAAGCCCTGTCTACAAGGCAATTTCTGATGTCATTGATTTTGTTACCGACACTCAAAGCATTGGAAAAAGCAGTCTTTTGAAGCGGATTGCAGTTCCGCCTGTTCCGAAAGTTGTAACGAATGAGGAAATCTGGAAAAAAGTTTTGCGTTCTTTACGTGAAAACCTGATTGTCGAATTTGACTACAACGGCAGATGGAAATCAGAAACAACGCACCGCCGAATTGCTCCGTATCAGATTCTTATGGATGACGGAATGTGCTTTTTATTCGGTTATGATTTGAACAAAGATGCTGAAAGAATGTTTTACTTAAACAGAATCAAAAATCTTATTATTACACAAGAGCATTTTGATTTGCCGGAAGATTTTGAATTTCATTCAAGAAGCGGCGGCGGAAAATTTGGTGCTTTTATGACAGAAGATTCTATTGATTTTGTAATCGATTTTTACGGCGATGCAAGACAATATGTGAAAGACTGCATCTGGGCGGATAATCAAAAAATAACAGATATAGATAAAGAAGAAAAAACGAGAATTGAATTTTCTGCTGCACAGTGGCTAAAGGTAAAAGAATGGATCTTATCGCAGGGGAAAAACGCAATTCCCCGAAGCCCAGAATGGTTCGTGGATAGTTGGAAAGAGACAGTTTTAGAGATGAATGAAAATCTAAAAACGTTTTATTCTGTCAAAAACGGCACGAAATAAAACGGTTTCAGCAGCAGATTTTCTTCGTTTCCTACATCTTTCTGTGATATTAAATACGCCTTGTTGATATTCTGTGAAAATTTCCTGCGGAATTCGTTTATTGATTCATGCTTTCCTGAACCGGAGGATTTTATCTCAAACGCGCTTATTTTGCTTCCGTCGGAAATCAGAAAATCCACCTCGTAATAATGAGTGCTTCCGTCTTTTTCCCAAGTGTGATAATAAAGTTCCCTTCCGGTCGATGCAATCATCTGCGCAACAAGATTTTCATAGAGATAGCCAAGATTCGCCGGCAATTTATCCGAAAGAAGTTTTGCGTAAATTTTATTTTCTGTTGCCGGGCGGTCAATAAACATCAGCGTAACAAACAAACCTGTGTCGGAAAGATACAATTTATAGCTGTTAAAGTCCTTTGTGTCGGCAAGGCTTGCTCTTGGATCTGTTGAGTTGTAGCACGGCAGAACTGTTTTTGAGTCGATTAACTCATATAGCAGTTCATCCGCTTTGGTGTTATTTCTTTTTCCGATTGCCGTGGTAATCCGGTATTTTCTCGTGTCCTTTGCCAGTTGAGCCGGAACCGCATGATACAATGCCGATATTCTTCCCGACGGATCAATCTTTTTGAAATCTTCTTCATAAAGATTGATTATCTGCCTTTTTATCATGTCAATTTCCGAAAAATTCTTTCCATTTATATATGCTTCAACCGCCAGAGGCATTCCGCCCACCGCCATGTAAAGTCTCAGATCCCTCATCAATTTGCGGTTTGTCGCCTGACCGATTGCGGAGTCCGTTTGAAAAATCTGCCGCAGAAGTTCAAAATTTCCGCCTGTCGCATCGCAGAATTCCTCGTAATCCATAGGAAAGACTTGAATTTTCATTTCCTCCGAAGGAATCAGAATGTCCTTTACATTTTTTCGTATCGAAATGAGCGAGCCTGTCTCAAGATAACTGTATCTTCCGTCCGCCACAAGGTGCTTAATCGCCTGCCGTGCCTTCGGAAAAAGCTGCACTTCATCAAAAATTATCAGCGACTCATGTTCGTAAAGCGTTGTTCCTGTTTCCGCCTGAAGACGCAGGAAAAACACATTCAGATTCCCTATGTCATCAAAACAGCTGCGTATTGTATCCGTCGTCTTTGAAAAATCTATCAGAATGTAGGATTTGTATTCATTCTGTGCAAAATTTTCCGCAATTGTCGATTTTCCGACACGCCTTGCGCCTTCAAGCATGACGGCGTATTTGTCCGCATATTTTTCTTTCCATTCTAAAAGTTTTTGGTATGCTTTTCATAATTACATCCCGGATATAATTATATTGTATCACAAAATGTACGTTTCTTCAATTTTTTTATTCTGCGTTTTGTGCATTTCTTCAAGATTATATGTGCCGTATTTGTGCGTTTCTTCAGCTGTGCGGCAACACGGAATTTACAGCTTCTTTTCCATCAAATCAAAGCGGCCTTTTCTCCATTCGGCGAATCCGCGAACTTCGTAGCCGTTGTTGCGGTACAGCTTTTGCGCATACGGATTTTTTGTAAAGACATCAAGTCGGATTGAATCATAGCCCATGCTCCTGATTTGCGATTCAATTTTGTTTAGCACTTTTTTCCCGATGCCTCTGTTCTGAAAGCCGGGGGAAACACAAAACCTGTGGAGAACCAGCGAGGTTTCGCGCGGATATTTCCATTCGGCATTGTTGTACGCTTCATCCGATTCACCGCTTATCACGTACAAGGCGATTATTTTTTCATTTTCCTCCGCAACGTACAGATTTCTTTTTCTGATGTCGTCCTCAAAATCCGCTGCGGTAGGGTAGAGTTCGTCCCACTGATATATGTTATGCCTTTCCATTTCCTGAATTGCTTCCTGAATCAGGCCGGTGATTGCTTCAATATCTTCAAGTTTTCCCAATCTGTATTTTATGCCGTCAAGGGCTGAATTTGTGTTTTTCTCTGATTCAACTGCATCTGTCATTTTTTGTAATGTCTCCTGTGTTGGTTCATGAAGATTTATTAAAGCTGAAAAAATCAAGTTTACTTTCTTCAGCTGTGCGGCAAACTGGAATCCGGCTGCTAAATGCTTTAAAGATATTTTTCCATATATCCGCAGGTAAATGGGAAGAAATCAAATTTTTGTGTGCCTGTATGAACAAAGCCAAACGATTCATACCATTTTCTCAGCACGTTGTTTTCCTCAACGATACCGATGTTAATCTTGTTGCAGTTCAATTCTTCCGCAGTTTCAAAGGCATGTTTCAAAAGTTCCCCTCCAATTCCCTGGTGCCTGTATGCGGGGATTACAGATAAATTACTCAGCTCACACTCGTTGTTGTTCTGCATGGACAGGGAATAATACCCCACGATATTCCCCTTGTCATAAAAAGCATACATTGGTCTGTGCTCTTCAATCAAATGATACTTCAATCTGTCTTCTGTCGTGGCGAATGCCGTAAATCTCGACGCGTTCTCGACAGTAAAGCCGAATTCCTCGGCAACCGTGGCAAAACTCTCTCTGATTACTTTTACACATTCAGCAAGATTCTGTTCTTCTACTCTTTTAATCATAGTATATGTTCCTTATAAAACCGGTTTGTGTTATCATAGTCTTCATATTTTCCCATTTGGTCTCATCTATTATTTTGTATGAATTTGTCATGTTTTTACTCCAAAATTTATTTTCATGAACCAAGTATATCACATCCGGCAATGCGGATAAACAAAGTTCCCAAACACAAACGCGTATTCAACGTTCGCTCATGTATTTTTCTATTTCGGCGGAAGTCAGTTTTCGCACTTGTGTCTGTGGGTATTCTTTGTATTCTTCAACGCTGAAAACCGGGGACATTCGGCTGCATTTTTTGTCCTTGTTCTTTTTCAGAAACAGTTCCAAATCCTCGTTTGCGGCGAAAATTTTATAGGATTTTCTGCCTTTGCTGTTTTCTATTTCGTAAATGCCGCATGAGCTTTTTGTTGTGAAGTCGGCTGTCCGCAGATAAAGTTTTGCGATTTGCAACGACTTGAAAGGAAAATTCCATCTTTGCAGGCCTCTGACCGGGTCGCGTTCAATGCAGATGCAGCGTCCGCAAGTTCCGCAGATATATTGAGTGTGGTTTTTCAGGCAGTCCAAGGGATTCAGCAGCGGCGTTATTCTGCTTTTGTCGGAGTAACATTCTTCGCACATTTTTCGTTTTTCTTCCATAAATATATTCGGATTACGGCTTATACCGTAACGTTCGGGTTCGTGTATTGACCATGTTTTCTTGTGTTTTTGCCATATTGAATAGCAAATTTCGGGCAATGGTGTAAGCAAGCCAGGCACATTACACATTGTTCTTTCGTCCATTCGGGTTTGCGGTCTTTGAGCTTAATGGCGGAAACCGGGCAGTTTTTGGCACACAATCCACACCCAACGCAGGTGTCATCAACCGAAAAATGCTTTGTTTTACGCATCGAATCATATTCGATATGATAGCCTATCTTTGCAAGCGGATAAGGCAGTTTATTTTTCATAAAATCCCCTACGGTAAAATTCTTTATTTGCTTTATAATACTGTCAATTTCAAGCTCTGCATTATCATTTATACGCCGAACTTTTTCTTTATTGCTCAAATCAAAAATCGGAGTCCAGGTATCCGGCATTTTTACGCTGAACTTTGCAGATAAAGCCAATCCCTTAGGCGCAAGAATATTATCTGCAAATCTCCCGGTTTGTCCCGGAGTTGTTCCATAGGTTGCAATAAAAAATATATAGTCCGGCTTATAGTTTAAATCTAATCTTTGTAAAAATTCAGTTACGATAACAGGCAATCCCCAAGAGTATGTGGGGCTTACAATACCAAGTGTTTTGCATTCCTCGTCAAATGAGAAAATTTGTTTTTTATAGCAAACTGTAATAGAAACGGCAATATCGCCTGTTTCGGCTGCAATCCTTTTGGCAACATATTCGCTGTTTCCGGTTGCTGAGAAATATAAAATCATAATCGATCTCCTTATCCAAGACCTGCAAATTTAACAAGAAGTGTATGCGGAATAAGCTTTGCAAGCAATCGGTAGCATTTATAAAATGCTCCGGTAGTGTAAACGGCTCTGCCTTTCTTTGCTGCTTTTAAGGATTTCAAAGCAGCGGTCTTTGGGTCGATTACAGGCAAGCGGCTTTGCCCCTTTGTAAGTTCGGACTTTGTCATTTCCGTAAGCATAAAACCCGGACACGTAGCACATACATTTATGTGTCTGTCTTTAAGTTCCTCACGCAGTCCAAGAGAAAGTGCGGATACATAGGATTTTGATGCACAATAAACGATTAAGTTTGTGTTCGGAACAAATGCAGAGGTTGAGGATACTTCCAAAATTGTACCGCTGTCAATGATATATGGCAGGCATACCTTTGTTATCGCCGTTGCTCCTTTGCAGTTCAGGTCGATGATTTTTAGCATACTTTCAAGCTCCATATTCTCAAAAGGAGAACCGATTGACATACCTGCATCATTTATTAAAACTTCAATCTGAGGATTATTGGCTTTTAATTTTTCTTCCAGTATTTTGAAACTGCTCATATCAGCCATATCCATAGGAATAATTACACAATGTTTATCGGGATATTTCATAGCAGCTTCTTTTAAGCGTTCTTCACGACGGGCAATCAGCCATAGTTCATCTATTTCAGAAAATAATTTTGTGACGGCGTTAATATAGCAGACACCGAGTCCGGAAGATGCTCCGGTTATAACTGCAATACTCATAAAAGCACTCCTTTTTACACAAGTGAATAAATTTAGACACTTGCAAAATTTATGATTTCATACTATACTGCAACAGAAAACAAAACAAGTGACAAATGAACCTTCCTGTTTAAAGTTGGACAAATATTGAATTTTGCAAAAAGGAAGAACAATGAAATACGATATTACAAAACCATTAACAAAAGGCGCAAAGCGAACATTGGAGGCATTTACCGGGAAAATGTTTATGCTTTTATCCGAGAAATCTTTTGAAGAAATCACCGTCGGACAGTTATGCGAAGCAGCACAATATCCCCGTGCGACATTTTACAATTACTTTGATGATAAATATGATCTGCTTGGTTACTGTTGGCAGACACTTGCTGAGCAGGTGGGATTTCGTGATTATCATCACGCCGAAGAAAATGAAATGTTGTACCTTTATTTTGACCGGATTTATGATTTTACAAAGCAAAATGAAGCGGTTATACACAAGGTTCTTTTGCATAACAGCGAGGTTGGATATATGTTTTCAAGCTTCAGAAATTTTCTGAATAACAAAATGCGTTTAATATTTAAAACCTGTCCAGAAGCGATGCAAAAAGACATTCCAAATGAATTACTTGCTGACCATTACAGCAATACTTTATTTTTAGTATGGCAATGGGTAGCTATAAGAAGCATTAATTGTTCAAAGGAGCAGGCACACGAATATTTAAAGGTATTGCTTGCTCAAGATTAAAAAATTTGACGGAGAAATCTTTATGAAACCATTTGAAAACATGATCCAAAAGGATTTTCAAGGTGGAGTGCTTGTCCTTAAAAAGGGTCAAGTTGTTTTTGAACATTGTCAAGGTGATGCTGACTACGGCACAAACACTCCCTTCACATCACATACTACAATTACATTAGCTTCGCTGTCTAAGCAATTTATAGCAGCAGCCATTTTACTTCAGACAGAACAGGGGAATCTTTCTTTGGATGATACAATCGAACTGTACTTCCCCCAATATTCCCAAGCGAAGAATATTACAATTCGCCATCTGCTGCATCATTCAAGCGGTATTCCTGATTATATCAGTGATAGGATTATCCCTGACGCAATCTGTAAATATGAATCAGAGCATGGAATAGCGCCGACTGATGCTATCGAGTTTCATAAGTGTATTGTTGCGGAATGCCGTCCTGTTAGTCTTTCAGAATGTTTTAAACTAATTGGTGAACTTCCCTTGTACTTTGAGCCCGGAACAGAGGGAAGATACAGCAATACGAACTATTTTTTGCTTGGTCACATTCTGGAGATATTAACCGGCAAACCTTTGTCAGCAGCCATGAACGATGTATTTATTCGCTTCGGCTTAAATCACACCCACATGAACGGACATATAGCGGACGCTTGCGGATATGTAAAACATAACGATGAGATATTTCCCTGTGGCAGACCTGCCATGGAGAGTGGTGACAGCAGCGTTGTTTCTACACTGACAGATTTGGGGCTTTGGTGCAATGCTATACTAAATGCCGATATATTGTCCGCTAACAGTTGGAAGGAATGTCTGAACTTTACCCCAAAGCCTTACGGATGCGGGTTATGGCAGTTTGATAATGGTTGGTTTGGACATGATGGAGGATTGCCGGGATTGAGACATTGGCAAAGGTTAAATTTTAAGGAGAAAGCGGCAATTATAATCCTCTCGAATGCCGTTATGGAGGAACCTCCCTTCCTTGCTCAAATGATGGAATATTTCATTGATACCCCCTGTAATTCTAAATGTTAATGCACTGTGACAAAATCTCCCCAATATCCCCATTGACGCAGATCGGCCGCTGTTTGATTTCATTCGGTGCGCAGGCTTCGCCGAAGTTCAGCTCTATTTTTGCACATTGCAGACTTTTCATCCATTCTTTTTGTTCGCAAAGATTCGGGGAACCGTCGCTTTCGTATCTTCGGTTGCTTTCCAGAAATTTTCGGTGGCTTTCGTACAGGTCTCCGCCTTCAACTATCCTTTTGCCGAATCGTTCCATTGCCATTTTGACGGATGTGCCTGGCATTGTTCCGTAGCTAGCAACATAGTACAGATATTCTGTTTGGAAAGAAGCCTTTTCAAGAAATTCTTTTACAACACTTGGCAGTTCCCAATCATAAGTAGGTGAAATAATTTCAATCGTTTTATCGGAAAACACATATTGGTCATACCGAATCGCTGCGGATATAAAATGTGGCTCTTCCAGTTCCCTTCTTTATAAGAACGCCTTCTTCCACCAGTTGTTTTAAGGCCAGTTCCACTGATTTTATTCCTATTGAAGGACACAGTTCCGAAATGTCGTTCTTACTAAGTTTTCCCATTTTGCTGTAAACGGCTCGCCTTACGGTTTCTTTTGCCGGAAGTTTTTCGCTTACAAGTTTTATGCGTTCCTCAAAATCCCTGTATGCGGCAAGTATAATTCTAAGCATGTATTTTATAAAAGGAGCCGCATCTTCCTTGTTTTCGTGCCAGCCTTCCTGACAGTTTTCCAGTGCTTTGTAGTACAAATCTTTGTTCGCGGCAATCTTGCTTTCAATCGAAATATATTTTCCGACGACATATCCGCTTCTGTATAAAAGCAGGGCTGTGAGCAGGCGGCTCATTCTTCCGTTTCCGTCGCTGAACGGGTGAATGCAAAGAAAATCATGTATAAAAACCGGGATAAGCAAAAGCGCGTCCAGTTCGTCGTTTTCAGTTGCTTTGTTATAATTTTCGCAGATTGCGTCTATTGCGGCTGGAGTTTCATACGGTGCAAGCGGAGTGAAAGGCACGTACTCTTTTCCGTTCTCGTCCGTAGCGGCAATCACATTCTGAGTCGTCTTGAAATGACCGCCAATATTTTTTTCCGTGTATTTGTATAAATCACGGTGCAGCTGCAAAATGTAATTTGATTTTATCGGAATATACCCGTAGTTTTCGTGAATCGTATTAAGAACATCCCTATAACCAAGAATTTCCTCCTCGTCGCGGTTTTTCGGCGTTGTCTTTTCCTCGCAGAGCTGCTTCAGCCGGGTGCTTGTCGTCCGGATTCCTTCGATTGCATTCGATGCCTCTGTACTCTGGCGTTTTGCGATTTCCACAAGTTTGTCCAGCTCTTCCGGCTTCTGCCTGAGATATATTTCCTGCTTTCCCTTACATTCATGAATCTGGGCAACAAGCGAAATTATTTCACTGTCCCATGTTTTTTCCTTTAATGATGAATAGTCAAAAATTCTCATGATTCATCTCCAATAAAAAGTCAAGATTAAAACTTCAGTTTTAGGATTGACTTTTTAATGCAATTTCGCAACAAAGTGAGAAATTGCAGATGATAAGAAAGTTTGCAACGCAAACTTAAAAAGATAAAAACTGACAGCATTTTGGCAGTTTTTATCATGCCTCCTTATAAAACGCCGCGTTAGCGGTGAGCCATGGATGGCGAGAATCACAGTTTGTGGAAGCATCGCTTGAGCAAACTGTAATGATAAAAATTACACGGATGTAATTTTTATCATGCCCCCTAATGACTGAGTTATCTCCTAAATTATGCCGTATTTTAGGAAATAAAACAATCTTTAGGAGATAAATTTGGTTTCTATCTATTCATTTTATTCCATTTTTCTACAATGATTTCCGCGTTGCTTTCGAGGCTGTTTGTGCCGTCCAACTCGATTTTGATGCACGGAAGATTTTTCATCCATTCTTTCTGCTCGCAAAGATTCGGGGAGCCGTCGGTTTCGTATCTGCGGTTGCTTTCCAGAAATTTTCGGTGGTTTTCGTACAGGTCTCCGCCTTCAAGAATTCTTTCGCCGAACCGTTCAATTGCCCTGCTGTGGACGCGCCGCAATCGGATTTCAGGCCCGGCATAAAGAAAGACCACCAGCTCAAACTTGTCGTCGAACGCCTGATGAAAGGAACTCATTGAACCTGCCATCACAAAATGCTCACAAGGCTCAATGTCGCCGCTCAGCCGGCTTATCTTTTCTGCCTTGGAATACATCTGCGTGAATGGTTCGGGCGTGTCCTTTTTCCAGATATAATCGTCCACATCAAAAAACGGAAATCCCAGTTTTTCCGCTACGATTTTTCCAAGCGAGCTTTTTCCGCTTCCGGACGGACCTGCAATCATTATTCCTGTTGACATTTTTGCCTCGTTTGTGGATTTTTGTAACTCTGTCATTGTCGGGCTTGTTCCTGCGATGTTTCTGAAAGAAACTCGGTTGATAATCTCATGTACAGAGATTCCTGTGTCGTAGCACAGGAATGACAATAAGACTGCCTGTCATTGTCGGGTAAAACCCGACAATCTCTTTCAGCAGTTTGAAAATTCCAGGACAGTTTCCACGTCATTTATGTGATAAACCGCCGGATTGTATTTTTGCGTGACTTTCTGCCACAAGTTTTTTGCGCCCAAATTGTTCCCGTTGAATTTGATTTCCCATTTGCCCGGATGTTTTTCCAGAATACATTCGCTGGCTTTTTGTGCGATGTGCTGCCTGCGGTATGCCGGGAAAACGCAGAATTCAGCAATCACCAAATCCGGCTTGTGCCTGATATATGAGTGCGGATTCAGCATCGCGAACCCTGCCAGATTCTGCCCGCTGTAGATTAAATACGCCTTCCGCTCCGGCTCGGTAAAATACGCGTCAAAATATCCGTAGTGATAATTTCCGTTCCCGTCCATCTCGTCCGGATAATATTTTGTCATCTCGTACAAATATTTTTGGTTGATGTTCCAGAGAAGTTCCTTTTCGTTTTGTGTTACGGGCTTTAGTGTAATCATGGGAAGTCCTTTGCGTTTTTTATATTATATCACGATTTTGGGGAAATTGCAGTGGGCGGCAGCCCGATTCGTCTTTGAACTTTATAAATCCTAATTTTTCTTCTATAATAAATCAATTTTATTTATTTTCTTTTTATTGGAGTTTTTTATGTCTGGCATACAGCAGAGAGCGGAGTTACAGGCTCAGATTTGGAAGATTGCAAACGAGGTTAGGGGAGCGGTTGACGGCTGGGATTTCAAGCAGTTTGTCTTGGGAACTTTGTTTTATAGATTTATAAGCGAAAATTTTTCTTCCTACATAGAAGCCGATGACGAAAGCATTGTCTATGCCGACCTTGACGACTCCATAATCACTCAGGAAATCAAAATTGATGCAATAAAAACAAAGGGATATTTTATTTATCCGAGCCAGCTTTTTGTGAACATTGCGAAAAATGCGAATGACAATGAATCTTTGAACACTGATTTGGCAAAGATTTTTTCCGAGATTGAAAAATCCGCGACCGGCTATGATTCCGAACAGGATATAAAAGGTCTTTTTGCCGATTTTGACACGACAAGCAACCGTCTTGGAAACACCGTAAAGGAAAAGAACACACGGCTTGCAGCTGTAATAAAGGGCGTTGCAGGCTTGAATTTCGGAAACTTTCACGACAATCAGATTGACCTTTTTGGCGATGCCTACGAATTTTTGATTTCAAATTATGCGGCAAATGCAGGAAAATCTGGCGGAGAATTTTTCACCCCACAGAATGTCTCAAAACTTATCGCGCGCCTTGCAATGCACAAGCAGGAAAATGTGAACAAAATTTATGACCCTGCCTGCGGTTCAGGCTCGCTCCTTTTGCAGGCGAAAAAACAGTTTGAGGAAAATAAAATAGAAGACGGCTTTTTTGGGCAGGAAATAAACCACACAACATACAACCTTGCCAGAATGAATATGTTCCTTCACAACATAAACTACGACAAATTCAACATAAAACTTGGCGACACATTGATAAATCCGCAGTTCAAGGACGACAAGCCTTTTGATGCGATTGTCTCGAATCCGCCGTATTCAATCAACTGGATTGGAAGCGATGACCCCACATTGATAAATGACGAGCGTTTTGCTCCGGCAGGAGTTCTAGCCCCAAAATCAAAGGCAGATTTTGCGTTTATTCTTCATTCTTTAAGCTATCTTTCAAGCAAAGGACGTGCTGCGATTGTCTGCTTCCCCGGAATTTTCTACCGCGGAGGAGCTGAACAGAAAATCAGAAAATATCTTGTGGACTCAAACTTTGTTGAAACTGTAATCTCGCTTGCTCCGAATCTTTTCTACGGAACTTCAATCGCCGTGAACATTCTTGTTCTTTCAAAGCACAAGACCGACAGCAAAATCCAGTTTATAGAAGCCGGCGAGCTTTACAAAAAAGAAACAAACAACAACGTCCTTACAGACGAGCATATCGATAAAATTATAGAAGCATTTGATTCAAAAAAGGACATTCAGTACTTTGCAAAATCGGCGGAACTTGAGGAAGTCGCAAAAAATGACTACAACCTTTCCGTTTCAAGCTACGTTGAAGCCAAAGACACCCGCGAAAAAATCGACATCAAGGAACTGAACGCAAAAATCAAGGAAATCGTAGCAAAGGAAAACGTTCTCCGCATTGAAATTGACAAGATTGTTGCGGAGATTGAGGCAGAATAGATGAATAACGAAAATCAGAATATTGAGTATAAACGGGAGAAGGTATGTCAAAAATAAAAGTAGAGAATGTGGAAATAACAGTTATAAGACAGAATGATGATGATTTTATTTCCCTGACCGACATGGCTAAAAGCCAGTTTCAGGAACATATTATATTTCGTTGGCTTAGCTTGAAAAGCACGATTGAATATCTGGGAGAATGGGAGCTGCTTTATAATCCCAATTTTAATTACACCGAATTCGGTACAATTAAAAACATGGCAGGCAGCAATAATTTTGTTCTTTCTGTAAAAACTTGGATAGAAAAAACAAATGCAATTGGAATCGTATCAAAAGCGGGACGCTATGGCGGCACTTATGCCCATAGAGATATTGCGTATCATTTTGGAATGTGGATAAGTCCTAGATTTCAATTATTGTTGGTAAAAGAATATCAACGGCTAAAATCAGAAGAGCAAAAGTTTCTTGGCTGGTCTGCAAAGCGTGAGCTTTCAAAAATCAATTACCGCATACACACAGACGCAATAAAGCAGAATCTTGTTCCGGAAGAAATTACTTCGGCACAGAAGTCTTTTATTTATGCAGATGAGGCTGATATGCTGAATGTGGCAATGTTCGGAATGACAGCGAAGGAATGGAAAGAACAGAATCCGGAATTAAAAGGCAATATCCGGGATTATGCAACAATAAACCAGCTGATTTGTCTTTCAAATATGGAAAATCTGAACGCTGTTTTTATAAACGATAAACTTCCGCAAAATGAACGTCTTGAAAAACTAAATAAGATTGCAATCCAACAGATGAAAGTCCTTGAAAACATAGAAGACAAAAAACTTCTGACAGAGGAAAACAAATGACGAAACTGAACGAGCTGATTGCTTCGGCAGGCTCAGCAACCACGCTTCGGTTTCGCTCAGCAGCCAATGCAACATTTCCGGTTGTTGAGCTTGTCGAAACAACCGGGAAGGAGAATTTTTGAAAGGATATATGTATATATTGAAGTGCTGTGACGGCAGCTATTACACTGGCTCGACGACAGACTTGGAAAGGCGGTTGTGGCAGCATAAAAATGGAGAAGGCGCAAAATATACTAAGACAAGGCTTCCTGTTGAGCTTGTATATTCAGAAGAATATCAGAGAATTGACGAAGCTTTCTATCGTGAAAAGCAAATTCAAGGCTGGTCACGAAAAAAGAAAGAGGCTTTAATTGCAGGTCAGTTCGACAGGCTCACTGACCTGTCAAAGAGTGCTTCGGCCTCTTCGAGAAACTCAGAGACTGAAAATTGAAATTCCTGGTTGTTGAGCTTGCCGAAACAACCGAAGAATAACACTGCTCGGTTCCTGAGCCTGTCGAAGGAACCGATACTAGGAGTATAAAAATGAGTAAACTTGATGAGCTGATAAATGAACTTTGCCCTAATGGGGTGGAATATAGGACGCTTAATAGTGTTATTAAATCATTGAATACAGGTTTGAATCCACGACAATTTTTTAGATTAAATACAAATGATGCGCATAATTTCTATGTGACAATAAGAGAGATTATAAATGGAAAAATTGTATTTTCTGAATCTACAGATAAATTAAATGATGAAGCATTAAGATTGTGTAATAATCGTTCAAATCTTGAAAAAGGTGATGTTCTATTTTCTGGCACAGGAACAATTGGACGGACTTGTGTTTTAACAGAAACTCCTAAAAATTGGAGTATAAAGGAAGGTGTATATTCAATAAAACCACTTCAAGAATATATTATACCAAAATATTTATCTTATGTTTTGCAATCTGATGGAATAAAAAGCGTATATCTGAAAAAAGTTGCTGGGGGAACTGTAAAAAGTCTTCCAATGTCAGAATTAAAATCTCTCAAAATCCCCGTGCCGCCTCTGCCGGTTCAGGAAGAAATTGTGCGGATTCTTGACAAATTTACGTCGCTAGAAGCGGAGCTAGAAGCGGAGCTAGAAGCTCGTCGCGTTCAGTATGAATACTACCGCGACGAGCTTCTAAAGCCAAAACCGAAAATCCCGCTTGTAAAGTTAAAGGACATTGCGACAGAATTTTACAGAGGCTCCGGAATCAGGCGTGACGAAATCACTGCGGAAGGCGTTCCATGCGTGCGCTACGGCGAAATCTACACGACCTACAACATCAGCTTTGAAAAGTGCGTTTCTCATACAAAACTTGAATATGTCCAGTCGCCGAAATATTTTGAGCATGGCGACATTCTTTTTGCAATCACCGGCGAAAATATCGAGGACATCGCAAAGTCGGTCGCCTACACAGGAAACGAAAAATGTCTTGCCGGCGGCGATATTGTCGTTATGAAGCACAGCCAGAATCCAAGATATTTGGCGCACGTTCTTGCCACGACAGAAGCGAGAATTCAAAAAGGCAAGGGCAAGGTAAAAAGCAAGGTTGTGCACTCAAACATTCCGTCAATTCAGGAAATAGAAATTCCGCTTCCGCCGCTTGACGTGCAGGAACGCTGGGCAAACGTCCTCGACAACTTTGACGCAATCTGCTCCGACCTGAAAATCGGGCTTCCGGCGGAAATTGAGGCGCGCAAAAAACAATATGAATACTACCGTGACTTGCTCTTGACATTCGCTGAACGCGGCAACACAATCCTCACAGAACAGAACAGAACAGAACAGAACAGAACAGAACAGATGAAATAAAACTGCTTCAGTATGTTTTTGGATATGCGGAAGTTTTATTAAAGTATGTTTATACACGCCTAAAAGGGACTCCAATTACGGCGGGAAAAATGAAAGAAATAGAAAAAGATGATGGTGATGTCCGCATTTTTGCAGGCGGAAAAACTGTTGTCAATGCGTTTGAGTCAGATATTCCAAATGCAAATATAATCAAAGTTCCAGCGGTTTTAGTTCAGTCTCGTGGTGTAATAGATGTTGTCTATTATGACAAGCCTTTTACATTTAAAAATGAAATGTGGGCATACACGGCGAAAGAAAATATTTCAGTCAAATATTTATATTATGTTCTGAAAAACAACATTCAAACTTTCAGAGAAGAAGCTTTACGAACGGGGGCTTTGCCGCAAATATCATTGGCTGTAACTGAAAATTTCTCCATTAGACTCCCTCCGCTCGCCGAACAGGAGCGAATCGTAAAAATCCTAGACCGCTTTGAAAGCCTGTGTAACGACATTTCCGAAGGGCTTCCCGCAGAAATCAAAATGCGTAAAAAGCAGTACGAGTTCTACAGGGATAGGCTGCTGAGTTTTCGGGAAAAAATAAATTGATTCACGGTTGGTTCGGCAGGCTCACCAACCAATGCAACTTCTTTGGTCATTCAGTCTGTCAAAAATGCGGTCATCAGACCGCCCGGAAAATGACATGTTTTTCTTGACAAAATAGACTATACATTGTATATACTGAATATATGGAGGCGTACTATGCAGGCAGTTGTTCAGAAATGGGGAAACAGTCTTGGTTTTAGGATTCCGTCGCTTTGGGCAAAAGACAACAATGTAAAAAGCGGCAGCAAAATCGAAGTGATTGCTGAAAAAGGGAAAATAACCATTGTTCCGCAGAAAAAATCCCTTGATGATATGCTTTCAATGGTAACAGAAGAAAATATCCATTCGGAAATTTCAGCGGGCTATGCAGTAGGAAAGGAAGAATGGTAAAATCGAATTATGTTCCTGAAAAAGGCGACTTGGTCTGGCTTGATTTTGATCCGCAGACTGGTCATGAGCAGAAAGGCCGCCGTCCGGCAATATGTGTCTCGCAAAAAAAATACAATAGGAAAATCGGGCTTGCATTGTTTTGCCCGGTTACAAGCCATATAAAAGGCTATCCTTTTGAAATTGTGCTGGAAAATCATTCAATAAACGGCTGTATTTTAAGCGACCAAGTAAAGAATCTTGACTGGACTCAAAGAAACTGTGATTTTATAGAAAAAGCGTCAGAAGAAGAAATAAACTCTGTCGTGGATAACATAAAACTGATGATAGAATAAAAAATCGCAGTTTCGATAATCTGAAACACGAAAACAATGGTATAATATTAAACGGAGGCTGGCTATGCGAAAAGAATTTTGTGAAAAAGACGGAATACTCATTACTTACACAGATGATGATGTCTGTTTTGAAGATGTGAATACGGCGGAATCAATCTTGCTTTCAAATGACGGGAAAATTTTGCATTCAAATTATGATTCTAAGAAAAATCAGTTTTATATAGCTTACCTTAAACAGATTTATCCGGCGATTACAACTTATAGAACTTTAGATTCGGTGGAGTGTGCTTGATGCCTATTTATATCAGAACATTTGGCTATAAAGTTTATATTTGGTCTAATGAAAAAGATGAGCCGATTCATTTTCATGTTACAAAGGGAAATCCATCTGAAAATGATACAAAAATATGGCTGCTGACAAACGGTTCTTTTTTGCTGGCTCATAATAAAGGAAAAATTCCAGAAAAAGATTTAACTAGAATACTATCTGCAATGCAGGCTTATTATTTTGATTTCATTGATTTTTATAAAAATTATCTTGGTTCGGAAATAAAATTTTATAAATAAGGAATCCCGAAAATGACAGAATACAAGACAATCGCCGAGTCTCCGAATTATATTGTTTTGGACAAGTACGAAAAGCCGCTTATGGTCTGCGAGAACGGCTATCAGTCGGAATTTGACTTGGAGCAGGAGCTTGTGAGCGACTTGAAAAATCTTGGCTACGAATATCTTCCGGACGTGAAAAATTCTGCGGCCTTGCTTTCAAACGCGCGGATTCAGATTGAAGAATTGAATAATATTCATTTTCTTGACAGCGAATGGGAACGCTACGTTCAGACTTATCTTGACAAGCCCAGCGACACAATGGACGACAAGTCGCGCAAGATTCATGATGATTATATTTTTGACTTTGTTTTTGATGACGGACATATTCAGAACATTTATCTTGTGGACAAGGATAAGCTGCTGCGGAACAAGGTTCAGGTAATCCGGCAGTTTGAGCAGACTGGAACTCATCAGAACCGCTACGATGTTACAATTCTTGTGAACGGAATTCCTATGGTTCAGGTGGAGCTGAAAAAGCGTGGCGTTGCAATCCGCGAGGCGTTCAATCAGGTTCACCGCTACAGCAAGGAAAGTTTCAATTCTGAACATTCGCTTTACAAATATCTTCAGGTTTTTGTGATTTCCAACGGAACTGACACGCGCTATTTTGCGAACACGACAAAACGGAACAAAAACAGCTTTGACTTTACAATGAACTGGGCAAAGTCCGACAATTCGCTCATAAAAGATTTGACCGATTTTACGCAGACTTTCTTTCAGAAAAACACTTTGCTCAATGTTCTTTTCACTTATTCAGTTTTTGACACGACGAACACACTTCTTGTAATGCGTCCTTATCAGATTGCGGCTACAGAACGCCTTTTGTGGAAAATAAAAAGTTCATACAATGCAAAAAAATGGAGCTGCACGGAAAGCGGAGGCTATATCTGGCACACGACAGGTTCCGGCAAGACGCTCACAAGTTTCAAGGCAGCCCAGCTTGCGACGCGGCTTGAATTTATTGACAAGGTTTTCTTTGTTGTTGACCGCAAGGATTTGGACTACCAGACGATGAAGGAATATCAGCGTTTTTCTCCTGACAGCGTGAACGGCTCGGAAAGCACCGCCGGGCTTAAACGCAACATTGAAAAAGACGACAACAAAATCATTGTTACAACAATTCAAAAGCTCAATAACCTGATGAAAAGCGAGGATAATCTTGCGGTTTACCGTAAGCAGGTTGTATTTATTTTTGATGAGTGCCACCGCTCTCAGTTTGGAGAGGCTCAAAAGAATCTGAAGAAGAAATTCAAATTTTATTATCAGTTCGGATTTACAGGAACGCCGATTTTTCCTGAAAATGCGCTTGGCGCGGAAACTACGGCTTCCGTTTTTGGCAGGCAGCTTCATTCCTACATTATTACAGACGCAATCCGCGATGAGAAAGTCCTTAAATTCAAAGTTGACTACAATGACGTGCGCCCGAAATTCAAGGAGTTGGAATCTGAACAGGACGAAAAGAAACTTTCCGCGGCGGAAAACAGGGAGGCTCTGCTTCACCCTGACAGAATAAAGGAAATCTCGCAGTATATTCTGGATAAATTCAACCAGAAAACCCACAGAACTTTCGGAAACTCAAACGGATTCAACGCGATGTTTGCCGTGAGCAGTGTTGAAGCCGCAAAAATGTATTATGAGTCGTGCAAGAATCTGCAGAAGGGCAGGGAAAAGCCGTTGAAAGTCGCCACGATTTTTTCATTTGCGGCGAACGAGGAGCAGAATGCAATCGGCGAGATTCAGGACGAAAGTTTTGAAACCGATTCAATGGATTTAAGCTCAAAGGAATTTCTGGATTCCGCAATTGATGATTACAACAAACTTTTCAAGACAAATTTCAGCACGGAAGGAAAAAGTTTTCAGAATTACTACCGCGACCTTTCAAACCGCGTAAAGAATCAGGAAGTTGATTTGCTGCTCGTTGTCGGAATGTTTCTTACAGGCTTTGACGCGCCGCGTCTCAACACGCTTTTTGTTGATAAAAATCTGCGATTCCACGGGCTGATTCAGGCTTACTCGCGCACGAACCGCATTTTTGACTCGACAAAGACATTCGGAAACATCGTAACTTTCAGGGATTTGGAGCAGGCGACGGTGGACGCAATCAAGCTTTTCGGAGCTACAAATCACATAATTCTTGAAAAAAGTTATTCGGAATATATGGAAGGTTTTTGCGACAAGGAAACTGGCGAGACTTGCCGGGGCTACATAGAGGTTGTAAAAGAGCTTGAGGAAAAATTTCCGAATCCTGATGAAATCACAACCGAAACGCAGAAAGTTGAATTTACTAAACTGTTCGGCGAATATCTGCGCATAGAAAATGTTCTTCAGAATTACGATGAATTTGCAGGGCTGAAGGCGTTTCAGCAGATTGACCAAAATGATGAGAAAGCTGTTGAGGAATTCAAGGCGAAATATTATCTGAGCGATGAGACTGTCGCGGCGATGAAGGACGTGAGAATTCCTTCTGAGCGTGCGATTCAAAACTACAAGTCAACATATAATGACATACGCGACTGGCTGCGCAACCAAAGAAATTCCGATAAAAAAGACGCTCTTACAATCAACTGGGACGACATTGTTTTTGAAGTTGATTTGTTGAAATCACAGGAAATCAATCTTGACTACATTCTTGAGCTGATTTTTGAGAACAACAAAAAGAATCAGAACAAGGAAGCGGTTGTTGAGGACGCCCGCCGTCTTATCCGCTCCAGCATTGGAAACCGCGCAAAGGAAAGCCTTCTTGTGGATTTTATAAACAAGACAAATCTTGATGAAATCAGCGACAAGGCGGCTCTTATAGATTCTTTCTTCAAATACGCGCAGGCAGAACAGCTTCGCGAGGTGGACGAGCTGATTGCGGAAGAAAAACTGAATCCTGAAAAAGCAAGACATTACATCGCAGTTTCTCTGAAAAAAGAATTCGCAAGCGAGAACGGCACGGAACTGAATTCTATTCTTCCGAAAATGAGTCCGTTGAATCCGAATTATCTTACAAAAAAGCATACTGTTTTTCAGAAAATAACGGCTCTGGTGGAAAAGTTTAAAGGCGTGGGCGGAACTGTGTGACGGTCATTTCGTGTTTCGACGTTGCTCAACATTCAGCAGGCTCAATGACCGCATTTCAACAGACGCAATGAGCGTATTTTGTGTTTCGACAGACACTGCACCAAAAAACTGAAACAACCCGGTTTCTGAGCTTGTCGAAGGAACCGGGTATAACTATGAGTAAACCTTGATGAGCTGATAAATGAATATTGTGCTTCAAATGGATTAATAACCGCATTTTCATTAACGTTCTTCTATTTCCCCGCAACGATCTTCCTTTTTGCCTTATTCCGCAAGTGCCGCCGTGTACATTCTGATTCTGTTTGCGGCGTAGAACATCACGAGAAGCTCTGTAACCGGCATTGCAAGCCACAGACTTTCCGCACCGAACAGAACCGGCAGGGCAATAATCAGAATTCCGCTTATCACAAGTCCTCTGAAAACTGAAACGATGAACGCCGCCTTTGGCTTCATTATTGACTGGAAATAATAGGTTGAAAAAATGTTGAACGGCAAAAGCAGGAACGAAAGCGCGTAAGTCCGGATAATCGCCGGCGCAATCTGCATAATGCGGTCGGTCGGAGTCATAAAAATGCGGATATAAAGATTCGGGGCGGCAAGGCTCAAAGCTGTCCAGAAAATTCCGAAGAATGCTGTTGTTCCGGCGGCATAGCGCAAGGTCTCGCGGATTCGGCTGTATTTTCCGGCTCCGAAATTTGTCGAGATAATCGGCTGGCTTGCCTGACCCACGCTGTATGCGCAGCACTGGACGAATGTGCTCACGTTGATAATCGGACCGTAAACTGCGAGCGCGTCCGCACCAAGATAACGCATAATCTGGCGGTTGAACAGGACGGTCAGAATTCCCATTGCGACATCGATAAAGAATGTTGAAAATCCCACAAAACTGATTTCCTTCAGCCTGCGGAAAAGCTCATGCACGCGCACAAAGCGGAGCGTGTTCCTTTTTGAGAAAAAGTGGCTTGCCATTACGACAAATGAAATCGCCGCGCCGATTGCGGTCGCAAGTCCCGCGCCGTAGATTCCCATGCCGCAGGTGAAAACGAAAAAACAGTCGCCGAAAATATTGAAAATTCCGCCGGAAAGAACGCCGATTGTGGCAAGGTTCGGGTTTCCGTCATTGCGGAGGAATGCCGCGAGCATCTGGTTGAACAGAAAAAGCGGAAAGACTGCACGCACAGGGCGAAGATATTCGTGCGCAAGGGAGAAAAGTAAAGAGTCCGCACCGAAAAAACTCAGAACCGGCTTTTCAAAAAACAGGATTCCTATCCAAGCAAGAACTGAAAGAATTACAGAACCGATAAGCGCCGCTGAAAAATAAATCTGCTCCTCGCCGTCCTTTGCCGAAGAGCCGCCGCGTTTTGTGCTGAAAATGACGCTTCCGCCGATTCCCATCAGAAGTCCGAGACTGTAGATGATGTTCCACACCGGGGCAACCACCGCCAAAGCAGCCGTTCCTTCCGGTCCCTGATACTGCCCGACCATCGCCATGTCAACAACGCCGTAAATGCTTGAAATCATTGCGCTTCCGAACGCCGCCGAAAGATACTTGAAATAAATCTTTTTAATGCCCGTGTTCAGAAAATCCATAAAACCTCCAAAAAAGTCAATGAGAAAATATCAATTTTCGATTTGACTTTTTAAGCATATTCGCAATGAAATGAGAATATGCACTTGATAAATAAGTTTGCAATGCAAACTTTTAAAGAAAAACTTTGATGCCATTTTAAGCAAAGTTTTTCTTAAACCTCCAAAATAAAAAAAGCCGGACAAGGAACAGACATCTCAGTCTGCGCCTTATCCGGCTGTCGTTTCTCTTGAACGAACTGCCCTCCGAGCGAGCGGAATTGACTTTATCCCAAGATAAAATAATTGTCAAGGCAATCAGAAATTTTGCAGTTTTTCCTTATTTCCCCGCGACGATCTTCCTGTGCGCCTTCAGCTTTTTGAGCGCCCAGTCGTAGTGGCTGCTGGTCGTGCTGATAAAATATGCGCCGAGGTTCGTTGTTCCTGTCCAGGCGAAATGCTTTTTCACAAAAAGTTCATCGTCGGAAAAAGATTCTGCAAGTTCCATCAGTTTTTTGTGCGACTCGGCAAAGTCGGAAAGGGCTTTTTCAAGCGGAATATCCTGACAGTTCTGCCAGATTGCGCGGTTCATGTTGCCGTAATTTTTCCAGTTGTACGGTTCGGGCAGAAACTGGTACACAATTGCGGATTTTTTGTTTTCGGATTTTCCGCCACTTACGTTCTTCATATTTTCAGCAACGAATTTCAAAAGCAGCTTGTGCCATTCAACAAGATGGCAAATCACATCGCGCACGTTTTTGTCGCGGCTCCAGTGCGCTTCCTTTTTGTTCAGCGAAGAAAAATCGAACGGCGTGTTTTTCTCCGCGTCGCTCATCGAAGCGATAAATTTTACAAGCTCATCGTAATTTTTTTCTGCAAGCGCGAGCAGGTCGGCTTTGTTCTGCGGTCTTGGCATTGTTGATTCTCCATTTACTTAAACTAATATAGTTAGTTATTTTATAACGGCATATTTCTGTTTTGTCAAGAAAGCGGAGCGGTAAAACAGGAACTGGCAAAATCAGTTTGCGGAGAAAATTCTTTTTCTGAAAATCCATCTGATTCAATATTTTCTACAGTCTGAAAATCTTTTTTGACTTTGCGTTCACAAACTGGATTACAGGACCTGAAATGATTACCGTAACGACCGTGCAGATTCCGAATTTTCCGCCCAGCAGAACGCCGGCCGATTTGCCGGATAGTGGTCTTTCCGTTTTATGCCGTAATGTGATTCGATCTTATTTCTGCCCCCTGTCCCAGCATTTCTTCTTGTCTTCTTCGGTAACTCCCATTAACTTCATGGCAATATTCATAGTTTTAGGAAATTGACCATTATTTTTTTTCGCTTTTTAGATTTTTCTAATCACTGTAAAAATAAAAGTCGCATTTATCGCTGCCGCGTCCTATTGTGCCTTGCCGCTCAAAAGTGATTCCGCACATATTTCCGTAAACGCGGTCATCGCTGAAACAGAAAGTAGTTGCCAGTTCTTTGCATCCCAGAAGTTCGCAGTATTTCATGTAAGGACATTGTAAAACGTCAACCCTGTAATGTTTTTTGTCGTATTCAATTTCCGCGAATTTGAAACCTGCCTCTCCGTTGAACATTGTGCCAATCATCTTGTGGAAAATCTTGAAGAAAAGCGGGCGGATAAAAGGGATTTTCGTTGCAATATGCAGACGTTTCCGGTCGGGTTCTACACCGATTCTTACAGATTCTTCTATTAAATTTATAGCTTCTTCACGTGAAATATATTTAATCATCTGCAGATAAATAGCCGCACGCGGAAAAATCATCCGTTCTGTATGTGTTTTTTCCTCTTGGGGAAGTCCGTTATATTTGTCGCATAATTCATTGCAAAGGCTTACTGCGTCATTGACCAGAATATCAGTCTGTTCCGTGCCAATCTTATTTCTTACTTCATCCAAGAGATAGGAAAAACCGCCGAGCTTTTCATAGTATTTTTTGTTAATCATAATTTTATGCTCCTTGCATTTGCACTTTCAGTTTATCGGATTCCAGTTCGCTCTGAATAATCAGTTTTGTCTTTCAATTTCACTTTCTCAACTTTGTAGCCGTATTCCAAAAGCTCTTTTTTGCAGTTTAGAAACGAATGATCAAGTTCAATTCCCCCACGTCTTTTATCTGGCTGAAGGAAAGTTCCAGTTTTTCTTTATCCGTCTGTTTGAAAATCAAATCAATATAAATCCACAAGTCATTATATTTGCTCATTGTTTTTGCTCTCCGGATTTCAGTACTAATCCTGAATCTTCCTGATTTTCTCTAAATCGCCGCTACACAGGGCTTCCATATTGCGGAAAATTTTCTCCGCGTCCCAGTCCCACCATTTCAGCTTCAAAAGATATTCCGTCAACTCGTCATCGAACCTTTTGCGTATGACTTTGCACGGATTTCCGCCAGCGACGCAATAGGCCGGAACGTCCTTCGCCACAACCGAATTTGCCGCGATAATCGCCCCGTCGCCGATGTGAACGCCCGGCATCACCGTCACGTTCTGCCCGATCCACACATCGTTTCCCACGACCGTATCGCCCTTGAACGGCAAGTCCTTCAGCTCCGGTGAAAACTTTTCCCATCCGCCGCCCATGATGTTGAACGGATAAGTCGTTACGCTGCACATCCTGTGGTTCGCCCCGTTCATCACGAACTCGATTCCCCGCGCAATCGCACAGAACTTTCCGATAACCAGCCTGTCGCCCAGAAAATCGTAGTGGTGCGTCACGTGCTCCTCGAACTTTTCCGCGCCGTCCGGGTCGTCGTAGTAAGTGTAATCGCCCACCACAATGTTCGCCCGCTTCACGACATTCTTGACAAACACAATCTGGCGAATGTTCTCGTTCGGGTAAATTTTATTCGGGTCTGGTCCGGTCATTTTGATTTCCTCCGCCGAAACTTTTTCCGGCATTTTTTATTATTTGTGATAATGAGTTCCGCACTGGGCGATTTCAATGTATTTTTCGCCGTCTTTTTCGATTATCCGGTAGACAATGCGGTTGAAAATGTCAATTCTGCGGCTCCAGAATCCGGACAAATCTCCAGCAAGAGCTTCGGGCTTTCCGATTCCGTCGTAAGGATTGCGCTCAATGTCCTTCAGAAGCGCATTCGCCTTTTTCAACAGTTTCTTGTCTTCATTTTGCAGTTTTAGATAGTCTTCCCATGCGAGGTCGTACCAAAGTTTTTTCATCAGTCAACCTCAATAAGTTCGTGTTCAGAAACATTCACTCCATTTTTGATGTCGGTAACCGCCTTTTTCAGAAAAGCCTGATTTTCTTCGCTCCAAAAAGGATCTGGTTCGGAAATTTTGAACGGAATTTCGTGCGTGCTCACAACCTTTTTTGCAAAAAGATTCACAGCGGCGGAAACTGTAAGTCCGACTGAATCGCAGAATTTTTCAAATGCGTTTTTTGTCTTGTCATCCATTCTTATGCTAAGTGTTGCCATACAAACCTCTGGAATTGTAATATATATCACACACAATGTAATACACGCAAAACTCGATGTCAAGAAAACAAGCACATTTTATTTTGGGCGTTATGGTTGCGGTGATTTCGACAAGCTCAACCATCGCAACCGTCGGCTGTTCCGCACTTCGCTAACGCTCATCCGCTTCACTCACTTCGTTCGCTCCAGTGGACTGCTTCGCAGGTGCTACATAGCCTAACGCGCATTCCCCTCAAACTGTTCCATTCCTTTTATCATCACATCGAGCGAAAGTTTAAAACTTTCTTCAATTGAAATCGGGTTTCCGAACGAATTGTGAATCACCAGAAGCGAAAATCCTTCCAAAAACGCGCGGTAAGTTCGTAAAAGATGATTGGCGGCTTTACGGCTGATTTTAAGTTTGTCGGTCTGGGCAAAAAAGAAGTCGTAAAGTTTTTCGGTTGCCTGAACAAGCTCCGGGCTTTCGTATTTGTTGTACCAAAGCATCGCCTCAAAAACGCCGGGATTTTCAATCGCATATTTATAGAAGAGATTTGCGTATTGGCGCAAAGCCTCCTGTGCGTCATCAGTTTGGATTTGCTCGGAAAGCGGCTCTATTCCATGCTTCCAGCCGTAAATCATCAGCGACTTCTGGATGTCCTCCTGACTTTCAATGTGATTGTAGAGCGACGGCTTTTTGATTCCAAAATGCTCGGCAATAGTCGTGATTGTAACGTAGCCAAGCCCATGCTCATTCGCAAGCTGAGCCGCCGCCTCAATAACTTTTTCCCTTGTAAGACCCGCACGCGGCATAATTTCCTCCAGTTGAACAACTAATCTGATTAGTTGTTTTATAACGGCAGAGTTTGGTTTTGTCAAGGGAAATAAACTGTGGCTGGTGTATGCGGGCACAGATTCATGGGGTAGGGGAGTCTTTTTTAATATCTTGGAGAATTCGAATGTTTGCCGCAAATTTCCTCTGTCTCAGTCTCTTAAAATTCAATTTTATCAGGCTGCCGTTCGATGTACATTTTTATGTCCTTGACGATTTCTTCTTTGAAAGAATTTCTTATTTTCTGTTTTTCGTTAAAATCAGCTGCGGCCGGGATGAAAAATCTGTAAACATCGGCATTGAGCGCTTTTGACAATTGTGAAAGCGTTTTGCCGCTGGACCATGAGCGGTTCAGGTCGATGCTTTTTATCATCGCCTCTGATTGCCAGTTCCAGCTGCTAAAGCACGTTTTGTTTGAGTTAGAAGTTTTATGAGTGGCTGAAATTTTGCAGTGAGAATATTTTGTCTTTCGGAATCATTTCTTCTTTTCCATTACAAAATTTGTAAGAATGATTCCGTTTCTCTCGACATGCTGCTCTTTCGTGGCTTTATAGCCGAGCTTTTCAAAAAACGGCTTTGCGGTGATTGAGGCGTGCGTCGTGATTTCTCCGTTCGCAAATTCTTCAAGTTTTTTGCAAAGAGCGGTGGCTACACCTTTCCGCTGAAAATCTTTGTGGACGTAAAGCCTGTCAAGATAGCCTTTCTCATCGATGTCTCCAAATCCGATTATTTTTCCGTCCTGCTCGGCGATAAAAGTTTTGTGCTCAAGAAAAGAGCGGTTCCATTTCTCTAATTCAATATGACCGGTTGCCCATGCATCCAGCTGTTCTTTTGAGTAATCTTTTGCATTTACCGAATGGACCGTGTCGTAGAAAAGATTCGCGATTTCATCGCAGTCGGAACAATTATATTTCCTGATTTTCATTTTGCTAAGCTCCCGGTTTTCGTCAATTCCCTTGAAGTTTTCTTCAAACATTTTTACCTTTTCTTCTTTGGAATCGATGTAGCCTCTTCCAGAATCGGAATCACTTTGTCCAGAAGCTCGCGGTTCTCAATGTCGAGGATAAAATGCTCCTTTGCACCGTCGTAAGGGAATCCGCACTCCGCGTTGAATTCTTTCATAACCGGCTCGATTTCCGGCAGCTTTTTCACAAAAACCGTATTGTCGCACACAAGAAGAACCGGCTTTTCGTTCAGATACGCCATATATTCGCCGAACATCTTGCGGTTCCGCACCTCGCCGTAGCGTTCAATCTGCCCACACACAAAATCGATGTATTCTTTTGTTGTTGACATTTTTTTCTCCATTTTATTTTTCAGGGGCTTTCCTGCCTTTCGGCAGGTCGGGCTTTCCGCACTTCGCCGTCTAACCGCGGCTCATTCTTCCGCTTCGCTCCAGAACTGCTGCGCAGGTGCTACAATCCCTAAGCCTTGTCTTAGGTCGTGCGCGTGAGCGCACACGTAAAATAAACGAGTTTTGCGTCAGCAAAATCTCGCAGCATATCGTAGGTATGCGAAATCCCTAAGCCTTGGCTTAGGCTGCACACGTAAACACACACTTTATATTTGCGACAATTTGAATTTCCGTCAATTAAAATTCGATTTTAAAGCAATCTGCCGTTGTCGTTCCATTCGCCGAACATTGTGCCTTTTTTTGTGTTTTCCAAAAACTTTTGCAGGCGGCTTTCAAAAAGTTCTCTCTGCTTTTTCTTGATTTGAATTGTGTCGATTCTGACTCTCTGATAAAGCGGCGGAAAGTTCTGAAAGTTCCTCCAAATTTCTTCATCTGACTTGAGCGCGCAAAGAATCTCGCCGTCAATCACAAATCCGTTTTCGCTCATATCCGGCAAAACTTTTCTGCCTGCGTCCGTCATTTTTCCGAGCCTCTCCATTCTTCGGCAGCGTTCCTTGTTCAGTTCAGACCACAAACTTCCTTTTTTACGTGGAGCGAATCTTTGTGCGGCAACGCCTTTTTTGTGGTGCTGTCAATCCAGCCGAAGCAAAGCGCCTCCTCAACCGCGTCGATATACCAGAAAGTCTCATTGTCAATCGGCCGCCCGCGCTTTACAATAACCCAACACTCCTTTTCGCTCTGATGATTTTTTATAAGCCACTCATGGAACTCGTCGCGGTTTTTTGCAGGAAGAAGATTTGTAAAAGTCATTCTTCACTCTCCCAAAATTTCCCTGTAAATCTCCAAATCTTTGTTTGCGAATACGTTGAAAATTACTTTTTTTATGCTTTCGTTTTTGTTTTCGTCGAGCCAGTTTGTTACGGTTTTTACAGCGATTTGTGCGGCGAGTTTCTGCGGAAATCTGAAAACGCCTGTGGAAATGCAGCAGAACGCCACGCTTTCAAGTCCGTTTTGTGCGGCAAGGTTTAGGCAGCTTGTGTAGCACGAGGCAAGCTGGATTTTGTCGCGTTCGGTTACGGCGGCGTGGATTATCGGCCCGACCGTGTGCAGAACATATTTTGAGGGCAGATTGAACGCCGGCGTGATTTTCGCGCTTCCAGTTTTTTCAGGCGCGCCTTGTTTTTGCATAATCTCGTTGCACGCAAGGCGAAGCTGGACTCCAGCGAATGTGTGAATACAGTTGTCGATGCACGCGTGGAGCGGGGCAAAGCAGCCGAGCAGCGCGGAATTTGCGGCGTTCACGATTGCGTCCGCGTTCAGCGTTGTGATGTCGCCCTGCCACAAAAAAAGCCTTTCGTCCGACGGAACGCTTTTCAGCGCGGCAATATCGGTGATTCCGCGCTCTTTGTTGCGTTCCCTTAAATATTCGTCCTGAATCTTAAAGAATTCTTCTGAAACCGGCCGTGGCGGACGCACATTCATCAGCGAGCGCAGCAAATCTTTCTGCGCGGATTCGTCTTCGTGCGGCGGAATCTCGATATTCTTGTATTCATCTGGCGAATCCGGCTCGTTCAGAAAATATTTTATCAGCCATTCGCGTCTTTCAGTCTGTGTCATTTTGTCTTTTCCGATTCGATTTTAATTTTCAATCAAGTTTTTGGAAGTCGTCACGCTGGTTGAGCCTGTCGAAACCGAGCGGCAACTTGCCGTCATTCCAAATCCAAACTCTTTCCATCTCATAAAATATATTCTAGCTGCCGTGCTTTTGTCTTAAGCCCCATTTTCTCGCTCCTTTTTGAATTTATTTCAGATTTTTACTTTTTCGGGTGGCTTTTTGCTTCGCTTCGCTCCGCAAAAATCGGGCTATCCGCACTTCGCCGACTAACCGCGGCTCATTCTTTCGCAACCTTTGGTTGCCTCAGAACTGCTTCGCAGGTGCTACTATCCCTGCCATGAAGTGCAGGACGTGCGCGAGCGCGCACACGTTAAATAAACGAGTTTTGCGAAGCAAAATCTCGCAGTTCAGCCACATACAACTCAATCTCACATATCCGACTTTCTCATTATATCAAAAATATTGGCTTTTAACAGAAGCGTCACGATTTTATATAATGAGAAATACAGATTTTATTTGTATCTTTCTTTTTTTTGCCATTGTTGAATCTGAAATGCCATGTCATTGCCGCGCCTATCTAAATGTCATCCTCCGGCTTGACCGGAGGATCTCGTACACAAGACAGAGATTGCCCGGTACCGCCGGGCAATGACATTAAAATCACACAAATTCCTGAAAAAATCCCCGCTTTTTCTTTATCTGCCGTGATATTTCTTCCTCTATGCGGTATAATAGCAAGATAACAAATTATTCTATATTTTTACAGGAGAAAGCGATGAAAATTCATAACAATTTCTTTACCCCCCCCCACCTAATTTTTACATTGCTTTTAGCTTTGTCAGTTCTTGCAGGCTGCCAAGTTGAAAGCAACGACGAGCCTATTAAGAAAACATTCACGATCACTTTTAACGCCAACGGCGGCGAGGGCGAAATGGATTCGCAGACCGCTGACGAGGGTGCAGAAATCACGCTTACCGCAAATGCCTTCACCAGAACCGGCTACGACTTCACCGGATGGAACTCTGCTGAGGACGGAAGCGGCGCAAGTTACGGGGCCGGCGAAAAAATCACATTGACCGAAAACCTGACGCTCTACGCCCAGTGGTCCGAAGTCGTCAAGGTCTTCTACACCGTGAAATTCGACGCGAACGGCGGAGAAGGCGAGATGAAGGAAGTCACCGCCGAATCGGGAAGCGAGGTCACCGTCGCGACGAACGCGTTCACCAGAGAAGGCTGGACTTTTGGCGGATGGAACACAAAATCCGACGGAACCGGCTCTCCGTATAACGACAAGGCAAAAATCACGCTGACCGCCGACATCACGCTCTACGCGCAGTGGGCGGCAGGAACCGGAACTGCCTACAAAGTGGAACACTGGCAGCAGGACGTGGCGGACAGCGGCTACACGCTCGCCAAAACCGAGCCGATGACCGGAACAACCGGAGCGGAGACCGCGGCAAAGGCGGAAGAGACAGCCGGATTCACCGCAAAGGAATTCGCCCAGGAAAAAATCGCGGCGGACGGCTCGACGGTCGTAAAAATCTGGTACGACAGAAAAACAATCACTCTGACATTCGACGCGGACAACGGCGAGGATAAGACGACGCTTTCCGGAAAATTCGGCGCGGAAGTAAAAACCGACGCACCGTCCAAAAACGGCTACGACTTCATCGGCTGGAACCCGGAACTGCCTGCGACATTCCCGGCGGAGGACGCGGAATTCAAGGCGCAGTGGAAAGCCGCCACCTACAAAATCAGCTACACGCTGAATGACGGCACGAACGCAGAAGCAAATCCCGCAAGCTACACGGTTGAAACAGAAAAAGTCACGTTCGCCTCTCCCACACGCCGATACTACGCCTTCCGCGGATGGTTCACGGACAGCGCGTTTACGGACTCAAGCAAAATCACAGGCTGGAGCGCGGGCGAGAGAACCGGCGACATCACGCTTTACGCAAAGTGGGAGATGACGCTCGAAAGCCTCGGGCTGGCGGCCGGAAAAATTGTCCTGACCGGCGACATTCCGGAGGAAACTTTAAGGGCGGTTGCGGCGACAATCATTGCGAACCCGGACAAAAACATCACGCTTGACCTTGGCGGCACGACCATTACGGAAATTCCCGATGAGCTGTTTATCAAACTTGACGAATCGTGCGAAAACCTAGCCGGAATCATTCTGCCGGAAGGCCTCAAGTCAATCGGGGCGCATGCGTTCGCTGCTTGCTCAGGTCTTACGGAGGTCGAAATCCCGTCCGGCACAACAAGCATCGGCGACTACGCGTTCTACAACACGGGAATAAAAAGCGCGAAAATTCCTGCAAGCATAGAAGCTGTGGGAGTGGATGCATTCAGCTGTGATAGAGATTTTTATAATGAAACCCAGCAGAGAATTGAAACCGTGGAATACGGCGGAACGCTTGCGCAGTGGCAGAATCTCTACGCAGGAACGGACGAAGACAGAGACAACTACAGACTCCAGCACGCGGTCGTAACCACCTCCGACGGCGGAATATGCTGCCCGGAGGACAAGTTCGAGGAGGTTCTGGAGACATTCGGAGCTGGCAGCGAGGCGCATATCGCGGTCAGGGGCAGCTATCGAAACGTAGATGTTGACTATGTAACCATAGCTTCCGCCATGAAGTCAAATTCCGACGTGAAAGTTCACCTTGACCTGAGCAAGTCAAGAATTAGCACTGGTTCAGAAAAATTTAAAGACTGCACGAACCTTGTGGGCATAGAGCTTTCAACTTTGGACACAAAGATAGATGCTAAGGATTTTAGCGGCTGCACAGGGCTGAAGAGCATCACAATTCCAGCCAACATCACCGAAATTGAAGGCTACGCTTTTGGGAACTGCGCCGGCCTTGAGGAAGTTACGTTCTTGGGGAATATCTCTGACGCGAGCCTCGCTTTTGAAGGCTGCACGAATCTCTCGAAAGTAAACTTTCCCGAGGGGCTTACAAGAATACCGGACGGCATTTGTAGCTACTTGACAGCCTTAACGTCAATAGAAATTCCTGCAGGCGTAACGGAAATAGAAGATGGTGCTTTCAAAGGCTCTGGACTTGAATCGGTGGAAATTCCTGCGGGCGTTACAAGACTGGGGTATATCGCTTTCGGTGGAAACGAAAAACTTAAAAGCGTAACCATAAACGCGGTGGACATCGTGCTGGCTCACCCTTTTGAAGGCTGCACTGCTTTAAAAGACGTTTACTACGCCGGCACAATGGCAGAGTGGGAGGCGCTGAAAAATACAGAGTCACTTTCAGAAAATGATAAACTCCAAGTAAAATGGGCATTTGAGAACGCACCGCTCACCACCGCAACAATCCACTGCTCGGACGGGGCAATCGCAAGCGTAAGCGCGACCGCTTCGGAAGCCGCCACCGTAATCTCGGGCTTTACCGAAGCAGGCACCTATACAGTTACCGTTACCGGCGGAATTACCGGCAGCGACCTTGCCGCAATAAAGAATGCAATGTCCAGCAACCCGGAAGCAAAAATCATTCTTGACCTCAGCGGCACTACCGGGCTTACGGAGATACCGGAAAGAGCATTCTGTTTTTGCTCTTCTCTTGCAGGCATAAAAATTCCGGAAGGTATTACGTCCATAGGCAAACTTGCGTTCTCACAGTGCTATAGCCTTGCTACATTGGAACTTCCGTCAACTCTGACCTCAATAGGTATTAGCGCATTCGAAGGTTGTGTAAGTCTTACAAAAGTAAAAATTCCCGAAGGTATCACATCAATAAGTGAAGCCGTTTTTAGTGGCTGTACGGAACTTGTATCAGTAGAGCTTCCGTCAAGCCTGTCCTCAATAGATATGGGTGCGTTTAACTATTGTACAAGTCTTAAAAGCATAAAAATTCCGGAGGGCGTTACATCCATAGGAGACATGGCTTTTTATAGATGTGGCATAACAACGATGGAACTTCCGGCAAGCCTTACTTCAATCGGAGATGAAGCGTTTTATTATAACAGTGTTATTACTGCCGTAATAAACTTCGGCGGCACAAAGGCACAGTGGAATGCAATCACCGTCGGCGCGAACAACCGATTGCTTAACAAAAATGGTATCATAATCCACTGCTCGGACGGGGATATAACACCGTAAGGGGCGTAAAAGAGATTGCTGACCGAGTTTGCTGCGCAAACGTCGCAGGTCACGCCGGGGGAATGACATGGGTGTGCGAAGTGTCATTATCGGGCTTGACCCGATAATCCCATCCGAGGAGATTCCCTTGTCAAGCAAGGGAAATGACAGCCAGCGAGCATAGGAATGATTGCAAGCGGAGTGCGGGAATGACAGTTGTAGCGTGCCGGGCAATGACATAAAGCGGCCGGTTTTGTGTTTTTGCGTGAGAGATTGGAAGAGCGGCGAAGCCGTTGCGGAGCAATGCAGGCGGCAGCCGGAACTCTGGAAAGCTCGACGGCAACTTGTTGCCGGCACGCCCTGTTTTTTATAGCTTTATAAGTTTCTTGCAGCTCAGTTGCTTTTGCTTCTGTGCTCCGCATCGGCCCCAAGATTCTCAAGTGCCTGGAAAATATCGCCTTTTATCAGAACTGAGCGCGCTTTTATTTCCGCAGGAACTTCCGTTTCTTCCATATTAACCGCCGCATAAAACGCATTCTTGTTTTTGTGGACAAAATTCCAGAACGGATATTTTATGATTCCGGGCGTGTTCTCGCCGACGCCAAGCTCCAAAAAAACCGTTCTTGCGTTTTTGTGCTTTTCAATAAAATCCTGATAACGCTTTGCCGCCGCGTTCCAGCCGTCGTCCTCCACAAAAGTCCCATCGCAGCGAAGATTCATCGACATGGGCTTTCCGCAGAGCGGGCAGCGCGGAACAAGCTCCGGCGGAATTTCCATTTTCAAAGAATTCTTCGGAAAAATTAGTTCTTCGTCTTTTCCATTCCCGTTTTCTTCAAGTCTGAATCCCTGAGAAGTGAGCATTTTTTTCACTGATTCTTCGTTGCCGTAAGTTTTTTTGTGGCACGGAACGCAGCACTGAAAAAGTCCGTAGTCGCCTTGCGTATAGAAAAGCCGTTTTTTGTCGAAGCCCGCTTTTTGAAAGCAATGGTCAACGTTCGTTGTGATTGCAAAATAATCCTTGCCGCGCACAAGCTCCAAAAGTTTTTCGTAGACTGGAATCGGTGCATGCATATAGCGGTTGATGTAAATGTATCGGCTCCAGTAAGCCCAGTTTTCTTCAAGCGAGCAAAAATCCGCAAATCCGCCTGAATACATATCGTGAAAATGATATTTCGCCTCAAAGTCCGAAAAATATTTTTTGAACCGCTCGCCGCTGTATGAAAATCCCGCACTTGCAGAAAGTCCGGCTCCCGCTCCAATCACAACACATTCCGTAGAATCCAAAATCTCGCGAAGTTTTAGAATCTCTGCATTTTCTGATTCTGTGCATTCAAATTTTTCAGAATCTTCTGTCGTCAAAGTCGCTTTTTCGTTTGCCGTATCGCTTTTCATTTTTTTCAAGTGTTCAAGAAATTTCAAAATTCAAACTCCTCGGGCTTCGCAAAATCCGTGCGTTCAGAAAGTCCTTTCACGTGGCCAAGATTGTTCAGGCTTCCCTTGATATTTTTAAGATAGAAAACTTTGAACAGCGGATGCCCCGCATTGTTTTCGTAAAGCTCATGCACAATTGCGCTTTTTTCCATAATCATCTTTTTGACCTCAAGATTCTCCTCAAAAACCGTTTCCGCGTTCAGGCGAATCCACGCCGTCTGAATCTCGTTTTCAAGCAGCTTCGAGCCGCACAAGTCAATCCACGGATTTTTCACAAGCTCCGCATACATCGACTTTTTGCTGTTCGTGCAGAACCAGAGTTTTCCGTCGTATTCCACCATAAACTGAACCGGCCGCACCTTTGGCTTTCCGTCCAGCCCAATCGTCGCCATATATTGCAGCCCGATTTTTTCAAGATAAGCCGCCACTTCGCAAAGTTCCATAAGTTCTCCTTTTTGAAAAAGATTTACGTTGTAACTTTTATTGTTACAATTAAGAAGATAACGAGAGAAAAGTTAAAAGTCAAGATTTTATTGTCTGGTGTTTGTTGCGTTCCCGCTCTGTTTTTTGATTTCCAAAAATTAGCGGCAGATTTGATTCACAAGTTGCTCTGAATTTTTTCGTGAATCCTGCTATAATTTTCAAATCATGACGAAACAGGAAACCTACGATTTTTTGAACGCGAAAAACATTGAATACGAAATCACCGAGCACAAGGCGGTTTTCAGCATGGACGAAATTTGCAATGTCGTGCTGCCTCATCCGGAATGTGACGCAAAAAATCTTTTTGTGCGCGATGACAAGAAACGCGAATATTTTCTGATTACCGTAAAAGGAAACAAGCGCGTTGACCTGAAGGAATTCAGAAAAACGCACGAAACCCGCCCGCTTTCTTTTGCAAGCGCCGAAGACCTGAAGAATTTTCTGAATCTTACGTCTGGCTCGGTGACTCCGCTCGGACTTCTGAACGACAGCGCGCACAAAGTGAAATTCTTTCTGGACAAGGATTTTCTTGAAAGGCCGGAACTCGTCGGAATCCACCCGAACGAAAACACCGCAACCGTCTGGCTCAAAACCGCCGATTTGGTCAGACTGATAGAAGAGCACGGAAACGCGGTGGAACTGACAGAACTGTGATTCCGCAGAAAACCGTAAAACAAAATTCCGCAATTCAAACAGAGACAAAAAATGCTGATAAAAGACGAGAATATCGACAAAGGAAAGGCTTTTGACTGGGGACGCACTTCCACCGACTACGCAAAATACCGCGACATTTATCCGAAAGAATTTTACGACAAAATCGTTGCACGCGGACTTTGCACGGCTGGACAGAAATTTTTGGACATCGGAACTGGAACTGGCGTTCTTCCGCGGAATCTTTACAGCTACGGCGCAAGCTGGACTGCCGCCGACATATCAAAAGAGCAGATTGGGCAGGCAGAAAATTCTTTCTGCTGGAAAAAACATTGAATATCTCGTGAGCGCAACGGAAGATTTGCAGTTTAAAGACGGAACTTTTGACGTAATTACCGCGTGCCAGTGTTTCTGGTATTTCAAGCACGAGACGACCGCGCCAAAATTCTTCAAAATGCTTAAAAACGGCGGACGGATTCTCGTTCTTTACATGGCGTGGCTTCCGTTCGAGGACAAAATCGCAGGCGCAAGCGAAAATCTTGTTCTAAAATACAGCCCGAACTGGAGCGGCGCACGCGAGACAATCCACCCGATTCAGATTCCAGAAATCTACAACGAATATTTTGAGCTTGTTCACCACGAGGAATATCCGCTGAAAGTCCATTTTACGCGCGAAACTTGGAACGGACGGCTCAAAGCGTGCCGGGGAATCGGAGCGTCGCTTTCAAAAGAAGAAATCGAAAAATGGGAAACGGAGCACAAAAAACTGCTTGAAGAAATTGCGCCGGAAGAATTCGATATTCTCCACTATGCGGCAATGGCGGAACTGAAAAGGAAAGAATTATAAAATGAAACGCTACGCCGCAAACATAATAACAAGCCTCCGTATCGTATTCAGCATATTGCTGCTGATATTTCCCACGTTTTCATTCTGGTTTTACGCCATGTATCTGGCAGGCGGAATTACAGACATGATTGACGGTGTGGTTGCAAGAAAGACAAATTCTGTCACTCCATTTGGCTCTCGGCTGGACAGTTTCGCCGATCTTGTTTTTGTGTTATCTGCCCTTGCAAAAATATTGCCGGCAGCAGATATTCCGAAATGGGCTTTGATATGGACTTCCGTAATTGCCGCCGTAAAAATCGCTGGAAACATATCAGGTTTTGTCCGCAACAGAAAATTTCTTGCGGAGCATACCGTTATGAATAAAATCATGGGATTAATGCTGTTTCTGCTGCCGTTGTCATTTCCATTTGTCGAAATGCGGTTTACTCTTTTTGCTGTTTGTTCCGTGGCAAGCGCAGCCACAATTCAAGAAGCGTACTATTTGCAAAAAGGAATAGAAATTTAGTTCTCAATCCCGATTCTGCAGGTGTTTTACAGCCGCATCCACGCAATCGGGTATGGATTTCTCTGCTCGTCGTTCGCGCTTGTCTTGTACGTCTTGAACCCGAGGTGCTCGTAAAATCCTTTTGCTTTCGGATTCTGCTCGTTCACGGTAACTTCTTCCGCCGAATAATTTTCGCTTCCATACTGAACAAGCATTTTGCCGAATCCTTTTCTGTGTGAGTTCGGCGAAAGAAAAAGCATCTCGATTTTTTTGTTCTCGATTCCCATAAATCCGAGCGGACGGGAATTTGTTTTTTCGGAATTTTCACTTTTATCAAACAGAATCAAAAGAGTCTCAACATTGCAAATCGCGTATGGAACATATTCCTTGATTTTCAGAATTTCCGCTTCCGACAAAAACGTGTGCGTCGCCCTAACGGATTTTTCCCAAAGTTCAACAAGATTCGCCACAAGATTTTTGGAGCGTCCAGATTTTTTAATTTCTTCTATTAATATTGACATATTTTAGTGATTTTTCACACGCTCCAGTATTTTCATTTTATCGAACTCATTCCCAGCCGGTTTGTTTGCTTCTGTAAAATTGTCATTTTTTGACCTGTTCGGGTAGTCTATCAATAGATTATTAAATGTTTTCTAGTAAATCTATTTGCGTTTTGAGCCTACGCTTTAGATTTTTCCGCCGCTTCCAGTTCCTTCACAAGGTCAGAAAATTTCACCGTCGCAAGGCTTTGCTCAAACGCTTTCTGCGCATCGGCAAGGTGCGAATCAAGAATCCTGTGAATGTTTCCGCCAACAGGACACGCCGGATTCGGCTGCTCGTGAAAACCGAAAACATTCTCCTCCAAACTGCCCGAAGCCTTGTAAATATCAAAAAGCGTGAACGACGACGGCTTTGCAATGATTTCCGCCCCACCAGTTCCAGCCGCAACGTTCACAAGACCCGCCGCCTTAAGCGAAATAAGCGTCCGCCGGATTATAACCGGATTCACGCCCGTGCTTCCTGCGATAAAATCCGAAGTAACTTTAGTTTCCTTTCCGAACCGGTGAATGCACAACAAAGTGTGAACCGCCACCGTAAATTTGCTGCTTACCTTCATATTTAAACTCTACCAAATTTTTGCTGTAACTTCAATTATTACAATATTATAGAAGGGGAAAGCCTTCCCCTCGCTCCAACCTCTGTTCCGGTTTCGACAAGCTCAACCTTCACAGCGTTTTTCGCTACCCCTTCTGCGGGGGCAAATCCCCCGCAACGCCCCCTTTCATCCTACATCCTCAACAAATCAGCGTGAGTTCCAGTTCTTGAAAGCGTAAGAATCAGTTCCGTCTTGTTTTTTATGTAAACCAAAATCCAATCCGGCTGAATGTGCAGCTCCCGGAATTTCTTCAGTTTGCCTTTCAGCTGATGATCGCAGTATTTTTCAGGGAGCTTTTTGCCGGAAAGCAAAAGTTCCACGACCTCATCAAGCTGATCTATGTCATAGTTCCGCCGTTTTATGAGTTTGTAGTCTTTCTTGAACGAGTTCGCCAGAACAAGTTTGTATTTTTTCATGCCTTGTATTTTTGACTCGGCTCAGCGACGCATAAATCCATGTCCGCCATCGCCTCTTTAAAGGAATCATACCTTTTCGCCTTGATTTTTCCGCTATTTATGTCTAGTGCTTCCTGGCAGGCCGCAAGTGTTTCATCGTTGTATTCCTCTTCCGCCTTGATTTTAAAAGGAATTGTCCGTGTGCGGTTCACCGCCTTGATGAAAATATTGATTGCGGTGGAAATATTCATTCCCATTTTTGCACAGATTGAACTGAAAGTGTCCTTGTCGCTCTGTTCCACATTTACCGTTATTGCTGCCATATTGCCCTCGATTTTGCAGTGTGTTGATAAAATAATATTTTATACATATAATATAAGTTAATATTAGTATAAATGCAAGAAAATTCGGTGAAAAATTTGAGATTTCGTAATTTTTCCATTATCGCATTTGCCTCCATGTCATTATCGGACTTGACCCTATGATGTTTCTGAAAGAAACTCGGTTGATAATCTCATGTGCAGAGATTCCTGTGTCAAGCAAGGGAATGACATTAAAAACACGCAAATTCCTGCAAAAATCTCCGCTTTTTCTTTATCTGCCGTGATATTTTTCCCTCTGTGTGATATAATAAAGAAAATAACAAATTATTCTATATCTTAAGGATTTTACAGGAGAAAGCGATGAAAAATCATAACAAATACCTTACCCCCCCCGATTATTCGTAGTGCTAACGGCGGCTCTTGCTCTGCTTACAGGCTGCATGACCGGGGATGACGGCAAACCGACCCAATACAAGCTCTCGTTCAGCGCAAACGGCGGAACTGGAGAGATGGAGAGCATAACAAAAGATGAGAACGATAAAATAAATCTTCCTGCCGTGGAATTCTCCAAAAGCGGATTTAAGTTCGTGAACTGGAACACCGTACCAGACGGGAGCGGCATATCATACACGGACGGCGCGGAATTCATATTCACTGCGGACACAACGCTTTATGCACAGTGGAAGGAAAACAAGACGACACCTTCAAATCCGGAAACTCCCGAAAATCCGACCCAACCTGAGCAGCCTCAGAATCCCGAAACTCCTTCAACTCCAAAAACAACTTACACCGTAACATTTGACGCGAACGGCGGCAGCGGCTCAATCGCAAGCATTTCCGCAGAAGAAGGAAGCGAAATCACACTTCCGGAAAATGTGTTTACAAAAGACGGCTGCATTTTTGCAGGCTGGGCGACAGAATCGGACGGAAACGTTTCATACTCCGACAAGGCAAAGATCACCGTAACCGGCGGCATCACCCTTTATGCAAAGTGGAGCTTGGAAACTTACACAATCACCTATGAGCTGAACGGCGGAACGAATGCAACTGATAATCCTGCCGACTATAACGTGGAAACCGATACGATAACACTGAAAGAGGCGGCAAAAAACGGTTATGCGTTCAGCGGCTGGTACAAGGAAGCTTCATTTGAAACGAAAATAACCGAAATTACAAAAGGTTCAACTGGCAATATTACACTTTACGCAAAGTGGAACTTGGAAAATTACACAATCACCTACGAACTTAACGGTGGAACGAATGCGGAATCGAATCCTGAAAGCTACAACGTTGAAACCGAAGCAGTAACGCTCCTTGCGCCGTCAAGAGAATATTTTGACTTCGGCGGTTGGTACAGGGAAAATTCGTTTGCAACGAAAGCAACCGAAATCGCAAAAGGTTCAACTGGTGATGTTACGTTGTATGCAAAATGGACGGTTGCGGCGGAAAATGCGGTCAACGCAATAAACAGCCTTCCAGCCGGCGAGCACAAGATTGCAGTTACAGGCCAGATGACAAAAGACATTTTGAACGGCGTAATGGAGGCAATCAAAAGAAATCCAAACGGTGCAAAAGTCTATCTTGACCTTGGCGGAACAACAATAGATTTTTATGACTGGCAAAGGTGTAAGTTTGCGGACTGTGAAAATCTTATTGGCATCGTAATCCCGGCAATTGAGTCGCCGGATAAAGACAATCCAATTATCTTGATTCCTGACTTGATGTTTGAAGGATGCAAGAATCTAAAATTCGCCATCATTTTAAACAGTTCAGATAAATATAAGATAGCCACGTTTAGAAACTGTACATCTCTTGAATACGTAGAGATTCCCGCAAGTATTGTTTGTATATATAGCGACGCTTTCGACGGCTGCACGGCACTTGAGACAATCACATACAAAGGCACGGTCGAGCAATGGAAGCAGGTCAAAACTGATTCAAAGGATTCGAAATATAAACTCATGAATTTGAAAGTCCAGTGTGAAAACGGCACGGCAAGCGGTTCTGACTTAACAGAAGGATAAGAAAAACGGCGGCTCGTTTGGGGGCTGCCTGAACAACAATATCAAACAGGAGAAATTTATGGCAGAAACATCATCTTCAATCGCACAGCAGTTCACGGGGCTTCCGATGTCAGACCTTATCGGCGGTCCGCTCATGGCTGTTTCCGAGGCGAACGGCAACATGGCAAAAAAGCAGACGCAGTTCCTGTTCGACACCTGCTTCAAGGCTTCAAAGGACAACGACACTGTAGAGCCGATTATGATAAAGCTGAACATGACGCGCGCGGTTCTGTCTTTCAGCGATGACGGCACAACTCCTTCAACAAGCTACTTCACCACGACAATCGACCTGCCTCTGCTCACAGTAATTCCTCTGAACAATCTGGGCGTGGATTCCGCTTCTGTGAATTTCGAGATGGAAGTAAAGTCCGCGAGTTCCGAGGACATCAAGGAGGCGTCCAAGAGCAGCACGGAGGCCAAGGCTTCAATCACAGGAAAAGCAGGATGGGGTCCGTTCTCCGTCTCAATTTCGGGCAACGTAAGCTACTCTTCCGAAGACTCGCGCACGCACGACACCCACTACGAGAACAGCAACACCGCAAAATATTCAGTGAGCGTTCATGCAGGGCAGCTTCCAATGCCAAGAGGTGTGAACACAATAATCGACGCATATTCAAAGAGCATTCAGCCGGTTCAAAACAGCATATCAAAACAGGGCGGCGGAAAATCGGAATAACGGAGTAGCAGAAAATGGCGGAGAATGAAAAGATAGACAGAACTTTCCTCTCATCGCTTTCTTCCGGACACAGCCTTGAGTCGCTCATAAGCGCGCCGCTAACCGCAGTCTCAAAGGCAAACGCCATGATGCTAGGCGGACAGGCGCAGTTCATTCTTGACTACTGCTTTAAGCAAAAAGACGGAAGCCACGAGCCGGTTATGATAAAGATGAACTTTTCAGGCAATGCGTCGGACGGCTGTTTCTACATTCCGCTGATTACAATTCTTCCGCTGAACAATCTTGCCGTTGATGAAGTGAGCGTGAAATTCAACGTGGAAATCACATCCGCAAAAACTCATATTTCATCACCCGTCGGCACAAATGAGGCCAAGCCTGACGTGATACAGAAAAAATCCAGAATCAGCGCGAAAATCGGAGCAGAAGAAAACGGAAAAAAGAACAGGCATAGAAAATCCGATGGAATTTCCGTCTCGCTCAAGGCAAAGCAGATTCCGCTCACAAAAGGAATAACGGCGATAATCGACCTTTACTCAAAAAACATAATCACATCAAAAAACACGGAAAAAGAACAGGAGAGAAAATGAACCAGACAAACACGATTGCGTGCCCTTCATGCGGAGCGCAGATTGTATATGACGTATACGGACTTCTCGGCGGAAAGAAATTCATTTGTCCCGGCTGCTCTATTGCCGTAAGCCTTGCCGCGGAAAGCCGGGAAACTGTACAGAACGCGATGGACAAATACGAAAAGCTGAAAGAAAGTTCCCGCAACGGAGGAGCGGAAAATGAAGCTCGCTGAATTCCTTGTTGAAATAAGAAAAGCCGTAAACTCCGCTTCAAACGCATTGACCGAAAGAAATATCGAGTTTTTCAATAAGTATTTTGAGGAGAAAAGAATTTCCGAGACGGAAACTGTGCGAGTGCCCAAAACTGTAAGAATGGACTACCCGACGGCGGCGGATGACGGAAGCGTAAAGATGCGACGGCTGGACGTGCCGGTAATCTCACTGATTCCTGTAAGCGGCTCAAGGCTCGGCAAGGCGACATTCTCTCTGGACTGCCAGATTGACGAAGACCACGGCGATGTTACAGTCTCGTTCCCCAAGAAACTTTTCGGCGACGCGAAGAACAACTGCCATCTGGAATTCACCGTAGTTCCCGACGAAACCCCCGAAGGAATCCGCACAATCATAGCAAACTACAACACACTGATACAAAAACAATTGGAGGAGTAGGAAGAGGGATGAGGTTACCACATTTTTTTAGGTTTTCCTTACAAAAAAATCAAGTTAATAATATTCAATATTTAAATTTAGGTAATTTTTTGGTCAGTTATGAAGGTTTTTCACAGTATTGCCTATGGCTACCTCCTGAATATGCTGAGTATGAAAATAGGGAAATAGTAAATAAAAAATATCTATTGCTTTCATTTGATGATGGAGTTCATATATTAATGATTGATTCTGAAAATTACTACCTATCTGGTTTCATGGTAAAGGAAAGAGAGCAATTCAAAGGTTTTTACGTCCTAAACAAGGATGATAATGACTGTATAAGTCATTATCGTTATCAAAATTTATGTCTATTATCATGGAGAGGATTTCTTGGAAACTTAAAACTTGAAGCAGATCTAGAAATTATATATTACTCTTTGGACAAACTGTCATACTTAGTGTGCGAGCCTTTGCGATTTCAATTAATAGGACATTATATTGCAAGTAAAAGTAAGTTGGAAAATAAGAGTTCGCAAAGTTTTGATACAGATGACTTTAAAAGTTTGGTTACAAATTGGAAAAAGTGCTATGGAGGTTACATAATGCAAAAATCTATAGAAACATTAAAGGCAATGAAGGAAAAAAATCATACTGAAGATAATATATATAAATACTACTCATATAGATTAAAGAAATCCAATTAACTCTTTACACAAACCTGACGCTCCCACAAGCAAATCCATCCTAATTTTCCTCATCTTTTTTTTGTTGTAATTATTGACATTACAACAAATCCGGGGTATATTCCTATTGTAACTAAAAAAGTTACAACGTGCACGCAAAAAATTATTCGAGGTGAATTATGAACACAACAAAAAATCTTTCAGCAGGAACTGTAACGGTTTACGACTTTGGAAAAATCAAGCTCCACGCTTACGATACGAAGGACGCTCTTTGCGACGCGGCTTTTATTGTCGAGGGCGAAAACGCGCTTGTGGGAATCGAGCTTCCGGCGTTCACGGAAAATCTTGACGCCTGGAAGGAATACGTAGCTTCGCTTAAAAAACCGATGAACGACATTGTCATCAGCGACCATCCGGCCGGCGCGGACTACATCAAGGGAATGAACGTGTGGGGAACTGAAAACGCGAAAAAATCCGTGAGCGGCGGAACTGCATTCGGAATCACTCAGGGGCTTTTGAAGGCGTTCGGACCTGCTTTCCGTGGAAACTTTATGGCTTCAATCAAAAACATTCTGCACGAAGGAAAAAATACAATTGCTGGAATTGATTTTGTGATTTACGACCGTGGCTCTTCATTCGACGTTGAAATTCCAGAAGCAAACGCGATTTACACTCACATGCTCGGAAAGTACGTCCATTCGATTATCGGTTCGGACGCGCACGCCGCCGCAATGATTGAAATCCTTGAGTCGTACCAGAAAGCTGGCTACAAGTACATTCTTTCAAGCCACGCGAATGTTGAGGAGCAGGATGCAGTAACAGAAAAAATTACCTATGTGAAAAAAATCCGCGAGCTTGCCGCACAATGCAAAACACGCGATGAATTTATTTCCGCAGCAGAGAAAGCGTTCCCGAACTACGCTGGAAAAAACTATCTTGAGATGACGGCAGGGAATTTTTATTCTTTGTAACATTCGAAAAAACGGCTCTCATAATAATCATAAAAACTATATTTGAGAGCTGTTTGTATTTTTCAAGTGATTTTTAGGGCGACTTTTTGCTCCGCAAAAACCGGGCTTTTCGGGGTTCCACTTTCGTTTCATTGTTTTGTTCTGGTTTCGACCGGCTCAACCGCCACAAAACAACGCTCCGCGCCCCTACAATCCCTGCCGCGACAGTTCGATTTATTGTCATTCCCGCACTTGATGCTGCGATGTTTGCGTAGCAAACTCGGTCAGGAATCTGTTGCGATGCTTCAAAGGGGATTGTCGGATCAAGTCCGACAATGACACACAAAATTAAGTCCGGCCGTGCTGACTCTTTGTCAATATCATCGCCAAAATCGCGGCGAAAATGCGCGCCAAAACTGTGCTCCACCAGATCATAATCTGACCGCCGAACAGAGGAGGCAGAATCAGCAAGAAAAGAAGCATCAGAAGCGGCTCGACAAAAGTGAGAATGTAGGACAGCGTGCTTTTTTCCGTCGCATAAAAACTTGCGGTTGCAATTCTTGCTTGCTCATGTTTTATCCTTTGTAAATTAGTCTGATTTCGTACTAATTATCAAGCAGAAAAATGTCGTTCATTTTGAAAGTTCGTGGCTTTTGCTGGTTCTGGTGCAGAATTTGTATGCGCCGTTTTGTAGGCAGAAGCCATAGTTTTTGAGTTCTTCAGAATTGATTTTTCTATGGAGCCACCGCTCTACAAATCCTCGCAGATTGCGTCAATCAGCGCGCCGACATTCTTTCTGTCGCGGGAAGACATGGACTCAAGCTTATCCGCCATTTTGCGGATTTCAGGGGAATATTTTTTTCCGCTTTCGGCATGGGATTTTCCGTTCACAAGATACTCAACGGAAACATTCAGGGCGGATGCAATTTTTACGGCCACATCAGCGGACGGAATCGAACTGTTCTCCTTAAGATAATTGCTCACCGAACCGGCGTTAAGTCCGGCGCGTGCGGCAAGCTCCTTTATCATCAGCCCCTGATAAGAAATCTCATCCCGTAAATTTTCCTTGAATCCCATGCATAAAATTGTACGTTAATTTACTGATTTTACGTTGACTTACAGTAAACTTACGCATATAATCCAAGTTAAGTAAATTTACGTGCAGACGGAATTACGCGTAGAAATACGGAATAATAACAAGATATTGGAGGTATAGAAAATGAGTTTTTTAACCTTAAATGAACTGATTTCAAGACTGAATTTAAAAGAAAATGACAAAATAACTTGCGATGCTATTTACTCATTTTTTGGTAACAATGGATTCTGTGGAAAACATTATGACAATTCAAATGGTTTAGACACCTATACAATAGAAATGAAAAAGGAACTCACCCTTGTTCAAAATGTAAACAGATGTGGATATAAATTTTCCGATGAAAAAAGCAGATTCGTTTATGATGAGGAAACCAAAACAATATTCATATTCACCTATGATCCGGAAATGGAACACGGAATTTCAAAGGGGATTGTTTCTATTCTAAAAGTCAAAAGCTAAATAAATCAGGCGTTATCTTGAAAAGGAACATTTTTCTTCTACTATATTTGTTCGCTTCTGCTCCCTTTTTTTCAGAAGATTATCTTGACAGTCCAGATTTTATAGCGCAGCGTGGATTCGGAAAATCGGAGGCGGAAGCTCAGCAGAACGCGCTCGCCGCTCTGTCAAGATTTTTCAAAATGAGCATTTCCGTAAATTCGGCGGAAAGGACAACGGTTACAGACGCAGATTCCCGCAGTTCGATTTCAGAGGAAGTTTTTGTGAATTCAAAAGCTAAACTTTTTGCGGTTCATTTTACAAAAGCCCGATTTGACAGAAAACAGAAAATCTATGAGACAACGGCATTCATCAACCGCGAGGAAGCGTGGAAAATCTACCGACCAAAAATTGAAGGCGACATAAAAACTTTTGAAGATTTCTGTTCAAATGCGGAAAGTCATAAAGAATTGTTGCTGAAAGCAACGGGTTTTTCAAAGGCAGGAAAATTCGCGGAAGAAAACAAGCTGGAAGACAAACTTGATTTTGCGCTGATTATTTATCCCGAAAGCGAATCACTTTTAGGAAGCGCACGGAATCATATTTCGGAATTGAAGCCTCTCATAAAACGGCTCTGCGAAAAATTTGCTGTTCAGGTTGAATGTGAAAACGACTTTGAGACTTCTGCCGCCCAAGCCGCAAAATCATCATTCGCAAAAATCGGAATCGTCACGACGGAAAGCAATGCCGAATATATATGCCGCATAAAAATCAGCCTGAACGGAAAAATTCTTCCTGCAGGATATTTCTACACGCCGTCCGTCACAATCGAAATCTCAAACGGAGACCGAACAATTTTATCACTGTCAGAACAACTGGCAAAAACAGGAGCGAAAAATGAGCAAATTGCAGAGCGACGCGCATATTCCGCAATAGCAGAATGTGTCTCGAATTTGTTGAACAGGAAATTCATGTCTTTTTAGACATAACAAACAGACTTTTTATAGGAGAACTTATGAAAAAAATCATTTTTGGAACGGTCATTGCGGCGGCTCTTTTTGCGACAGGATGCACAACCACAGGAAATTCGGCAACAATTCCAACGACAGAAAGGAAATCAGATTCGGGGGTGAAAATCGCCGGCATCGAAACAACCGTAGTTGACTGGGATGGAAGAACATTCGGAACGGAAGCGGTTCCTTCATGGCTTTCCGCGGCGGCACGCGGAGACTATTCTGCATACATAAGCACATTTAAAAAGAAGGAGAGCGACATTTTCAGAAATTCAACAGGATACGGAACTGACGTCCGCTCGGCAACAATGCGTGCGGACATGGCTTACTCACGGAAAATCGCGCGTGAACTTCAGCAGAGCATAAATGTCTATGCGGCGGAACAGGCAAGAAGCGGAAATCTCGGCGATGAGACGCGTCAGGCGATTGAGGAAGTCACAAAGACACAGAGCGACGCTCAAATCACCGGACATCAGAAGGCAACCGAATTCTGGCAGCGCGTAATCACGGAAGATCCTGACAGCGGCGAAAAGACAAGCCAGTACATCGTCTACCAGATTTATCAAATTTCGGCGACAACATGGACGCAGACAACCGCAAAATACGTGAAGAATGTTCTCGGTGAACTTCCTGAAAACTTGACGCCGGAGCAGGATTTTGTGAAGAACATGGTGAGTGAAATGATTCACGACGCACGTTTTCCGACCGTCATGAGTCAGGAAGAGGCAAAACGAAGCGCGGAAATCAACAAAAAAATTGCCGACGCGCAGATTGCGCTAATGCCGGAAGAACAGAAAGCTGTCGCAAATCAGGCACTCGCACAGATTATGCAGAACGGAAACACTGAACGGATAAAAATTCTTGCGGACGCAAAAACGGAGCAGACAAAGGCGGTGGCTGACGCCACAAAAATGGCCTACGCCTCGGGAAACAAAATCTATCAGTCCGCGGCGACAATCTCAGCGGCGGATAAAGAATGGGCTGATGCAGAGGCGATTGCGGCTTCAATTCTGTTTTAAAAGAACACTTAAAGGCAAAATTTTCTAATCCGATTTTTTTTCCGCCAGATTCCCGCTTCAAGTGCGGGAATTACAATAGAATTTCAGTTCACAAATAAGGAAAACCAATGAAAAAAAATCTTCCGACAATCATCTTGGCAGCGACCTTTATTTTGGCGTCATGTGCGTCAAATTCAGTTTCAGCAGTCTCATCGGAATCAAAGGATTCCGGGCAGACGGCGTTTTCTGAAAATATCTCATCCAAGAATTCCCAAAAGAACTTGTACAAAGGAAAAGGAATCGCCGTCGCAGTATGTCAGCCAGAAATCAGCGGAACTGCAAAAAATGAAGAATGGATTTCGCAGTATTTTCAGGATTCTCTCACAACAAAATTCTCAAAGTTTTCAAAAATGACGGTTCTTGACAGAAAAAACGAGTCACTGATAAAAGCCGAGCAAGAACTTTCCGAAAGCGGATACTACAGCGATGCAAATGCGGCTCAAATCGGACAGCTGACAAACGCTCAGATTGTTGTAATCGGAAGCATTCGGAAAATCGCAGGCAGTTACGAGGTTAATTTCCGTGCGAATGATGTCGCCACAAATGAAATTCGCGCAAGCACAGACGGACGTTATTCCGTTTCAGAAATTCAGAGCGGAAAAGCCGTAAACAAAACCGCAGAATCGCTTCTTGAAGGACTTGGAATAGAATTCACCGACACAGAAAAGACGTCTTTTGCGGAATCGGACAAAACTGAAAACAGCTCAATAATGAATCTTGCGAAAGGCAATTCCGCAAAGGAAAACGACAGTCTGATTGAGGCTCTCGTGGCATACAGCCAGGTCAGAGGAGAAATGAACTGGCAATATGAAGCTATGTCGAACAGCAGTCAGATAATTTCAGGTTCATTCAATGCAGACGGAATTCTTGCAAAAATCGACAGCTACAGTACAAAAATAGAACACTGGAATAAAATTTTCTCGCAGCTTGAAGCGTACATGAACGAAAATTCAATGTTCATCGTCTATGACTTTTCTAACGTCAACGACAACATAAATATACAAAAAAGGAATGCTGATATTGAAATTCATCCGGGTGTAAAATGCGTTCCGAACGCCGTAGCAATGAAACTCTGGGCAACAGTCATGAACGAATGGAAAAAGTTGATTGAAGCCAGAAACAACAATGCATGGACAAAAAGCGTCTCAAAACCTGTGTTCGGAGCATACGAGGGCGGACGGAACTCAGCAGAAATATGGGTTCCTTACAGCTTAAGATATGTTTTCTCCGTAAATGTCGGACTGTTCGACGATGACGGCTATCTCATCAAAAAAATCAAGGTGAACACAGATTCTGATGAAGGCTTTATAGCACGCGACGGCGGATTCATCGTAGACGAAATCGTTCCGAAACCACAGAGAAATTATTTCACCGGCGGAAAATGGAAAACAGTTTATTTTGAGGGAATAACCATAGATGACTTAAATCACGGCATGAATTTCCAGGTGATTGACGCAAAGACCGAAATATTCAGCAAGCAGGGACGCGTTTATAAAAATCCAGCCACGATTCTGAGTGCGGAAGAATTCATGCAGGAATATCCATAAAAATCATTCCAATCGCAGAGTTTTCTTACAAAAACTCGCATAAAAATAAATCCGTTGGAGAACCGCATAAAGCCCGACCGTTGCGGTTGTTTAGCTTGCCGAAACTAAAGCGCAAGTAACGCCCATATACTTCACTTTCTTTCATCTGTTACGATGTGCTCGATTCCCGGGTGCGGGCGGGTCAGGTAGTCTTTCATGAAAGAGGGGAAGGCTTTATGTTTGTCGAGGTCGTCGATGGGAATCCAGTGCATTTTTTCTTTTACGCCGTGGGTTGTGCTGTAGCTGTGGAGCTCCTGAGTTCCGCGCGGTTTCATCAGAAAATAGAAGCTGATTTCGTGGCATTCAAGTCCTTTTAGTGTTCCGTTATTCTGGTTGAAGAAATTTTCGTGGATTACCGCGAGCCTGTCGATTTCGTAAGGCACGCCGGTTTCTTCCAGGACTTCGCGTTTTACCGCATCTTCGGCAGTTTCTCCGTGGTGGACTCCGCCGCCAATCGAATAGTAATAGTCTTCCAGCTCGTTTCCGGCGAACAGAACGCAGCCGTTTTCCACGATGATTGCCCCGGCGCGGTAGCGGAACCAGCTGTTTTCTTTGGTGAAGCAGCAGTCGAAGTCTTGCATTTGAATCTCCTATAAAAACTCCGCATAGCGGCGAGCCATGGATGGCGAGAATCACAGTTTGTGAAAGCAACGCTTGAGCAAACTGTAATGATAAAAATTACACGGATGTAATTTTTATCATGCCTCCTTGTGTGTTTGTGATTATATCACAGAAAATGTGATTTGTTTACCTGAGGTATACAAATGCGTGAGGGATTGGAGTGGCGGCGCAGCCGTTGCGGAGCGGAGCAAGGCGAAGTGAAGCAATGTAAGGGCTTTGCCCTGAAACCACGGAAAGCCCGGCCGGAGCGAAGCGGCGGACACGCCCGAAAACAGAAAATCAGGCTTCTAAAAATTCCACGGAAGGTAGGCGGCGGCGACTGCGAGAATCACCGAGGGAAGCATGTTGGCGACTTTCAGTTTTTTGCCCCAGACGAGGTTCACGCCGATGCAGAAAATCAGGACTGAGCCGATCAGCGAAAGGTACGCGAGCGCGGCCGGGGTCATCAGCGGAGAGACAATTTTTGCAAGAAGCGTAATTGCCCCTTCAAAGACGAAAACCGGGATTGCGGAAAAAACTGCGCCTTTGCCCATTGCGGAAGTCATCACCGCTACGATTATAAAGTCCAGAACCGATTTGACCGCGAGAGTTGAAAAATCTCCGAGAAGTCCGTCCTGAATCGCTCCCACAACCGCCATCGCCCCGATTGAGACCGTAAGCGATGCCGTAACAAATGCGTTCACGAAAGTTGAGTCGCCGCTGTTTCCGCTTTTTTTCTTGAGCCACCCGCCGAAATTCTCAAAGCCTCTTTCAATGCCGAAAAGCTCGCCAAGAATCGTTCCCAGCGCGAGGCAGAGAACCACAAGCATGGATTTTCCGCTGACGATTTCCGCGCCTTCGATTTTCAGCATTCCCTGCATCGCTCCGGCGACCGCAATAAAAATCACGCTGATTCCGCAGGCTTTGTTCAGGGATTCCTGCTGCTCCGGTCTGAAAAATTTTCCGGCAAAATGTCCGACAAGCCCGCCCGCCACGATGCTTGCGCTGTTTATAACTGTTCCAAGTCCTGTCATTTTTCCGCCCGCGTTCCGCAAATTGACTTATTTTATATTTTTAATTAAAACATAGCTAGCAGTCCGAACAAAAAAATCAGGCTGAAAATTATCAAAACGTTTTTCTTCGGAAGAGGAAATATAATGGAAGATTTTATGAAAAAATTTAGGAAAAAGGCGAATCTGATTTTTTATTCTATTGCGCTGGCGGCGGCTTTCTGTTTTTCTTCCTGCGCGTCGAATCCGCAGAAAAATGCTGAAGCGGCGGATCTGGTTTCAGTCGAGCTGGAATCGAATCCGACAACGGGCTGCTCCTGGATGGCGGAAATTGCGGACGGGAAAATCGCGGTTCTTGAAAGCGACGGATATGTTCAGGACGAGGCGGAACCGGGAATGACTGGCGTCGGCGGAGTTCAGACTTTGACTTTCAGAATCATAAAGGAAGGAAAAACTGAAATCGAACTTGTCTACGGCCAGCATTGGAAAGGCGGCGGAATTTATGAAAGGCGCACGCTTCTTCTTTCCGCGGACAAAAATCTGAAGGGAAAAATCGAAACTTTGAATTCGGAGATTGCGGATTAGGCTGCGAAATTAGAAATGTTGTTTAAATAATATTTGACAAGCTGCCCTTGTCTGCAGTTTTTATGTCATTATTGTTCGACGCAAATTCCGTGTCATTCCTGTGCTTGATTCCTGTGCTGCGACACAGGAATCTCTGTACGCATGGATTATCGGGTCAAGCCGGAGGATGACAATTTGGGAATAGATTGCCGGGTCTATGCCCGGCAATGACAAGGCAGTTTTATTGTCATTCCCGCACTTGATGCGGGAATCTCCTTACCTTCTATTCTGCAGTGCGGACAACGCGCAGTCCAATAAACTGAACAAAATAAGGCTTCTCTCCATTTCTAAGAAAATATTTCGTATAAGTATCCCTAGCAGCAATTTCACAATTGATGTCAGGCTCGCCAAAAGAACCGCCTAGATACCTACGATAAGAACCATAGCTGTATTGAAAATCCCAGCACCATTCAGCCGCATTGCCGCTCATGTCATACAGTCCTAAACCGTTCGCTTTTTTTGTCTTTATCTCACGTGAGATGTTCCTAGAATTACCGTTATACCAAGCGACCTCATTAATATCGTCACTTCCGGCATATTTATAACGTGTACCGGTCACTCCGTTTCCACCGAATGCCGCATATTCCCATTCAGGGACCGTAGGCAGACGGTAGCCGCCTGCCGTAAAGTCGCATTCAACCGCATTCCAGACTTCATTGTCTTCTGTCGGAACCTCTCCCCAGTCGTCGGGGTTTGTGGAACCGTTTATTCTGTAGCACGGGGCAAGGTTTTCTGACAGCGAACGCCTGTTGCAGTAAACAATTGCGTCATACCAGCTTAAAATTGCCGGATTATTGTCCGCGTTCCCATCTGTAGAAAAAATATCATACACCCACTCAAATGATAGAACAATCTCTTTTCCCATTATTTCTTTGTATTCCGCCCTCGTTACTTCATGGGTGCTCACATACAGATTGTCTATTGTTATGACAGAGGGGTAATCAGATTCATCATGGGAAAAAATCTTTTCTGTTATTGTCGCTCCCTCAACAAATGCAAACTCATCGGCATCCCACTTCCACCAGACCGCATAGAGCGTCATATCTTCGGCTTCTATCTGGATGTTCCGTTTGTTCTGATAGGCCGCATTTCCGTCGGCAGATTTTGCCCAGCCTGCGAATGCGTAACCGTCCTTGCTGAACGCATTTTCCGAGAGTGTCTGCTCCGTTCCGTAGGTGAAAGTCTGCGCGCCCATGCTTCCGACTCCGCCGTTTGCGTCGAAAGTTACGGTGTAGGTGTTCGCCGTCCATTTTGCATATAATGTGACATCTCCGCCAGAACCCTTTGCGATTTCGGTTACTTTGGTTGCAAACGAATCTTCCTTGAACCAGCCGCCGAACGTGTAGCCTGTTCTCGAAAGTTCCTTCAATGTGATTGTTTCCGATTCCACATTGTAATCGACAGGATTGTCATTCTGCGCGTTTTCCACATTGTTGTAGATGATTGAATACTGCGTCGCCGTCCAACGCGCATAGAGCGTGATGTTTTCTGTTCCGGTCGTGTAGCTTTGCCTGTCGCTGTAAACGGAATCTCCGTCCGGTTCTGTCGCCCAGCCGATAAACGTGTAATTTGTCTTTGTGAACGCATTTTCCGAAAGTTCCTGCGCAATTCCGTAGCTGAAAGTCTGTGTTTCCATTTCGCCGCTTCCACCGTTTGCATTGAAAGTTACGGTGTAAGTGTTCGGCGTCCACTTTGCAGTCAAAGTTATATCGGAAGAAAGTTCCGTTTCGGCTGTGAACCGGGTTTCGCCGTTAAACCAGCCGCTAAATACGTAGCCTTTTGCCGTAAGCTCTTGAAGTTTATCGCCGAGCTTATCGCCTTTTTTCAAGCCCTCGATTTTTGCCGGTGCTGTACCATGTTCTGTTTCAAATGTCACTGTGTAGGTTTTCACGGTGAATGTGGCGGTCGCAATTTCGCTGTCTTTCATTCCGTCCTTTACGGCGACTGCGGCAATCACGGCGTTTTCGGTGATTGCGAGCGGTTCGGAATATTTCTGTTTTGATGAGGAGAATTCCTCGGCGGTCGGCGCGTCTGTTCCGGCAACGAGCAGATAATAAATTGCTGCGCCTTCCGTTCCGCACGAGAGCGTGATTTTATCATTGTAATCGACCTCGCCTGTCGCGCTGAATGTGACTTTCTCGACCTTTCCGATTTCCGTCCACTGCGCGTAGAGCGTCAGGTTTTCTGTCAGCGTGATTTTCGCTTCATCCTTATGGACAATGTTTCCATAGTCGGATGTCGCCCAGCCGGAGAACGTGAAGCCCTCTTTTGAGAAGGCGTTCGCTGCAAGGGTGATTTCGCTTCCCGATTCGGCGGTTATTTCCTTCATCTCTCCGCTTCCGCCGTTAGCGTCGAATTTTATTGTATATGAAGTTTTTGTTTCCGGTTGGGACGGATTCTGCGGCGTTTCAGTTTTCTTCCACTGGGCGTAGAGCACCGTGTCCGCGGTGAACTTGAATTTGTCGCCGCCGGTATATGCCCTGCCGCTTCCGTCCGCCGCCGTGTTCCAGCCAGTGAATTCGTAGCCGGTTCTGGTGAATGTGACTGACGGAAGATTTATCTCCTCGTTCTCAGCCTTTTTAATGCTCTCGATTGAGCCGCTGCCGTCGTTTCCGTCAAGAATCAGCGTGTATTCCTTTGGCGTGACCTCCGTCTGGCAGGCGGCAAGCACCGACAATGCCAAAAATAGTGCGGTAATTACATGGGGGGGGGTAATGAATCTGTTGTGAATTTTCATCGCTTTCTCCTGTAAAAATAATGTTGTGAATTTATGTGATTTTTTCCATTATATAGGAAATTCCAGAAAAAACAATGCGGATGTGTAAAAAGACCTGCCGGCCTGATTTTCTCCGCAAATGTCGCAGTTTCGGGCTGCGGTTTCTTCTGAAAATTCCGCAGTCCGGACATCTATTTCCTGAAAAAATGGAAATCGCAGCAGTCACCGCCATAACCCAATGTTTTGGTACGGCTGAATCCCATTTTTTTCAGTCCGCCGTAAGTGATGTCGTCAACATCGCAGAACAGCCGGCAAAGGTCGGGGCAGCCGTTTTCGATGCAGGCCGTGTGCCAGAGGCATTTTGTTATGTCAGCATCAAAGAAGTCATCGCCGCATTTCTGCCTGCTTTCCCAAAGGTCGCTCGTGCGCATGATTTTAAGGAAGATTCTTCTGTAAATCGCGAAGAATCCCGGCACGGTTTCCATTCTGGCCGTGAATGAATGTTTCTGCGCCGCTACTTTTCCGGTCATGTATTTCCTCATGTGCGCATAGGCGTCATCTTCAGAGAATCCTCCTTCCGACAGGGTCTTGAACAGCGCGATCCGCGGAAGAATGGTCTGGACAAGCGTCTTCATCTGATTCTCCGACTTTCCTTTTGTTTCCGAAATCATCCTGACGAGTTTTTCCGACTGGCGTTCAGACAGTTCACCGCCTCTGACGCTTCCGAATTCTTGTGCTAAAAAATCCTTTATCTGTTTCTGCTGTTTTATCTTCATGGAAAACAAACCTCCTTGTGATGTGTCCTCCGGCACCGGACTGACGGAACTGCCGCAGACACTGTTCTTATGAAGTCTAGCACATTTTTCTGAAAAAAGTTAGTCCTTGCTAACGTTTTTACGTTCTGGTATTCTATATCTCGGATATGTCCTGGCACCTGGCGGTCTGCATGATTTTTTTTTTTCCGTCACGCCGGTTCAGAGGAGGAACAGATGAGACACATTCATTTTGATACGGAGAAGGACGGATTTTACGGAGCGTACTGGAGCGGAGACGCCGCCGCGGACTGTGCGGTCATAACGATGGTCGGCGATGATCCTGAGGACCGCATGGCAAGGTCGGCGGCAAAGTGGCTGATCGGAAACGGCGTGAACGTGCTGACGATGTCGCCGGGAAAAAAGAACTACAGCCATCACAACTATCCTGTGGAAAGGGTGGAGGCTGCTGCGGCCTGGCTCAAGGCTCACGGAAACAGAAAGGTCGGCATTGCGGGTGCCTCGACGACAGGGACGCTCGCGCTGGTTGCGGCGTCATATTTTCCGGAAATCACGCTGACCGTCGCAATGACTCCGAGCGATTTTGTCTGGCAGGGGTTCATTCAGGGCAAAAGGGACGGCTGCGGAGAATGGCCGGTTGATGGGGAGTCGCTTTTTTCCTACAGGGGAAAACCGCTTCCGTTCATGCCGTTCTGCTACGGTCATCCTGAATATTGGAAAAAGATGAAGGCGGAAGGCAAGCTCGGCGGAGACGTGATCGCCTCGCGCGGCGTTTTTGACGATTCGGAGAAAGCGCATCCGCTTACGGAGGACGAGATGGTGAAGGTGGAGAATATCCGCGGAAAGCTTCTTCTGATTGGAGCTGAGGATGATGTTCTTTGGGATACCGCCAGGTATATCCGCAGAATGGAGGCGCGGCTTGCGGAGAAGGCTCATTCATGCGAGGTTGAGGCGGCGGTCTACAGTCACGGCACTCATTTTGTGTTTCCGGAAGGTATGCTGAAGATAATGCTGCCGGTCGGCTCCGGGCTGTTTATGAGGATAGCGTTCCGTGCCGCAAGGGAATTTCCGAAGGAATGTAAACAGACCAGAATTGACATCGGCCGGCGGATGGCCCGGGCAATCGGAGAATGGAGAAACAGCTGACGGACGTAGAATCGGCGGCCAGGAATTCTCCGGTTTTGCGGGAGTGTCTGTCTTCTGAGCCTTTCAGCCTGAGCCGCCGTACCGGGCATATTTTCCCGCCGTCTTATATTCACCTTTCCGTTACTGTCAAATTTCTATGGTTTTAGGTCAAATTTTCACATTGAAAAAACGGACGCACACTGTATACTTGACTCATGAAGTTAATCGTTTTATCAGGTGCGCTTGCGGGGCTGCTTGTCCTTTCGTCATGCGCCGGAACAAATTCACTTAAGGAAAATAAAAAGATGGAAAAGATTGCACCGAGCAGGAACGTTTTCAAACCGCTGCAGAATGCGAATCCGATTTCGCCCGCGGTTTTCTGCGCCGATCCTACCGCCGTAGAATATGAAGGAAGGCTTTACGTCTACGGAACGAACGACCACCAGCAGTATGAGGCCGTCGGAAAATCCGGAAAGAACACTTACGAGAAGATAAAGTCGCTTGTATGTTTTTCCACGGACGACATGGTGAACTGGACTTATCACGGAAAAATTGAGACCGGAAAAATCGCGCCGTGGATTATCGCTTCCTGGGCGCCGTCGGTGACCTCGCGCGTCGAGGCGGACGGGCTCACGCATTTCTACCTGTATTTTTCAAACAGCGGAGCGGGAGTCGGCGTTCTTACTGCGACAAGCCCGCTCGGACCTTGGAGCGACCCTCTGAAAAAGCCCCTGATTTCAGGAAGAACGGAGGGGCTCGGAGACTGTCCTGCTCCCTTTGACCCCGGAGTCTGCATTGACGGCGACGGAATCGGCTGGCTTGCGTTCGGCGGCTGCGGCAAGGCTCCAAGCGGAACAGACCTGTGGCCGGGAAGCGCCAGAATCGTGAGGCTTGGAGACGACATGATTTCCCTTGCAAGCGAGATAAAGGTCATGCCGTCGCCTTATTTTTTCGAGGCAAGCGAGCTGAATTTCATAAACGGAACGTTCGTCTACACTTTCAACAACAGCTGGGACGCACGCGGCGAATGGCCGTCCCGGTTCTCCGGAACTCCTAAGCCCGCGCAGTGCTCCATGTCATACATGACAAGCACCACGCCGCTTGACATGAATTCCTGGGAGTACCGCGGACACTATTTTCTGAATCCGGGCGAGGCCGGAATGAACTACAGCAACAACCATACGCATTTCACCAAATTCAAGGATCAATACTACATCCTTTACCATGCGCTGATTCTTCAGGACAAGATGGGAACAGACGGCGGATTCCGCAGTCTCTGCGCGGACACCCTTGACTTTGACGAGGAGACGCTGACCATAAGGACACGCGGCGGAACCCGGGCAGGCGTAAAGCAAATTGGGAATTTCAGTCCATACAGAAGCGTTCCGGGAACAACAATGTCCACGTCGGCAGGAATCTCGTTCAGCTATGACAGGGACGGAAATGCGGCCGTCAGAAGCGCGGAAAGCGGAGCATGGATTGCGGTTCGCGGCGTGGATTTCGGGAGCGGGGCAGGGGAATTCTCCTTTGTCGCGGAAGGAAACGGAAAGCTGGAGCTGCGGCTTGACAGTCTGTCCGCAGATGCATCGGTATCCGCGGAGCTCGGTTCTGGCGGAGGAACAGTCATCCCGGGCGGAGAACTTTCTGGTGTTCATAATCTGTTCATCCTTTTTTCCGATGCGGACATCTTGCTGAGGGAATGGAAATTCACGGAAAGTAAGTGAGGTCTATATGAAATTTATGAATCCTGTTCTCCGGGGTATGTATCCGGATCCGAGTATGTGCGCCGCAGAGGGAAAGTACTATATGGTCTGCTCGACGTTCTGCTATTTTCCGGGCGTTCCTCTTTTTGAAAGTGACGACATGATAAACTGGAGGCAGATAGGCCACTGCCTTACAAGAAAAAGCCAGCTTCCGCTTGATGACGCCGGAACTGCCGGCGGAATTTATGCGCCGACAATCAGATACAATAACGGCCGCTTCTACATGGTCGTCACGAATGTGTCAGGTCCGGGGAATTTCTATGTGTGGACCGATGATATTTACGGCGAATGGTCCGAGCCCGTCACGGTTGAGCAGAACGGAATAGATCCGTCCCTCTTCTTTGATGACGACGGAAGGGTTTATTTTATATCCAACGGAAACGATTCGGAGGGGCGCGGTTATATACAGATAAGCGAGATAGACATTTCATCCGGCAGAAAGCTTTCAGACAACGAGCCGCTCTGGTACGGAACGGGTGGACGGTACATAGAGGCGCCTCATCTCTATAAGATCGGCGGATGGTATTATCTGCTTGACGCCGAGGGCGGGACTGAATACGGCCACATGGTGAACTATGCCCGCTCAAGAAATCTGCGCGGACCTTTTGAGCCTTGTCCCGCGAATCCTGTTCTTACAAACAGGAATCTGGGGGGCTATCAGCTTCAGGGAGCCGGACACGGAGATCTTCTTCAGGCTGCGGACGGAACTTGGTGGTTCTGCCATCTTGCATTCCGCCAGATTGACAGATATATGCCGTTCCATCATCTGGGGCGCGAGACCTGCATGGAGCCGGTCATCTGGAAAGACGGATGGTTCTATATAGGAACAAAATCTTCTGATATGTTCACCGGGCAGGGCTACGGGAACGCCCTTATGGAGACGGAATGTCCTGTGGAGCACGGCTTTGCGACGCAGGATTTCTCATACAGAAAGACCTTCTCCACGCTTTCGCCTGAACTGGACTGGAATTTCCTCCGCAATCCGCATCCGGAGAACTATGAATTCTGCGCAGATCATGTAAGGATAAGGGCAACCTCCGTGCGTCCGTCCGATCTGCATGACTCGCCGTCATGGACGGGGATAAGGCAGAATGAATTTGACTGTGTCACCGTATGTGATGTGCGGCTTGACGGCGCTCCGTATTCGGAAGCCGGAATTTCCATCTTCATGGACGAGAACCATCATTATGATTTTTATGCAGCGTGTGACTGCGGAGAATTCTCCGTGTCGGCCCGTGTTTCGGTGGGACCTGCGGTCTCTGTCCTGCGGAAAGTTCCAGCCGCGGGCGGTTCCGTCCGTCTGAAAATAGTGTCGGAACCGCATTCCTACACCTTCATTCTGGTCTGTGATGACGGTGAGACGGTTCTGGGAAGCGCGGATTCACGTTATCTGTCAAGCGAGGTGGCATGCGGATTCACAGGAGTCTACATTGCGCTCTATGCGTACAGCAGTAATGGAGACGGAGCTTCTGCCGAATTCAGCGGATTCAGCACGGTTCACGGAGAGCATTCTCTCTGAACGCTAAATCATATATAATGTGCCCATGAAAAACATTGCATTGATTCTGCTGATACCTTTTATGGGCACTACGTTGGGGGCGGCGACTGTCTTTTTTATGAGAGGCGAGCTCAAGCCGGCGTTACAGAAGCTGCTGCTCGGATTCGCTTCCGGAGTTATGGTCGCGGCATCCGTATGGTCGCTTATTGTTCCGTCGATAAGCGCGTCATCGGAAATGGGGAAATTCGCGTTTGTTCCGGCCGCCGTCGGAATTGCTCTGGGAATGGCGTTTCTGTTCCTGCTTGACTATGCTGTTCCGCATCTTCATCTTGATTCTGACGAGCCTGACGGATTCGGAAAGCAGCTTAAAAAGACGACGATGCTTGTGCTTGCGGTCACGCTCCATAATATTCCGGAGGGAATGGCTGTGGGAGTGGTGATCGGAGGCCTGCTGTCGGCACAGAGCGGCATTACGGCCGCCGGAACGGTCGCCCTTGCGGTTGGAATCGCCGTTCAGAATTTCCCGGAGGGCGCGATAATATCCCTGCCGCTCAAGAACAGCGGCGGAAGCAGGGGAAAGTCGTTTATGTACGGAATGCTGTCGGGAGTGGTGGAACCGCTGGCATCAGTTCTGACGATTCTTCTTGCAAGGCTGATCGTGCCGGTGCTTCCTTATATGCTGGCTTTTGCGGCCGGCGCGATGATTTTTGTGGTGGTTGAGGAACTTATTCCGGAAGCTTCCGAAGGCGAGCATTCCAACAACGGAACGATCGGATTCGGAATCGGTTTTATTCTGATGATGATTCTTGATGTCGCCCTCGGATGATGTGTCCGCGGCGGCATCGTGATTGCGGCCGCTAGAAGCGCTCCGGCTTTTTTCCGCTTTTTTTTCTGTATATTCCGGCACCTCCGGAACGTTCGGACTGGGTGTGGAAGTTGGGGCGCTTTCCCTTTGCTCTTCCCTCATGGCGCTGGTTTTCGGTACGTTCACGGAAACGGTCCCGCCTGCCGCGTTCCCTTCCGCCTCTGTCTCCTCGCTGACCGCCGTCCTTGTTGTCGAGGTGGATGTGCGGAAGATTTCTGTTCTCCTTTGACATTTCGACGGCTTTTTTTGCGGATGCGGCGGGAAGACTCAGCAGCGTGAACTGCGGTGCCATGTCAATCTGATCGACAAGCCTGTCCGGAATATTCAGCATATCGCTGAAGAATTCCGCTATGTCCTTCGGCCTCAGTCCGTCTCTTTTTCCCATCTGGACATATATTCTCAGCTGGTCTCCTTTGGTGCCTGAGTTCCTGAGCGAATTTATCTTTCCGTAATGCCTGCGGCTGAGCTTGTCACCGTAAAGCACGGACAGGACTCCTGAAAGCACGCGGACAGGATCGTTGCCGGCGGCAAGGGATTTTGCCAGCTCCATAAACATCTGATCCGTGTCACGGATCCTGATTCCGCAATCCTCAGCAGTTTCCGGGGCATTTTCAGTTTCATCCTCAAGGACAGCTTGTTCCGGAAATTCCGGCGCCTGATTCTCAGGGGCAGGTTCATGTTCAGCCGGTGCTGAATTCTCCGCAGAGGAAGTGCCGGCCATGGCAGTGGTTTCTGCCGTTTCGGATTCGTCTTTCGGGCCGACGGAGTCGCCGTATGTGTTCTCCGGTTCTTCCTGAATTTCATCCTGAATGTCGAAGATCTGTCTCCTCAGCTCGTCGAACAGACGTTTCTTCTTTGCGGCAAGAACCTCATCGACGGACGGGATTTTTCCTTCCTCCATCTTTCCCTTGCTGGCCCGCGCTACTGCGGACTGCAGGAAACCGAGTTTACGTCTTTCCTCCGGGCGCACGAATGTCACTGCGGTTCCTGACGATCCGGCGCGGCCTGTCCGTCCGATTCTGTGGACGTATGTGGCCGCATCAAACGGCAGAGAGTAGTTTACGACATGGCTCAGACCGGATATGTCTATTCCGCGTGCGGCGACATCCGTCGCAACAAGAATTCTTGTCTTTTTCAGCCGGAAGCGCTCAAGCACCTTCTCCCGCTGGTTCTGCATTATGTCTCCGTGCAGAGCCGCGGCCTCATATCCCCGCAGATCAAGCTGACGGCACACATTGTCCGCATCATTTTTTGTCTGCGTGAAAACAAGTCCGTAGAAATCAGGCGATATGTCTATGAGCCGGACCAGCGCCTCCGTTTTCTCTCCTTCCCTGACAAACCAGTATTTCTGTTCGATCAGAAGAGGCTCATCGATGACCCCTTCCTCCTCTACGGTCTCGTATTCTCCCATGAACTTTGACGCGATTTTCAGGATCGGAGCGGGCATCGTCGCACTGAACAGCAGTATTCTGCTGTCCGGATTTGCCTTGGAGAAAATCTCCTCGATGTCGTCGATGAAACCCATGTCAAGCATCTCATCTCCCTCATCGAGTATGAAATACTTGATTTTGCTTATGTCCAGCGTTTTTCTGTCAAGATGATCCTTTATGCGTCCTGGTGTTCCCACGACAATTTCCGCGCCGTTCCTCAGTTCCCTTATCTGGGTCGTATAGGAAGCGCCTCCATATAGCACGCAGGTTCTCGGAAATCCACCGTCAGAGAATGACTGCATTTCCGAGCAGGTCTGCATCGCAAGCTCACGTGTCGGCTCAAGAATGAGAGCCTGTACTCCGTCCCGTTTTTCCCTGATGTTCTGTATTATCGGCAGACCGAAAGCCGCCGTCTTTCCTGTTCCTGTGCGCGCGCGCGCTATGATGTTGTTGTCACCGTTCAGAAGTCGCGGTATCGCAAGCACCTGTATAGGCGAGGGGGTCACAAAGCCTTTTTTCTCTACGGCTCTGAGCGTGTATTCGTCAAGTCCGAGATCTTCAAAAGAAACATTATCCTGATTTTCAGCAATTTCCTGCTTCTCGTTCTCTTCTTCATTCTGACTGTCTGTATTCATTTCGTAATTCCTCCGGAAATTGCGTCAGCAGATATGTGTGAAACCGATTTACATGCGGTTCCGTGAATCTTTACAACTATAAAGGAATATCATGCGAATTTCAAGCAAACGTTTGAATATTTCGCATTTAATATCCGTGCTCCGTAGTCAGCGCAGATAAAAATCTATATATTTGTCTTCATGCGGATTTATTCTTGGAAAACTGTTGAGGCGGCCGCCGGATGTCCGGGAAAAATTCCCGGACAGTTCATGAACGGAACGGCGCTCACCGTCGGAAGTTTTGACGGCGTGCACAGGGGACACCGGCTTCTTCTTGATGCCGCAGTGCGGATCGGCGGGGAGAGGGGATTTTCGCCGGGTGCGGTTACATTCACTTTTCCTCTTTCCCGCTGCCATGAGGCGGACGGTTATGCGGGCGACCTTACCGTCCTTGACCGTAGGCTTGAGCTTCTGGAGGACGCCGGGATGGAATTTGCCGTGGTGATTGACTTTTCTTCCGATTTTGCTAGAATGTCAGGAACTGATTTTCTTGAAATTCTTGTGAAAAACTGCGGAATGCGTTTCCTCTCGGAGGGGACGGACTTCAGGTGCGGCCGGGGCGGTAAGACCGGAATGGCGGAGATACTCCGGTTCGCGGATGAAAACGGAATCGCCGCCGGATTCATTCCTCCGTTGGCCGCCGGCGGTGTAAGAATAAGTTCTTCCCATATACGGGAGCTGATTCTTGACGGAGATCTTGAGGGAGCGGAGGACATGCTCGGCCGTCCTTATTCTGTTGACTGCCGTAACGAAGGTTTTATTCTTGAAGACAGTTGTTTCTGTATGGACAGAGGAGCCGTAACTCAGGTTCTTCCTCCCTGCGGAATTTATAATGTAACGGCAATTACGTCCGAAAAAGAGATACGGTCGCGTCTTGAGGTGAATTTCCAAAAACTGAAACTCCAGGAATTTTCTGACAATGCGTCACCGCGGATCCGGGCGATTGAATTTATATCACATTAAGGAGTCATGAGATGGCACTTACAAAAGAGGCTACAGCCGCCACCGTACAGAAATACGGTGCAAAGGAGACAGACACAGGTTGTGTCAAGGTTCAGATCGCACTGCTTACACAGCGCTGCGCCCAGCTTACGGAACACGTCAGAACTTTTCCGAAGGATGCCAGCGCAAAGCGCGCCCTGCTGAAAGTTGTAGGACAGCGCCGCAAGATGCTGAGATACTTCGAGCGCACGGATCTTGAGGGATACCGCGCGTTCATCAAGGAACTCGGCCTGCGCAAGTAGAACAACAATGCCGGTAAAGCCTGCAGCCGCCCGTCGTTGGCGGTTCAGGCTTTTTTTTTACAGTCAGACGACAAAAAAACAGGCCGTCGGCGGAAGTAGTGCCGTCGGCAGAAAGAGGATAGCATTATGGTAGAAAGAGTGACGTACAGGCTTGGTGATGCCGACCTGATTCTTGAGTCAGGAAAAATCGGCAAACAGGCCAACGGCTGTGTTTATGCGCAGTGGGGCGGCGCGGCCGTCATCGCAACGGTGTGCGCTTCGCACAACATCATCGAGGGACAGGATTTTGTTCCTGTTACAGTTGATTACAATGAGAAATTTTATGCCGCCGGCAAAATCCCCGGTGGTTTCGTGAAAAGGGAGGGACGTCCCAAGGACAAGGAGATCCTTGTTTCCCGTCTTATTGACCGTCCCATGCGTCCGCTTTTTGAGCCTTCGTTCGGACGTGAGCTTCAGATTGTTCCGACCTGTGTCTCAGCGGACGGAATTCATACCCAGGATATTCTTGCCGTGATTGCGGCTTCTGCTGCGGTCACCATATCCGACATTCCGTTCCACGGTCCGGTCGCGGCCTGCCGTGTCTCCTATCTGGACGGTGAGTATATAATCAATCCTACATTCGCCCAGATTGAGAAATCGGAGCTTGAGATTGTTGTCGCCGGTACAAAGGACGGATTCACAATGGTTGAGGGCGGTGCCGATGAGGTTTCTGAGGACATAATGCTCGGCGCGCTGGCAAAAGCCCAGGAATTCATAGCCGAAATGTGCGGACTTCAGGAGGAGCTCAGGGCAAAATGCGGAAAAGAGAAGCTGCCTCTTGCGCCTCTTGATGTCTCCCTCGCGAATGCGGAGGCGATTGAGGCCGAGGCCACTCCTCTTATGAAGGAGGCCTGTTTCCGTGACGGAAAAATCAACCGCGGAAATGCTGTTGAGGCCGTGAGAAAGCAGATCGCGGCAAAGTATGCCGATCAGCTTGAGGATCCTGTCCAGGCGAAACTGTTCAATGTTCTTTTCGACGACATCCAGTACAAACTGCTCCGCAAGTCAATTCTTGATGACGGTGTGCGTATTGACGGACGAAAATGTGATGAGATCCGTCCTATCTCCTGTGAGGTTAATGTTCTTCCGTATCCGCACGGTTCTGCTCTGTTCACGCGCGGAGAGACGCAGTCTCTGGCTGTCGCAACCCTCGGAACAAGCATGGACGAGCAGGTGTATGACGACATTGACGGTGACAGGAGCGAGCATTTCATCCTGCATTATAACTTCCCGCCATATTCTGTCGGTGAGGTCGGAAAGCTTACTACGGGACGGCGCGAGATAGGTCATGGAAATCTTGCCCGCCGCTCTCTTGCTCCGATGGTTCCTTCCCGTGATGAATTCCCGTATACGATCCGCGTTGTTTCCGAGATTATGGAGTCAAACGGCTCGTCATCCCAGGCCTCGACCTGCGGCGGAACTCTCGCGATGCTTGCGGCCGGTGTTCCTATGAAGAAGATGGTTGCCGGAATAGCGATGGGACTCATCACTGAAGGCGAGCATTATGAGAAATACAAGATTCTCTCTGACATCCTCGGCGAGGAGGATCATCTCGGCGACATGGACTTCAAGGTGGCCGGAACGAAGGACGGAATCACAGGATTCCAGATGGACATAAAGATTCCGGGTGTGACGACAGAGATCATGCAGAAGGCGCTTGAGCAGGCCCGTGTCGGCCGTCTGCATATACTTTCCATAATGGAAAAATGCATTGACAGGCCGCAGCCGCTCTCAAGGAATGCGCCGCAGATTCTTACAATGAAAATTCCTGTGGACAAGATCGGCGCGCTTATAGGTCCTGGCGGAAAGAACGTCAAGGCTCTCTGCGCGCAGTACGGCGTGACGATAAATACCGATGACGACGGAACTGTGACAATCTACGGCAAGAACGGTGTTCAGGCTGAGGCCGCAAAGAAGGCTGTCAAGGGAATAACAGAGGATCCTGAGGTCGGTGTGATCTATCAGGGAACCGTAAAGCGTATAATGGATTTCGGTGCGTTCGTCGAGATTCTTCCGGGCAAGGAGGGACTCTGCCATATCTCAAAGCTTTCGCGCCAGCGCGTGAACAAGGTTACCGATGTCCTGAAGGAGGGACAGCAGATACCTGTGAAGCTGCTTGAGGTTGACAAGCAGGGAAGGCTCAATCTTTCGTATATCGATGCGATTGAATCCGGACGCTGACAGCTAGGTGTGTAAAAAGGCTCCTGTGGAATATATTCCGCGGGAGCTTTTTTTTTGAGCCGGAGCATACCCGGAATTCTGCGATGCGGGGGCTTTTTTCAGTATTTGAATGCGCTTCCGCCTATGAATTCCCGTATTATTGACCGCGGCGGTACGGAAGTCGGAGGAATCGGCTGGAAATTTCTTAGAAAATCCATAAGCCTTGACGCCTCGCTGTATTCGCGCATGGTCGGGTTCACCCTTGACAGGATCGGTTCCGCATATACGCGCAGAACTGACAGCTCGTAGTCCAGGGCTGTGTTCAGGATTGCATCCGCATTGTTCTGGAACGGGAATATGTGCAGATCCTCTCCGCGCTGCACGTTCGGCCACATCGATATTGTCTCGGCCGCCGGTTTCCCGCGGAAATTCGAGTCGCGGACAATCCTTCTGATGAGCCTGTTGTCACTTGTCGAGATTCTGTTGTGATCGTCCAGATTCAGCTGTGTCAGAGCGGATATGTAGATTTTGAATTTCATTTCCGCGGGGATTTTCGGTGTCAGCCTGTCGTTCAGCCCATGAATTCCTTCCATGATGAGTATCTCGTCTCCGGAAAGCGACATCCTGTTCTTTTCATCAAATGATCTCTTTCCGCTGTGGAAATCATAGGAAGGCACCGTGACCTCCTTTCCGCTGAAAAGATCCATCAGGTTCCTGTTGAGCAGGTCCACATCCAGCGCCTCAAGACATTCAAAGTCGTAGTTTCCGTCCGCATCTCTCGGAGTCCTGTCCCTTCCGATGTAGTAGCTGTCCAGGCTGATGATTTTCGGTCTGTAGCCTATCGCCTGGAGTTCCAGTGCAAGCCTCTTTGATGTCGTGGTTTTTCCGGAGCTTGACGGTCCTGCAATCAGGACGACCCTGACTTTTCTGCTTGATGCGATTTTGTCCGCTATCTCGGAGATGTTCTTTTCCTGAAGTGTCTCGGTGATGTCTATGAAGTCGTTTATCTTCCGCTCCGCCACAAGCTTGTTCAGCGACGCGGCGGATGTGACTCCGAGCCGCCTGCCCCAGTCCTTGTACCTCGAGTATATCTCGAAAAGTTTCGGCTGGTCGGTGAATTCCGTGAGCCGGTCCGGTTCGGCGGCCCGCGGAAATCTCAGGAGAAAGCCTTTGCCGTAGCGCATTATGCCGAACAGATTCAGTCTTCCTGTGGACGGGACAAGCGGTCCGAAATACAGGTCGGAGAAGTCCTCTATTGAATTTATCCTGACGGAATGAGGACTGATGAAATCAAGCTGGCGGCGGGATTCGCTCATGTTCAGCCTGTCAAGGAGTTCGGCGGCCTCTCCGTATGATATTATGCCGGCGGTTATCGGGATGTCATCCGCGACACGTCTTCTCATCTCCTTCTCAAGGCTTGCCGCCTCGCCGTCCGTTATGTCCGGGCCGCTTCCGAATGTGTAGTAGTATCCGTGGCCCAGACTGTGGCCTACAAGAAGTCTTCTGCCCGGAAAAAGTCTGTATGCCGCCGCCGCAAGCAGTAGGCAGAGGGAGCGTCTGTATACCGTGGCGCCGTCTTTTGTCCCGGTCAGCACGGGTTCAATTGCGGATGTGACTTCTATCGGAGTGTCAACCGGACATACTGAGTTGTTTATTCTCAGTGCGAGAATTTTTTCGGCCGGGGCGGAGAAATTTCCCGTCAGAACACCTGCCGGAGTTCCCCGTGGTACGGTTCCCTTTCCGGTCTCCGTGCCGTTCTCGATGAATCTTACGTTTATCGTTTTTGTGTTCATACTGCAGACTCCATGATGAATTGTTTGAGACATAATTATAATATGCTTTTTCCGCAAAAGCAAAAATATTCGCCGCCGGATTTGCGGCTGACTTGTTGATTGAATAAATCCATTTATTTGAATATACTTTAGTATAATTGAAAATAAGATTCGGCTGGGATTTTATCATACCGGAATTTTTCCAAACTGTTTGGAGGATATATGACTATCACACAGATGCTTGGTCAGAGCGGAATTCTGACTTTGCTCGGTATGGGCGTCGTCTTTCTCTTCCTTATAATCATGATTCTTTGTATGAAACTGCTGCATGCGTTTGTCCATGCGATGAAGCTAGACAAGGAAGATAAGGGAAGCGCGCCTGTAAAGACAAGAACCCCGGAGACACCGGCTCCCGCCGTTCCTGCTGCTGCGGCTGACAACAGCGTGATTGCGGCGATAGCGGCCGCTGTCCATGACAGACAACTGAATTCATAGGAGATAAACTGCAATGGCAAAGATAAAAATTTCAGAACTGGCTATACGTGATGCGCAGCAGTCGCTTCATGCCACAAGAATGACAACGGCTGATATGCTTCCGATCTGCGGTAAGCTTGACAAAGTCGGATACTGGAGCGTGGAGGGCTGGGGAGGAGCTACATTTGACTCCTGCATACGCTTCCTGAATGAGGATCCGTGGGAGAGGCTCAGAAAACTCCATGCGGCGCTTCCGAATTCTCCGATTCAGATGCTTCTGCGCGGACAGAATCTCCTGGGGTACCGCCATTATGCGGATGACGTGGTGGAGCACTTTGTCAGGGCGTGCGTCAAGAACGGAATCGGTGTGTTCAGAATTTTCGATGCCTGCAACGATCCGCGCAACCTCAGAAAGGCGACCGAAATAGCGAAGCAGACAGGTGCCCATGTTCAGATGGCCATATCCTATGCCACGACTCCTTATCATACTAAGGAAGTGTATGCCGATCTCGCCAAAACTTATGCCGATTTCGGCGCCGACTCAATCTGCATAAAGGATATGTCCGGACTTCTCAAGCCGTTCGAGGCCTATGATCTTGTGAAGGCGGTCAAGGCCAAGACGGACATTCCGCTTTCAATCCATTCCCATGCGACGACGGGACTTTCGGTCGCGACTCTGCTCAAGGCGGCCGAAGCAGGAGCTGACATGCTTGACACAGCAATATCGTCTATGTCAATGGGAACTTCACATTCTCCTACAGAGACTGTCGTCGAGATGCTCCGCGGAACGGATATGGATACGGAGCTTGATCTCGGTCTTCTTCTTGAGATTGCCGCCTATTTCCGCGAGGTCAGAAAGAAATATGCGAAATTCGAGTCGAGCTTCCTTGGTGCCGACACGAGAATTCTTGCGAGCCAGGTTCCGGGCGGAATGCTTTCCAATCTGGAGAATCAGCTGCGTGAGCAGGGCGCTTCAGACAGGATAGATGATGTTCTCAAGGAGATTCAGATTGTCCAGAAGGACTGCGGATATATTCCTCTCGTTACGCCGACCAGCCAGATTGTCGGAACACAGGCCGTGTTCAATGTTCTTTTCGGACGTTATGCAAGACTCACTCAGGAAACCCGTGATCTTGTCACCGGAAGATACGGAAAGACTCCGGCTCCGGTGAACGGGAAGCTGCTTGCGGACGCTCTTGCGCAGAACAAGATGGATGCTCCGGTCACATGCCGTCCTGCTGATCTTATTCCGATGGAATGGGACAAGATGGTCGAGGAGGCCAAGGCTGCAGGCGGAGACGGAAGTGAGGAGGATACGCTGACTTATGCTATGTTCCCGAAGGTGGCTCCGAAATTCTTCCGTGAGAGGGCTGACGGTCCTGTGTCCTCCGATTCATTTGCTGCGGCACCTGCCGTCTCTTCTCCGGCTCCGGCAAAGGAGAACACCGGCGGTTCATATAGTGTAAGCGTGAACGGAACCGCATACAGTGTGACTGCCGGTCCCGCCGGAGACACAATGAGTCTGACCGTTAACGGAATTCCGTACAGCGTGACATTCGGTGCGTCTGGAGCTGCTGCGGCACCCGCCGTTTCCCAGGCTCCGTCCGTGACCGGCGGTACCGAGATAAAGGCTCCTGTCGCCGGAACAATGCTGAAACATGCGGTCTCCGACGGTTCCACTGTAAGAAAGGGAGATACGGTCATAATAATTGAATCGATGAAGATGGAGCTTGAGGTGAAGGCGCCTGCTGACGGCAAAATCTCATTCTCCGTTCAGCCAGGTTCTCAGATTTCGGCCGGTCAGACGCTTGCCGTCCTTGGAGGAACTGTAGTGCAGCCCGCTCCGGTTGTCCAGCCTGCCGCACCCGTCCGGAATCCGGCTCCGGCGCAGAGTCCGTCTGGTACCGGAAAACCGGTGAACGCGCCTGTGGCCGGCACTCTTCTTAGATATGCCGTGGCGGAAGGTGATTCTGTCCGTGCTGATACGACCGTAATCCTGATAGAGTCGATGAAGATGGAGCTTGAGATAAAGGCCGGAGCGTCTGGAAAAATCCATTTTACTGCCGCACCGGGATCCCAGATTTCTCAAGGGATGATTCTTGCCGAAATTCAGTGACAGGTGGAATGATATGGATACAGTATTGAACAGGAAAGACAGCGGCAGGATTATGAAGCTGACATTTGTGATTGTGCTGATTGCCTCCGTGCTTTCGTTCGGAAGCTTTGCCTTCGCCGACAGTTCGGGAGAGGAGAGGGCTTCTTTCAGGACGATGAGTACGGCAATCATAAAAGGTTCGGAGAATATTCCGGAGATAAATCCTGCCGGATTCATAAAGAATATATGGAGAAATACCGGAATTTATCAGATGATTTCCGGCGGTCAGGATTCAACGGCGGCAGAATCCGCTCCGGCCGAGGATCCTTTTGCCGGAGTCACCGCACCCGGATGGCAGAAGCTTCTGATGATTGCCATCGGATTCCTTATCGTCTATATGGGAGCGGCCAGGGGATTTGAGCCTCTGCTCCTTATTCCGATAGGATTCGGAACGATTCTTGTGAATATTCCCGGAGCCGGAATGTTCGCAGAACATTCGGGAATGCTCAGAATCATCTATGATGCGGGCGTGGGAAATGAATTCTTTCCGATGCTTATTTTTATGGGAATAGGAGCGATGACGGATTTCGGACCGCTTATCGCGAATCCCAAGATGGCGCTTCTTGGAGGAGCCGCCCAGTTGGGAGTCTTCGCGACGCTGTTTGGTGTCGCGCTGATGAATCTTGTTCCCGGAATCGACTACACTATGCTTCAGGCCTGCGCGATTTCAATCATAGGAGGTGCGGACGGTCCGACTTCAATTTATGTGGCCGGAAAACTTGCCCCGGAGATGATGGCTGTCATCGCCGTTGCCGCATATTCCTATATGGCTCTGGTTCCGATGATCCAGCCGCCCATAATGAAGCTTCTGACCACAAAGAAGGAGCGTGAGATAAGGATGAAGCAGCTCCGCTATGTCTCCAAGACTGAGAAAATTCTCTTTCCGCTGATGCTGCTTGTGATTACAATTCTTCTGCTTCCTTCTGCGGCTCCGCTTATAGGAATGTTGGCGTTCGGAAATTTCGTGAAGGAATGTGGCGTTGTCGAGAGGCTTTCAAAGACAATGGAGAATGAGATGCTGAATATTGTCTCAATCCTCCTGTCGCTTGGTGTCGGCTCTCAGATGACTCCTGAGAAAATCATCAACGGAAATTCAATCGGAATAATTGTCCTCGGTCTTCTGGCCTTTGCGGTGGCTACAGCCGGAGGTGTGCTCATGGCAAAGCTGATGAACCTTTTCCTCAAGGAGAAGATAAATCCGCTGATCGGTTCCGCCGGAGTATCCGCTGTTCCTATGGCGGCGCGTGTGTCCAATAAGGTTGGAATGGAATATGATCCCGGAAATTTCCTGCTGATGCATGCCATGGGACCGAATGTTTCCGGTGTGATCGGAACGGCAATCGCCGCCGGCGTGTTTATTGCGACCTATGCCGGCTGATTATTGCGGAGAAACACACTTTCCTCCGTCTGCAACAACTGCTGCTTATTTGCGGACAGGGACAGTTAAGCGGAAATAAATGTCGCATCAGTATATCCGGTCAGGATCCGACCATGCTCGGATTCCCGGCCGGATGTTTTTACGGTTTTGTATAAAACCAGAATGAAATGCGGCGTTCCGGTATATGAGCCGGAACGCCGTCGGAGTTTTTTATGTCTAAATATCCTTTTGAAACAATAGAACCGAAATGGCAGAAATATTGGGAGAAAAACCGGACCTTCAGGACAACTGAAGATCCATCTTTTCCCAAGGAGAAACGCAGATATATACTTGACATGTTTCCCTATCCGTCCGCTGCCGGGCTTCATGTGGGGCATCCTGAAGGCTATACGGCCACTGACATTTACTGCCGCTATCTCAGGATGAACGGATACAATGTGCTTCATCCTATGGGATATGATGCGTTCGGGCTTCCGGCAGAGAACTATGCCATAAAGACCGGAACACATCCAAAAACCACGACCAACGCCAACATCGAGCATTTCACGAAACAGATAAAATCGCTCGGTTTCAGCTATGACTGGGACCGCTGCATCTCCACCTGCACGCCGGATTATTACCGCTGGACGCAGTGGATTTTTCTCCAGCTTTACAGGCGCGGACTCGCATACGAGGCGGAGACTCCGATAAACTGGTGTCCAAGCTGCAAGACCGGACTTGCCAACGAGGAGGTGAAGGAGGGGAAATGCGAGAGATGCGGTTCTCCGGTCACGCACAAGACAATCCGCCAGTGGATTCTGAAAATAACTGCCTATGCAGACCGCCTCCTCAAGGATCTTGACGGGCTTGACTGGCCTGAAAGCGTGAAGCTGATGCAGCGGAACTGGATCGGCCGGAGCGAGGGGGCGGAGGTTGAATTCCATATAGCCGGTGCGGACGGAAATCCCACCGACGACTTCCTGACCGTCTACACCACAAGGTGTGACACTCTGTTCGGCGCCACATATATGGTCGTCTCTCCGGAACATCCGCTTGTGGAACGGCTTGCTTCCCCTGAACAGATGGCCGCCGTCAAGGAATATGTCACTGAATCAGCAAAAAAGTCGGATCTTGAGAGGACTGATCTTGCTAAGGATAAGACGGGCGTGTTCTCCGGCTCCTATGCGGTCAACCCGGTCAACGGAAAGAAGATCCCTATATGGATTGCGGATTATGTCCTGATTTCCTACGGAACCGGTGCGATAATGGCTGTTCCTGCACATGATGAGCGCGACTGGGAATTCGCGAAGAAATTCGGTCTTCCGATAATCGAGGTTCTCAAGGGCGGAGCGGATGTGCAGAAGCAGGCGTGGACGGAGGACGGAATCCACCTGAACTCCGGATTCCTTGACGGTCTGAACAAAAAGGATGCGATTGAGAGGATGCTGGGCTGGCTTGAGGAACACAAATGCGGAAGGAAGGCCGTGAACTACAAGCTCCGCGACTGGATTTTCAGCCGTCAGCGTTATTGGGGCGAGCCCATTCCTCTTGTTCATTGTCCGGAATGCGGAACTGTTCCCGTGCCGGAGAATGAGCTGCCGCTTGAGCTTCCGGATGTCAGGACATATCAGCCGACAGGAACAGGCGAAAGTCCTCTTGCCGGAATCGGCAGCTGGGTGAACTGCACCTGTCCCAAATGCGGCGGAAAGGCGAGGCGCGAGACGAACACAATGCCTCAGTGGGCCGGCTCATGCTGGTACTATCTGCGCTATCTGGATCCTAAGAACACGTCCGAATTTGTCTCAAATGAGGCCGAAAGGTACTGGATGCCCGTGGATCTGTATGTCGGCGGTGCGGAACATGCCGTCCTTCACCTTCTTTACTCAAGGTTCTGGCACAAGGTTCTCTATGACATCGGCGCTGTAAGCACAGACGAGCCGTTCCGCAGACTTATAAATCAGGGGATGATAACCTCATTCGCATATCAGAGAACGAACAGGACGCTGGTTCCTGTGGATGAGGTGGAGCAGCGTGATGACGGAAACTTCTATGAGAAGGCTACGGGCGAAAAACTTGAGCAGGTTGTGGCCAAGATGTCGAAGTCTCTGAAGAATGTTGTGAACCCGGATGACGAGATAAAGGCCTATGGAGCTGACTCCGTAAGAATGTATGAGATGTTCATGGGACCGCTTACGATGTCAAAGCCCTGGAACACCCAGGGCATAGTCGGAATCCACCGATTCCTTGAGAAGATATGGTCCCTGAGCGAGCGTCCTATGGCGGATATAGACATTTCCGGTCATATTGAGGACAGGAAACTTTCCGCTCTGCGCAAGACATTTGCCCAGACTGTCAGGAAGGTCACGGATGATACAGCCTCGCTGAGCTTCAACACCGCGATAAGCCAGATGATGATTTTCATAAATGAGCTGTCAAAATTCGATGTGATTCCGCTTTCCGTATGGACGGATTTTGTCAAGATTCTGTCTCCTTATGCGCCTCATCTCGGCGAGGAGCTGTGGCAGAAACTTGGAAACACGGATACTGTCGCATACGTCCGCTGGCCGGAGGTGAACGTGGAATTCCTTAAGGATGACAGCAAGACGATTGTCGTCATGGTGAACGGAAAGCTCCGCGACAAATTCGAGGCTGCACCGGGAACCGACGGAGAGTCGCTGAAATCCGCAGCGTTTGCCCTTGACGGCGTGCGGAAACATACCGAGGGCAGACAGATTGTGAAGACCGTCGTCGTTCCAGACAAGATTGTCAATATTGTAGTGAAGTAGCATTTTTTATGGATGATATGCTCCCCGGCCGGTAAAAATCTGCCGGGGAGTTTTTGTGTTCGGCTGTCCATTTTCCGGATATGCCTATGTTCAGTCCCGGAAAGTCCGTTTGGTGTCCAGTTTTTCAATAATAAGCCTGAATTTTTTGATGAAGAAGTCCGTCTCGATGCTGATTCTTTTCAGAAACGGCAGATCCGTGCTGAATTTCCAGCCGTCAGGAAAGTGGAGATAAAGATATTCCCTCGGCTCCGCTTTTTCTTCTATAAGTTCCGCCAAATTCCCGGTTCCTGCCGCACCGCCGGTAAGGAGTCTCTTCAGTTCCGTCAGCGCATCAAGCTCACCTCTGAAATAGGCTGTCAGGCTTTTGTACACTCCGTCAGAAAAGTTGTCTCCGTCAGGGAAATCCGTGTCCTTTTCCTTTGCGTCCGCGGAATATGGGTGCGGGGCCGGCCGTCCGGACGGAATTCCGAGCGGAAGCCCGGTGCATCCGCTGTCGAGCAGGGACGGTGTGTTTCCGAACATTGCAGTGAACGTGTCTCTGTATCCGAGCAGGGCAGGTGTCGTGAACACGTCCTTCCCGTCCTTTCCGGTCATGCGGACGGCCGTTTCTGAGAACGCGGCGGAGTAGTTGTCCGGCGGAACAAGTCTTGAGGAGGCGGAAAGCGCGGCGGTACCGTGAAATGTTCCCCTCATGTGTGTGCGTCCGGCGGAGTACGAGAAGTCCAGTCCGTATGTGAACACTGGAATGTCTCTGTTTCTTCTGAATTTCAGCGCATAGAATACAGCCGTGAGTCCGACCGATCCGAGGGGAATGTTTTCCGGCGGAAAAAACGGTTCCTCGGCCATCCTGTCAAGAAAGTCTGAGTCGGTGTACCTGGAAGCGAAGAAAGACACTTTCCGAGGATCTTTCGCCGCTTCCAGGATTGACGGAACGGCGGTCAGCCCCGCGAAAATTCTGATTCCGTATTCCGCGGTTCCGATGAACGCCTCTGTTATCACATTCTGCGCCTCCTCTATGAACACTCCGTCCGGAATGATTCCCCGTGCCGCAAGAGGGCGCAGCGCCGTGTCCGCGCACAGGACGCAGTATCTTTCCCTGTCCTCAATGGAGGACGGAAAATCGGCGCTTTCTCCGGCTCCGAATACTATTATCGGACGGTCTGTCTGTCCGAAGAAATTCCCGATAGGAGTTGTCTCTGTTATCCTTGAAAGGTTTCTGAACATATTCTCCGAGTATTTTCTTCCGAATCTCACCAGCGTGAATCTGTTCGTCCAGAACCGCCTGACTGATTCCATGCAGGCGCGCTCAAGCTCAGCGTAGAATTCCTGATGAGGATTGATTCCGGCGGAAAAATCTATCCTGACCGCACGTCTGAATGTTCCGGGAGGAGGCAGAGGCTTTCTTCCTTCACCCAATGCTGCGCCCCGTGTGTTCAGAATCAGGGGGAGCCGCATAAGGTCGTTCCTGTCAGGAAAGAAGATTCTTCCGTCTGACTCAATCAGTCCTCTGAATCCGCCGGAATTCTCCTCGAAATTTCTGAGGGCATCGTCATATTCGCAGCATATAACCGCACATCCTTCCGGTATCAGAGAGAGCAGTTCTGAAAGTCCGTATGTAAGGACGGGCGAGCAGCACAGGAATGCTGTGCCTGGCATCGGTCTGAGCGAGGCGATTTTTGCAAGTATCTGTCTTGCGGGACTGTATTTTGAATAAAGGAGTCTGTTTCTGTATATAACAGAGAAGCCCTGCGGTGTTTCCACGAGGCAGGGCTTCCCGTATTGACTGCAGTCCATCAGTTATTTCAGGAAATTGTTGAAATATACGTCCGCAAAGTTGTTCTCAAGTCTGTCGCTGTTCATGATTGCCGCCTGGGATGATGACTCGTCATAAGATGTGAGCTCGGAGAACGCGGCCGGCTGATTTCCGGCTTCCTCCGTTGTCTCGGATGTGAGCTGGAGCACAATCACGCTGCTGTTGATTACAAGCGGTTCCGAGAATTCGTTTAGCTTCATGGAGAAAGCTGTTTTCAGGAAATTCTCGTTCTCGTCGGCAAGCGCAAGACTTGGAAGTGATGTGTCAACAGACTCGAATATCGTCGAGCTTCCGTAATTCAGAGGGAAGGGCGGAATCTCCACATTGTCAGCGTTCATTCTGGCGCAGGCTGTGTCGAATCCTGACGCGAGAGCCTCGGCGGTAAAGTCCGTCGCCCTTGCGATGAAGTAGTCCTCAATCATCCCTTTTTCGTATGATGTCATGTAGGATGACACCGTGCCCATCATCGTCTCTGACGAGAAGTCCGGCATGATGTTCTCTCCGTCCTTGCAGAAGAGTGAGTATCCGGAATTGGTCTTTATCACCCGGCTGACAGCTCCCGCGGTGAGCGCGTCAAGTTCCGCCGCATCCGATTTGTCGTCAAGAATGTTGTCAAGCTGATACCTGAATGAATTTGACAGTTTTCCCTCTGTGTTGCTGTATATCTTGTCTGAATATTCCCCGACAGCGTCGCTGAATGTTATCTCGTTGTTCGCAAGCCTCTTTGCGAGGGTGTTCGCCTTTGACTCGTCCTGGCATGTTATGACAGACATATCGTATTTCACGAATTTCGCGCTGTTCTCCCTGCCATACTTCAAGGTCTCCTCTTCCGGATATTTTGACGTGTTGAATACGGCCATGTTGAAGCCGCGCTTTTTTGTACCCAGAGAGGCGAGGAAGTCAAGTTCCGCATCTGATTCCTTTATGCCGTACAACGCATCTGAGCCGACCGTGTCGGATGATGAGCCGAATGTGTCGTCATAAAACCGGCTTGCCGTGAGGCTTGAGGATACCTGCTTCCGCAGAGTGGCAAGCGTTGTCTCGGGTGTCTGTCTGTAGAGTTTTGATGAGTATTCTCCGTTCTCGTCCAGAAAATATGGAACCATCGCGCGGTTGACCGCAGTCGCTGGAACCTTATAGCCGCTTTTTTTTACGGCATCCGTGTATGCCATCTTCATGACTGTGGAGTTGAACGCATAGTTGAAGATATAATAGTAGGTGGATGAGTCGAGCTGCTGTCCGCGGCTCTGGAACATCTGTCCGTAGTTGGACACGAAATCAGCGAAGTCGCTTCCCTGTTCGTACCTTATCTCCTTTCCGTTGTATTTTCCGAATGCCGGAAGTTCTTCACCTCTCCTTGATGAGCCGGTGAAAGCCGGAAGCAGAACAAACACAAAAGCGCAGATTAGCAGGATCACAAGAGAACCGACTGTGTACATACCTTTTTTCATTTTGAGATTTCCTTTTTGTAGCCTTCAGTTTTGGTTAAAATATGCGCTTATATTAACACAGTGCGGTGTTACTGTCAATTAATCTCTAATATGGTAGAAAAACGGCGATGTTACGCCTTATGCGTTGTATATTGAAACTATTTTTCCTTTGTGTTAAGATTGCAAGATACTAATTATAGAGTAAGGAGTTCCTATGTCAGGACATAGTAAGTGGGCCACCATAAAACACGCGAAAGGTCTGGCCGATGCGAAGCGCGGTAAGATTTTTACAAAATTCATCAAGGAGATTTCTATTGCCGCAAGGATGGGCGGTGGAGATCCTAATTCAAATCCCCGTCTCCGTACTGTAATAATAAAAGCCCGCGCTGCGAACATGCCTAAAGACAACATAGAGCGCGCTATAAAGAAGGGAACCGGCGAGGACGGAGCCACAGCGTACGAGGAGCTTGTCTATGAGGGATACGCACCTGGCGGAGTTGCCGTTATGGTCGAGGTTCTTACGGACAACAAGAACCGTGCCGCCGCGGATATACGCAATATTTTCACAAAGAACGGCGGGAACCTTGGTGTTTCCGGTTCTGTCTCTCGTATGTTCCAGCGCAAAGGTACGATAGAGTACGATGCCGAGAAAGTCAGCGAGGATGAGGTCATGGAGATTGCGCTTGAGGCCGGAGCCGATGACATTGTGAACGAGGACGGAGTCATTACCGTCACCACGACGCCTGACGCTTTTGCGGCTGTTGCCGATGCGCTGAACGAGAAGGGATTCGAGTCGCTTTCCGCTGATGTCGGAATGGTTCCTGATGCCTATACTCCGGTTGATAAGGACACGGCCGCCAAGGTTCAGAAGATGATAGACCGCCTCGAGGACAATGATGATGTCCAGAATGTCTATCATACGGCGGAATTCCCGGATGATTTTGAGCCGGAAGCATAATCTGCGCTTATCATGGAATTTACGGACTGCCTGAATGATTTTGTGTTCAGGCAGTCCTTTTTGTTTGTCATTTATAAAAAAGATGTGGAGACGGTCTGGCGGATGTCTTGAATGCAGGTGTCTGGTTCCGGCTGTATTTGTGCGGACTTATGTCCGTTTCTGGAGAAAAGATGATGGGAGACGCGTTTTCTCCGCTTCCTGGATCTGAGCTTAGAAGCCGTAATGTTCCGGCGGGCAATCTGCGGGTGATAGGAATTGATCCCGGACTCGCGAACACAGGGTTCGGGGTGGTTGACTATTACTCCGGCCGCTACAGGATGGTGAGCTATGGAGTCATAACGACCGCTCCGAAATCACCGCATCAGGAGCGGCTTCTTACGATATACAACAGGCTGTGTGCGGTTATAGACGAATTTCATCCGGACGAGGCCGGAATGGAGACTCTGTATTTTGCGCGCAATGTCACGAGCGCGATGGGGGTGGCCGAGGCGCGCGGTGTCGTCTCGCTCTGTCTTGCCCAGCATTGCATCCGGCTTGCGGAATATACGCCGAACCAGATAAAGCAGGCGGTGACTGGAACCGCCGCCGCCGACAAGTCCCTTGTTGAGAGATATACGAAGATTCTTCTTGGTCTAAGATCCGAACCTAAGCCTGACCATGCGGCGGATGCGCTTGCAGGAGCCATCACCCATCTTCATTTTTCGGCGCTGTTCTGATAGAATCCCACTTATGTTCAATTCAATAAGCGGAGTTATAACTTCCAGGCTGCCGCACCGTCTGTATCTTGACTGCAACGGTGTTGAATGGGATATATGTGTCCCTGAAAGCAGTCTGGATGCGCTTCCGCCGGCAGGATCGGCCGCGCGGATTTTTACATGGCTGAGCCATACGGAAACGGCCATGCAGCTGTACGGATTCTCATCGGCGGGCGAAAGGGACGTTTTCCTTGATCTGCTGAAGGTTGACGGCATAGGAGCTAAAGGGGCTGTCAGGATAATGAGCAGCGTATCGTCCGGCCGTCTGACAGAGATTCTTGACAGGGGTGATGTCGAGATGCTGGAGAAGATTCCCGGTGTCGGGAAGAAGACCGCCGCAAAGATGATGCTCGCGTTGAAGGGAAAGCTTTCCGTTCCGTCACATGGAATCGGCAGGACGGTCTCATGTCCGGAACCTGATTATGCCGACGTGCTGAATTCTCTTGTGGACATGGGGTATGAGCGTCAGCGCGCGGCTGAGAAGATTGATGGAATTCTCGGAGTCCTGTCGTCTGATTCCGAATTCCGGTCAAAGACGAAGACCGAGAGGGAGGAGATCCTGTTCCGCCGTGCGATAATCGAGATGGCCTGAGATGCGGCGGCGCGGCTGCATCTCAGCTTCCGCCGCGCCTGCGGCCGGTTGTGTCAGACCTCTTTTTTCCTGTCATGCGCGTTCACCATGAATACGCACAGCAGGAATGCGATTATGTATAGAGCCAGCGTCGCATACAGGACATACTGGTAGCCGCTGGGGTTGACGTTCAGCGTTTCGGCCGTACCGTCGGCATGTATGTGGGTTATGGTCTCAGGTTTTCCGAACCTCCTTACAATCCAGGCCGCCATCTGATTTCCTGTCAGACCGGCGAACGCCCATGCCGAAAGCGTGATTCCGTGTATCGCGCTTATGTTTCCCATTCCGTAATGATCTGACAGAAGTGTCGGAACGTTAGAGAATCCGCCTCCGTATCCCGCATTCACCGCAAAAATCAGCACGAGAACGAGTATTGTCAGCGGTATGTTTCCGTTTCCGTTTCTTATTCCGCCCGTGGCGGTTACTGCCGCGGTGAATACGGCCGAAAGTGCGAATATGATTTTGTATACGGTGTTCCTGTCCCTGAGCCTGTCTCCGAGGGATGAGAAACCGAGCCTTCCGCCCGCATTGAATACCGCCGATACTGTTGAGATGACTCCTGCCATCCCCGCAAGGCCGAGACATTTGACTATCATCTTCTCCTGCGATATGAGCGCAAGTCCGCAGGTTATGTTTATATAGAACATGAGCCAGATTCCGATATAGTTGGAGACAGGTTTTGTCTTTATTGCGGCGATGATTCCGTTGGAGCTGTCCTTTTTCTCAGGCTCGTGCCAGTCGGACGGCTTGGCGAGAAGAAGATGGCCTGCCATCATCATGATAAAATATACACCCGCCAGAATGATGAACATCCTGTAGATTCCGCCTTCCCCCAGATTGTCGAGCATTGCCTGCATTATCGGGCTTGCGATCGCTTTCGCCGCTCCGAACCCCGCGACGGCGAGTCCCGTGGCGAGTCCTTTCTGGTCCTTGAACCAGAGCATCAGGGTTTTTACCGGAGAAAGATAGCCTGTTCCAAGGCCGATTCCCATTATGAGTCCGTAACAGATATAAATTCCCGTAAGGGCAATCGCGCTGCCAGGATTGTTTCCTCCGAACCAGATGAAGAATCCTGTGCCGGCCATTCCCGCGGAGAAGCATACCGCCGCTATCAGCGATGATTTGTGAATGTCGCGCTCCACTATGTTTCCCAGGAACGCCGCGGACATTCCCAGAAAGAATATCGCGAAGCTGAACGCCCATTCCGTAGCACCCTTTGAGAATCCTATATAATCCGCTATTTCCTGGCTGAATATGGACCAGCAGTAGACAGTTCCTATGCTGCAGTGTATCAGGAGCGCAGGAATTGCGGCCCTGAGCCATTTGTTCTGAATGTTCCTCATTTATTTTCCTTTTTGTATTGATTTATATTGACGTTTTTTATGTGTCGCGGCATTTGTCCGCGGAACGGACCGGATTCCGTCTTTTATCCGGCGGAATCCGTCCTGCTGTTATTTTCTTATCCCGCAGCCGCGCAGAAGAGCTTCGTCATAGATTTTCGCATAGCTTTCCGCCGATTTGTCCCAGCTGAAATTCTTGTTCATTCCTCTGAGCTGCATCTTCCTTATATGATCTTTCTTATGGTAATACGCATATACCGCCCATCCTACAGTGTCAAATACGGCTCCCGGAGTCAGGTTGTCGAACAGGAAGCCGGTTCCGTCGCCGGTCGCCTCATTGTACTGTTCTACGGTATCTGCCAGACCTCCCGTCCTTCTTACAATCGGCAGGGTTCCGTACAGCATGGAATACATCTGGTTCAGGCCGCACGGCTCATATCTTGACGGCATCAGAAAGAAGTCGCTTCCTGCCTCGATCGTATGGCTGAGCTTCTCGTCATATCCCAGATACGCCCTCATGTTCGGCAGCTTTGACTGGAGGGTGCGGATCTCGCTCTCGCACCATTTCTCGCCGCTTCCGAGTACCGCGAACTGGATGTCCATCTGAGTGCACATCCTGAACATACTTCCGTATGACGGCGCGAACACCTCCGCTACGCCCTTCTGGTCCGCGAGCCTTGTGACGATTCCTATAAGCGGAACGTCCGGGCGGACGGGCAGACCCATCATCTTCTGGAGCTCCGCCTTGCATACGGCCTTGTTCTTGAGATCGGATGCGGAGAAATTCGCCGGAATCAGCGGATCCGAGGACGGATTCCAAGTGTCCAGGTCGCAGCCGTTGAGGATTCCCCTGACGACATCCGTTCTTACGCGGAGGAGTCCGTCAAGTCCGAATCCGCCTTCCTGTGTCTGCATCTCGCCCGCGTATGTAGGTGATACTGTCGTTATCATGTCGGCGCAGGAGATTCCCGCCTGAAGCAGGTTTATTGCGCCGTTGTGCTCAAGTCCGGCTCCGTAGTATAGGTTCCAGTCTATGCCGAGCGCCGGAAAAGAGTCCTTTCCGTATACACCCTGATATCCGAGGTTGTGGATTGTGAGCACAGATGCAGTTCCCGCGAACGGACCGTTCCTGCATACACATTTCAGGAGTACAGGAACCATGCAGCAGAACCAGTCGTGCGCATGCATGATGTCCGGATACCAGCCGAGCTTGCGGCAGAGCTGGAATGCCCCGTGGCAGAGAAGGGCGGAGCGGTAAGGATTGTCATGGAAATCAGGCTCCGCCTTAGTTCCGTAGACGCCGTCCCTGCCGAACGCCTGCTCATGGTCTATGAAGTAGACCGGAACATCAGAGTCAGGAAGCTCTGATTTGTATACGGCGACCCATGTCTCCACCTGTCCGGCCGCGACCCCCATCGGTCCCTCGATTTTCTCAAGCCTTTTCCTGTCAATCTTGTAGTAGCGCGGCATTACGATTCTGACGTCATGTCCCTGTTTTCTCAGGGTCAGCGCGAGTGCCGACACAGCATCCGCAAGACCGCCTGTCTTGGCGAACGGCACCGTCTCCGATGTCACCATAAGAATTTTCATAATTCCTCCAATAAAAAATCAAAAATCAGATTGAAAAATCCGGTGAATGTTCTTCTCCGGGGATTCGTCTGTTCAGTCGTCCCCGTGGACCGCTCTGTAGAACGCTTGCCGTGAATTCAGTATCGTGCTCTCGGACACGCAGTATGCGATCCTGAACCATCCCGGACCGCCGAATCCGCTTCCTGGCGCGCACAGTATGTTGAATTTCTTCAGATGGGCGGTGAACGCAAGATCATCGCCGTGCCATTTCTCCGGAACCTTGACGAAAAGGTAGAACGCGCCGTCAGGTCTTGCGTATTCAAGTCCTGCGTAGTCCATGATCTCCGTGAGCTCGTCTCTTCTGCGCGCATAGAGCGAATAGTCGCACTGCGCATTCCAGCTTCTGGCGATCACCTTCTGGTAGAAGGCCGGCGCATTCACGAATCCAAGGATTCTCGTGGCGAATATCGCAGCCGCCGTGAATTCCCCTGCCTCAGGACATGCCGGATTCACGCAGATATAGCCTATCCTTTCTCCGGGCAGGCTGAGATTCTTTGCGAATGATGTCACGATCACTGAATTCCCATATTCCGGAAACACTGCCGCGACCTTTTTCTCTCCGTATGTTATCGCCCTGTACGGCTCGTCGCAGATGAGATACGGGAACCGGCCTGTCCTTTCTCCGCTTTTTCTGAGCGTCCCGGCAATCGCCCTGATCTCCTCGCCGGAATAGATTCTTCCTGTCGGGTTGTTCGGAGAATTTATTATCACGGCGGCTGTGTTTCCACTCAGAACCGAGGCGAGGGCATCCGTGTCGGGCGAGAAGTCCGGCTTCGTCGCGACTTTTACTATCTCCCCTCCGTGGTTGTGGATGTAGTGGTCGTATTCCGTGAAATATGGGCAGAATACGGCGACCTCGTCCCCCGGATTGAGCAGCGCCTTCAGCACGGTGTTGAGCGCACCGGCCGCTCCTACGGACATCACGATGTTCTCCGCTCCGACCGCCACTCCCTGCTCTTGTGCGGTCTTCTCCGCCATAGCCGCCCTTGTCTCCGGATATCCGGCGTTCGGCATATAGCCGTGTTTTCCGGGGGTGTCATCCGCCGCAACGGACTTCTCTGCCGCGGACACCTCTTCCGGCGGCTCAAGGTCAGGGTTTCCCAGGCTGAAGTCGAATACGTTCTCCTCGCCGTATTTTTTCTTGAGAAGGGCGCCCTCCTCAAACATTTTTCTTATCACGCCTGCAGAGGGGTTCTCCATCAGGCCTTTTATGTTCTGTGAAATCATAGTCCGCGATTATATCATATAATGGTCCCGGAGTGTTGAAATTGATTGTCCAAAAGTCAAAAAAAGTGCCTCCTCATCCGGCTTGACATGCTTTCGCCGTGTCCGTGTTCCGGCGGAGCCGTCTCTCCCGACATCCGCCTGTTCTCCGGAATCAGGCGGACTTCATTCCGCTTATGTTGATTATAAGAAATTTTTGCCCTATAATGTCCGCCGATATGAAAAGATCAAATGTTGTGCTCGCGGCGCTGGTGCTTCTCGCGCTGCAAGGGCTCGCCGCCTCCCCGTTCAATTCAAACCTCAGAAGCGATGAGGCCGCTCTTCTTGACAGCGGAGAAATTCTGATACGCAATATAAACTATGCCAGGAACATGTGCCTGGAACGGGGAATCTCGCTTTCCGGAAACAGGCTCATCGATACGGTGGAGGGACTCTCGCCGAAATATCTTGCCGAGGTCATCCAGATAAAAAGCTATGAGGGAAATGAGGATCTTCCCGAACGCCTCACCGCCGTGCTTGACAATATACCCGCCTACGCGGGGATTCCGTATTTTTCCGAACGCGGGCAGCGCTATTACGATCTTTATTCCAGGGCCGAGATTGTGGAGAGAAAGATCCGCGGAAACAGGACCGACATGACTGCCGAGCTGGAGATGGAGCCGTTCGGTACGGTGGAGGAGAGCATTACAATAGAACGGGAGGCCGATTCCGTGCTCTACACCGCCGTGAATATGAACAAGCTCCGTTACCTTGACAAATTCGACTGCATCGCACCGGAAAAGATGAAGGTCTGCATATTCCTGTTCAGGGACGGTGACAGGTGGATTCTCTACGGTGCCGGCGGCGTGAATGCTCCAAGAATTCCGTTCTTTACGGAGCGTATTCAGACATCGTTCATAAACAGGATCAAGACGTTCTGCAATTTCATATTTGAGCAGTTCTGAGGCTTTGGGAGGTTTTGGTGTTTACTGATGTTGTTATTCTTGCCGGCGGATTCGGCGAGAGGCTGTGGCCGGCTTCGAGGCCTGATTTTCCGAAGCAGTTCATGACTATTGGCGGAGGAATGTCGTTCTTCCAGTATGCGGTCGTGCGTGCCCTTGCGCTTAGGCCTTCCGGAAAAATAATCGTCGTAACGAGGGACGGACTTCAGCAGCGTATCGCGGAAAGCTGTGCCATGCTGACGGAGAAGGTCTCATCCACGGATGCGGACAAAATACGCTCCGACCTGATTGTTGTCGCTGAGCCGTTTCCCAAGCATACGACGGCTCCTGTCATCCTGTCTTCCATCCTTGTCCGGAAATTCGATCCGGATTCCGACCACAGCATGATTGTGCTTACAAGCGACCATATAATAGAGCCGGTTTCCGCCTTTGCCGCGGATGCGGAGAAGGCTTTTGTCTCCGCATCCAAAAATCATATAGTGACGTTCGGAATCCAGCCTTATGAGCCGTCAACCGGATACGGATATATCATGACGGGCGATGAGGAGGAAGGGAATTCCCAGGTGTACAGGGTTGATGAATTCAAGGAGAAACCTGACCGGCAGACCGCCGAGAGGTATATCGCTTCCGGAAACTGCCGCTGGAACAGCGGGATGTTCGCGTTCAGATGCGGCTTTTTTGAGTCCGAGCTGAAGCGCTGCGCTCCGGAGATTTATGACGCATTCAGTGCGGTTGCGGATGGAGCCATGCCTGAGATCTCGTCGCTATGCGGAATCCGCTACATAGCGCCGTGGAGGGAGATGATCGAGTCATACACAAGAACTCCGGCGGTCGCGATAGACAAGTCGGTTGCGGAGAGGACCAGAAGCGCCTATTCCGTGTTGGCGTCGTTCTCGTGGGATGACGTCGGAAGCTGGGACTCGTTCGAAAAGCACTGCGACAACAAGACTGAGAACGGAATTCTCGTCGAGAGCAGCGGATGCTTCATTTATTCGGACATTCCCGTTGCGGTCTGCGGGCTTGACGGAATCACCGTCGTCATAAAGAACAACAAGGCTCTTGTTATGAGAAAAGGGGCGAGCGATCTTGTCAGAAAAGCCGTCCGTATTGAGAATGAAAAGGAAGGTAATGTATGATATGGCTGATAGGCTGCAAGGGAATGCTCGGTTCCGAGGTTGCAAGACAGCTTGACGAGAAAAAGCTGCCATGGGTCGGGACTGCCAGGGAGGTCGATGTGACGGATCCGTCCGCCATAGAAGGATTCGTCAGGTCACTTGAGACCGCATCATATTTTCCGTCGGACGGGCTTTCTGTCTCGGAGCGCCAGCTGCGCTGGATAATAAACTGCTCGGCCTATACGAATGTGGACAAGGCCGAGGATGATGCTGATCTGGCCGCAAGACTGAATGCTGACGGGCCGAGGAACATAGCGCGTGCGGCAAGAAAGGCCGGCGCCAAGCTGATTCATATATCGACGGATTATGTGTTCGACGGCAAAGGGAACAGACCCTATCTGGAATCCGACGAGAAGTGTCCTCTGGGGGTATACGGAAGAACAAAGTCAGCCGGAGAGGACGAGGTCATGAAGGAGATGAACCAGTACTACATAATAAGGACGGCATGGCTTTACGGATTTGACGGAAAGAATTTTGTCTACACGATGACAAAACTTATGAATTCGCATGACTCCATAAAGGTTGTCTCCGACCAGTTCGGAACTCCGACCTTTGCCGGTGATCTTGCGTCCGTGATTGTCAGGTTCATGGAAAGGGCCGACGGAGCGCGTTCTGTCATAGGCTCACGGAGCGCGCCAGCTTATGGGATCTATCATTTTACCGATGCCGGTGAGACAAGCTGGTATGATTTTGCCTGTGCGATATACCGGACCGGACGGAAACATTCGAGAATAACCTCTGAGTGTGCGGTCAGTCCGTGCACGACCGCGGAGTATGGAGCGAAGGTGGAGAGGCCGCTCTATTCGGTGCTGAGCAAGGATAAAATTTCAAGGGAGCTTAAAATCAGGATTCCCGCATGGGAGGTGAGCCTGGACAAATTCATGCGCTCCCAGAGATTCTCCCCTGTGTGACAGTTCTCTGCGGCGTACCGCACGCGGAACTGTAAGTTTGATTTTGATGGTGGCGGATGTCCGGTGATAAATTCCGGATGTCCGCCGCCATTTTTTTTCGGATATATTAGTTTCCGGCAAAAAAAATCCTCCGGATTTTTCCGGAGGATTCAACTGTCGGGCAACCCGGATTTGAACCGGGGGCCTCTACGTCCCGAACGTAGCGCGCTACCAGCTGCGCTATTGCCCGAATCTCTGTAAAAAAAAGCCTTCCAGCTGGAAGGCTAGCGCGAGTGACGGGGCTCGAACCCGTGATCTCCGGCGTGACAGGCCAGCGCGATAACCAGCTTCGCTACACCCGCGTGATGTTTGATATATTATATTAAACACCGTTTTGTGTCAACAGTGTTTCAGCCTTTTTTTTGAAATTTTCCTGATTTTTTTGTTTTCAGGCGAAGAATTCCGGATATTTTTTTCTTGTTTCCCTTTCGTCTGTGTACAGTCTGTTCAGGTGGCTCAGAATCAGCTCCCGTGCCTTCCCGCTGTTCCTGTCAGAGAATGCCTGCAGAATCTGCTTGTGTTCGGCTATTATCGGAAGCGGATCGGAGGCGTGGAGCCGCAGTTCCCGGAACCTGTCGTAATGTATGTTCATCAGCTTGACCATGTATAGGCACTGCATTCTGCCTGTTATTCTGTACATCATCTCGTGGAATCCGTTGTCCAGATCCATTATCTTTTCAACGGAGTCGGAGTTGTAGTAGAACTCCTGAAGCGCCACATTCTCCGAGAGAATTCTTATCTCATCCGCGGACGCCTTCATGCAGGCCTCCGCGGTAAGTGCGGATTCTATCGCCGAACGCATGAAAACCGCCTCGTCCACAAGATTCATGTCGATGAGACTTACCAGGCTTCCTTTCTGCGGGAATATTTCAATTATTCTGGTCTTTGACAGTTCCTGAAGCGCCTCGTGAACAGGAGTTCTGGACAGACCCAGTGACTGTGCGAGATCCTGCTCGCTTATCATGCTGCCCGGCTTTATCTCAAGGCTGACGATGTTTTCCCTTATCGCACGCAGCGCGTAGTCGCGGTTCGTCTCTTTGGGCAGTTTCTGTATGTTTTTCATTCCGGGGATTATAAGATACAGCCGTGAACCGGTCAACTGGAATTCAAGTATGTTATGGACCTATGGACGCGGCGTATGTCATCTGCGCGTCATTCTGCGCTGCTTGGGCGTTATTCCCCTGATTTTTTTATATGTCCGGATAAAATGGCTCGCGTCGGTGAAGCCAGTCTCCTGGCTTATATAGTCCAGCGTCCTGTCAGTGTATAACAGCATCGTGTCGGCCTTGCAGACACGCACGAATTCTATGTATTCCTTGCAGGTTCTGCCGAACTGGGCCTTGAAATGCTTGGCGAAATTCGAGTAGCACATTCCGCATTTCTGCGCCAGCTCCTCAATGTTTATCATCTCCGCCGAATGGGAGTCTATGTATTCAAGGACGGAGAAATCGTTGTAGCTGAACTGGTCTGATGAGGAATTCGCGCATATTTCAAGACCGTGTCTCAGCCAGATTCTCACAAGCTCGGTTATTATCAGGCTTATCATCGAGGCGACCTTTATATCGTAGCCGAATTCACGGTGCGTGACTTCCCAGATGCAGTTCTCGAAAAAGAGCTTTACAGGGTTGAACCTGAGGTCCTGCGCCTGGACAAGATTCATGCGCTGCTTCTCCCTCGTGATGTTTCCGAGTATCCGGGGCAGTTTCGGTGAGCCGGGTGTCGTGTTGGACAGAATCATCTCGTCGAATTTTATCACATAGAAGAACAGTCCGTCCTGGTTTTCTTCGTCCTGAGTTTCCGTTCCGGCCAGCGGATATTTGTTCTCCGGATAGTCCATGAAGGCATGAATCTGCTTCGGAAAGAATATCGCCATGTCGCCGGCTTCCATCGTGTATGTCCTGCCCTCGATCTCGACTGTCAGGCTTCCGCGGACAAGGTAGACCATCTCCGTAAAGTAGTGCCAGTGCGGTCTTACTGTCTTCCAGTTTCCGGAGAACGCCTGGAACGGCGCGTTCAGAACGTCGCAGTATTCAAACAAGTCATCCATAAAAATCCTTTCCTCCTTGCCGAAAGACAGTTAGAGATTCTTACAATTTTTTGAATGTTTCCTTATATCATACGGCGGAACAAAATGCTAGCATCGTTCTCCGCGGACTGGATTCCGCAAGGTGGCTTATGTTCAGATGGATATGGTCCTATATCAGAAGATACAGGTTTCTGATGGCGCTGGGACTTTCTTTGAGTGTTCTTCTCGCTGCTATAAACATGGTGAATCCTCTTGTGACCGGAAAGATTGTTGACAGCGTGATAATCGGCGGAAACTACGGAATTCTTCTGAGGCTTGTGCTTATAATGATTTGCACTACGCTCAGCAAGTCCGTGATACGTTATGTCTACCAGATGATATTCGAGCACTGCTCGCAGAATGTCATGCGCGCCATGAGGGAGGATCTGTACAGTCATATACAGACTCTCGATTTCTCCTGGTACGACAGGTCTCCGTCCGGAAATGTCATGACGCTTCTTACAAGCGATCTTGACGCTGTGCGTCATTTTGTGGCGTGGGTCATGTATCAGATTGTGGAGAATGTCCTTGTCTATATTTTCTCCATAACCGTCCTGTCGTTCCTGAACTGGAAGCTCACCCTTGCCTTTCTTGTGATAGCTCCGGTGATTGCGGTTCTGGTCTGGAGATTCAAGATTCAGATAAAGCCGGCGCACATGCGGGTGAGGGATCAGTTCGCGGTGCTGAACACGCGGGTGGGCGAGAACATAGCCGGAAACCGGGTGGTCAAGGCGTTTGTCCGCGAGGATTATGAGATAAGACGTTTTGATACGGAGAACGGGGCTTACCGTGACAGAAGCGTGGAGAATGCCGACATAAGGATAAAATTCATTCCGGCCATAGAGGCTATCTGCGGAATTCTTCCGGTCATACTGATTATGTTCGGAGGCTGGCTTGTGATGCGTGGCGAGATGACTCTCGGTCAGGTGGTCACCTTCAACGGCCTGATGTGGGCTTTCACGCAGCCCATAAATATGTTCGGAACGCTTGTTGACAACACTCAGCGTTTCTCCGCATCGGCGGACAGGCTCTATGAGCTTTACCGCACGGAGCCTTCCGTCGTGAACTGCGCCGATCCTGTCGTGATAAAGGACGGACAGCCGGGACTCCAGATAAAGGGCGCCGTCGAATTCCGGAACGTGTGTTTCTCATATAACGGAACACCGGTCCTGCGGGACGTAAGCTTCAGCGTGAAGCCGGGAATGACGGTCGGAATTCTGGGGCCGACTGGAAGCGGAAAGTCAACTATCGCAAGGCTGCTGTGCCGCTATTATGATGTCGGTTCGGGGCAGGTTCTTGTTGACGGAACCGATGTGAGGAAATATGATCTGCGTTTTCTCCGCAGAAACGTCGGAATCACGATGCAGGATGTGTTCCTGTTCTCTGATACAGTGGAGGGCAACATCGCATTCGGTGTGCCGGACGCGTCTTTCAGTGACGTGGAGAAGGCTGCGGAGCTGGCCCGCGTCAAGGAATTCATAGGAGATCTCACTGACGGTTATGATACGGTGGTGGGTGAGCGCGGAGTCGGACTTTCCGGCGGCCAGAAGCAGCGCATAGCGCTTGCGAGACTTTTTCTGGCGGGACCGCGCATCATGATTCTTGATGACACCACTTCCAGCGTTGATATAGAGACCGAGGAGAGGATAAGGCGTTCCATCAGGGAACAGTCGTCAGGACATACGACTTTCATAATAAGCCACAGGGTGTCCTCGTTTGAGAATGCGGATCTTGTTCTCGTCGTGGAGGACGGAAGAATAACAGGAGCTGGAACCGGAGCCGAGCTCCTGGCTTCCAATGATTATTACAGACAGGTTTGGATGGATCAGAATGGCAAGGAATAAATTTGATGCCGATGAGAGGCTGGAGGAGAATTTCAATCCGCATGTCGTGCTGCGGCTGTTCCGCTGGATAAAGCCGTACCGCCGGCAGATGGTGCTCGCCTGCGCCGTGATGGTTGCGGCGTCCGTCATATCTCTCGCAAGCCCTTATCTTATAAAGCTCGCGATTGATGATGCGATTCCGTCCGGGAACATACGGATGCTTGTATTGCTGTCGTCCCTTCTTCTGGCGGGAACTGCCGCTGTGTGGGGACTGCTTACCGTAAAGCTGAGGGTGATGACACGTACCGCCCAGCAGATAATCGTGGCCATAAGAAAGGATGTGTTCACCAAGCTGCAGTCGCTTCCGTTCACGTACTTTGACTCGCGTCCGCACGGAAAAATTCTTATCCGCGTCGTGAACTATGTGAATTCCCTTTCGGATCTGCTTGCGAACGGAATAATCCAGCTCATAAGCGATATGTTCAACATCGTGATAATATTGTGCTTCATGTTCGCCATAAACGTCCGGCTCACGTTCATCTGCATGGCCGTTCTGCCGGTTCTGTTCATCACGCTCTTTGCCCTGAAGAGGAGGCAGCATGAGTGCTGGAGGCAGGTCAGCTACAAGCAGTCGAACCTGAACGCATATCTCAGCGAGAGTCTGAACGGAATGAAGGTGACCCAGTCATTCGCCCGCGAGGAGGTGAATCAGAGCATATTCAACCGGCTCTGCGATGCATGGAAAGCGACATGGATGAAGGCCGTCGGAATAAACAACGTGATATGGCCCGTGATAGACAATCTTTCCACGATAGGAATATCGCTCGTCTATCTTGCGGGAATAAGCTGGCTCGGAAAGACAGTGAGCGTCGGGACTCTAGTCGCATTCTCCGGATATATCTGGAGATTCTGGAATCCGATCCAGAACATCGGAAATTTCTACAATTCAATGGTCACGACAGGCGCCTATATGGAACGTATTTTCGAGCTGCTTGACGAGAGGGAGGAGATTACTGACATTCCCGGCGCGTCGGATCTTCCTCCCATACGTGGTCATGTCACCTTTGACCACGTTAATTTCTCCTACGAGAAGGGAACTCCGGTGCTCAGGAATGTGAATTTCGTCATAACTCCGGGAATGAGCGTCGCCATTGTCGGACCGACCGGAGCGGGCAAGACCACCATAGTCAATCTTCTGTCAAGGTTCTACAATCCGGATGATGGGAGAATTCTGGTGGACGGAATAGATCTCCGCTCCGTGCGGATAAAGTCAGTGCGCAGTCAGGTCGGAGTGATGCTTCAGGACAGTTTCCTTTTTTCAGGAACGATAATGGAAAACATCCGCTACGGAAGACTTGACGCGACCGACAGCGAATGTATAGCCGCGGCTGAGGCTGTGCAGGCCCACGAATTCATCTCCGCTTTTCCTGACGGCTACAACACCATGCTGTCCGAGAACGGCGGAGGCCTGTCGGCCGGACAGAAGCAGCTGATAAGCTTTGCGCGCGTTCTGCTCTCTGATCCGCGGATTCTGATTCTGGATGAGGCGACCTCGTCTGTTGACACGAGAACGGAGAAGGCTCTCCAGAAAGGGCTTGAGTCGCTTATGCACGGACGCACTTCGTTCATAATAGCGCACCGGCTTTCGACTATAAGGAATTCCGACATCATCTTTTTTGTGGATCACGGGGAGATTGTTGAGCGCGGAACACACGATGAGCTGATCGCCAGAAAAGGCGAGTATTACAGGATGTGCGGAAAAGCCGGAAATATCGTCTCGTAAAACGCGGCCGTGTCTGTCTTGAACATTTGCCATCTTTGTCGTACTATGGCTAAAACTGATTAAGGAGTTTGCAATGTATAACTACAAGGATCTTGGGCTCGTTAATACAAAAGAGCTTTTTAAGAAGGCTATGGCCGGACACTATGCGGTTCCGGCGTATAACTTCAACAATATGGAGCAGATGCAGGCAATCATTCAGGCCTGCGTCGAGACAAAGTCACCTGTGATTCTTCAGGTGTCAAAGGGAGCCCGTGCGTATGCGGACAAGTACATCCTTCGCAATATGGCGCGCGGTGCAGTTGAATATGCGCATGAGCTTGGCTGCGATATTCCGATCGTTCTCCACCTTGACCACGGTCCGAATTTCGATGTCGCCAAGGACTGCATCGACAACGGCTTCTCATCTGTCATGATTGACGGATCCGCTCTTCCTTATGAGGAGAACATCGCGGTGACCAGAAAGGTCGTCGAGTATGCGCATCAGTTCGATGTGACTGTTGAGGCTGAGCTTGGAGTTCTCGCCGGTGTCGAGGATGAGGTTTCCGCGGCGGAAAGCCATTACACCAAGCCTGAGGAGGTTGTTGACTTCACAAGCAAGACTGGATGCGACTCCCTTGCGATTTCAATCGGAACTTCTCACGGAAGGTGCAAATTCACTCCGGAGCAGTGCACACGCAATGCCGACGGTGTCCTTATTCCTCCGCCGCTTGCTTTCGATGTCCTTGAGGCGATCGAGAAACAGCTTCCGGGATTCCCGATTGTTCTCCACGGATCGTCATCCGTTCCAATTGAATATGTGAGAATCATCGAGCAGTTCGGCGGAAAGATTCCGGACTCAGTCGGAATTCCGGAGGAGCAGCTCCGCAAGGCTTCAAAATCAGCTGTATGCAAAATCAACATCGACTCGGACGGCCGCCTCGCTATGACAGCGGCAGTCCGCAGGTTCCTCGCCGAGCATCCGGACAAATTCGATCCGCGCGAATACCTTGGACCTGCACGTGAGGAGCTCAAGAAGATGTACATGCACAAGAATATAGATGTTCTCGGTTCCGCAGGACATGCGCTGGACTAGAATGATCCATTGCCGACGGGCGGTCTGATTCCGCCCGGAGACCAATCCGGTTCCCTTTCGTTGTCGGGAGCCGGATTTTTTTTTGACTGCCGTTTTTTCAGGATTCCGTTTTTTCAGATGCCATTATGCGGACCGCCGCCACAGCGGCCGGAGCGCATATACAGATTGCGCATATAGCCTTGCACAGTGACGGAGCCATTCTTGTCGTGTAGAGGCTTTCGGCCGCCGCCGGCAGCGTTGCAGATATGACAGAAAGTGTTACTGTCGCGGCGGCTGTGATTTTTCTGCCGAGATCCGCCTCTTTTCTTGCAAGCGGAATCAGCTCCGCGCACAGCACCAGTTCCGACAGGTAAAGAAGCGGTTTCGTTACGGCATGGAACACTGTATATGAGCCTGCCGCCGCTCCGCTTATCACGATATAAGGCAGAAAAACTGAATAGAATGAAGCTGTCAGCGGAAAGAACGCCAGATTTTTTGTTTCTTTTGAGTCCCTTGCCAAAAGCATGTATATTCCGTACAGAATTATTGGAGGAAGAACTGACTGTCTTGAGTAAAACATGAAATTCTCAATGAATGAATACGGAATCAGCCTGTGGGAATATAGAAAGAATGTTCTGAATGCGCAGACTGCGACGGATACCAGAAAACCGGCTGCGGCAGGAATCACGAATCCTCCGCTTCTTTTGAGACACAGAAAAACTGCCATTGATAAAGGAAAGACTGTAAGCAGAAATATAAGCATATATCCGCAATCCTACACTTTACCGCACGTTAATACAAGTGTGGCCGTGTGAAGAAAATTGCGAAATAGTCATTTTACGGTTTGACAAAGAATGTGACAGGAAATATAATCTCCTAAGTTATAGTTTTTAACTTTTTATCCGATGTATTATATTATAATACTTTTCGGAATGTTAAAAAATTCAAGGAGTTTTGCATGAAAAGGGGACAGAAAGTCTTTATTAGTCTTGCATGTCTTTTTGTTTTCGGTCTGCCTGCGTTCAGCCAGCCGAGTTCAAGAAGCGTTGAGACGTTTGTGTTGGACAATTTTGATGCCGCCGGCTCGCAGGAGTATCCGTATAACGGACAGACCTACAGTTGGGACTGGGGTGTGAGGGCCAGCCGCTTCGTGGCTGAAGGCTATCCTAAGTCAGGGTATTATGCAGGTATTCCAAATTCTCTCAAACCGCTGCGCCGCGAGACGGATTCGGATCCGATGGTTTTTGGTGTGAAGGTTGCGTTCAACCGTAAGGGAGACAACTGGTTTGAGGTGTATCCGCAGAAAGATGACAAGCCTTTTGAGATTCCTCTTGTAGGAACCGTCACGCAGATTGATTTCTGGGTTTGGGGCGCTAACTACAATTATTATCTGGATGTGCTTGTACGTGATGCCGGAGGCCGTGTCCACGTGCTTCCCGCCGGAAGTCTTGCGTTCAACGGATGGCGCAATATAGTTGTGAATATTCCTGGCTGGCTTCAGCAGCATTCTCAGCTCCGTTCCGGTCCTGCGAACATGACTTTTGTCGGCTATAGAATCCGTTCCGATGCGGAGGAATATGTGGATGATTATGTTGTGTTCTTTGACCAGATAAAATATACGACGAATTCACTTTCATTCATATATGACGGTTATGAGCTTAAGGATGTGGATTTCGGTGATGACTCGGAAGCCCAGGGTGCATCTTCTGATGGTGCTGTAGTGGAGGAGTAGAATGAAAAAAATATTGACAGCCGGACTGCTTGCTTTTGCGGTTACAGGTCTTGTTTTTGCACAGGACAGCCTTTCTAATCCGAATCCGGAGACAGTCGGAGCCGATTCGGCAATGGTTTCTCTCCGTGAGATTTCAATTGATAAGTTCGAGCGTGAGGGGTCGTGGAATGTCCATGTTTCTCCGGATTATGGTGTTATAGCGGGCCGTCTTTTTGAAGGCAGCCCGGCTATGAAGGAGCCGCTTGAAGAGGATGCGGGAAAGGAGGACGAGGATACGCAGGTTTTCGGCGTCCGTGTTGATTTCTTCAGGCGCGGTGTGAATTCCTTTACTATTATGTCCGGAAGACCGCTTCCGATTGAGGGAACCGTAAAGACGATTTCTCTCTGGGTATGCGGCCGCAATCAGAGTCATGATATGTATGTTCTTGTTCAGGATTACTTCGGAAGCAATTTTGAGCTTTATCTTGGAAATCTGGGCTTCAGCGGATGGAAGAAGCTGACATGTGTGGTTCCTCCTTCTCCGGACGGAGAGCACGGAATCGTCCAGAGCAGCGCATATTATGGTGACCGACCGGGACTCCGTATTCTCGGTTTCCGTGTTGACTGTAATCCGATGCAGGCCAGGGGATCATATTATATGTATATAGATGACCTCCGTGCTGTTACGGATCTTTATGACGTGGAATTCCGTGATGAAGATGACATGCTTGACAACTGGTAATATAATCTGATTTATGCAGAATCTGCTGCCCCTGAGCCCTTGTGGCTTCAGGGGCAGTCTTTTTTATATCCGCCATATTGTTGCGGAAAAAAAAGAACGGCCGTTCTTTTTTTGTGTTTTTTATTTTCAGGCTGGGACTTTTTGTGTCCTGTTCAGTCTATGCTGACCTTCTTGATATGTGCGCCCAGTTTCTGCAGCCGTCCGACAAGATCCTCGTATCCTCTCTCTATCTGATATACATTGCTGATTCTGCTTTCTCCGTGTGCCGCCATAGCCGCAATAACCATGGCCATTCCTGCCCTTATGTCCGGTGATACAAGGTGGTCGCCGTGCAGATTTGATGGTCCCGACACTACGGCCCTGTGAGGATCGCACAGTATTATTTTAGCTCCCATGGAGATCAGTTTGTCAACGAAGAACATTCTTGATTCGAACATTTTCTCAAAAATGAGTACGGTTCCTTCGACCTGAGTGGCCACGACTGTCATTATGCTTGTGAGATCGGCAGGAAAACCGGGCCACGGCATATCATCGATTTTTGGAATCATGTTGCCAAGATCCGTATTGACCTTAAGTTCCTGCGTGTTGGGAACAGTAAGCGTGTCTCCGTCGATCCGCCATGATATTCCGAGCTTGCTGAATGAATATTTAAGAGGGCGCATTTCCTCCGGTCTGATTCCCTTTATTGTGATGAGTCCTTTTGTGGCCGCCGCCATTCCGATGAACGAGCCTATTTCTATATAGTCGGGACCGATGGTGTGTTCGCATCCGTGAAGTTTCCGTACACCTTCGATTCTGAGTATGTTGCTTCCTGTTCCGGAGATTTTTGCGCCCATGGAGTTGAGCATATTGCATAAATCCTGGATATGTGGCTCGCTGGCCGCATTCTGGATGACTGTCTGTCCGTCTGCCAATACTGCCGCCATCACCGCGTTCTCAGTAGCCGTGACGGAAGCCTCGTCAAGAAAAATATCCGCTCCTGCGAGCCTGTTCGCGGAGAATGTGAAGTGTCCGTTCACGGTTATGTTCGCGCCAAGCTGTTCGAGCGCCAGAAAATGGGTGTCCAGCCTTCTCCTGCCAATGACGTCGCCGCCCGGAGGCATCATCTCACATTTTCCGGTTCTTGCGAGAAGCGGACCCGCAAAAACTATTGATCCGCGGACTTTTCTGGTCAGCTGGTCGGGAAGAACACTTGTCGCTATGTCCGCGCCCGTGATTTTCCAGCTGTGCTTTCCGAGCCGTTCGACCAGACATCCGAGATTCTCAAGAATTTTTATCATGACACCGGTGTCCTCGATTTCGGGAATGTTGTGAAGCACAACCGGTTCCGCAGAAAGCAGCGTGGCGGCAAGGCATGGAAGTGCGGCGTTCTTGTTGCCGCTGGCTGTGATGGTTCCCTTTATGGGAAAGCCGCCTTCAATTATATACTCGTACATGTTTGCTCCGTAAAATCCGCCCGGTCCGGACTTCAGGCCATGGCGATATTTACTAGAATGTCGGCACATCGGCTCATCTGGTTTAGCGAAGCCCATTCCGATTTGGAATGGAAGTTGTGGCCGCCAGTGAATATGTTGGGTGTCGGAAGCCCCAGCTCAGTAAGCCGGGAGCCGTCGGTTCCTCCCCTGATCGGTTTTCTTACCGGAACCACACCGGCGGCCGCGAATGCTTTTTCAAGCCTTTCTGTCACTTCCGGTCTGCCTTCAAGTTTGTCCCTCATGTTCAGATACTGCTGTTTGAATGAGATTTCAGACTGTCCGCCGAAGTTCAGGGCCGCTGTTTCCGCTGTCCTTTTTATGATGAGTTTTTCCCTGTCGATTTCCTCCTGAGAGAAGGCGCGGAGGAGCAGACTGACGGCGGCCTTTCCGATTGAGCCCTGAACGCATAGTGGCGCTATGAATCCCATGCGGCCGTCCGTTGTCTCAGGCCTCATTCCTGCCGGGAGCGACGATATGAATGCCGAGGCGATGCAGACAGCATTCACCATTCCGTTTTGCCTCGCGTCACCCGTGTGGGTCGCTTTTCCTGTGAATTCAACCTCTGCCGAGCAGGCGTTGAAACATTCCGTCTCAAGTTCTCCGATGTGGCCCCCGTCAACTGTGTACGCATATTCCGATTTTATAAGTTTCAGGGGAACTCTGTCCATTCCGTGACCGGTCTCCTCATCGGGCGAGAGCAGGATCTCCACGGTTCCATGTTTTACGGACGGATTCATGAGGAGAAATTCAACCGCGGTCATTATGTTTGCGATTCCGGCCTTGTCATCCGCCCCAAGAAGCGTCGTTCCGTCTGATGTGATTATTGTCTCCGAATTCTCCGCCGCTTCAGCAAGGAATTCATCGTGTGCGGGATCGAGAAAAGTTCCTCCGCCGAGCGCAATTTTTCCTCCGCTGTAGTTTCTTGTTACGGACGGCCTGACGTTTTTTCCGGAAACCTCTTCCGATGTGTCCAGATGGGAAATCAGACATACGGAGCCTGCCCCGTCATCCGAATTTGACGGAAGAACGGCGTATACGTAACAGTCGTCCGTCACCGTCACTTCAGCCAGCCCGATTTTCCTCATCTCGGACGCAATGGTCTCCGCGAAATTCCTCTGACATTCAGTTGACGGAAAAATCCCGTTCTCCGCGTTCCCGGAGGAGCTTTCGGAGCAGACGGCAACGTATCTCAGAAATCTGTCCAGAAGTCTGTTCACGGCATCTTCGTTTTCAGAAATATAGTTCATGCGGGTAGGATAAGAGTTTTCCGTCCGTTTTTCAAGCGAGTTCCGGTAGAGATTCATACAATAAATTCATACTAACATAATCGCATTTTCCGTCGCTTGCGCTATTATTTACGGCAGAGGTGATTTATGGGACATTACAGAAATTTCAAGAGCGTCGTCTATTGTGTCGCGCAGTGGGCCGACAGAGTTACTGAGGATCGGCTCAGAAAAGAGCTTGATTTCTTCATGAAATATTCGCCGGTGGATAAGGTATATCTTGAGACATACCGTGGTGAATTCGCAAGGAGAAGCCAGCTTGAGATGATAAGACGTGTCCTCCTGGAATATGGAATAGAAGTTTCGGGCGGAATCACCACCGTGACGCCGGATCTTGATGGGTCGGATTCAGGAAGAAAGAGAATTTTCGGAACATTCTGCTACTGCAACGCCAAAATGCGTGACCGGCTGCGAGAGGTGGCTGAATACACCGCCTCGATTTTTGATGAATTCATAATAGATGATTTCTTTTTCACGCAGTGCACGTGCGACGACTGCCGCCGTGAGAAGGGGAATCGTTCATGGACGGAATTCAGGCTGGACAAAATGGCGGAGGTCTCGCGGGATCTCGTGCTTGAGCCTGCGGGGAAGGTGAATCCGTCCTGCCGCGTGATAATAAAATATCCGAACTGGAGGGAAAGCTATCAGGCTACAGGATACAATCCGTCCGTCCAGAAGGATATGTTCAGCATGGTTTACGCGGGGACAGAGACCCGCCACGGCTCCCAGCAGGATCAGCATCTGCCGCGTTATCTCAGCTATTCGATGGTCCGGTATATGGAGAATGCGGCTCCGGGGCGCAACGGCGGCGGATGGTTTGATCCTTTTGAATGTGACAGAATTGACACCTATCTTGAGCAGATGTATTTTACTGCCTTTTCGCGCTCGAAGGAGATTATGTTCTTCTGCTGGAGCGCGCTTTTGGACAACAGACGCCTGGCTCCGGCCGGCATGATGCTTGAGGAGATTGACGGAATTATGTCCGGGCTCGGAGAACCGCGCGGAATTCCGGTATATATTCCGTTCAATTCATGTGGAGATGACCATGTCGAGGATTATCTCGGTATGGCCGGAATTCCGTCCGATCCGACTCCGTTCTTTCCCGAATTCTCCGAAAACTGCACTTCGGTTTTTGTCACGGCGGCGGCACTCTGTGACAGAGAAATCGTTGACAGGCTTGAGAGATTCATCCTTGCGGGCGGAAATGCCGTCGTGACGTCGGAATTCATCAAGAGGGCGCTGTCTGAATATCCGGAAATCAGCAGGCTGACCGGAATAACATTCAGCGGCCGGCGTCTTGATGCGGACGAATTTCAGGTTACGGTGGACGGACTTTACGGGCGCGGCTACGTCAGGTCGGCGGAGCGGATAGGCTTTCCGCTCCTTGAGCACAGGAACAATTCCACCTGGTCAAAGCTGAACGGCGGACACGGCGATTATCATGAGGGGATAATCCTGACCGACACCTACGGCAAGGGGCGGCTTACTGTGCTCAATATTCCGGATATGCCGTCATCGATAAAATCACTTCCCCCCGAAGTCCTGTCCGCATTCCGCTCCGAGCTTCAGGGGAACGGCGAGGTGAGGCTCGGCGGCGGATACGGGGTCGTCCTGTTCACATACAGCGGCGGCGGTTTCGGCCTGTACTGCCTTACGGAGGACGGATGCGCACCCGTAGGTTTCAGCATTTTCATAAGGGGCGCCGCATCCGCACTGGAACGTATAGGCGGAGGTCAGAGGGAATTTTCTCTGTCACCTCTGTATGTCAGGCCGGAGGACGGCGGAAGCGGAAATCCTTCCGAGACTGTATTCAGCTTCCGCATGATTCCGGGCGACTTCGTGTTCTTCCGTATAAAAAGATGATACAAAATTCCCTGTTTGTGATATATTTCATGTCATGGAAGAATTCGATTTTACAGATGTGAAGAACATAAACAGGGACTACCGCGGGTTTGTCCTCCTGTCCGTGGACAGCCTGCCGGACTACAATACAAAAGGTGTCTATCTCCGCCACAAGGATACAGGACTTGATGTTTACCATATACTCTCCGATGACGAGGAGAATCTGTTCTCGTTCGCATTCAGAACCCTCTCAAAGGACAGCATGGGAACAGCCCATGTGATCGAGCATTCGGTGCTGTGCGGATCCGAGAAATTTCCGCTGAGGGAGCCTTTCACCACGCTTGACAGCCGCAGTGTCAAGACGTTCCTGAATGCGATGACATATCCGGACAGGACGGCATATCCCGCCGCATCTCTGGTCCGCTCCGACTACTTCAACCTGATGGATGTTTACGCGGACGCGGTGTTCTTTCCGCTTCTCAGAAAGGAGACTTTTCTTCAGGAGGGCCATCGGCTTGAGCTGGATGCCGGCGGAAAGATTTCCGTGCAGGGGGTTGTCTACAACGAGATGAAAGGAAACTACTCCTCCTTCATGTCTGTGGCGATAAGCCGGATGATTGACTCCATGTATCCGGATTCCGTGTACGGCTGTGACTCCGGAGGAGATCCGCTTGACATCACGTCAATGACATATAGTCATTTCCTGGATTTCCACAGAAAATTCTACAGGCCTGACAACTGTCTGCTCTTTCTTTACGGAAATATTCCGACTGCTGATCAGCTGGACTTCATCTCGGACAGGTATATTCCGAGGCTGTTAAAAAAATTCGGCCGGGTCCGGGTTCCGCTTGATCCGAATCCCGTGGTGGGCGCGGAGATAAGGGAACTGCAGAGAACCGTACGGCTTTCCGTTCCCTTTGAGGGGGAATTCACGGCTCCTGTCAGCGGCGCCACAGGAGAGATGGTGAGCGTCAGCTGGTATTCCGGAAAATCGGACATGGAGAAGGCCTATCTTTCAGAGGTTCTGTGCGGAAACGACAGTTCTCCTATGTCAATAAGGCTGAGGGAATCCGGGCTTGGAGACGATCTTTCTCCGGCCTGCGGAAATTTCGGACAGGTCGTGCCTGAGAACATATTCTCATTCGGACTCTGCGGTGTCGCAAGGGGCGACGAGACAAAGGTCAGGGATCTGATTTTGAATTCACTCAGGGAGATATATGATGAGGGAATAAGCCGGAAGGACATAGATTCCGCCGTTATGGGAATGGACTTCTCGCTTCGTGAGGTGACGCGGAGCTGGGGACCGTATTCGCTCGTCCTGATGAGCAAGGTTCTGAACGGATGGAACTACGGCAACGCCCCATCTGAATTCCTTTCGCCTGTAACAGCGTTCGAGGCCGTGAAGGAGAAAATCCGTTCGGATCCGGACTACACCCGTTCCCTTATAAAAAAGTATTTTCCTGATGATGCGGTCACCTCGTTCGTGACGGTTGTGCCTTCCGGCGAATTTTTTGACGGAAGAAAGAGACGTGAGGAGGAATTCATAGCGTCCGTAAGCGCCTCGCTCGACAGGGAGAAGCTGCGCGGGGAGCTTGATGCGCTGCATGAATTCCAGCAGAGGCCGGAGTCCCAGTCCGAGACAGCCTGTATTCCGCATCTGAAAATAGCCGGGCTGCCGTCCGACATCGAGCAGGTCGAGACATCGGTGTCGTCCGTTTCTGTTTCAGGAGGCTCCGTCACGCTTCTGTCAAACATCGAGCCCACGAACGGAATCGTGTATGTGGATGTCCTTTTTCCGGTTGATGTGATAAGCCCGTCGCTTTTTTCAAAGCTTCCGCTTTTTGCCGGTGTTCTAACTGATCTCGGCTGGGGCGGAAAGAACTGGGCGGAGTGCACATCGGAAATGGCCTGCATAATGGGTGACATTTCGGCGAGAATCATAGCCGGAAGCCAGATCCCGGATGAGGACGGATGTTCCTATGCGCCTGGAACCGACGTGAACATGAGAAACCGCTACTGGCTGTGCATATCCTGCAAATTCCTTGCGTCCATGGCTGATCAGGCAATGCCGCTCCTTTCAGAAATCATATCGGGAATGGACTTCTCGGACACGCGGCGAATGGAGGATCTGGTCTCCGAATTCAGAATGGACAGGAAGAGCAGCTTCATTGAGAACGGCGCGTATTATGCCGGGACAAGAAGCAGGATGCTGAATTCCAGGACGGCTGCGGTCTGCGAGATCATGTACGGAATTACGCAGCTTGTGCAGGCTGATGCCTATGGGACTTCCGATGTTTCCGCACTGCTGGATGAATTCCGCGGAATATACGATTCCGTCCGGGCTGGAGGCGCGCTGCTGCATTTTACCGCGGACAGAGATTCCGCCGGAGACATGGTGTCCCGAATGTATGAATTCGCCGCGAAAACGGGGCTGCGTCCTCTGGGCGTTTCTCCGGGATATACTGCGGCTGATTATATTCCGTTCATATACCGTCCGCACGGATATGATTCCTCCGCCGTAAGGGAATCCGTACCTGTTGACTCTCAGACCGGGTATGCGGCCGCCATGTTCCGCGGTTCGTCCTGGGTCTCGGCTGAATATGCCGCTGACACTGTTCTGGCCTCGTGGCTTACTCTCCATCCGCTGTGGGAGAAGGTAAGGACAACCGGCGGTGCATACGGAGGATCGGCCGGTATGGACGGAACGGAAGGTGTCTGCATGATGACATCCTGGCGGGATCCGGTTCCTGCGAGAACGCTTGACGTGTTCATGGAATCGCTGCGTGATGCTGCGGAAAGGTCTTTTACTCCCGACGAGACTGAATGTGCGGTTCTGTCATGCTACAGTGACGAGCTTGTTCCGGAGAGCCCGGCCGCGCGCGGAAACCGCGGAATGAACAGGACTTTGTACGGAACGTCGCCTGAAATGGTGCGCAGAAGAATCCGGAATCTGACAGCCGTGACTCCTGATGATGTCCATGCTTCCGCGGAACGGCTTCTGCAGAGCGCGGAGGAATTCAGACGGGAGGTCGTAATATGCGACAAATCGTCCGTATGTACTGGTAATATTCTTGAAATACCGCTATAATACACCGCTGTAAAAGGCTGGGGCATTCCCCCCGGTCTGCTGTCTGGAATCACTTTCCGGTGCCTTTCAATTTTATCTGATGGAGCTGTGTCGAGGATTATGGATAAAAGAACAAAAGAATGTATACAGATGCTGAGGGATCTTGTCTCGGATGTTCAGGGTGCGCCTTTTCCGGGCGGAGAGATAACTTCGGAGCTTTATTCAATCTGGTATGAACATGCGCAGAGAGCTGCGGTCCAGTGCTTTGAATTCCTTAATGACAATTTTCCTGAGGAGCAGAAGGAACTCACAAAATCCATAGACAGACTTTTTAAGGACTGACATTTTTTTGTAAGGTTTCATCCTGTTCTGCCGAAAATCAATCGGGAAGGTGAAATTTTTGCAGATGGATGAGTCTAAGAGAAATTTGTCATATAACAAGCTCGGATTCCGGCGGCCGGCATTGAAGACAGGATTCAACTGCTGGCGCTTTTTTTTCGTCGGAAAGAGCCTGAACACCGGGAATGAGCGTTCGTTTTTTATCGAATATGAGATTCTGAATCCGGGGCTTGCGGCGGCTGTCCCCATGCTGGGATTCAAGCCGAGGGCGGCGATAAATCCCTGTGACCTTCAGTCGGCGCTTGCCGGGGCGGAAACGGCCGCAGTCTCCGCAGAAAGCATCCGTCCGTCATACTGTGCCGCCAGAATAGGCATGATGGGACCGGGTGCGCGGCAGCTTTGTTCCTATTCATCACCTAAAAGTGTAAAGACCGGATTCAGGCCGTTTGAAATCAGCGACGGCGGCATCCGTTTTTCCACGGATTCGATTTCCGGATCAATTGATATAACAGAGAACGATGTGCTTGAGCATCCTGAATGCCTGTGTGATTCCGGGAGCGCCGCCTGGAACCTGAAGTACGAGATAGTGAGCGGTTCCTCCGAGGGCTACAGAAAAAGGGCCGCCGTCTGGATTCCGGTGGGCATCAGGACTGAATTCTCAGGTTCCGTAAGATTTAACGGCGAGGAGTATGTCGTGACTCCGCGCACGTCGTTCGGCTATGTCAGCCGCTATTCCTCACGTACTGTCACCGATCCGTGGTTCCATCTTTCATCCTCGCATCTTACAAGCATAATATCGGGAAAACAGCTTTTCGGATCGGCCTTCGCCGTCCATGGAAATTTCGACGGGAGGCTTTCTCTTGTGTCCATGGTCGAGGGGGAGAGCATAAAATTCACGGCCGACTCGTCAAAGCGCCTGTATTCAGCCGTATGGAACTGTGTTCAGGTTCCGTCCGCATCATCCGACGACGTGGACAGGCTTCACTGGTCTGTCAGCATAAACAGCCGCCGCTGGATTGTCGATGCCGATGTTTTCTGCAGTCTGAAGGAGCTTTCGGCCAGAAAACTTGAGCTGCCGGAAGGCGGACAGAAGGTCATGAGCATGGTTCAGAGCGGAACGGGAACCGGCGAGATCAAGATGTTCAGGCGCCGCGGAAAAAATCTTGAGCAGATAGAGTATGCGCGTGTGAGCAAGGTTTTCTGTGAATTCGGACACAGCGAGGCTCCTGAATTATGATTTTTCCCGGAAAATCAATGTTGACCAGACTGTCAACAACTTTTTAATTTTTCGCTGAAAAAATTTCAAAAATTCTTCTTTTTTGAAGTTTTTTTGGTGATTTGCTGTTTTTGAGGAGATTTAGCAAGAAAAAATTCTGAAAAATACTGATATTTCTGTAGAAATATACTCTATTTTTTTATTTGAGGACAACACTTTTAGCCTTCGTTTTCAGAAGGCTTTTTTTGAGGAGTTTCTGTTTTTTCTTTCAAATTTTTTATCCTGTTTTCCTAAATTTTTTCGGCTTTATCTGAGACAGTACGACATCATCTATATCCATGTAGACCTCACGGAATTTCGGCTTTGCATTTTTGAGAAACACCTTGTCAATCAGAATCTTCATAACTTCCGGCATGTTTCCTGATGTGTCACTTTCAACCAGCCTCACGGAATATCTTTTCTCCGTCTTCTGGTCTGTAATCCACAGACCTTCCCTTTCATTCAGATGTATCAGGATTTTCCTGTCCGTTATTTCAGGGCAGAAGAACCTGTAGCCCTTGAGCAGGAAAATACCGCTTTTGTCTATATGTCCCGGGAAAGTCGCTTTCATGACTGAGGTCACCTGTTTCATGTCGGCCTTTACAAAACAGGATTCTTTGTTTTTAGGTTCCTTGAGAAACCATGTTTTATATATTTTTGGAAATTCGTCACGTAAAAATATGTTGGCCTGCTCGACAGTATGAATTCCTCTCAGACGGAATAAATTCGGAAGCCTGTGCTGTATTGTCTGCCAGAACCGCTCGATTCTTCCTTTCGCCTGCGGCGAATGTGCCGGAAACATATCGACTCCGAATGATTCCATCATTACTCCGAACTGTGTCAGATGCTTTTCGTTGTCATCGGTTTTCCTGTTCACGAAAAACACGGAGGCCTTGTCAGGATAAAGCTGCATGGGGATTCCGTATGCTAGGCTCATGTTCACGAAGGCTTCCATATATCCGAGCAGACATTCGTTCTTTGTCATATAAAGTCCTACAGGACAGCCGGTCGCATCATCAACGAATCCCTGTATGCAGTATTTCTTTCCGTCCTTGAACCAGTCGTATGGAGTTCCGTCAGCCTGCACAAGCTCTCCGAAATGCTCTTTTCTTTCCCTGAACAGATGTACTCCCCTCTCTTTTTTTACCTTGTGCTTTATGCACGTGTAATATCCCTGAGAGTTCAGAATGGATTTTACATGGCTTATGCTTGCCTTTATGTTGAACCGTTCCGCAAGGATTTCTGTAAAATATGTGTATGTGATGTCCTCGAAAGGATTGAGTCCGTTTATTCTTGTGTTCTTGAAAATCTGAATGATTCTCTCCCTTCTTTTTTCATTGACAGGATTGCACCGCTTTTTTCCTGCGTTTCCATGTATAAAAGCCGATTTGCCGTTTTTCTTATATTTTATTATGTCTTTCTGGATAGTCCTCATTGTAAGTCCCATCTTGAAAGCCGCCTCCCTTGTAGACAGTTTTCCTTCTGCACATAGTTTTGCTGTCTTTGCTCTTTGTTTTTGAGATTCATTAAGTTTCATTTTCATAATTTCCCAGTCTTAAAATTATTGTTTTCTTAACGTACTCAATTATATATGCAAAATTTTTGAGAATGAAATTTAAAATCTCTTGATGTTGTTTTTTACCTGAATCTGATATATGCGCTGTCTTGAGACATTGTGCCTTTCTGCGATTTTCGCAAGAGACATTCTTGTCGTTCTCAGTTCAGTGAGAATCTCATTGAAATCATTGTCTGTAAGAACCAGCAGCTTTGCAGCTTTTTTGTCTCTGATTTTCTTCAGTCCGTGCCTGTTGTAGATTTTACGGACTATTGTATCTGTAAGGCTGAATTTGAGGCATATCTCCTTTATCGATAGCGGATTCTTTGCATACTCAGCAATAACTTTTTTCTCTGCTCTTGCCGTCATCACATGTCGGAAGTCAGCCTTGAGGTTGAACCGGTTCATCAGGGCTGTTATGTGTTCAGGTGTTGTTTTCATGTCCTCTGCTGCTTCCTTTCTTGTGAACTGGCTGTCGATATAGAACTGAAGCCTTTCCCTTAAAATTTCGTTGTATTCATTTTTCATAGATATTTCCGTTTCTGATGGTTGATTTGTCATATAAATCAGCGCCATCTGGCGCTAAAAGAACAGGTCTCCGCTCTGAGATTTTTCCGCAATAAAAAATTCATACAGTTTCTCTCCGCTGATAAGCTTTATTTGGGGATTCTCTTTGAGCAGTTTTTTTGTCTCCTCTCCGGTCTTTCCTGTATGAATGAAATATCCGCACGCCTTATGATACCTGCATGTCTTTATGAACTGCCGGACATGTTCAGTTTTTATATAGTCCGAGTATCTTTTCGCCTGCACAAGATATTTCTGTCCGTTCTTCCGTACCTGTCCGTCAATGCCTCCGTCGTGTGTATACCGTCTGTTTCTTTTTATTCTGAACCTGTTTTTCTTGAAGGCGATGAGAATCAGCTCCTCGAAAACGAAAGGATCTATTTTCCGCAGATAAGAAAGAAGCCAGCCAGTCCTGTCATTTTTAATTTTGTTGATATTTTTATATACTTTCTTTGCTGCTCTGATTGTTCCTATATGCCTTGCCTTTATGAAAGCGGCAGCTGTGTTTATAAGAATGAACAGCACTAGAAATATAATCCAGAAAATTTTACTTCCTGTTGTCATTTGATGCCCTCTTGATTTGACTCATATGTTTTTGCCGGTTGCATTGCATCCGAAATTCAGCGGATTTTATGGCCGGTATGTTTTTTTGGAAATTTTTTTAGCCTCTGCAATTAGAAATCCTCCTGCCGCAAGAATCAGCATGGCTGCCATAAGGAAGGATTATTCCAGAATTGCACCAATTATCTGATTCCGCTATCTCTTTTTAGTGCCATTTGGCGCTTTTTTTGACGGGTTCACAAAGTTTAATTCGAGCTTTAACGTTTCCTTGTTCAAAACAATCCTTGCCTTGTATGATTTTCCGGATTTGCTTTTCAGTGTTTTTACTCCTGTAGGCTTGCCATCAAGAAGTCGCTTTCCGTCATCGACACTTAGAGAGGCTCCGAATGAGTTCTTGTAGATTATGAACGGACACTTCGGCTCCTTGTTTATGTTAGTGCAGAAAAACGACTTGCCGCCTTCAAAGACCTTGCTTTTGCAGACAGGGCATTTTCCGATGTCCGGCTTTTCATATTCCTCAATTTCAGGGTGTGTCCTTACACATTCCTGTATAAACGATATGATTTTTTTCTCGAATGTTTCAGGGGATTCGTCCAGTTCCTTTTCCCACCGGGTTGTCTGCGATATGTTCGCCACAAGTGCTGTGAGCCTGTTCTTGAAAAGAAGTTTCAGAAGAAAAAATGCCTTGTCGGTCGCATAATACTTTCTTTTGTTCTTGACAACATAATTGTATTCAACAATTTTTTTCAGGATGTCTCCTCTTGTGGCGGACGTTCCGAGTCCCACCAGCTTCTCGTTGCAGTCCTCCATGTTCGGATTTTCCATGAAGGCTAGAAGCGAGGTTTCCGTGAATTCCTTTTTAGGCACGGTCATTTTTTTCACTATTTCAGTGTTTTTGAGAATGCATGTGTTCTCATCGAAATATTGAATGGATTCTGTTTCGGAGTTCTTTTCAGCGCCATTTGGCGCTAATTCCTTTTGAGCTTTTTTCCATCCTTCCGATACGGCAACTTTTATGATGGCCCTGTAGGAAAAATCTCCGTTGAATATTGTCAGCGTCTTCTCGTCAAAGACACATTCATCCATACAGCATAGAAAGAAACGTCTCAGGACGATTTCGTAAATGTTCTTCTCACATTGGGTTGCGGACTGAGGAAGTTTGTCCAGAGGAATAAGAGCATGGTGCGAGTCAAGCTTCTTTGAGTTGAAGATATGCCTGTTCCCGGCGCTGATAAGGTCAGGATTGCAGTATTTTGACTGCGGAAATGTTCCTTTCAGAAGCTCGAATTTTTCCTTGAACAGTGGAACGTCATCATCGCCCATAACGGATGAAGGCGTTCTAGGATATGACAGGCACTTGTGCTTCTCGTACAGGGACTGGGCAATCTCCAGAGTCTTGCTTGATGAGTAGTCATATTCAGCGGAGGCTATTTTCTGCAGCTCGGTTATGGAAAGCAGTTTCGGCGGATTCAGGCTTTTTCTCTTCACATCGGCTTTTACACTGACTGTCTTGTTGGTCTCGCTGAATATGTGCGCCTGATTGATGTAGCGGTTCACCGTCGGAAAAAAGTATCTGCCGTTTTCGGGATTGAGAAGAAGAGCTTCCGCCTTGTTTCCGTTGTTGTCTTTCAGATGTGCTACACACTGATAGTACGGCTCGGATACAAAGTTTTTTACTTCCCTGTTTCTCTGGGCTATGGCGGCGATAACTGCGGTCTGTACTCTTCCGACCGGAAGAGTAATCTTGTGTCCTGCCAGAAGAGTCTCATAAGGAGTCAGGTTCATTCCGACAAGCCAGTCCGCATGTTGCCGGGCAAATCCTTTTTCTGCAAGCTCATTGTATTCAGACCAGGGCTTCATCTGCGAAAGTCCCTTTTTTATGACTTTAGAAGTCAGAGCTTCAGATACCCAGAAGCGCAAGCAGTTTGAGATGTCAGTGAGACCTGCCTGTTCAAAAACAATCCGGGCGATGACCTCGCCCTCCCTGTCGGCGTCGGTTGCGATTATGATTTTGTCATTGCGGTGCTTGAGAAGAAGAGCTGTTACTTTTTTAGTCTGCCTTTCGTATTCCTCATTTTTCTTGTACAGATATTTTTCAGGGATTATCGGAAGTTTTTCAAAAGTCCAGTCTTTATAGGATTCGTCATACTCTTCTGGCTTTGCAAGCTCATAAAGATGACCTACGCAGTTTGTTATTTCGGTCTGACCATCGGTGTAATATCCGAGTGGTTTGCTGTAAGGGATGGAAAGAGCCACGCTGAAAGACTCTGCGACCGAAGGTTTTTCGGTGATGATTAACAAAAAAATTCCTTATCGTGTGGCAGTTATTTTATACAGCAAACAAATTCTGCTGTCAATAGAATTCTTGCCGCTGCTTCAATTCATCTGTTAGCTTCTCTTTTTAATTAGCGCCATCTGGCGCTAATTGCAGGGGCGTTAGTCATTTTTTCAGATTATCAGAGAAAATTCTTTTCAGCGCCATTTGGCGCTAATTAAGCACTTCTTATTAAAAATTCCGCATAAAAGCGGGTAGCACTTGAACAAAACATATAGAACTAAGTAATATGTCCGATAGGCAAGATAAAGAAAGTGGTACATTGATGACGCAACTTCTTGCATTGTATAGAAAAAGAGTGGTACATCGATGTTTTTTCATGTACCACTTTAGTACCACTGAGGTACCACTTTGGTACATCGTTTTTTTTGATTATTTTATTTACTTTTTTCAAATTGACTTATTTTTGAAATAGGATTACTATCAGGCTATGGCAGAAAAGAAGAGCGGACGTGGAGGCAGAAGGGAGGGATCTGGCAGAAAAAAGATACCCGAATCTGACAGAAAAAAATTCAGGACTGTATCTATTTCGGGGACAGAAAATGAAATTGCAGTCCTGAAAAAGCAGGCGGCGGGAAACGGCAAGTCGCTGAGCGGCTATGTCCTTGATGAGCTGATTGATGAATCTGTTAGGGGAAAGTGATGGTGCTTGGACATATTTCAGGAAAACATTAATGAGCACCAAGTGGCGCTGATTGAAAGATGAGTAGTCATTTCAAATGGCGGAGGAAATTGTTGTGTCAGAGTCCTGGTTAAAAACGAATTACTAGAAAAACGGATAGTCCAAAAAGGATATTTTTTTTATAGAATAGGCGTAAATTAAAATACTAATTAGCGCCATCTGGCGCTAATTACAGAGGAGATAAAAATGAAAGAAACGGAAAATGGTGGAATTTTCTTTGACTTCTTGAAGGTGATGGCAGCTGAGAAAGGAAGGCGTAAGGAAAAAAAGGAACGTGACAGATATATGTGCAATTATTACACGGCTGTCAGGAATTTCTTCAACGCAATCCATCTCGGCATTGAGATAGAGGATATGTGCGACAAAGACAAAACTGAGAGCCTGAAAGAGCTTTTGGAAAAATGCCACGAGATAGAGCGTGTTCAGAAGTCTTTTAACATTTTTAAGAAATCGCTGGAAAAAGGAACGGATATTATCGCCATGATACAGGAAGTTTTCACTGAGATTGTGGTAAGAGATGATCTGGTTCAAGATTTGCAAGATTTGGAAAAATGCCGTGATATATGCGTGCTTGCCGAACAGGGAAAGTGCGAGGGGAAGATAAGGCTTAGAAGAAGAAAAGGCAGTCAGGATGCTGGCATTGGAGAAAATTGGTTTGATATTCAGATGGGAATGTTGTCGCTTCTGGGGCTTATTGTTCTTGGGGCACTTGTTTTTGGTGTGATAAGCACCGCCCGAAACACAGTAAGCGAAAGGGTCGGCGTGGAGTTTACCATTGATGATGTATATGCAGCCACAAACGATTACGGCAACCTTTTTAGATATGTCAGCCTGATTGCGCCGAACGGCAGGGAAGTTACAGTACGAGATAGAGAGTTGTACAAGAAACTGAGAAATCATATTGGCCAGAAAGTAACTTTGGAAGTTGACAGAAGCTATGTCCTGTCAAAAGAAGGCGAGAAATTGAATCCGCAGGAGAAACTTGTGGAGCCTTATATTATACGGTCTATAGACGGCGATGCTCAAAAACCGGCAGAAAAGGCTGTGGATATTGGGGAATAGGCAATGACAAAAAAAGAGATGGAACTCAGAAAGGAGAATTCCTTTTACAATTCAGAGCTGGCACAGCTGCAAAAGAATGTCGTCCGTGCGCAATATGAGGTGCTTTTTTACAAAAATGGCAAAGAGGCTGCGGACAAGATGTTTTTTCTTAACGGATGGAGACAGCGTTACAGAGGACTTGATTTAGAAAAGCCTGTGGCGAAGTCCTATGAAAAGGCAAAAGCAAATAGAAACTGGGGGACTAGAATGTACAAACTGAATATCGTAGACATGTTCTGTGGAGGCGGTGGTGAATCAACCGGTCTTATTGAAGCAGCTCATGATTATAATTTTGACATCAATATGAGTGCCATTAACCATTGGGAAAGGGCGATTGAAACCCACTCTCAGAATTATCCTTTCGCCGAACACAGATGTGAAAACGTACAGCATATTGAGCCTAATACTCTTGCAGCATCAAAGGACTGTGACCTTATGTGGGCAAGTCCCGGCTGCCAGCATTTTTCAACTGCTCGTGGAGGAAAGCCACGCTCCGAAGACATGAGAAGTCCAGCATGGGAAGTATTGCGGTTCGCAGAAGAGCTTAGGCCGAAAAGAATCATTATTGAGAATGTTCCTGAGTTTCAGACGTGGGGACCTCTCGATTCAGACGGGCATGTGATTAAGGAGTGTAAGGGAAAGACATTCAATGTATTCATTGCAGGGCTTCACTCCCTAAATTATATCGTGGACTGGCGTGTTCTGTGTGCAGCAGATTACGGTGCGCCAACTTCACGAAGAAGGCTTTTCATCCAATGCGTAAGACGAGACTTCGGAAAGAAAATCCTCTGGCCTCAGCCCACCAATACAAAGGGCGGCGACCTTATACTACCGGACTGGCATTCTGCGGCAGAAATCATAGACTGGTCAATTCCGAGTAAGCTTATTAGCGAGAGAAAAAAGCCTCTTGCTCCTGCGACTTTGCGCCGCATTGAATACGGAATCCGGAAGTTCTGGGGAGATGCAGCAGCAGTGCCATTCATCGCAAAACTTTACGGTACTTCAAATGCTGAAAGTCTGAATAATCCGCTTTCAACCATATCTTGCTCCGGTGGTCACCACATGCTGATAACACCTTTCCATTGCAGATACAACAAAGGTAACAACAGAGTACATCATATAACAGAGCCTGTGCCTACTTTGAACTGTTCAAACAGGTACGGACTTGTAGAACCTTTTATTTCTGCTATCGGCCAGACATCCGCACGACAGAGAAACAGAAAACTAAACGAGCCGCTTTCTACAATCTGCACAAAACAGGAACATTGCCTGGTTTCGCCAATGCTGATTCAGTATTACGGAAACGGCCATGCAGTTTCACTAAAAGAACCAATTCCAACACTTACAACAAAAGACAGATACGCACTTATTGGAACTGATAAATACGGAATTGAACTGGGCTTTAGGATGCTGCAACCTAAAGAGCTTGCAGCGGCAACAGGATTTCCAAAAGACTATAAGTTTACAGGAACAAAAGTCGAGGTTGTAAAGCAGATTGGCAATGCAGTGCCGCCGAACTTTGCAAAGGCAATATTCAGCCAGATATTAAGTGAGATTACGGTGTAAAGAAACTTAAGACCTTGAAAGAGAAGAAAATTATCAAGAAAAAATTGAAACATTGATACTTTCGGGCAGAAATGCGCAGAAATTTTTACTATATAAAACTTGAAGATAAGTTTCATGGGAGTCAGAATAATGAAAAGCTATAAAATAGATATTTGTGAATACTACGGCAAGACTGTTGAAATAAAAGCTGAGACCGAAGAAGAAGCGTTAAAAAAACTTGGAAAGGAATATCAGGCTGGAAAAATTGATATAGGCAAAGACGATTATAAAGGGGCAGAATTTTATTTCCCAGAGGATTCTGCAGATCCAGTCAGCGAGCTTATACAGACACTTGTCAGCATATTGCAGCTGAACGGTGTATTTATGCGAAATCTTTTCCGGGAAAATGTGCTGCGAAATTCGATGAATCAAAAAACGTTTTATACAAAAGATGAAGTTGACTTCCTTCTTTTTGTGGAGGACAGAATGCACACAATTCCTGACATTGTAATCAATTTATTACATCACAACAATGATAAAGGAATTGGAATCAATATATTTCTTCTGTCTCTTGTAAGCGGCAATCTGAAAGAATTCAATTCCATTGTGCAGGATAAGAATGTAAGGCTTTCCTATAAAATAAGTGACACGGACAATATACAGAGTTGGCTCAGTTTCGGATTGAAAGGCATAGTTCCATATTCTGAAAAGGCTATAGGACTTATGGAAAGTATTGTAGCTGATGAATTGATAGAGGAATAAGAATGGAGATAAATACATGTACAATAGAATTTTAGAGTGTCTGAACGATTTGAAAATAAAAGATAGTGATTTCTTAAAGTCTATAGGTATAAGCAATTCCTCATTTGCACAATGGAAAAAAAGGGGAACAATACCTACTCCGTTAATGCTACAAAGAATTTCAAATAGTCTGAATGTGTCTGTTCACTGGCTTCTATTTGGAACTCTTGAAAATAATCCGGATTTGAAGTGTCTTTCTGATTTTGATTTGACTCCAGAATCCATAGTCGCAAGAATTGAAAACACACTAGAACTGAAGACACAGAATTTCAGCAAGAAATATGATGAAGTATTCTTTGAATCAATAAGCGATATTGTAAGTATGCAGGAACTTCTAAATTGGAAGAAACGACGGTTGAATCTTGACTATATGAAACTTTTGAAAATCGCAAGAATACTGGCAGTTTCATACGAATGGCTTTTGACAGGAAACAAGTTGAGCATGGAGCAGAATTGCTGTAATCATTTTGATGATTTACAGACAAGAGATAGAAGACTTGCACTTGAAATCATTGATTCATTGTATTTTGCTGAACAATATCGGTTTATGCAAATTGGTAATAAAAAAGAAGGAAATAAAAATGTCTTATTATGATGACCAGAGGAGTAAGTAATGAACAAATTTTCCGAAGAAGAGAAAATACAAATTCTGAAACTTGTAGATGAGGCAGAGAATTACTTTTTCAAGTACGTAAGTGTTTGTGAAAAGATAGAAGAGATTCTAAATGACAAGAATCCCGATGAAAAAGACTTTGTGAAAGATGTTCTGTATCAGATGAGTGACGGAATCTGCGTTTGTTGCGAAAATCCAGAATCTTGCGCTCCTGTTAATATTCCAATTTTAGATTATTTAGAAGGTAAAAGGCTATGAAACAGTTTGCGATAAGCGGACTTACAAACCGCATTTACTACGGAACGGCAAAGGAGCTTGCTGACGGTAGAATCAAG
>CAVBEH010000007.1:0-116767 GCA_963594605.1 Bacteroidaceae bacterium
AGGCCGCCACGGATATACCGCAGCAGCCTTTTTATGTGCGCATACGAAACGCTTATTTTATTTTCCTAAGGAATGCGTCCCTGAATCCGTAGCTTCTGAAACGCTCCAGAACCGCACCATACTCGTCCATCGAAAGAGGTCCGACCATAACCTGAAGTGCGGATCCGGATGAAAGCGGAACGACCGCCATCGGATAATTTCCGCTGTATTTTTCTATTATGCCCATTATGTTCAGCTCATCCTTCAGAACGGCAATCTGGATATAATATGAGCCGCCGGTGAGTTCCCCAAGCGACGGAACAAGATATTTTCCGTAAGCCGGTCCATCATGATTTCCGCTGCCGGAATCATCATCCGGGGCAGGAGTTTCCGCTTCAGACTCAGGAATCTCCTCCGTGACAGCTACATCCCCGGGAGTCTCCGAATCCGCGCCATCCGTTGAAACATCCGGATTCAAAACCGGTTCAGGCGGATTGTCCGCCGCCGGAACAAGGATTATAGCATCATAAGTCTCGTCAAATTCAACCGCATCCTCAACGCTGTCATCATCACCACCGGAAACACCTTCCTCAGTCACAGTCTCATCCTCAGGCATGGCGTCAGTTTCATCTGCGGCTGTCTCCACGGAAAACTCGGCCGATGTCCCGCTCTGAACAGGCGGAATTTCCTCTGCCGGTTCAGGAGATGGTTCGGATTCTTCTGCAGGAATGTTCTCCTCAGCCGGCTCTTCGGACGGAATGTCATCCTCCGGTTCCGCAGCAGGCAGCTCGTCATCTACAGGTTCAGGTCCGATCTCGTCGTAGGGCTCGGAAGCCGGAATGTCCTCACTGACCGATTCTGATTCCGGTGTCACGTCAGGTTCCTCTTCACAAGGCTCCTGGACCGCATCATCATGCTCATCGAAAGGTTCGGGAGCGACAAGTTCCTCAGCCGGCAGCTCACCATCATCCTGAATCTCATCTTCCGTGACCGCCTCCTCATCTGCCGGAGCTTCTGTTTCAGTTGAATTCTCCGCGCCGTCTCCGTCATCAAAGACATCCGCCTCCACCGACTCGGAGACAAGCGGATTCTCATCAGATTCCACGGTCTGCTCCTCCGCAGGAACCTCCTGTTCGGGAGCAGAATCCCCGCTGTAGAAATCCTGATCCGGAACCACAGCCTCGTCCGCTGGAGCCTCCTCCTCTTCATAGGCTTCCGGCGCCGCATCGTCAGCGGACGGCTGTGCGGTCAGATCATCGGCAGGAACAAATTCCTCCTCGCTTGGAGGCTCCGTCTCTTCAGCAGACGGTGTCACGGCACTCTCCTCCGGAACGGCAGGAGCAGGCACTTCCTCCTCCGGAACATATTCCTCTGCAGCGGCTCCGTTCAGGCCGGACTCCGGTTCCGGGATTTCATTCCCTGACGGCTCTGTGTCACCGTCATCCGTATCTGCGTCGGTTCCTGCAAAATCGGACTCAGCGTCCGGAGAACCGTCATCTGCGGCTGGCGGCTCAGCCTCTTCCGGCAGATTTTCTTCGGCGAAAGCATCCTTCTCCTCAATATCATCGTCAATTATGTCCGTTCCGCTTTCCTCAGCCGCATTCTGTCCGTCGCCGTCCTGCTCCGCGGCTGTGTCCGGGGCCGTATCAGCCGGCTTAGCAAGCATTGCGGAACCGTACACACGGCCGTCCTGACTGGAACGTTTCGTTATCTTTACAATATTATTTGAATCCCTGTCCATGCCGAGCGCGGCGGCGGCTTCCGGAGAAAGCATGATCGCGACACCTTCAGAAGGATCAAGAGCACCGATTACAAGAAGATCGGCAGTGCTGCTGCCGGAAATTCCTGTAACGCTGAGCACGTCCCCAGGAAGATAACCTACAGCCTTTGCAAAAAGTCCCTGCGGAAAAACGCCGTCCTCAACGACAACAGCCCTTCCGTCCAGCGAAGTGCTGAAAGACGCGAACACAAGGCTGCACAGTACGACGGCAAAAAGCCTCGAAATTTCTCTCATTCTCTTATGTATCATATATGACCATCCTTAGGGTTTCTTTTTATCGCTTTTTTTATATCAGCCACCAGCCCGGCAAAAAATCCGTCTCCGGAGGAATTCCGGTTCTTTTTGCGGAGAAAGCGCTCGTACTCCGGTCCTACGGCGGATTTTCCGGAAATCTGTCTGCCCGTTGCGACCGAGACGACTGAATATTCTATGTCATTCAGAACCGGAGATGTTTTTCCGGCAGAATCCTGATCCGGCCGGAAGTAAAGCCTGACCTGAACAAAATAATCCGAACAGCCGCCAACGGCATCATCAAATCCGGTTTTCCACAGACTCTCATCCTGAGCCGCCGAAGATGACACGGCGGCCGGAGAATTCGTGACGATGAATCCGCTGTCAAAGAATCCGGTCAGAAGCCCGTCCTCAACAAGAAGACTCTGCTCACCGACCTTTCCGCCCGCGGAGTCGTCATGCTGCACGACCTGAAAAGAAATCTGGCTTGCCGGACAGACCGCGCAAAGCAGCATGAAAAGCAGCACAAAGCTTGTTTTCCCCATCAGTTTCCACCTTCTGTTTGATAATCGGAGTCTGAAATGCACTTGTTTAGAAGTATTTTTTTTCAAGATTGAAGAAAATCCGCTTCTATGGTAAAGTCTTCTTCATGTTTTATTATGCCGCACAGATAAGTTCCCGCAACGAGCAGAGATTCTCGCAGCTTGCGGACGAGCTTGTCAGGAAGCAGAACATAACGGGAAGGACAATCTATCTCCAGCGGAAAATGATAATCCGGAGGCAGGGAAAAACAATGAGCGAGCTTCAGCCTGTGTTTCCCGGATACGTGTTTTTTGAGTTTCAGGACAGGATGGGCGACTGCCTGTGCGGAATGATAAGCCGTCTCAAATATTTCCAGCGTTTTCTTCCGAACACGCTGGAACGTGAGGAGATTTCGGGGCGTGATCTTGCCCTCCTCGGTCATTTTCTTGAATTCGGATCGGTTATGGATGTATCAAAAGCCTCGTTCGACGAGAACAACAGGATAAGAATAGCGTCCGGGCCGCTGCACGGACTTGAGGGAAACATAATAAAAGTGGACAGGCGCAAGAGACGCGTAAAAATCCGCTTCACTTTTCAGGACTCCGACATGACTGTCGATCTGTCCTACGAGGAAATAGAAAAAGTCCCGGAAAAATAACTTGAATATGGAAAACGGCCTTATTATGGAAAAGAATGTCTACATCATAGGAGCAGGATTCGCCGGACAGACGATAGCCGATGACATAAAAAGGAAGAAGGTGTTCGGCAGGGTCGCCGCGTTTCTTGACGACGACAAGTCGCTTATAGGCACGGAGGCGGACGGAATTCCGGTTCTGGGACCGATAGACAACATCGCCAACATACTGAGGAATTCCGAGACGGACGAGGCGATAATCGCGATTCCAAGCGCTCCGGTCGAACGCATAAGGGAAATCTACGACGTGCTCAGGAAAAACAGGTTCTCCCATATAAAAATACTTCCTGGAATCAGCCAGGTCATAGACGGAACCGCACATTTTGTCCAGGCAAGGGAAATCGATCCGCTTGATATTCTCGGCCGCACGCAGATTACAATTCCTCTAAAGGAAAGCCTGTCATATCTGCGCGGAAAACGTGTCCTCATAACCGGTGCCGGAGGCTCGATCGGTTCGGAGCTTGCGAGACAGCTTCTTTCCGGAGGCGCGGAACGGCTATATCTGTTCGGACACGGCGAGAATTCAATCTGCGGAATATTCAGGGAGCTGCGGGTTCTCCAGGCGGAGGGCGTCGGCGAGAAAGCATCCATCGTCCCGATAATCGGGGACATGAAGGACCGCAGCTACACGGACTATATAATAGAAAAAACAAGATGCGATGTCATATTCCACTGCGCAGCATACAAACATGTTCCTATGATGGAGGAGAATCCGGTCGCGGCGGTAGAGAACAATGTGTTCGGAACAAAGAATCTGCTTGATGCGGCCGTGAGGCACGGAACGGAGCGGTTCGTATTGATCTCAACGGACAAGGCGGTAAGTCCGGTATCTGTATATGGAGTGTCCAAGCTGCTGTGCGAGAAGCTCGTTCTGGATGCCGCCGCAAAAGCGCACGGAAACCAGGCGATAATGTTCGTCAGGTTCGGAAATGTCCTCGGCTCAAGAGGCTCTATTCTGCCGCTTTTCATGGAGCAGATAAAGAACGGAGGACCGGTGACCGTGACGGACAGACGGATGGAGCGTTTCTTCATGACGATTCCGGAAGCCTGCTCGCTTGTTCTTCAGACCGGAGGCATGGGAAAAAACGGAGCATCCTACCTTCTTGACATGGGAGAGCCGCTGAACATTCTTGAGCTTGCGGAGCAGATCATAAAGTTCAGCGGGCTTGAGCCTTACCGCGACATCGACATAAAGATTGTCGGAGCAAGGAAAGGTGAGAGACTTACCGAACCGCTGTGGCTGGAATCTGAACATCCCGTGCCGACCGAATATCCGAAAATTCTCCGCCTTGAGAATCATCCCGTCGCGGCCGAAAAGCTCGGCGGAATTCTGTCCGAGCTTGAGCCTGTATGCAGACTTGCCGCGGGACAGGAGATCTTTTACCGCAACAGGGAGCATCTTATAACGGTTCTGCAAAGGGAATTCCCTTCGCTGGCGGAATTCTACGGCTCGTGCGGAAATGACGGGCAGCAGAGAACCGATCTGCTGTGACAGATAAATGTGTTTTTACGGAGTGTTTTATGGCAGAAGATAAAATCAGAGTTCCCTTCCACAGGGCATCAATCACAGAGGCTGAGGAGAGCGCCGTTCTTGACGTTCTCCGCTCAGGATGGCTCACAACAGGCAAGAAGACGCTTGAATTTGAGAGAAAATTCACTGAGGCGGTGACCGAAAAGGACACAGCCGCGCAAGAATCCGTGAGGGCGGCAAGAAAATCCCTGGGTCTGACGGATGCGCCTGTCACAAGCCTTGCCGTAAACAGCAACACCAGCGGAATGCTGCTCGCGATGGAAGCCTGCGGCGTCGGCCCCGGAAAATCAGTGCTGACAACGCCATACACCTTTGTATCAACGGCCGCCTGTGCCCGCCATCTGGGAGCGGACGTGGTTTTCGCCGACATAGAAAAGGACAGCTACAGCATAGATCCCGACAGCATAGAAAGGATTCTCAGCAATGACACCGGACACAGAATTGCGGCCGTAGTTCCTGTTCATATCGGAGGAAATGTCTGCCGGATGGACAGAATATGCGCCGCCGCCAAAAGGCACGGGGCGGCCGTCATTGAGGATGCCGCACATGCGTTTCCGTCCCCGACATCCCTGGGATATGCGGGAACAGTCGGCGACGCCGGGGTGTTCTCCTTCTACGTGACAAAAACAATCACAACTGCCGAAGGCGGGATGGTCTGCACAAGAAATCCGGAACTGGCACGCCGCATGGAGATAATGCGGATGCACGGAATGGACAGAACAACCTGGGACAGATACACGTCACCGCGCGCGTCATGGGAATATGACATAGTGGCTCCGGGCTACAAATTCAATCTGCCCGACATCCTCTCTGCAATCGGAATCTGCCAGCTTGAGCGCGCGGAGCACTTCTACGGCACAAGAAAAGCAACCGCCGAAAAATACAACAGTGCCTTCTCCGGGATGGATTTTGTCAGCCTGCCGCCCGACGGTCCGGGAAACTCATGGCATCTGTATCTTCTAAGGCTCGTGCCTGAAAAACTGCGCATCTCAAGGCAGGAATTCGCAGTGAAACTCCAGCAGGCAGGAATCGGAATTTCCGTTCACTTCATTCCGCTGTTCCATTTCAGCTACTGGAAGAAGCTTTATCCGGACTTTACCGCGGAGAATTTTCCGAATGCGGAACGTCAGTATTCACGGACAATATCAATTCCAATCTGGCCGGACATGACGGACAGCGACTCGGATCTGGTGATTGAGACCGTAGCACGCATAGGACAGGAAAACCATGCCTAGAAAAAAGAAAATTACCGGAGAAAGGCAGAAACGATCGCTGTGCGCCGAGAATTTTCTGAGCGACTACGGCAGAGACGGAACTCTTTTCGCGGCGCTGGTAAGAAGCCCGGCCGCCTCCGGAAAAATAACCGGCATACAGGCACCGGATCTTCCGGACGGATACAGGCTTTTCACGGCGGACGACATTCCCGGAGCAAAATGCATGGACATAAAAGGCTCGCGCTGGTCCGTGTTCGGATGCGGACTGGCGGAATACACAGGTGAACCGCTGGGAATTCTTGTGGGACCGGACAAAACCACCGTCCTTGAGCTGCTGGACAGGGTGAAAATATCGTTCGATGTGGAGAATTTTGAGACCGCCCTGAAAAGAATCATGGAACGGCAGAAAAAACCGCTTCTGATGGCTCCTGAGCCGCCGGAATTTCCTCAGGAAAGGACGGAATTCTCAGAATTCATAACGGAGATAAACAGTCTGCCGCCGCTTGATGCGGATCCTGAATTCTATGCCAGCGGCGCGGAGACTCCGGCGGCCGAAAGGGAAATCAGGACGGGACTTTATGCGCAGAAAAACAGCGCGGAGGCGGATACGGAGCTTTTCACAAAGGACATGATGACCGTATCCGGCGAATGGAGGCAGCGCACCAGTAATCCCCCGTGGAAGGAGACAGAGGGTGCGTTCTGCTACATGGACGGAAAACAGATCCACGTGTTCAGCCCCACAAAATGGACAGGACTTCTGCACAGAAGCATCACGGAAATTCTCGGCATAGACACGGAGAATGTGTTCATACACAAGACAAAATCATCGGGAAACCTTCAGGGAGGATTATGGAGGACCGACATGCTGGCCGTCCAGACCGCGGTGGCCTCATTCCTGTCCAAAAAGCCGGTGCGCCTGACGCTTTCGCATAAAGAGGAGGACAGATACCTGTCTCCGGACACACCTGCGGTCATCTCGCACAGAACCGCAGTCCTTCCGTCCGGAAAAATCAGGGCGATGGACATAAAGATTGACATCGACATCGGAGCAGGAAATCCGTTCGCCCAGGAGCTCGTGGACAGGATGGCGCTTACAGCCTGCGGTTACTACAGACCGGAGAACATGCACCTGAAGGTGACGGCGCGGAAGTCAAAGAATCCCCCCACGTCCATATCGGTAAAGAACACAGAGGCACAGACTCTGTTCGCGGTGGAAAGCCACATGAAACAGCTGTGCGGAAAGACAAATGTCTTTCCGGACGACATCAGGGCCGTCAACAGTGCGGATACAGGAAAGCATGATTTTCCGTTCACATTCCATCTCGGAAAGCACGGAGAGACACTCTCAGAGACCATAAGGGCAAGCGACTTCAACAGGAAATACACATCATTCAGAATGGATGCCGTGAACAGGACGATGAAGGACAGCAATCCGTTCTTCGCGCTTCCGCTCAGAGGAATAGGAATCGCGACCGCGTTCAACACTTCGGGCTATCTGGGAGACACGGTCTTCACTCCGGACAGAAAGATGGAAATCACGCTGATGGCCGACGAGACGCTGATAATAAAGGCTGTAAAGCCATCAGACGATGTCCAGGAAATATGGAAGAATACGGCGGCCGAGACTCTTCAAATCGGAAAGGACAACATAACAGTCGATTCGGAATTCTTCGCGGATGAGCTGCCTGAATATCCCGAATCCTCCGACAACAACATCGCGGTGATGAACCAGCTCGTGAAAAGATGCTGCGCGGAAATACAGCGGAAACGATTCCATCAGCCGCTTCCCATAACAGCCAAAAAGGGACTTTCATCTTCCGCCGCACGCAAATGGAGAAAAGGCGATTTCTGCGGAGAACCGTACACGACAATGTCATTCGCTTCCGCAGCGGTGGAGGTTGAGCTTGACACCTACACATACAGCGAGCGGATAAAGGGAATATGGATTACGATAGACTGCGGAGAAATTCTGGATGAGGCCGCGGCAAGAAAGACAATAAGGCTTGAGGTTCAGCAGGAACTTACGGCGCTTGTGAGCGGCAAGACCGTACCGTGCGACAGCTGCACAATCATGTTCGTCCAGTCCAAGAACAGATCCGGACAGCTGAACAATCTTGTGCACAATACCGTTCCCGCGGCATTCGCATCGGCCCTGTCGCTTGCGCTTGCGACCAGACTCACAGAACTTCCCTGCACGGAGACCCAGATATTCAACCTGATGAAACAGCGGGAGACCGGAGACGAGAATCCGGCACCGGGAGACAAGACAAAATGAAGATTCCTGTAACCTTGAACCGGCAGAAAATGATTTTCGAGGCCCAGCCCGATGAGCCGCTCATGGATGTTCTCAGAAGAAATTCCTGCATTTCCGTAAAATGCGGGTGCGGCAAGGGATTCTGCGGCTCCTGCATGGTTCTTCTTGACGGAAAGCCGGTCGCATCATGCAGAATTCCCACAGCCATAGTCAGGGATTCCGAAATAGAGACGCTTGAGTCGTTTTCCGGAACGGACGAATACAGGGACATAGCGGACGGATTCGCAAGGGCCGGCATAAGGCTGTGCGGCTACTGCGATGCCGGCAAGATATTCACCGCCTGCGGAATCCTCCGTATGCACAGGATTCCATCAAAAAAGGAAATCACGGAAGAGGTCAGGCAACTCGCGCCATGCTGCACGGACACGGAGACGCTTGTGTCGGGAATTCTGTTCGCCCTCGCCGTGCACAGCAGAAGGACGGGAAGACATCTCCAGGATCGGCATGACATGAAATCACGCGTACAGGAGAATTTCAGATAAGATGGGAAAATCAGTTTTCTTCGCAAAAAACATGACGGAACTGCTGTACCAGCTCAAGACGATAAAGGACATACGCATCGTAGGAGGATGCACCAGACTCCATGAGCTGCCGGAAAAGTCGATCTCCACGCACGGAATAAAGGAACTGTCCCAGATAGTCCGCCACGAGCGTTATCTGGACGTGGGCGCCGGCACGTCACTCTCACAGCTGCTGGAGCTTGGACTGAACCATCTTCCGCAGGTGCTGTATGACGCGCTCATAAGCATCGCGAATCCGGCAGTAAGGAACATGGCGACTGTCGGCGGAAACATCTGCGCCGAAGGCCATAAACTGACGCTGTGCGCTCCGCTGATGGCGCTCGACACACGGCTTGAATTCAGAAACCAGTCCGACACGCTCTACGAGCCGTTCTCCGGAAATATGAGGATTCCGGACGGATTCATACTCTCAAACGTCAGGATTCCGTATCCGGATGCGGACATATCCGTATTCAAGAGGATAGGACCTGAGCACAGCATAACCGCCCAGTCCGCGTCGTTCGCGTTTCTTGCCGGAATGGAAAAAAACAGCCTAAGCAGCGTGAGGCTAACTTTCGCCGGACCGTTCACGTTCAGAAGCAGGGAGCTTGAGAACAGCCTTATAGGAAAAAGAATTCCGCTGACACAGAAAAGCGTATCGGACATACAATCCGCGGTAAAGGCGGAATTCCAGAAGGCCGCCGCGGACCAGATGATAAGCGACGTCGTCCGGCAGCAGTTCTTCAATCTGACAAGATATTCGTTCGAGCAGCTGACCTGAATTTTATTTTATCAGCATACAGTCGCCGTAACTGAAAAAGCGGTACCGCTTCTCCACGGCGGCTCTGTAGGCTCCCAGAATGTTCTCCCTGCCGGCGAACGCGCTGACAAGCATTATCAGCGTGCTTTCAGGCGTGTGGAAGTTCGTGAACATCTGATCCACAACCTTGAATTCATATCCCGGATACATGAATATGTGGGTGTCCGAGCTTCCGCTCCTTACGGTCCCGTCAGCCGAAGCCGCCGACTCAAGCGTCCTTACGGAAGTGGTGCCGACCGCAAGAACCGGCCTTCCCTCCCGCCTCGCGCGGTTCACCGCCTCGGCAGTCTCCTCAGGCACGGTGTAGCTCTCGCTGTGCATACGGTGATTCTCTATGTTCTCCTCCCTGACGGGAAGAAATGTCCCAAGCCCCACATGGAGAGTGACGAACGCACGGCCGATTCCCCTCTCATCAAGACGCGCGAGCATTCTGTCCGTAAAATGGAGTCCGGCCGTGGGACAGGCCGCGCTTCCTGTCTCCCTTGCATAGACGTTCTGATAGCGCTCGCTGTCCTCCTCACCGTCCTCACGCTTTATGTAAGGCGGAAGCGGAATATGTCCGTTCATCTCGAACCAGTCCTCGCCTACAGGCCGACCGAAACGCAGCGAGCGGAATTCGGTGTCCGCATTCTCCGGCACGTCCTCAATCACCCCGACCGAGCCGTCCGGAAACGAATATCGCATTCCAGGCTTCTGCTTCTTCGCCGATCTGACCATCGTGTTCCATACATATCCGTCCGGGTCAGTCCTGTTCAGGAACATGAATTCGGTCTGTCTTCCGGTCGTCTCCTTTATGCCGTATACGCGCGCTCGCCTCACCCTTGAGTTGTTGAACACCATCAGTGTTCCGCTGTCAACAAGATCAGGAAGATCATCCATCATATAGTCACTGACGGCGCCGGAAGAGCGGCCGAGCAGCATCAGCCTGTCCTCTCCGCGCACGCCGGAAGGATGCTGCGCCACAAGCTCCTGCGGCAGGTCAAAATAAAAGTCAGATGTAAGCATGTGTGACATTATAGCCATTTTCATCATGTTTTCAATCGCAGAAGAATTTGCAATAACTACAGAAAAGTTATAGATTGTATATCCATTCCGTCAGAACGGCGGAGAATTCATCTTATCCGGAGCCTACAATGTCAGACCAAGAAAACAGAATGCCGGCCGGAGCCAATCTTCCGGGACGGTGTCTTGCGGATCTCATCCTTATGTATACGGTTCCGTTCTTTCTGAACGGATTCTTCTGCATTTTCCTGAACGGAGTCACCTGGCAGGAGCTTGTCCTGCTGTACAGGCACAACTATCCGGTGCTTATGCTTGCGGCCATAGTGACGGCCTCTCCGTTCATACTGTGGAAAATTCTGAATGAAAGAATCAGGAAATATGACGGGACAAAGGCAAGCCTTCATGACACGAACCGCGCGATAAAACGGGCGGAGACGGGTGCCATGATGTCATCAATAATATACTACGTGCTCATATCGACGTTCACGCCGTTCAATGTCGGCAGAAACGGATTCACGCTAAGCTCGTTCGGAACCGGAAAATACTGGTACTTCTTCTTCTCGCTCCAGATGAGCCTTGTGTTCGTGTTCTCGCTGATATTCGGAATCCTCTTCCTGAAGGACCTTGAGCACAGCTTCGGGTGGCTTCCCATCGACAAGGAGAACCTCACCCTCACCATTTCGGCAAGAACCATGCTTGTGTGCTTCTTCAGTCTGGCCGCGGTGATAATGATGATAGAGGCGATTTTCTATGTTCCGGCCAACGAGCGTCTCGGAGTTTCCGTTCTGCTCAAGACAAAAGTCGCGCCGACCGCAATCTTCATAGCGGTCGTTGCTCTTGTCTCGATATACATCCTGACACACGACATAACGGACGTGCTTGAGAAAATCATGACCACGACGGACAAGCTGTCGAACAAGAACTACGCCGATGTTCAGATTCCGGTGATAATGCGGTCGGAGCTGGGAATCCTTGCGGCCGACATAAACCACTTCACCGGAGTCGCAAGCGGCCTGTTCAGCAACTTCAGGACTTCAATCCGTGAGACAAAATCGACCGCAGACACCCTGTCGGAGGAAATGGAAACCACGGAACAGAAGCTGAACGGAATAACGTCAGGAATAGGAAACGTGCAGGCGGCGATTGACGATCAGGCTGCGGAAATCAGCGGCGCCAACGCCTCGGCGGAGCAGATAATGGAGAGAATCCAGAGCCTCCACGTGGACATAGAGTCCCAGGCCGACGGTGTGAACCAGTCGTCGGCCGCCGTCGAGGAGATGGTCGCGAACATCAGGCAGGTAACATCAATCCTCGAGAGGAACACGGAATCCGTTGACTCGCTCGGTCAGGCATCCGATGACGGCCGCCGCTCGGTGGAGAATGCGGTGACAATGTCGGAACAGATAATCGGTCAGTCAGCCGCGCTCCTTGAGGCAAGCTCGATGATTCAGGAAATAGCCTCCAAGACGAATCTTCTTGCGATGAACGCGGCGATAGAGTCCGCACATGCGGGAGAAGCCGGAAAGGGATTCGCGGTCGTGGCGGACGAAATCAGAAAACTGGCGGAACAGTCAAGCAAGCAGAGCAGGAACATAAGCGACAGCCTGAAGTCCCTGTCCGCCTCCATCGGGCAGGTCTCGCAGAACACGAAGGAAGTGCAGAAACAGTTCGACAACATATACTCGCTTGCACAGACCGTCCGCAGCCAGGAGAAAGTCATAATGAACGCAATGACGGAACAGTCGGCGGGAAACCAGCAGGTTCTGGACGCGATGAAGAACATAAACGACTCAACAAACAACGTCAGGGAAGGCTCGCAGGAAATGCTTGCGGAAGGCCGGCTGATAGTGGAGAAGATGAGGAACATGAACGAGATGTCCGGCAGGATAAACGGAAAAATGAGGGAAATGTCGGACAACCTGGGGCTGATAAAGGAATCGATGGACTCGATCGTGCGGTCCTCGGAGAAGAATCTGAGCGGAATTCAGGTGCTTGAGAACGAAATCGACACCTACACGCTCGGCTGAAATTTCCCGGCGGAAAACATAAAGCCGCCGCAGTCTTTACGGCAGCGGCGGCTTTATGCCAAATATTGACAATATCGGCTCAATTTAGAATAATTACGAATCATGTTAAATCCCTTAGCTCAAGAACTGAATGAAATTTTGGCGGGTTCAACGGCCGGACAGCTCATGTCCGATCTCGGAACAAGAATGTACTTTCCGAACGGAATAATAGCGCAGGGAGGAGAGGCCGCCAAGAACGCCCACCTTGCGAACGGAACGATAGGAATGGCCGTCGTGAACGGAATTCCAGCCGAACTTTCATCGATAAAGAAGAACATCCCGGATTTCACGCCGCAGGAGACGGTCGCCTATGCCAAGACCGCAGGAAATCCGGAGCTGCGCCAGCTCTGGAAGGACAAGATATTACAGAAGAATCCGGAACTGGAAGGCAAAAAATTCTCGCTTCCGATTCTTGTACCCGGACTTACCGCCGCGCTTTCATACATAGCGGATCTTTTTGTGGACGCGGACAAACCTCTCGTAACTGCGGATCCATGCTGGGACAACTACGAGCTTATAACCGCCGCCAGACGCGGAGCCGAATTCCATCAGTTCAAATGCTTTGACGGAGGAAAATTCAACATAGAAGACTTCAGGAAGACTCTTGAGCGTGACGCAGAAAAATACGGTTCCGTACGCGTCCTTCTGAATTTTCCGCAGAATCCGTCCGGCTACAGCCCGACAAAGGACGAGGCGAAGGAAATCTGCGCCGTTGTCAGAGCAGTCGCCGAAAAAGGAGCCAAGGTTCTTGTGCTCAACGACGACGCATATTTCGGACTTGACTACGAGGATGACATAGAGCCGCAGTCGCTTTTCGCCTACTTTGCAGACATGCACGAGAACATACTTGCGGTGAAGGCCGACGGTCCCACAAAAGAGGACTTTGCCTGGGGGTTCAGATGCGGATTCATAACTTTCGCCTCAAAAGGAATGACAGACGAGCAGTACGCCGCGCTGCAGACAAAATTCACCGCGGTGATAAGATCATCCGTATCATGCAGCTCAACACCGTCGCAGTCGCTTATTCTACATGCGTTCAGGGATCCGTCCCATGACAGCGAGAAGGCGGAACTGAGGGCGGTCCTGAAAAGACGCTACGACAGGGTGAAGAATTTCGTCAGGACACACAGCTCCTCCGCGCTCACGCCGCTTCCGTTCAACTCGGGATATTTCATGAGTTTCGTGATGAACGGAATCGATGCGGAAGCCCTCAGGAAAAAACTGCTCTCCGAAAAAGGAATAGGAGCCATCGCCATAGACTCAAAGACATTCCGCGTCGCGTTCAGCAGCATTGACGAGGACAAAATAGACGAGGTCTATTCCGCCATATACGGGGCGGCCGATGAGCTTGCGCGTGGCTGAAATCCGTAAAAAATTCTCCTCCGTGCTGACGGTTCTCATTTCCGCTGTTCTTCTCGCATCATGCGGAAGCAGCGGAAAAAGGATTGTGATATGGTCAAGCTGCGGAGAATTCGCGCAATACATAGAACTTTTCAACAGCACGCACGACGACATCCAGGCGGTTCTGGTGTACAAGCAGAATCCGGCTGATTCGCTTCCTCCCGCAAAGGATGAGATACCTCCGGACATAATCGCAGGCTCATGGCTCAGGACAGACTCGACCGCAAGAAATTTCAAGCCGCTCGACTATATGTTCGACCGCAAATACATCGTCTCCGCCAGCTTCTATGCTCCTCTCCTTGACTCAGGCAAAGTCGGAATATCCCAGTATCTTCTTCCCGTCAGTTTCAGCCTGCCGGCCGTAATATTCTCGGAATCAAACAGGGATCTTGTACGCCAGGATTATTTCATGACGCTTGACGAGATCCGTCTTACGGCCGCGGAATTCAACAGGAAAAACAGGAACGGTGCGTTCACGCGGATAGGATTCTCACCGCTGAGCGACAGCAGTTTCCTGTACTTTACGGCGAAGATTCAGGGAGCCGCATTCCGCAGCGAAAAGAACAGGATTGTCCGGGACAGCGAAAAGCTTGACGCATCGGTGCAGTTCATAAGGAGCTGGGTCAACGGCGAGAATTCGTCCGCGCAGGAGGAGGAGGACTTCGCATTCAAATACCTCTTCATGCCGGACTACAGAAAGGTGACATCGGGAAGAACGCTCTTCGCCTATACGACCAGCGACCGGCTCTTCAAGATAATGTCCGATCAGGATACGGAACTTGACTACAGATGGATTTCGGACGGAAAATCGATTCCGCTGGAGGACAGCTTCATGACGATGGGAATCTACAGGGACACGGAGAACCAGCCGGGCGCGTCGGAATTCCTGGCATGGTTTTTCAGCGCGGAGACACAGAAGGCGCTGCTTGAGCGGAAAAGTGCCCTGAGGCTGGACACGGATCTGTTCGGAATTGCGGGAGGTTTTTCCGCGGTACGCGAGGTCACGGAGCAGATTCTGCCAGTGTACTACACGCGGCTTCTCTCGAATCTTCCTCCGGCACAGATGCTGGAGCCGCCGCAGAAACTTCCGCCAAAATGGAACAGCTACAGGACGACGGTCGTTGAGCCGTACATCGGCGCTGCGGTAAGAACGGACGGCTGCCCGCAGTTCGATGAATTCGAGAACGAGTGGCGGAAAAAGATATTCGACTGACATCTTATGGCTGACGGTGCGGATTTATGATATAATCCGCACATGAATCTCCTTTCAATAAACAATCTCTCCAAAATCGGCAGGGAAAAACCTCTTTTCACCGGAGTGACGTTCGGGCTGCAGGAAGGTGAAAAGGCCGCCCTGATAGGAAGAAACGGAACGGGAAAATCCACAATGCTGAGGACGATAGCAGGAATTCTGCCGCCGGACGACGGAACCGTAGTGACAGCCCGGAACGCCGGAATATCATTTCTTCCCCAGACCCCCGGATTCAGACCTGACGACACGGTAAGGGAGCATATATTCTCCGGCTGCTCAGGCAAACTCGAGCTTATAAAGGAATATCTTGATCTGTGCGGAGACCTCGGAAACACGGAAAAGGCCGAAAGATACGAAAAAGTTACCGCCGAGATGGACAGGCGGGACCTGTGGAACTACGAGTCCCAGATAACATCCGTTCTCACAACGCTCGGAATAACGGATCTCGGACGCAGGATGGGCGAGCTTTCCGGCGGAATGACGAAGAAAGTCGCGCTCGCGCAGGTTCTCGTCGAGGACACACGGCTTCTCCTCCTTGACGAACCGACAAACCATCTTGACATGACTACAATCGCATGGCTTCAGGACTATCTGAAGAACACGGACAGGACAGTTCTGATGGTGACGCATGACAGGTATTTTCTAGATGCCGTCTGCGGAAGCATCTATGAGCTGGATCGCGGAACAGTCAAATTCTACAAGGGAAACTACAGCAGCTACCTTGAGAAAAAGGAGACGGAGCTGGAAATAGAGCGCAACACTGAGCGCAGGATAGAATCCGTGCTAAGATTCGAACGTGAGTGGCTTATGCGCGGTCCATGCGCCCGCGGGACAAAGTCAAAGTCAAGAATCCAGCGCGATATGCAGCTTATCGGCCGTGAGAAATTCCAGGCCGACAGGGAATTCTCCTTTGAGGTGAAGGGACGGCGGCTCGGAGGAAAAGTCCTGACGCTGCGCGGAATCTCCAAGAACTATCCCAAGGCTTCCGCGGACGCACAAAGTCCTGACGTTCCGGTCATAAGGGATTTCTCATACACATTCACCAAAGGACAGAAAATCGGAATTTTCGGCGGCAACGGCTCCGGAAAATCCACGCTGCTCAACATCATCACGGGAACTGTGGCTCCCGATTCAGGCAGCATCGAAACCGGCGTGAACACATCATTCGGATACTATATGCAGAATCCAGTATTCGCCGACACATCGATGACCGTGCTTGAATATATCAGGGAAAGCGCCGAGCAGATGACGGTGAACAGCGGAAAGAACATAAGCGCATCAAAATTTCTTGAGGAATTCGGCTTTTCCGGAAAAATACAGCATTCACCGGTAAACACGCTGAGCGGAGGAGAGCGGAAGAGGCTCTTTCTCGTGAGGCTTCTGCTTTCAAACCCGAATTTTCTGATTCTTGACGAGCCGACAAACGACTTCGACATCTTCACCATGAACATCCTTGAGAAATTCCTGTCGGAATATGAGGGCTGTCTCCTTGTGGTCAGCCACGACAGATATTTTATGGACAAGACGGCGGACTCGCTGTTCATTCTTGAGGATGACGGATCTGTCAGCGGATTTGCAGGAAAATGCTCAGAATACATAGAATACAGGCGCGAGGTTCAGGGCGGAACGGAAAGAACGGAGCGCGCAAACAGACATGAAGACAGGAAGGAGCCCGAGAAGAAAGCGTCGGCAAGGAAACTCTCGTTTGCCGAACAGAAGGAATTTCCCGAACTGGAAGCAGGGATAGCCGTCCTTGAGGCCAGGAAGACGGAGCTTGAGAAAACGATGGAAAGCGGTGACTACGGAAAAACAGCAAAAGCCGCGGAGGAGTACAGGATTCTCGTCCAGGAGCTTGAACGGAAATATGAGCGCTGGGCTGAGCTTGCTGAACGTATGTAGAAAGAAAAAACGGATGCGCCTTTTCGGACACATCCGTAACTTACAGCAAATTCTCCGGCAGGAAATATCCTTATTTCCGCCTGACTCCGCCGGAACCGCATGACGGACAATGTCCCGCACAGGAGGCGCAGCAGCCGGTACATCCGCCGGCCACCCCGGAGCGTCTCCTCTGCCTGACCATCGAACGGATTATAAGAACAACGACAGCCAGCAGCACAGCTGATATTATAAATGTAGCCATTTTTTCCTCCGTAAAAAGTCAGTGAACAGCTGCGGCCGGACATTTTCTCCGGCCGCACACCGGCATCCTGTAATCAGAGACCGCGCCTAAAGCAGGGCCGCCTTTGATTTTGCCGGACGGAAGAGCAGGTAAAGGAATCCGGCCGTAAGGATAAGCGCGAAAACCGTTCCGACCCCGAATCCGCCGCCTGCGAAAAGCTTGCCGTACTGGTAGATACAGAGCGACACGACATAAGCGAACACGCACTGGTATGTGATTGCGAATGCCGTCCACTTTCCGTTGTTCATCTCGCGCTTGATGGCACCGATCGCCGCAAAGCATGGCGCGCACAGAAGATTGAACACAAGGAACGAGTATGCGGAATATGAGGTGAAACTGCTTGCAAGCAGCGACCACATCTCGGCTCCGTCCTCGGCGACCTCGGCGAATCCGTAGAGAATTCCGAATGTTCCGACGACGTTCTCCTTGGCGACAAGACCTGTCAGAGCCGCAACCGCAGCCTTCCAGTCGCCCCATCCGAGCGGAGTGAATATCCAGGCGATGAGCGAGCCGAATTTGGCAAGAAGGCTGTTGTTCATGTCCTCGACCATTCCGAAACTTCCGTTCTCGACACCGAAGCCCTGGAGGAACCATACAAGTATTGTGGAAAGAAGGATTATCGTTCCGGCCTTCTTTATGAATGACCAGCCGCGCTCCCACATTGAGCGGAGGACATTTCCGACTGTCGGCCAGTGGTATGCGGGAAGCTCCATGACGAAAGGAGCCGCCTCTCCCTCAAAAATCTTCGTCTTCTTGAGTATGATTCCTGAAGTGATTATCGCGACTATTCCGACAAAATATGCGCTCGGAGAAACCCACCATGCGCCGTCAAAAAGCGCACCGGCGATAAGCGCGATTATAGGAAGCTTCGCGCCGCAGGGGATAAACGTAGTCGTCATGATTGTCATACGGCGGTCACGCTCATTCTCGATTGTGCGGCTCGCCATGATCCCCGGAACACCGCAGCCCGTTCCTATCAGCATAGGTATGAACGACTTGCCCGAAAGTCCGAATTTCCTGAAAATGCGGTCCATGATGAACGCGATGCGGGCCATATAACCGCAGGCCTCAAGGAAGGCAAGGAAGATGAAGAGCACAAGCATCTGCGGAACAAATCCGAGAACCGCACCGACACCGCTTATTATACCGTCAACGAGAAGTCCCTCAAGCCACGGCGCGCACCCGACAGCCTCAAGTCCGGACGCGGCGGCAGGAATTATCCATTCACCGAACAGAGTGTCGTTCGTCCAGTCAGTCAGAATCGAACCGACGGTTGTCACGGAGACATAGTAGACGACAAACATGACAAGCGCGAAAATCGGAAGCGCAAGCCAACGGTTTGTCACTATGCGGTCAATTCTGTCGGAGACGGACAGCTTCTCCTTGTCCGCCTTTGTAAGACAGCTTCTGATTATTGACTCGATGTATTTGTAGCGCTCGGACGTTATGATGCTCTCGCTGTCATCGTCAAGCTCCTTCTCGCAGGACTGAATATCCTTTTCGATATGTCCGCGCACATCGGCCGGCAGGTTCAGCTTGTCCATGACCTTTGAGTCACGCTCAAACAGCTTTACGGAATACCACCTGTGCTGCTCTTCCGGCAGATTATGGACGGTAGCCTCCTCTATATGGGCAAGGGCGTGCTCGACACATCCCTCAAAACGGTGCTGATACAGCATCGGTCTTCCGCTCTTCGCGCAGTTCACGGCAAGTTCGGCCGCCTCGATGCATCCGGTGCCTTTGAGCGCCGAAATCTCCACCACAGGACAGCCGAGCGCCTTCTCCATCGCCTGGATATGAATCTTGTCGCCGTTCTTTCTGACAACATCCATCATATTCACGGCGACAACCATCGGAATTCCCAGCTCGGCAAGCTGCGTCGTGAGATAGAGGTTCCTCTCAAGGTTCGTTCCGTCGATTATGTTCAGTATCGCGTCCGGACGCTCGTTCACCAGATACTCACGGGACACAACCTCCTCAAGCGTATAAGGAGAAAGCGAGTAGATTCCCGGAAGATCCATTATCACGACCTCATCATCCTTGGCCGTGTGACCTTTCAGTTTTCCCTCCTTCTTTTCCACCGTAACTCCAGGCCAGTTTCCCACAAACTGATTTGAACCTGTAAGCGCATTGAAAAGCGTCGTCTTGCCGGCATTCGGATTTCCGGCCAATGCAATCTTTATCATCTCATCACACTCCTACTTCTATAAGTTCCGCATCCGACTTTCTGATTGAAAGCTCATATCCGCGGACTGTAACTTCCACCGGATCACCGAGCGGAGCCACTTTTCTAACATAAATCTCTATGCCTTTTGTGATTCCCATGTCCATGATGCGGCGTTTCACCGCACCCTCGCCGTTCAGTTTCAGGACCTTTACAGTCTGTCCCGTCTTGACCTCACGTAATGTCATAAATCCTCCAAAAATTCCTATAATTTTGCCTACACGTAAATTTTCTGCGCCAGCTCGGAACTGACAGCGACCCTGGATTCCTTTATCTGGACAATCAGATTTCCGGCATTTGACGACACGACGGAAACCTGAGCGCCCGGAACAAAGCCGAGGCTCTCAAGAAAACGCCTGGTCTCCTCCTTTCCGCCAATCCGCTTTATCAGATTCACCTCTCCCGTACTGACCATATTCAAAGGCATCATCAACTCCTGAGGTTAGTTGCTTTTAACTAACCTTGACATATATTAGTCACAGCTAACTTTTTTGTCAATAGAAAACAGGAAGCGGGTGTTGTCTCCGTTCCCGAAGTTGATGTAGAATCATTCCTATTATGGAAGAAACAAGGGCTGTGATTTTTGACATGGACGGAGTGATTCTTGACTCGGAGGCAATATGCGAAAAGGCATGGCTGCAGGCCGGTAACGAATTCGGAATGGCAAGGATAAGGGAGACTGCCGCCATGTGCCTCGGAACGAATCTCCATGACACAAGGGAAATTCTGTTCAAAATCTACGGAAGGAATTTTGATGCCGACGGGTTCGTCGCAAGGACATCGGAGCTGTTCCACGAAGAGGAATACAGAAACGGAATTCCGCTCAAGCCGGGAGCCGCTGAAATTCTCAGCTACCTGAGTCCGAACTTCAGGCTCGCGCTCGCATCCTCAACAAAAGGAGAGACCGTAAGGCGGCAGCTGGGAAACGCCGGCGTGCTGGATTTTTTCGAGACGCTCACGACAGGAGAGTCGGTGCTCCACAGCAAGCCTGATCCGGAAATCTACAGCATGGCCTGCGCATCCCTGAATCTCAGTCCGAAACTCTGCGTCGCCGTGGAGGACAGCCCGAACGGAGTCCGGAGTGCGACCGCGGCCGGGATACGGACGGTCATGATTCCGGACAGAATCGCGCCGTCAGATGAAATGAGGAGACTCTCCTGGAGAATCTGCAGCTCACTGAACGGACTCAGGAAATTCCTGTGACGGCGGCTCTCAGAGCCTGACGACGACCGACACGCCTGCGGGAGCGGCGGATACGCTGACTTTATCCCCGCCGCCGGAAACCGGCCGTCCTGACAAGGAATGCAGAACAGGAACGAGCAGACCGGAGAGAGTTCCTATGGCGGCACCTGCCAGAACATCCGTCGCGAAATGGTTTCCGCTGGCCATTCTGAGAATTCCTGTCGCTGCGGCCAGAGACCATGCGGCTGCCGTAACCGGAATCCGCCATGCCGAATCAGGAAAGAATTTTCCGAACACATAAGTCGTGAATGCGGCGGACATGAACGTCATCGTAGTGTGTCCCGACGGAAACGAACTGTTCCAGTCCCCGGATTCGACCAACTGGACCGGATAACCGTCATAATACATATACGGGCGCGCCCTGGACACAACCAGCTTGCCAAACTCCTTGAGTCCGTAAGCCATCATAAGTGACTCCGCATACATGACTCCGACGGAGAGCCATTCCGATGACGGAGCCGCAATCATCACGGCCGGAAGAACAAGCGACGTGACCTCAAGAACCGTCGCCGTAACATCAAGCGGCTTTGAATATCTGTTCATAAATATGCGGTCAAAACCGTTCACCGAGGAGACATCGGGAATACGGCCGTCGAACGAAGTGTCCTTCAGCTTGAGTATGTTTCCGAAAATAATATCCGCCGATACAAGCGAGGCTCCGGCGCCAAGCAGAATTCCGTCGGTGACGGGAGAAAGGGCAAAAATCCGACCGGATTCATCGGCGCCCGATCCAGGACTCACGGAATTCTCCGACGGAAAAACATATACGGCTGTCAGAAAAACGGCCGCAGCCGCAACAAGACGTGTCCTCATAAAACAGAACCTCCAGAAGGGTATGAATTTTGCAGCACCGCACAGTCCCCAAAGGCGCAGCGGCATATCCGGATCTACGGATTTTTCCTGTCGTTGGCTTCGACAAGCAGATCCAGCACGGTAAAGAACAGTATCACCACAAGCGGCCCCAATATAAGTCCGTTCATTCCGAACACCTGAAGCCCTCCCAGAATCGCAAAGAAAATAACCAGCGGATGTACGTTTATCCTGTCCTTGAGGAACAGCGGCCTGAGGAAATTGTCAAGAAAACTAACGCAGAAACCGCACAGGACAAGAAAAAGAATTCCCTTGACGACGGACTGGGTCACACACATAACAATGCCGATCGGGAACCATACTATCGACGCGCCGAAAATCGGGATGAACGACGCGAACATCAGCACGACAGAAAACAGGAGCGAACCGGGAACCCTGAAGCAGAGCATTATCAGAAAAGCGACGACACCCTGATAAAGGGCGACAAGTATATATCCGGAGAAGAGATTCTTTGTTGTGTCTGAAAATTTACGGGTGAGAACGCTCATATATTCGGGATTTATCGGAACGGCCTTTTTCATCAGTGAGCCGAGATACGGTCCGTCAAGAAAGCAGAAGAAAAGTCCGAACACGACAAAAAGAATAGCGACAAGGAAAGAGCCTGTCTTGCTCACAAGAATTTTACCGGCGGAGAAAATTCTCGCGCTGTAACCGCGCAGAAAGGAGAGAATCCCCTGCTTGGCATCGGAGAAGTCAACGTCGGGCAGGTCAATTCCGATGGAGGCGAGCAGGTTCCCCAACTTATACCACAGTCCGCTGTCAGAGAAAAGGTCCGGATTGTCGGCGATGTATCTCTCAGCCGTCTGCAGGAACGAGACGCACTGCTGTATCAGCAGCGTGCACAGCAGGAACAGCGGCCCTATTATCAGTATCAGTGTTCCCAGAGAAAAGGCTGCGGCGCAGACATGACGCCTGACCTCATACAGCCTGCCTGTCCTGTCAAGCCTTCCTGTGCATTTCATGTAAAGGGGACGGATCAGAATGTAGAGCAGCACGGTCCACAATATAACCGTCGAGAAAGGATACAGCATCGCCACGAGAAGGACGAAGAACAGGACGAAAATTCCGAATATAAATATTGTCTGAAGCGTGTTTTTGTTGTCCACTGAAGAAGCTCCTTCATTACGGCCTGCGGCCGTCGTAGAATTTTTCCTTGAGCCTGCTGAAAGTCTCCGCGCTTATTACATGCTCGATTCTGCAGGCGTCAGATTCAGCGGTCTGCGGAGACACGCCTATCGACTCAAGGATGAATGACAGGACGGTATGCCGCTCATATATGCGTTCGGCTATCTCCCTGCCCTTCCGCTCCAGGGTGATGTTTCCGTCCTCCGCAATGGCGATGTAATGCTCCTCCTCCAGGGCATGGACGGTGACGCTCACCGAAGGCTTTGAAAATCCCATCTTCCTGGCTATATCCACAGCTCTCACATATCCGTTCTGCTGCTGAAGAACAAGTATTGTCTCAAGATACATTTCGGCTGATTCTCTGATCTGCATTTTATCCTCACGAAATTCTTTCTATACTATTGCAAAATTTTACTAATTACAACAAATCACCGCGTGACCAGCGAGATATTTCCGCATGAAAGCCCCCACTTTCCGCCCGCAAAATCATCGAACATGACCGCCACATCCTCAAATGCGAGTCCGCCCGTACGCCTTATGTACGCGGACAGCTCAGGCTCAGCGCGCATCACCGATCCGCGGCCCGCAAGATGAACAAAATATGCCGCCGCCTCGGATGACGGCTGCTGCATTATATAGGCCATGAATTCGTTGTGCATGAGATACGTGTCATTTATGTCATATCCGAGCGACGGCTGCGATACAAAATAGCGTATAAGGAACGAGAGCGACGTCTGATCCATCGTATAATATGCGGCCGCCGTGAAGTTGCGGAATTCCGCGTCCGTAAAGAAAAGCGTGTGGAATCCCTCGTGCACAAGAAGCCTGCTCCTGAGCCACGGCTCCGACGAGCGCGATATGGACACAATTCCGCCGTACCCCTCCCGGAAACCGTCCCCGTCGGCGACTATCATTCCGTTGTCCAGAAGAATTTTCCGGAGCGTCTCCTCCTCCGGATTCAGCGTGAATGTCTGCCTTTCCGCCGCGGAAAAGAAAAGGGCGAGCGAGGCGGCGCTGTAGTCGTGGGCATTATATCCGTGCCGCCCGGCAAGCTCGCTGTTCGTAAGGAGCCGTCCGCGGAATCCGTCCTTTTCTATAAAATACGCAAGCCTTATGAAAAACCTGTCCTGAACCTGATAGTTTCTGGTGTCGAAGAATATTATTCCGGGAAAACGGTCCCATTCAAAAATCTCATAGTCGGCCGTACGCCAGTTCTCCTGTCTCCATTTCAGGATGAGTCCAGGGTCCGCCTTTACGGGAACCACGGCACCACCGGACGCAGGAACCGCAAGCCGGGAATCACCTCCGGACATCAGGATCGCGGACACGGAGGAAGATGAGGACGGCTCTGCGGAAATTCTTGAGAACGGAGATGACAGGGCGGATGACGGAACCGTGACGAAATCCACGCCCGCAGTGTTCCTGACCGAGAGTGTCTCGCCTCCGGCAGAAATTTTTGTGAGCACGGTCTTCTCCGCGGAGGAGTTTTCCCTCGAAGCGGAGAATTTTATCTGTATGTCCGGCATGACGGCCGAGACTGTATTCTGCACCGGAAAAACCGACGGAGCGCCGGAAAAATCGGCGGAGGAGGCGGAGAAGTCAACCGTGCCGCCGGACGCAGGACATCCGAAAAAAGGAATGTCACCGCTCCTGTCAAAACCCAGAACCGCAGGCGCGGCGCACAGCGAGCTGACAGAAAGAGCGGAGGATGAGCGCACATAGAAGCCACGCGGAACATTCTCCGCGGAGAATTCCTCCGTTCTTCCGAGCGCGAAAGACACGTCGAACACCGATGCGTCCGAGACTGTCGTTCCGGATACGGCTGTTCTGTCTCCGCCTGAGAAACGGAATTTTCCCCTGCCGGAAAAATCACGTCCGTCAAGAAAACCGAATTCAAACGATGTGTCGGCGGACGGAATCTCCATACGCAGAACAAGTGCGGCCGAGGAATTCCGTTCCGCGAGCTCCGCGAAGAGACTTCTCTGCCCGTCGGTGAACCGGTAGAAAATCTCACCGCCTTTTTTCAGACGGGCATCCGCGGCGGACGAATTCAGCGCGACAGGCGATGAGGTCCCCCCCGCACCGGCTCCGGCGAATTCCATCTCAATACGGACACGTCCTCTCGTCATCATGACGGCGAACGAGACTACAATCTCGACCGCAAGAAGACACAGCAGCGCGATTATAACCGTCTTCTGAACTTTTGAAAGGACGCTGAATTTTCCGTTGATGAATGAGGCCAGTCTGTTTTTCATATCCGGACATTCTATACTATTTTGCGCCGAAAGACTATACTCTGCGCATGGTGATGATTCTACATCCGTCCGACGAGCTTAAATTCATAAGGCTTCAGAAAAAAATCACGGCCTCATTCAATACCGACGGCTTCCGCGTATATCCGGAAATTCCGCTGTGGACCGCCGTTCCGGACGAAGCCGCGGACAAGCTGGCGGCCGGAAAAGCACGGCTCGAAATCGGAGCGCCGGAGACCGACCGCAGCAAGGCCACAATCCGGTGTCCGGCGGAGATAAGGACAGAAAACGGAACGTACGGTGCGGAGCTTGTGCTGTGCAGGATGGAGTCCGTTCCTGACGATGCGGAGGAAAGGCTCATGCGCGCGCTCGGAGAAAATGCGGAGAAAAAAGAACCGCCGGAAACACCATGTTTTCCGGCGGTGATAAGAATATTCAGGCTTGCGGAGGAAATTCTGTTTCCGACCGAAAACGCACGCGCGCTGTCCGCCGCCGTCTGGAGAAAAAGCGGCAAGGCGCATTCATGACAGAAAGACACACGGCTCACATCACGGTGGAGCCGCGGTCCATCGCCGTAAGTCCGGTCTTTACGTACTCAAGGATTCCGTAAGGCTCAAGCAGACGTATCAGGCTCTCAATCTTGTCCTCGCTGCCGGTCGCCTCGACGATGACAGAATCTATTCCGACATCGACTATGTGCGCGCGGAAAATATCGCAGGTCTCGATTATCGTCCCGCGGTTCACGCCTTCCGCCCTCACCTTTATAAGCGCCGTCTCGCGCCGGCATGTAGTCTCAGGCTCGCATTTCTTTATCGCAATCACCTCGACCAGTTTTGAGAGCTGCTTCTGAATCTGGTCGAGTATGTACTCGTCGCCCCGGACAACAATCGTCATGCGCGAACGCCCAGGATCATGTGTCTCGCACACGGTGAGCGAGTCGATGTTGTATCCGCGGCGGCTGAACAGTCCAGAAACGCGGCTCAGGACTCCCGCATGGTTTTCGACAAGGACTGAAAGTATGAATCTGTCCATTCTGCAAATCTCCCTAAAACTAGCTTTTTATGGTGTGCTCCGCCTCTGCATATACACCGAGCAGACGCACATCCTCTGCATAGGATTTCAGCCCGTCAAGAACTCCGCGCACATATTCCTCCGATTTCTGCTCAGCCCCGGAAAGTCCGGCGTCGGCATAGAACCAGTATCTCCACGGTTTCCCCTCAATCGGCCTTGACTCAAGCCTGGTCAGGTTCATCCCGTTCTTCTGGAACACGCCGAGACAGTTGTACAGCGCACCAGGCTCGTTCCTGACGGAGAAAACGAATGACGCCATGTTCACGCCGTTCGCGCTTGAGAAGAGGGACTCCGCCCCCCGCATCGACTGCTCCGAAGCTATCACCAGAAAACGTGTGCAGTTCTGAGGATTGTCCTCCACATCGTCCCGCAGCACCTCAAGGTTGTAGTATCCGGCATTTACGCTTGATGCGATTGCGGCATTGGCGGCGGAACCGGCGGACGCAACCGTCTCGGCTGCGGAGGCTGTTGACACAGCCTCTATCTTTGACCAGCCGGCGTGCTCCGAAAGAAAACGCGAGCACTGGGCAAACCCCTGCGGATGTGAATACACGCATTTTATGTCGGAAATTTTCGCGCCCCGCACACCGAGAAGGGAATGCTGGATTCTCAGCCTAACCGCCGCAGCTATCTTTATGTCGGCAAAACCAGTAAGATTGTCGTAATTCTCGTAGACTGAGCCGGCAAGGGTGTTCTCAATGGGAACCATTCCGAAATCGGCACGGCCGTCAGCCACAGCCTGAAAGATTCCGCGGAACGAGTCAACGGAAAGAGACTCGGCATCCGTGTCGAAACACCTCGTCACGGCCTGCTCCGCATACGCGCCGCGCTTTCCGCTGTATGCGCATACAATCTTCCTGCCCGAGGATTTGTCTCCTGAATTCAGAACCGGAATGTCATTGTTCCTGACGTGGACGACCGATTTGTCAAGAACCGGCGCAAGCGCGCATATATCCATCATAAGCTTGTCGAACTGTTCCGGCAGCAGCGCCTGCGGACCGTCAGAAAGCGCCTTTTCAGGGCAGTTGTGCACCTCCACTATGATTCCGTCGGCACCGGCCGCGACAGCCGCAAGCGCCATCGGAGGAATCTTGTCCCTTATTCCGAGAGCATGGCTCGGATCAACGATTACAGGAAGATGGGTCATTCCCCTGAGTACAGGTACGGCGGAAAGATCAAGCGTGTTTCTGGTGGCCTTCTCGTAGGTTCTGATTCCGCGCTCGCAGAGTATGACCTTGTCGGTTCCCGACGAAAGCAGATACTCCGCGGACATAAGCCACTCCTCAATAGTCGCACTGAGTCCGCGCTTCAGGATGACAGGCTTGTTCAGTTTTCCCAGTCTCTTCAGAAGCTCAAAATTCTGCATGTTGCGCGCACCGACCTGATAGACATCAACGCCATGCTTCTCCATTACGGGAAGATGCTCAGCGGCCACAACCTCGGTCACGACAGGAAGCCCGAATTTATCTCCGGCCTCCTTCAGAAGGACAAGCCCCTCCTCTCCCAGTCCCTGGAACGAATACGGTGATGTCCTTGGCTTATACGCACCGCCGCGCAGCATACATGCGCCGGCCGCAGCGACGCTTTCCGCTATGCTCATCATCTGCTCACGGTTCTCCACCGCACACGGACCGGCGATGGACACAATCCTTTTTCCGCCGACACGCAGAATCTGGCCGCGGCTGTTCGGAATTCCGACAACCGTATCCTCCGGACGGAATTCACGGCTGGCCATCTTGTAGGGCTTGCTTATGGGAATAACCTCCGCGACTCCGGGAAGCGCCCGCACGTCAAGCGGATCCATCCGGAGCCGGCCCACGGCCGCGATTATGGTCTTTTCCTCGCCGTTTATCACATTCGTCCTGAAATCCCGCTGTCCGAGATAATCCGCAAGCTGTTTCTTCTCTTCATCCGTCGCATCGCTTCTGAGCACGACTATCATAAAACTAACGCTCCATGTTGAAACTTACAGTTCTCAAAACATCCCCGAAAACTCCCGCCGCCGTAACTCCAGCTCCGGCGCCGTAACCGCGGACGGTAAGCGGAATCGGCGTGTAGCGCTCCGTATGGAACACGAACGCATTCTCTCCGCCCTTCACGGCATAGAGGGGATCCGATTTCGTGACCTCAAGCATTCCCACGCTGACCTTTCCGTCCTTTATCGACGCGCCCATCCTGAGAACCTTGCCCTCGGCCTTGAGCTTCTCGATTTTTTCCGCGAAATACGCGTCAACCTGAGGAAGCCTGGCAAGGAATTCGTCAGCTGTTCCGGAACTGTCAAATCCGTCCGGGAAAACCCTGTACATCGTTATGTCCTCAAGCTCCAGCTGATAACCGGCCTCCCTCGCGATGATAAGCGCCTTTCTCGCCACATCCATTCCGTTCAGATCATCCCTCGGATCCGGCTCCGTATATCTGAGCTCCTTCGCCTCAAGGACGGCCCTGCTGAAAGGAACTCCCTCGTCAAGCCTTCCGAAAATATAGGAAAGGGAGCCCGACATTATTCCGCTGAATCCGGTCAGCCTGTCGCCGGACTTGAACAGATTCTGAAGCGTGTCGATGATCGGAAGTCCGGCGCCGACATTCGTCTCGTAGAGGAAACGCCTGTGCATACGGTTGGCCGTGCGTCTCAGCTCGTGGTAGAATTCCATGCTCATCGAATTGGCGCGCTTGTTCGGAGTCGCGATTGACATTCCGGCGTTCAGGATGTCTATATAGCGCTCCGGAAGGTCATAGGATGCCGTACAGTCCACAAAAACAGGATTCAGCGGTTTTGTCTCCCTGACAAAGCTGAGGATGTCGTCAACGCTCGTGCGCATCCTCGCATTCTTCACGGCGTTCCTCCAGTCGGACAGATCCAGACCGTTCGCATCCATTATCATTCCGTCTATGGTCGAAATCGCCATGACCTTTATGTCTATGTTCTCCCTGAGAAGCTTGTCATGCTGATCCCTTATCTGGTCGAGCATCGTTCCGCCGATTGTTCCGGCTCCGAACGCGAACACCTCGACGGTCTGCGCCGTGTTGAAGAAGAACCTGTGGACCGCCCTGACAGCCGTGTCTCCGTATTCCCCGCTTATGACGCTTGATATGCAGCGTTCGGAGGAGCCCTGCGCTATCGCAAGAATGTTTATGTCCTGCGACGCCAGCGCGTCAAAGAATTTCCCCGCAATTCCGCGGTTCCTTATCATGCCGTCACCCACGACCGATACCGCTGCGCAGTTATTGCAAACCTCAACAGGATTTATAAGGTTCTCCCTTATCTCAAGCTCGAATTCCGCGGAAAGCGCATCCCTCACCCTGTCCGCCTCGACATCGCGCACACAGAACGACACCGTGAATTCGGATGATGACTGCGTTATCAGGAGAACTGAGATTCCGGCCGCGGTGACGGCTGAGAAAATCCGGCTGGCCATTCCCGTGCGGCCGCGCATTCCGGTGCCGCTGACACTCACAAGCGCCACATCCTTCAGACATGAGATTCCGCAGATCGAGCTTTTCCGCCCGCCCGCGAACGGACCCTTTCCTATCCGGGAGCCTCTGGCCGACGGATTGTGGGAATTAAGGCTCCATGCCTCGATTCCCTTCGCCTGAAGAGGAGCGAGCGTCTTGGGATGCAGGACCTTGGAGCCGAAAAACGAAAGCTCCATCGCCTCCTCGTAGCTCATGTCGTCCACAAGAATGGCATCCTTGACCACACGCGGATCGGCGGTGAAAACCCCGTCTACATCCGTCCAGAATTCAACGCGCCTGACTCCGAGCGATGCGCCTATTATTGCGGCGGAAAAATCGGAGCCGTTGCGTCCGAGAAGTCCCATAACGGGGCGGCATCCGGTTCCGCCGCTCCAGGAGCAGATGAATCCGGGAAAAACAAGAATACGCGTCTGGTTGCGGTTCTCTCCGTCACGGAACGGAAGACAGGCCTCGGCGCATTTAGCGTAGTCGGGATCCCCCTCAAGGTGGTTCCCTGTGGTAAAGATGAATTTCCTTGAGTCCAGCATGATCACGCTCTGGTTCTTAGCCCGGAGCACGGCCTCCATGATCGGAGCCGACATCAGCTCTCCCATTCCCATTATGCGGCAGTAGACGGTATCCGGGCACTCGCCGAACGACACGCAGCCGGCGAGCAGCTTCTCAAGCTCCTGAAAATTCGGAAGAATCTGCTCCATAACCTTTTCCGCGTTGAATCCGGGGAGCTTCGACTGGATCTCAAGGCAGATCTCATTGTGCACAGAACGCAATCCGCTGACAATCCTGTCCGGATCAGAACCGGCGACGCACGCGTCCACCGCATCCTGAAGGCTGTTGGAGACTCCGGCGACAGCTGAAACCACAACACTAAGCCTGTCCTGCTCCGCGCGTCCGACTATTATATCCGCGGAGGAAAGAATACGGCGGGCATTCTGCATGGATGTTCCGCCAAATTTCAATGTAAGCATTTTACCGTCCTTGGGCCTTCTACGGCCGGAAATTCCAACAATACCATCGGGTCTGTTGATTCCGGACATTTTATAGAAAATCATGCCTGAATTCAACACGGACAGCGCCGGTACCCGGAAGCGGACCGGCCGGATGTTGTCTTGAACAAAAAAAATATTTTCTTTATTATCGTTCTGTATTTTTAAAAGTGCGGATGCGGAAACTGTTTATCTAATCTTTATATAATGGAGTTCTGGCAGCCTAATCCGAGGAGCTGTCAGCGTAAAAACAGAATGGACAGTCAGATTGACAAAAATCTACCTGCAGTAACAGTATTCTCGCTCTATGCGACCTCAATTTTTCCGTTCGTGATCGGTCCGGTTCTAATGATGATCGGCGGAATCCTGTCCGGCGCTGAGGTCGCGGCATCCCTGTCGGCACCGCTGAGCATCGTATCACACCTGATGGCGGTAATCGCACCGACGGTATTCATGATTATGATTAAAGGAAAGCTGAATTCCTATGACGGCAGCGAGGAGAGCGTCAGGTCCCTGAACGACTTCGTCACAAAGTCAAACAGAATTCTCCTGCTGTACAACATCGTACTGGCGTTCGTGGTCCCGCTCAGCATAGCTCAGGGAATCAGGTCAAACGGCATGGAATTCACCATGTTCAACGGAAATTCGCCGATTTTCTCGCTCACGATGATTTACGCCGGGCTGATAATGCTCTTCTCGATAAGTTTCTACACGCTCTACATATCATCGCTTGAGCACATGCTGTGGTGGCTTCCGTTCGACAAGAGGAACACGACGTCATCGAACACGGAGCGCTTCATCATCATGACCACGGTCAACATAATCGGAAACGGAACGCTGACGCTCGGCGCGCTCTCCGTCCCCGGAATTTCGGTCGGCGACACCTACCACAACTTCCTGCCCACGCTCCTGATAATAATGGCCATAGCAATCTCCGCAATCGCCATAACGACAATCACGAACACGCTCGACCTCAAGAAGAACATAGATCCGATAAACGACGTGATTTACGGACTGGCGCACAGGGACTACACGTCCGAGCCGCTCAAAATCATAACCCGCAACGAGCTGGGGCTTCTCACGAACAACATAAACCGCTCGTTCAAGCTGATGAAGACCATGTTCTCGGAGCTTGCGGGCGGAGTGGAGAGCACGCTGACAGTCTCAAACAACCTCGTGAACAACATCCATGAGTCCACGGGCTCGCTCAAGGACATAAAGCAGACTATAAGCACGGTCAAGGACGAGATGAACAACCAGTCCGCGGGAGTCGAGGAGGCGAACGCCACCGCCGCGCAGATAATCGACAGGATCAGAAACCTGAACCAGGAGATTGAGAACCAGTCGGCCGCCATCACCGAATCATCCGCCGCAATCGAGGAGATGGTCGCGAATGTAGCCAGCGTGTCGTCAATCCTTGAGAAGAACACGAACACGGTGAAGGATCTCAAGACCGCATCCGATGAGGGCCGCAACCGTGTCCAGAACGCCGTTGACATGGCGGAGCGCGTCCTCTCCCAGTCGGCGAGCCTGCTTGAGGCCAGCAAGTCGATCCAGACAATAGCAAGCCAGACAAGCCTTCTCGCCATGAACGCGGCGATTGAGTCCGCACATGCAGGCGAGGCCGGAAAAGGATTCGCCGTTGTCGCGGACGAGATAAGGAAGCTTGCGGAGCAGTCCGACAAGCAGTCAAAATCAATAGAGGTAAGCCTTAAATCCCTTTCCGAGGCGATCTCGACCGTATCGCAGAACACGAAGGAAGTTCAGCAGCAGTTCAACGTCATCTACGACCTCTCCGAGAAAGTCAAGGAGCAGGAGCTTGTCATCTCCAACGCGATGGCGGAGCAGACATCCGGAAACCAGCAGGTTCTTGACGGAATCCGCTCAATCAACAGTTCCACCACCACCGTCCGCGACGGAGCGCAGGAGATGATGCAGGGCGGCGAGCAGATTGTCGAGGAGATGCAGATTCTGAGCAAGACCACGCAGACCACAAACGACAACATGAATTCGATAAAGCAGGTGGTGAACCAGATAGCTGACCTGATGACGACCACGACCGCACACGTCGAGGACAACAGCTCAAACGTCGGAAAACTCCACGACGAGATGAGCCAGTTCAAATTCTGACGGTCTCCGCTGAATTAAAAAGGCTGCCCCATGAAGTTTGCCTGAAACTTCCGGGGCAGCCTTTTTTAATGTCTTCAGATATTGCCGGTCATGTCATTTTATGGCGGAGACAGTCTCTGCGACAGCGTCCAGAGTGATCCTGACGGTTTTCTCCCAGCTGAATTCCGCGGCGCGCTCAAGCCCCGCCGAAACCATACGCTCACGCAGCACGGAATCTGTCACCACCTTCTCCATGCACTCCGCCATCTCCTCAACATTGTCCGAATCAAAATAAAGCGGCACATCACCTCCGATTTCAGGAAGCGCGCCGGAAGACGAACAGATGACGGGAATTCCGCAGGCCATGGACTCAAGAACAGGAAGTCCTACGCCCTCATTGACGGAGGGGAACACGCACGCATCCGCTCCCGCATACAGCTGAGGAAAACTCTCATGCGGAAAATAACCCGTAAGGAAAATATCGCTCGCAGCCGGAGACTCGAACGCCGCGCGGTGCACTGACTCTGTATACGCACCGCCGCTTCCCGACAGCACAAGCCTGTGAGGAAGTCCGGTCCGTCTCTTGAACAGGGAGAATGCCTTTATCAGCTCAAGATGTTTTTTTTCAGGACCGGCAAGCCTTGAGCCGTAGATGAAATACGGCCGCTTTATGGCGAACGGCTTTATCTCCACGACATCCGTATCAGCCTCCATGGAGGGATAGAACAGCTTGTGATCTATCCCGTTGTGAATCACCGAAATCCTGTTTCCGTCAATTCCCAGGGAGACAAGGTCATTCTTTATGAATTCCGAGGCGGCTATTATCTTCTCCGCCTTCACAAGTCCCCTTCTGAGCTGAAAACGGTACATCCTGTCATGCCATGCCTGAGATGACGATATTATGCTGTTCGCAATCACGATTCCAGGACGCCTGAACGACACCGGCACGACTTTCTCCGCCGCCGGATAAAGCACGGCGTCATAACCGTTCCTGACCGTAAATTTCCCCGCTCCGAAAAGATGCCAAAGACGCTCCGCCTCAAGGCTGTCGGGAACATTTGCGGAGACAAAAGGAATATCCCTGTCTCCGGAATAAGTGTATCTGTCAATCTCCGATCCGAACAGACCGAACGAGAATTCCCTGTCATCCGGAATGTTGGCAATAAAATTCAATATATATGCGCCCAGTCCGGACCGCGCATGGTCGCAGCCGAATGTGTCGATTCCGATTTTCATGCGCAAAATTATAGCAGATTTATGCGCCGTGTGCTATACTGAGCCGGTTATGGAACAGACCGACATTTTCTCACTTCTTCCGGAGCAGACACAGGCAAAAATTGCGGCGCTCGGAATAAAGGAACCCACGGCAGTGCAGCGCAGGGTTTTCCCGCTGATAGACGGAGGTGCAGACATCCTGTTCCAGTCCGAGACGGGAACAGGAAAAACATTCGCATATATGCTTCCGCTTGCCGGAAAACTTGAGAGGGACGATGACAAGACATCCGTAAAAATTCTCATAGCCGCACCTACATTTGAGCTTGCATCCCAGATAAATTCCGCGGCCAAGCAGGTTTCCGGACGCAGGACAGCGCTTTTTATAGGAGGAGCGCCGATACGCCGGCAGATAGAAGTTCTCAAGGAGAAGCCGCAGATTGTCATCGGGACACCGGCAAGGCTTGTGGAACTTGCCCACCTGAAAAAACTCAAACTGCCGGAACTGAGCGCCGTCGTGCTTGATGAGGCGGACAGGCTCGTGCGCCGTGAATCCGCGGACGACACGAGGGAGCTTCTGCGGTTGACCGGAAACGCGCAGAAGATAGCATGTTCAGCCACAATAACCGCACAGACAAGGAAATTCTTTCCCGGAGCGGAGACGGTAATAATGCCACCGGAGAATGTGCTTGCAGGAAACATAACTCACTGGGCATTCTTTTCGGAGCGAAGGGATAAAATCGACACGCTCCGCAGATTCATCGCGGCGGAAAATCCGACGAAACTCCTCGTGTTCACGTCACGCCCCGATCAGGTCGAGAACATAAGATCAAAACTCGCGTTCAGAAAAATCCGGTGCGACGCGCTCCACTCAAAATCAGCAAGCCAGGAAAGGAAGACCACCATGGACAGATTCCGCAGCGGAAAGACGCAAATACTGATAACAAGCGATCTTGCGGCTCGCGGACTTGATATTCCCGGCATAACGCACATCGTGCAGATGGATCTTCCCGATGACGAGGATTTTTTTGTCCACAGAAGCGGACGGACGGCAAGAGCGGGGGCGACGGGCATAAACGCCGTAATAGGAGACGAATTCGAGCTCAGAAGACTGGCCGCCCTGGAGAAAAAGCTCGGAATAAAAATATATCCCAAGCAGATTTTCCGGGGAGAAGTCACGGCTCCGCAGCAGATTAATGACTGACGGCCGCCGCCTGCCCCGGATTCATTTTGACGTTGATATGACAGGGACAAATCACTATAATAGTACAGATTATTTATTTGATGAAACGAGGGTTCTGTGTTCTTAAAATGTCTTGACATTTACGGTTTCAAATCATTCGCAGACCGTACCCATATTGATTTTTCAGAAGGAATCACCGCGCTTCTCGGACCGAACGGCTGCGGAAAAAGCAATGTAGTTGACGCAATAAAATGGGTTCTTGCGGAGAACAAGTCAAAGAATCTGCGCGCCGCAAAAATGGAGGACGTCATATTCGGAGGAACGGAACGGCGTCCCGCTATGAACACCGCTGAAGTCACGCTTACCCTCAGCAACGACAACGGACTTCTTCCCCTGGACGAGTCGGAAATCGCGATAAAGAGAAGACTCTACCGTTCAGGCGATCAGGAATATTTCATCAACAACCGCCATGCCGGACCGTCCGAAATCCGAAGGCTCTTCCTTGACACCGGTGTCGGAAAAGCAGCCTACTCGATAATGGAACAGGGAAAAATAGACCTGATTCTGTCGAACAAACCGGAGGAGCGCCGTTATCTGTTCGAGGAGGCGGCGGGCATAAGCCGGAGCAAGGCGGAATGCGCGGAGGCGGAACGCGAGCTTGAGCGGACACGCATAAACATGCAGCAGATAGAGATCGCGCTCACCGAAATAAAGCGGCAGTATGACACGCTTAAAGTCCAGTCGGAAAAGACGATAAAATACAGGAAATTCAAGGACGAAATATACGAATGTGAGCTGGATCTGACACTGCTCAGACTGAAATCCTTTGTGCAGGACAAATCGCGGCACGAGGAGGACCTGAAGAATGTGCAGGAGAAGCGCGACAGGGTCCGCCGTGAGATTGAGGAGATCAACAACACGATTTCGGAGAATATGGACAAGGTCAAGTCCATGCAGGATGAGCTTTATTCCAAGCAGGCGGAACTTCTCGGAATCGGAAAAGAAAAGAACGGGAAACTTGACCTTGTAAAGCAGTTCAACACACGCGCAGCCGAGCTGAAGGAGAAAATCAGCAGCCTTGAAATCAGAAAAACCGCGGTTCAGGAAAGGATGGACACGCTCCAGGAGGAGATTGACGAACAGAAGGCGGCTCTTCATGCGAAGACAAAGCAGCTTGATGACGTGACGGCCAACATCGCCTCATTCGAGGAGAACATCAGAACCGCAGGCTCCAGAATAACCGACAACGAGAGGAATGCGGCGGAATACAGGAGCAGAATATCGGAGCTGTCAGAAAATTACGAGCGGATGCAGAAGGAGCTTGCGGAAATAACAGAGGACATAGCGGCAAAACTCGACAGCAGGCTTAGAGACGCGGGATTCTCCGAAAGCGCAATGAGAACAGCAAAGGAGAATCTGGACACGACAATCGGAAAGCTCCGGGTTTTTGTGGACGGACGCAGGAACATATTCTCCGACTTTGCCGGAAAAACATCCCCCTCGCTGCAGGATGCGGTCGCGGCCGTAAAGGAGGCTTCCGAGGCATTCGCAAGGACAGCGGAATATATAGAAAAACTTGAAAGCGACATCTCCTCATACATAGAATCATCACCTTCATTTCTGACGGAATTCCTCTCGCCCGAAGGAATCATGACCCGAAAGAGGGCGATTGACGCCAAGCTTGAGGAAAACAGGAAAACGGTTGACGGAATAAATTCAGAAATAGAGAGGCTGTCCTCCGAAAATTCCGGACTGACGGAGAAAATTTCCGAATACAGGGAGACGCTCGGCAGGCTGAAGATAAATCAGGTCAAGATGCAGGAGCAGATTTCGGCGGCAAGACAGCAGACCGTGACACTTGAGCGGACACTCACATCCGAACAGAATTCTCTCCGCGATATTGAGGACGAGCTTTACAGCGAATCAAAACGTGCGGACGAGCTGAATGACAGCATAATAGCGGTTCAGGATGAACTTGCAGAAATAGAATACCGCGGAAAGAAACTTGCCGACGAGCTGAACAGACTCGACGGAGAGATTGCGGAATGCAACAAGAGCGTGTCTGGAAAAAGCGACGCGCTGTCACGCAGACAGGACGAACAGCGCAGATACCAGGAGCAGTACGAAAGACTCACGCTCTCGCTAAATTCCGCGGACAACGACATAAAGAACATAAAGCAGAATTTCCAGGACCAGTATTCCAGGGATCTGATGGAATTCGAGGAGCGGATGTACAAAATCACCCATCAGGCCGCGGATCTCAGGGAAGAGCTGGCCGCTGCAAAAGAGAATTTCAGGCAGCTTGGCTCGGTGAACCTCATGGCTCCTGAGGAATTCCAGGAAGTGAAGGAACGTTACGAGCGCCAGAAGGTGAACTACGAGGATACGGAGAAGAGCCTACAGAATCTGCTGCGTGTATCCGAAGAAATCAAGGCGAAGTCATCAGACATGTTCCTTGAGACATACAACCAGATAAAGAAGAATTTCCACAATATGTTCAGAAGGCTTTTCAACGGCGGCCGGGCCGAGCTGAAACTCGTGGATCCCAAGAACATTCTGACAAGCGGAATCGACATTCTGGCGCAGCCTCCGGGAAAGAAGCTTGAGAGCATCGCGCTGCTTTCGGGAGGAGAAAAGACGATGACGGCCGTGGCGCTTCTGTTCGCCACATATCAGGTGCGTCCGTCCCCGTTCTGCCTGCTTGACGAGATAGACGCTGCCCTTGACGACAAGAACGTCTCAAGTTTTGTGACCACGCTGGAGTCATTCGCAAACGTCAGCCAGTATATTGTGATAACCCACAACAAGAAGACCGTAATGGGCGCGGGAACTATGCTTGGAGTCACCATGGAGGAATCCGGAGTCAGCAAGATAATAGCGCTCAGACTGGACAGGGACATAAAGCTTGGGGCTGCGGTTGACCGCGGAACCGATGAATTCAAGGAGGAGGATGTACCGCCTGAGGAAGGCGTGTATGTTCCGCCCCGGCCACCCAAGAGGATTCACAATCCCGACGGAACAGTTACGGATCCCGTGGCGGAAAACGGCGGTAACAGCTGAAAATGATGGATTTCAATAAATTCAGGAACAAAGCGGCAAAAAAGGCGGAGTCCATTTTTGAGGCCGCCGTGACATTCGTACAGGAACACATGAAGCTCTCCCTTGCCGTGGCCGCGCTCTGCGTGGCGGTGCTCGTGCTTATCATAATTCTGTCGGACAGACCTTCCTCCAAAACGGAACCGGAACAAAGGCCGCCGGTTGTGACGGAGCAGCTGGTTCCGCCTGACGGCCCGGAAATTCCCGGAGGCTACACAATAATCCGTCAGAAAAAGGACAGCTGGACGGAAGAGGAGACCTCATCATGGTTCACGGCTCCGTCCGAAAAGGAAATCGATTCGCTTGGCAGGACAAATGACAACATCATATCAGGAATAACAGGAGCCGCGCCGTGAGAAAGAACGTCATATTTGCCATAACCGCACTGACCGCCATTCTGTTCTCCTGCGCATCATCACCGGAAGTAAGTCCGTCCCGGATTCCGCAGGAACAGCAGGAGGAACATACAGCCCCGGTACCGCCGGAACCGGAAAATTCTGTCCTGCCGGAAACCCATGAGGATACAGTCCAGAATGGACAGCCGGATTCCGAAGAAACCGTTCCTGCGGAGGAAAGCGGATCCGTACCCGAACCTGACAAAATCACCGAACCTCAGGTGACCGATCTTCCGCCTCCCGATGAGACAGTCCCTGCACAGCCGGAAGAAAAAACACCGGAGCAGGAAATCCGTACAGAGCCGGTAGATGAGCCGGAACTGCCCGATCTGCCGCAGGAAGAACTCAATCCGCAGACGGAAGCAGAAGTGTACCCGGTTGCAGATGATGACATTCAGCCTCCGGACACGAACTCTGACACGGAAATCACACAGCCGGATGATGGAAGCCGGGACGGAACTGATGAGGAGGATGTCATATCCGTGGATGATGACGCGGAATCATCCGATGTGCAGGAGCCGGTTCCGGCCAGGGAAACTCCAGATGAGACGACTGACATTATTACTGCGGATTCTGCGGAAGAGCCACCCATGCCGTCCCGCAGCGTAAGCTTAAATCCCGGAGAGTATCTTGACATCGACTACCCGGGCTCCGGATGGGTTTATCTCGGAAGCACGGACGGTTCAAAAGGACTGACGTACTTCGGAAGAAAACTCGGAACATCGGGAACGACATTCACCCTGCTTGCCGCGAAAGAAGGAACCAGTCTTCTGCATTTCTACAGGACCGACGTCATCACCGGCAGATACATAGACGATTACATAGAGGTATCTGTAGGCAAGGAGCGGACAAAAAAGCCCGGCAACAGGATAAAGGCTCCTTCCTATGCGGATGCAGTACCGGAAAAACCGGATATGGCTACGTCCGACGGCACGGATTCAGCGCCGGAGGAACAGCCCCCGAGTACCGGAGAAAAAACGCCGGTCATTGAGGAGAACATATCTCCGGTACAGGACAAAGCCACCGCCGGAAAAAGCACGGAGACACCAGGTTCCACAGGAACTGATGCACCGGAGACCTCACGGCCTGATACGGAATCCGGACGGGAGTACATTACTGAACCGGACATCAGCCGGAGCGGTGAAAAAGTCTCCGCGGAAGATGCCGGACAGCCGGAATTCCGGAATGACGTTTCCACGGACAACTCACCGGACTCGGAATCCGGCCTTGACATGCTTGAAAACGCTAAGAAACTTTATGCGGCCGGTGACTATGCCGGAGCAAAAAATGAGGTCAGCCGTTTTCTTGCGTCCTCAGCCGAAAGACGAGACGAGGCTCTGTTCCTGCTTGGACAGACGCTTGAGGCAAAATCCGAAATTCAGGACATAAAGGGCGCAGTAGACGCATACAGGACTCTTGCGGACGGCTTTCCGTCAAGCAGTCTCAGGACCGAGGCGTCAAGAAGGCTTGTCTACCTTTCAAGGTTCTACCTTGAGGCGCGTTAGGAAATTCTATCGGACAAAAGATAATTTTGGAGGATTTTATGGGATATTTAGGAAAGATTGCGGCTGTCACGCTGTCCGCCGCAGTTCTTGCATCATGTACGGTGAACAAGCCGGCCGAGCCTGAAAGGACCATCACCGTGTCCGGAACGGGAAGCGTCTCCGTAAAACCGGATCAGACATCGCTGATGTTCTCCGTCAGGACAACGGAATGGAACGTGAACACCGCCGCAGAGAGAAATGCGTCCATAACGGAAAAGGTTCTTGCCGCGGTAAAGGAAGCGGGAATCGACGCTTCGGATCTTGCCACATACGACTACAGAATCACACAGGACACTTACCGCGAGAACGGACGTGACTGGCCGGGCCGTTACACCGTCGCGAATTCCGTCTCGGTGCTGATAAGAAATCCGGAGATAACGGGAAAGGTGATAGACGTTGCCGTCAAGAACGGAGCGAACTGCCTCACGCTGTCGTCATTCGACTACTCGCTTTCGGACACGACAAGCGTAATGAGACAGGCCCGGACTCTTGCGGTTCAGAACGCACAGGATGCGGCCGCCCTTATCGCAGGCGCAAGCGGATGCAAGATCGGAACTGTCATGGACATAAGGGAAACCGGAACATCATCCGTGGCCGATGCCAGAGTCTACAAATCAGCGGCATACAGCAACTCGCCGGTCACACCGATCGAGGCAGGAACCGTATCCGTATCCTCATACGTGACAGTGACATATTCGCTCCAATAGCGGAGAATTCTACGGCACATAAAGGAAATCAACATTTTCTTATTGGTTTTTATTTGGAGATAAAATGCTTGACTATAAATTCATAAAAGACAACCTTGACGCGGTCAAGGCGAACATCAGAAACAGGAACATGACGGCGGATGCCGATCTTGTGGTACAGCTGTATGACAGGAGAACCGCGCTCGTCACGGAGCTCCAGCAGCTCCAGCAGAAAAGGAACGAGAACGCCAGGGCTATGAAGCAGAAGCTTGAGCCGGAACAGCGCGGGGCGCTGATTGAATCAGGAAAGGCCCTTAAGGAAAAAATCGCCGGGGTCGAGAAGGAAAGCTCTGAGACCGAAAGAAAGCTTGAGGAGGCGGCCCGTCAGATTCCGAACATGGTACATCCGGATGCGCCGGTCGGAAAGCTCGACACGGAGAATCTTGAGGTGAAAAAAGTCGGAACTCCCAGAAAATTCGACTTTGAGCCGAAAGATCATGTGCAGCTCGGAGAGGAGCTTGACATCATCGACTTTGACCGCGGAACAAAAGTCTCCGGCCCGAAATTCTACTATCTCAAGAACGAGGCCGTCTTTCTTGAGCAGGCGCTCATCATGTATGCGCTGAACACGCTCAGAAAGCATGACTTCAAGATGTTCATAACACCGGATGTGGCGAAAGAGGATGTGCTGAAGGGCATAGGATTCAATCCGCGCGGAAACGAGTCGAACGTCTACACAATCGAGGACGAGGGAACATGTCTTGTCGCCACGGCGGAAATCACGCTCGGAGGCTACCATTCCGATGAGATTCTTGACAAGGCCAGTCTTCCGCTTTTCTACGGCGGCCTCTCCCACTGTTTCCGCAGAGAGGCAGGAGCCGCCGGACAGTTCAGCAAGGGACTCTACCGTGTGCACCAGTTTGACAAGGTGGAAATGTTCGTCTACTCCACACCGGAGCAGTCAGACAAAATACATGAGAAGTTAAGGCTTATTGAGGAGGAGATTTTCACCGGACTCGGACTTCCGTTCCACGTGGTTGATACCTGCACCGGAGACCTCGGCGCTCCGGCATACAGAAAATGGGATCTTGAGGCATGGATGCCCGGAAGAAACGGCGGAGAATACGGCGAGGTGACATCAACCTCGAACTGCACCGACTATCAGGCCCGCAGGCTGAACATAAAATTCAGGGATGACGACGGAAAGAACAAGTATGTCCACACCCTGAACGGAACGGCGATTGCCGTAGGACGCGCGATGCTGGCTATCCTTGAGAACTACCAGAATGCGGACGGCTCCGTCTCAATTCCTGAGGTTCTTGTCCCCTACTGCGGATTCGACAGAATCCTTCCGAAGGACAGAAAATAGAATTTTCCGCTCCTCAGACAGAACTGCCGCCACGAAGCTGCATTCATCTTCAGCGGCGGCAGTACCCGTCATATCTCACCTTCGTAGACAAGCAAATCCTTTCCGTCAATCGAAACAGTAAGCCCGGCCTCAATCGTGCGTGACGATGAGCCTGTATCCGCAATCCAGACAAGATTCGGATTTATCAGCTTTATCGTATCAGCATGGAGCTCATTTGAACCGGTGACTATCATGCCGTCAACAAGCCTCAGAATCGGAATCCAATTCTCGTCAATTGCGGGGCACAGAAGAATCTCCCCGCGCCTGTGCCTGAGAGCGTTTATCGCATCATCCGGAGATGCCGCCTTGACAATCCGGCCCGAAATTCTGGTTCCTCCGTCGCCGTATCCTCCGGTCCTGCCGCGCGCAAGGACATTACCGACAAGCAGAATCCTTATTGTATTTACGGGAATCGGACTTGCGAGGGGAATTCCGGCGCACAGGACAATACGGTCGCTGCGATGGACATATCCGGACTCAAGCGTGGATTTTACGGCGTTCTGAATCATCTCCTCGCTGTCATCCGCTATTTTCGGAACAAGAAGCGGAATCACGCCCCAGTTCAGCAGAAGCTGCCTCTGAACGGAAGGATTCGGAGTCACGGCGATCACAGCCTGTTCCGGACGGAACGTGCTTATCATCCTTGCGGTATGTCCGCTGAGCGTAGGAACAAGAATCACCATGGCCTTTATCTGATCGGCTGTCATATACGCCATGCGGGACATGACCTTTCCCATAGTTATTCCGCCTTCCGGCTCCGGCACGGCCTCCTTGATTCTGGCGCAGTATTCGGCGCTGTCCTCCACAGTCTGGGCAATCCGCGCCATGGTCTCCACCGCCTGAACGGGCCAGGCCCCGTTGGCCGTCTCTCCCGAAAGCATTACGGCATCCGTCCCGTCAAATATCGCATTCGCCACGTCCGTAAGCTCGGCTCTCGTAGGACGCGGATTCACAATCATCGAGTCAAGCATCTGCGTAGCCGTTATCACCGGTTTTCCGGCATTGCGGCATTCGGTTATTATATGCTTCTGGGCAAGGGGGATGCGCTCCGTGGGAAGCTGCACGCCGAGATCTCCGCGCGCTACCATAATGCCGTCCGCCGCATCCGCAATCTCCGCGATATTGTCCAGCCCCTCCTCGTTCTCTATTTTTGCGATTATCTTCATGTTCGAGCCGAGGGACTCAAGATAGCGCCGTATCTCGTGCACCTCTGAGGCGAAACTGACAAAACTGGCCGCGACAAAATCACACTTCATCTTCACGCAGAATGCGATGTCATCCTTATCCTGCCCGCTCATTATCGGAAGTCCGGCGTGAATCCCTATGAGATTGACATTCTTGCGGCTGCCTATTGATGCGGTATTCATCGCCGTGCACATCACCGTCTTTCCGTCGGTTGAATTCACGTCAAGCTCCAGGAGACCGTCCGCGACAAGAATCTTCACGCCGGGACGAACCTTGGCAGGCAGCTCCTTCCATGAAATGGAAATTCTGGCCGGTGTATCTCCGTCCGCCGCGGTGATCTGCGAGCCGTCAACCGTCACGGCGACCACATCTCCGGAATTTACAGTTATTGTTCCGCCGCCGGCTACAAGCCCGGTCCTTATCTCCGGTCCCTTGGTGTCCATCATCAGAGCGACGGGATGACCGGTCTTCTCGGAGGCACGGCGGACACGTTCCATAAGCGATCTGTGGTATTCATGGGTTCCGTGGGAGAAGTTGAATCTTGCCACGTTCATTCCCGCAAGAATCATATTCTCCACGACAGCATCATCCTCTGTTGTGGGGCCCATCGAGCAAACAATCTTCGTCTTTATCGAGCACATATATTTTCCTGATTCCGAATTATATCAGCAGCCTTCAACTTTCACAGTGTTCTCCGTGTCATAGCAGGTGACACCGCTCCTTGAAAGCGCGCTGTCAAGATTATACAGAAAATCATCACCGTTTGCCATCTGATAGAAGCGATCCACAAGATTTCCGTCCAGAAAAACGTCCATCAGCGCGGAAATTCTCTTGAGGCAGAAATTCGAATTCCTCGGCCAGGCGGCAAGAACAAAAATTCCCTTCCGCGGAACGACAACCGCCGCCGCGCAAAGAGATGAGACACCGGCCGTACAGACATGGGGCATAAAAAACGAGTCGTTTATTTTCGACGGCACGAACATCTCGCGCGCAAGGATATCGGCCCTAAGGGTGGCCGGGTCAACAACCGCGCCGGATCTTTCTATAAGTGACAGCAGCCTCTCGACCATAGTCTTAGGGCAGCATGAGCCGTTCTCAGTCTGCAGATCGCATACATCGGCAGACACATCGGCGACTATCCAACTTGCATCCGTAATATTCATAAAAATCCTCAAAAACACTTTAAAAACAGTCTCCGCAACGCATGAATTCAGGGGACGCAGGCTCAGAATACGGAAGTTATGAGAACGACAGACTTTGTGAATTTGTCTGAATGCAGAAACCATGGAATTCCGGACAGGAACGGCAGCTCCGGCCCGGCGACGGCCGGCGGCAGGAAAACACGGAAGAACACACACACATCATCTGAAAAAAATGTCCGGTCAGCGGAGAGCGGAACGCACATTACGGCCGAAGCCAGATCCAGAACCGGATACGACAGTGTGCCGTCTCCACATTCGCCGTAACACGATGACGGTGAAAGCGCATCAGCCGCGGAAGAGACGAGCATACCGGAGGCGGCAGCCCTTGCGGCCAGAAATATCATGGAGAGGAATATCAATGCAATTTTCCGCAGTCCGTTCTTTTCCATCGCACGAATTATATTTTCATATATAACTATAGTCAATCATTTCAAACTGATTTATATCAGAAACATGATTTATGCGGCACGATACGGACAGAACCGCAGCGCCTGTCCATTACGATTCATCCTCCGGAACGGAATAAATGTCACCCGCACGAATCATCTCCGCTCATTTGTGGAACTGATTCCATGTTTTATGGTAGAATAAGACATGCAGAAACAGATTGACTACAGTGTTGTTTACAGTGATGATGAGATTACCGTGCTGAACAAACGTTCCGGACTTCTTATAGCCGCGGACAGATACAATCCGTATGCGCCGAGGCTCGATCTGATTGCGGAACAGGAATTCGGCAGGCTCTACGCCGTACACCGCATCGACAAGGACACTTCGGGAATAATCATATACGCGAGGACACCCGAATCGCACAGAAACCTTTCCCGGCAGTTCGAGGAACGAGGAGTGGAAAAAATATATCATGCGATAATCTACGGACGTCCGTCATGGGAGACAAAGCGCGAGACCGCGCCGCTTCTTCCGGACGGCGACAGCCGCCACCGGACCGTTGTTGACAGGAAAAAAGGAAAACCGTCCGTGACAGACTTCATGCTGAAAGGCAGCTTCGGACTTTATTCATGGATAGAGGCAAGACCGAAAACAGGAAGAACCCATCAGATACGCGCGCACCTCGCCGCGGAGGGGCTGTCAATCCTATGTGATCCGCTCTATGGAGGAAATCAGAAGCCGCTGCGTCTGAGCGAGATAAAGAGGAACTGGCACGGAGACGACGGAGAGGAGCGTCCTCTGGTGAACAGGCTTGCGCTCCATGCATACAGAATAGGAATAACGCATCCCGCAAGCGGAGAAAAGATGATCTTCACGGCGCCGTATCAGAAGGACATGGAGGCGGCCAGAAGGCAGACTGCAAAAATATTCGGTGTGGATCCGATTGGGGACTGATCCGGACCGGGCAGAAAAATCATATCCTTCCGCATACTGCCGGAAATGAACGCCCAGACGCAAAACATCCGGAGCGTTCAGTCTCCGCCCGGCACCCTTGCGGCCCTTATCCGGTCCAGAGTGCTGTTTATGCGCTGAACATAACGCCCCTCAGGATACACGTCCACCGCCATCTGTAGATACTTCTCTATCACGTCATAATCCGCGGTGGTGTCAGAAGCAAGAGTATACGCCGCCATATAATAAGCCTGCTGCTTGTCCTCCGGAGAAAGACGTGAGTCATCGCATATTGATATATAGGACTGAACCGCATGGGTGACATCATCGGATGTGTAGTATTCAAGCGCCCTGGCTCCGGCGGCCGCCAGTATGTACTTGCTCACAAGACCAGACTGGTTCTTCTTGTCAATTTCCGGAACCTTTGAATACATCGGAGCAAGAAACACCTTGTAGATGTCGTCCGTATCCTCATAAAGCCGGTCGATTGCCTTCACCCTCTCAACAACATCACCGCTTTCCGTACTGTCCACCATGCTCCGGAATTCAGCTACCGTCACATCATATCCGGAAAGCATCTCAAGAAACTGGCTCACATTCTCAGCCGAGCCGGCACCGTAAAGTTCCGTCACGACATAGCCTTCCTTTGACATGAGGTAGAAAGCCGGCGTATAGCTCACATTGAGCAGCCCCGCATAGCGTGAATTCTTCCTCATCTGAAGTCCGTAGGTCTCGGCATCCCGCTGATCGGCAACTGCTCCGTCCGAGGACTGGATCATATTTCCGTAGGAATCGTCTGAAAAATCAAAATGGACAAAAACATAGCTGTCTGTGACCTCGGTGAAATTTCCGGAGCGGACAACATTGTCAAGAAAAGTTCCGCTCATCGCATCATCACCTTCCATAGTGACCGCAAGGACTATGTTCTGGTTTCTTTCGGAAGCAATCCTCTTCGCATCATCAATATCATAAAGGCAGCCGCAGCTGTCCCTTCCGGCATTTTTTCCGCATGAGGCGAACATAAGCACCGATACGGCAAAGACGGCAAAAAACACATTTCTGTTCATTTTCTAATCCTTTTTAAAATTCAAGCGGTCAATCATCCTCCGGACAGTCCATCTAACGGAAGCCCGGAGAATGAACCCGTCATCATCTGAAATACGCGACTCCGGCCGCAAAAATGTTCTCGCAGGTTGTCTCGTTCTGATTGGTGAGCGGATTTCCGGCTACATTTCTGAACAGGTCAAGGCTTACGCCGTCTCCGTCAGTCCCGATTCCGCGCTCGTTGTGCCCCATCTTTCCGAGAACGTGACCGTCCGGAGACGTGATTCCTTCTATAGCAAAGGCGGAGCCGTTCGGATTGTCCGGCTCGAAGACCGCAGGCCGGCCGAATTCATCGACATACTGGCTGAAAACCTGACCGTTCCGGAAAAGCCTCTCCGCCGTCACCGGATCAACAACAAACCTTCCCTCTCCGTGCGAGACGGCGACAAGATGGTTGCGTCCGTCCACGACGCTCGGATGAAGCGCCCACGGGCTTGCCGCCGACACGATTCTTGTGCGGACGATGCGCGAGACATGCCTTCCGATTCTGTTGTATGTGAGTGTCGGCATATCAGGAGTCATGTCACGGATTTCTCCGTAGACAGCAAGACCTGTCTTTACGAGAGCCTGGAATCCGTTGCAGATACCGAGAACAAGTCCGTCCCGTTTTTTCAGAAGGTTCATGATTTCTTCGCTTACAGCTCCTGCCCTAAGGACATTCGCTATGAATTTCGCGGATCCGTCAGGCTCGTCTCCGGCGGAGAAACCTCCGGCAAGGGCAAGAATCTGCGTACTCTTGAGCTCTGCCGCAAATTCCCGCAGTGAATTCTCAAGCATTTCCGGATTCTTGTTGCGGAGAACTAGAATCTTTGTGTCTGCTCCGGAAATATTGAATGCGCGCGCCATGTCATATTCGCAGTTCGTTCCCGGAAAGACCGGAATAAGAACCTTAGGATGCGTCTTAGGCTCAACAAAGGAAGGAGATTTTCTCACCTCGCTGAGCGACTTATGCACCGAAACCGCCCATTCAGGAAGCTCCGTCTGAACAGGCGCTCCGCTGACAGGAGGAAACACATCCTTGAGCCTGCCTTCCCAAACGTCAAGAATCTCCTCAAGTCCGAGAACGACACAGCCGTTCGGGACACCGGCAATCTTTGCATTCAGGATTTTGATTTCCCTGGCCGCGACCGTTTTTCCAAGTTTCACGACCGTTCCGCCGGCGAATCCGTATTTCTCAAGCTCCTCATCCGTCTCTATTATTATGTTTCCGTAAGCCGGAACAAAAAGATTTCTGACATCACCGCCCTCAATCTCGGCTCCTATCATGTTTCCCAACGCCATCTTCGAGACGGCCTCGGCTATTCCTCCGGCTCCAACAGGATACATAGCGGAAATTTTTCCTTTCCTGTTCAGCTCGTAAATAACGTCCGAATTCGCAAGGAACGTATCGTAATCAGGAGCAAGAATGTCGGAATAGGGAACTGAAATCATGTAGATGGAATTTCCTGCTGATTTGAACGAGCCGCTGACGACATTCCTCGCCTCGTCATGGGCAACCGCAAAACTCACAAGCGTATGCGGAACATCAAGATTCTCGAAAGTTCCGGACATGGAGTCCTTTCCTCCGATTGAGGCGCAGCCTGACTCAATCTGGGCATCGACAGAACCGAGAAGCGCGGCGGCCGGATAGCCCCAGCGCTTTTCGGAGACAGCCCGGCCGAAGAATTCCTGAAAGCTCAGACGTGCAGACCGCGCTTTTCCTCCGATGCACGTAATCTTTGCGAGCGACGACAGAACCGAAATTTTCGCCCCATGCCACGGAGACCATTCACCGACGCGCGGATCGAATCCGTAAGACATCATCGAGACAGTTGACGTCTCGCGCGGAGTGACAACCGGAATTTTCGCCGACATAGCGGCTTCCGGTGTGTTCTGATATTTTCCTCCGTAAGGGAAAAGGACGCTCGCCGCTCCGATCGAGCCGTCGAAACGCTCGCCAAGTCCGCGCTGGGAGCAGCAGGCCAAATCTCCCATATCGGCAAGCCACGCTTTTTTCAGGTGATTTTCCACGCAGCCCGGGCATTTTACCGGTTTGTCAAGCTCCGCGGCTACCGGCGGAAGCGGATTTCTGAGCGGCGACTTTTCGGGTTCGGCAGGAGAAGCGATGACGGCCGAGGCCTCATGGTGCGCTCCTGCCGCATCAAGGAATCCGCGTCCCAAATCCACGATTGTCTTACCGCGCCATTTCATGACAAGGCGGTCGGTGTCCGTAACATCAGCTACGACTACGGCATCAAGATTCTCCGCCGCTGCGGCGGAAATGAATTTCTCGGCATCGGCTCTGCGGACGACTACCGCCATCCTTTCCTGGCTTTCAGAAATCGCAAGCTCCGTACCGTTGAGTCCGTCATATTTTTTCGGCACCATGTCAAGATTGATTTCAAGTCCTGGAGCAAGTTCGCCTATTGCCACTGACACACCGCCCGCGCCGAAGTCGTTGCAGCGACGGATCATCAGACTCACATCCTTGTTCCTGAAAAGCCGCTGGATTTTCCGTTCCTCGACGGCGTTCCCTTTCTGAACCTCGGCCGCGGCTGTCGTGACCGACTTAACCGTATGAACTTTCGAGGAGCCTGTAGCGCCTCCGATTCCGTCGCGTCCGGTTCCGCCTCCAAGAAGAATCACCACATCGCCCGGCTCAGGTCTCTCGCGGACTACCGTATCAACAGGAGCCGCCGCGATCACAGCACCCAGCTCCATTCTCTTTGCGGCGTAGCCCGGATGATAAATCTCCTGGACAAGCCCGGTTGTAAGACCGATCTGGTTTCCGTAGGAGGAGAATCCCTGTGCGGCCTCTCGGACAATCTTAATCTGGGGAAGTTTCCCCTTCATTGTTTCGGAAAGAGGTACAGTCGGATCGGCCGCACCGGTTATACGCATTGACTGGTAGACCCAGGAACGGCCTGAAAGAGGATCACGGATTGCGCCGCCAAGACAGGTCGCAGCACCGCCGAAAGGCTCAATCTCAGTCGGATGGTTGTGGGTCTCGTTCTTGAACATCATCAGCCAGCGCTCTGTCGCCTTAGGATCATCCGCGGAAAGAGGTTTTCCGTTCTCATCGGCAGTATAATGCACGTCGATATAGACGGAGCAGGCGTTGTTCTCCTCAGAAACCTCCATATCCTCAAGTTTTCCGTGCTTTTTCAGATACTTCATTCCTATGACGGCCATGTCCATCAGGCAGACAGGCTTGTCCATGCGTCCGGCGTACAGATCCGCGCGCATATTGTTGTAGTTCTCAAGCGATTTTCTGAAAAGCCCGGCATAAGGGCCGTCCTCAATCTTTATGTCCTTGAGTTCAGTGAGGAAGGTCGTGTGACGGCAGTGATCCGACCAGTACGTGTCAAGGACCCGGATTTCAGTCTCCGTGGGATTGCGCTTCTCGCCCCGGAAATATTCCTGAAGGAATTTTATGTCCGCAGGATCCATCGCAAGTCCCATCTTTCCGCGGTAGACATCAAGCTCCGCATCGGTCCAGGAGATGAATCCGTCAACTACAGGAATGTCATCAGGAACTTCCGCGCTCAATTTCAGGGTCGCAGGTTTTGAGTCATCTCCGGTAAGCCGTGAATCAACAGGATTCACAAGATAATTCTCGATTTTTCTGATTTCCTCATCCGAGACATCTCCCTTCAGAAGAACAATCTTTGCACAGCGGACGACAGGAGGCTCGGAATTCCTGCTGATACCGGCAAGACCCGCGCGCAGAATCTGAATGCACTGCTCCGCGCTGTCCGCACGCTGGTCGTACTGGCCGGGAAGAAATTCCCATGCAATCTTTTTGAATCCGTCCTCTTCCGGAATTGAATCAAACGTGCAGAAATCGCTCTGCGGCTCGGAGAAAATTCTTGAAGCCGCAACTCCGGCGACATCCTCCGTCACATTTTCTATATCATAACGGTTCAGATAACGGACCGCGGTCACTCCGGAAATTCCAAGAAATCCTGTTATCTCCGAATAAATTCTTGCGGCCTCATTCTCAAAGCCGGGCTTTCTTTCTACATATAAACGAAACATTCTCCGATTATAATGCAAAAATGCTTAACTCTCAAGCATGACATCAGGCTGGTCACACATATATGTCATCCGTCCGGCCCTTTATTATCAGATGTCCATCGTCAAAGGCTCTGCGCAGCACGCTGAAAAAATAGGAGGTGACACGCTCGCCGTCGGCTCGGCGCACAGGACGGAGAATCTCCTCACGCTCAACAATTCCGCTGCGGCGGCCGGAAGACACATTGTCAAGAATTTTGGCACGGAAAGCGTCATTTTTTCCGGCAAGAAGACAGCATATATCATCATCGGTCATGGTTCTCAGCTGATCCTGAATGAACCTGTTGTCCGCATTCACAACGTCATCGGCGGTAAAAAGCCTGCTTCTAAGATCCTCGCCCAGCTCCGGATCATCATCCGAAAGCGAGGACAAAATCTCGTTCTCCGCGGAAGGAGACATTTTCTTGAGTATCTGGGCAAGCGCATTTCTGCCGTCAATATTCTCGGCCCTTTCTGCCGTAACGGAAAGAGACTTCTCGCGCATCGCCTGATCTATCCGGCGGATCACGTCCGGGCGGACAGGCTCCATTTTTGCAAGCCGCAGAACCGTCGCGGACTTCTCCTCCGGACTCATCATGTTTATCACGGAGGCCGCCTTCTTAGGCTCAAGATAGGAAAGGACGATAGCCTTTATCCCCATGCTCTCGTCCTTGACCAGACGGTAGATTCTGTCCGGATCCGCGCTGTTCAGATATTCAAACGGCTTTCCGCCTGCGAAGGGAACAGCCTTTGAAAGCATCTCATCCGCACGTTTTTTTCCGTAGGCTTTCTCAAGAATTTCCCTTGCGGTATCAACGCCGCCGGAATGACGGGATTTCTCAAGAAGGCTGTTGAATTCCGCAAGGATTACCGAAGCCTCCTCCGGACTTACGGATCTTATCGTGGCGATTTCCGGCACAATCCGCGATATCTGCTCCTCAGAAAGATGCGGAAGTATTTTTGCGGCCTCGTCCTCACCGATTAGAAGCAGGAATTTCGCGACACGCCTGTAGATGCTGTCCTTGCCTCCGGAGGAAGTTCCAGCAACTTTGATCAGTCCGCCGGATTTCAGATGACGGACAGCTTCAGCCGCAGGCGATGCGCTTTCCGCAGCCGGTGACACAGGTGCGGAAGTTTTTTTCCGGCCGGAAGACGTATTTTCGGGAGAATTTTCCCTTCCCCCATCAGATTTTCCGTCTTTATGCTCAAATTCAGCGGGTCTGAATGGGACAGCTGAATTCCTGTAAGCGTCAGCCCTGATGTCATTCATATTCATAGAATTTCCCCACAGAAAAGGACATCTGTCCGTAAAACATCAGTTCTCATACCTTGTAGTCAAGCGCGGTGAGAATTTCCGTGTGGTCGGCGAAAACGGCGACGGTATGCTCCTCGTGACAGGAAACCTTGCCGTCACATGTTACTACAGTCCAGTCCCCGTCAACCTCGACATCGGCAGTTCCGAGATTTATCATCGGCTCTATCGCCAGAACCATTCCTTCCCTTATCCTAGGATTCGCGCCGCGGAAAGGACAGTTCGGAATGCTCGGATCCTCATGAACCTCGATTCCCACACCGTGACCGCAGTAATCATAAACCACACCGTATCCGTGTGAGTCCGCTATTGAATAGACGGCCTTTGAGATGTCGCTTATGCGGTTTCCGACCCTGCAGGCCTCGATTCCGGCCGCAAGACATTCCGCGGTCACAGACTGAAGCTGCCTGATTTCCGGACGGACGTTACCGATAAGAAGCGAATGGGTTGTGTCGCTTATGAAACCGTCAAGATCAATTCCTACATCTATGGAAACAAGATCTCCGTCGTGTATTATCTTCCTGGCGGACGGAACTCCGTGTATGACCTCGTTGTTTATGCTTATGCATATTGCGCCGGGAAATTCCTCGTGATACCATGCCGGCGTTCCTCCATGGGATTCTATGTAATCCCTGAAAAGATCATCGACTTCCTTCGTGCTCATTCCGGCTTTTACGGCGGGGATCATCTCATTGAACATATCGGCCGTAAGATGACATGATTTCCTGATTCCGGCGATTTCCTCGTCATTCTTGATTATTATCATAAATAAAACTTCCTTTGTGTACTTCTGACAGAAGTTATTCTAATATAACCGCCGGAAAAATACAATCTTAAGAGCGGAACCGGTGCTGATGATGGACACTTTTAATGTACATATATTGACATCATTCAGACATTCTGATATAAATTAATCCGCTGACTTGATACGGACGGTTAGCTCAGCTGGTACGAGCGTCTGGTTTACACCCAGAATGTCGGGAGTTCGATCCTCTCACCGTCCATCAGACCATGATGGATTTCATGGTCTTTTTTATTTTAAATCATATCAGTTAACGGAAGACACAGGCTCCGGACGATACCGCCTCACAGGTGAATTCCGGCAACGGCCCGGCTACATTATTTTTCCACGTGAATTCTTAAGCATGGAACGGATTTTCTTTCCCCGCAGACGTTTTTCCACGGAATTTTTTGTGGGCTTTGTCCTGCGCCTTTTTTTAGGAACAGCCGCTGCGGATGCAATCCTGTTCTCAATCCGCTCAAGCGCAATCTTCCGGTTCTGTTCCTGAGTCCGACGCTCCGAGACCGTAACGCACAGCTCTCCAGCCGCATTTACGGCCGTATCAAGCCGGCTCATTACAAGAAGCATCTCATCCTGGGTCAGACCTTCCGCCCGTCCAAGCGGAAACGACGCCTGAACTCTTGTGTTCACCTTGTTGACATTCTGACCGCCCTTTCCGCCGCTTCTTGAGAATGTCAACCCCGTCAGTGCGAGCACAGAATCATGGAGAAGTTTTCTGTCCAAAAAGTCTCCTCCTTCATATAAGGCCGAGCGATGAGAAGTCACGCTCCAGGTTATCCGCATCCTCAAATCTGAACGACCTGATTCCGAGAGAGACGGCGGCATCACAGTTAGACTGCCTGTCATCAACAAATACCGCATCGGACGGTGAGATGTTTTCAGCCGTGAGTATTATCCGCCAGAATTCAGGATCCGGCTTCGACACTCCCATCATGCATGAGGCATAGGTCTGATCAAAAACGGCATAGTCACCGCGCTCCAGATGATTGAAGTAATGGCTGTCGATAGTGTTTGTTCCGCACACGACGCGGTTTCCGCCGGCCCGCAGCTTCAGGATAAGATTCCACACCGCCTGGTTTCTGACCGGATGAAAGAGCCAGTGCCACCAGTCCGTTCTTACCGGAATTCCCGAACGGCAGGAGAATATCCTCCAGAATTCCCCTGAAGTTATCTGACCGTTGCTCAACATCGTAAGAAGATCCATCCCGTCGGGACTGTATTCCTTTTTGTCGGCAGGATATCCGTAAGCTGCGTTGCCTCCGGTGCATCCGCATTTCCTCATGAATTCATCCTCGCTGATTCCGAGGATTCGGCAGATTCTGCCTTCTATGGCGGCCGTAGTAGTCACAACTCCGCCCATGTCGAAAATATAAAGCATATAAGATACAAAAAAATACGTCTGGTCAAGGCATATTTATGTCCAGACCTTGAGTCCGCCGTTTTGCGGCTTGGATAAACACAAAATAATGACGGCCGCCCGAAAGGAAGCGGCCGCCATGAATTCCGCAGTTATTCTGCCGGGAAAAGTTTTTTGAATTCGCCGAGAAGGACATCCGTCTCGATCGAAGCGTCAAGATCGGTTATATTTCCCTTCTTTCTGTAGAAATCTATAAGCGGCTCAGTCTGCTCGCGGTACACGTCCATCCTGTGAAGAATGGATTCCTGCTTGTCATCATCACGCTGGTAAAGCTCACCGCCGCACTTGTCGCAAACGCCCTCGACCTTCGGAGGAAGCGTCAGCACATTGAAATTCGCACCGCATTTTCTGCACACGCGGCGTGTGCTGAGTCTCTTTATCACAATCTCGTCCTTTATGACGAAATTGACGACCGTCACATCAGGACAGATAGAGGTGAACATCTCCGCCTGAGGAATCGTGCGTGGAAAACCGTCAAGGATAAATCCGTTGCTCACATCCGGCTGTGAAAGGCGCTCCTTAACCAGCTCGCAGGTTATCTCGTCACTTACAAGCGAGCCGGAATCGATTATCGCCTTTACCTTGACTCCAAGCGGAGTCTGATTCTTTATCGCCGCACGGAAAATGTCTCCTGTGGAGATATGAGGAATCCTGTAGTCCTCCGCTACTTTTACGGCGAGTGAACCCTTGCCTGCTCCCGGCGGGCCTAGAAAAATGAAATTCATAGTTTCTCCAATAAAAAGTCTATAAGGAAATCCACCTGATGCGGATTTCCGTCAATTTTACAGCTAAAATGTGATTCCCGCAAGCCGGTTACAGTATATAACGTGACAAATCGACGTCAGAAACGACATCACTCAGCTTGGAGTCCACGTATGGCGCATCAATTCTTATAGTCTCTCCGCCGTGGGAATCCGCATCAAAGGAAATCTCGTCAAGCACTTTCTCCATTATAGTATGGAGACGGCGCGCGCCTATGTTCTCGCTTCTTGAATTCACATCCTCGGCGATAAAACTCATACGGTCAATGGCATCATCCGCGAATTCAAGTCTGACCCCTTCGGTGGACAGGAGCGAAGTATACTGCATTATGAGGGAATTCTTCGGCTCCAGCAGAATCCGCCTGAAATCCTCTCTGTGAAGGGAATCAAGCTCGACACGCAGAGGAAATCTTCCCTGCAGTTCAGGAATCAGATCGCTCGGAGCCGCGACACTGAATGCGCCGGCCGCAATAAAAAGTATATGGGTTGTGTCAACAACACCGTACTTGGTATTGACATTGCTGCCCTCCACTATCGGCAGGATGTCACGCTGAACACCCTCGCGGGACACATCCTGCCCGTGGCTCTCTCCGTGAACTGCGATTTTGTCAATCTCATCTATGAATATGATTCCGCTCTGCTCGACACGCGATTTTGCCTCATCCGCAACCTTCTCGCTGTCAACCATGCTGTCAAGAGTCTCCTCGGTAAGAATTTTTCTGGCCTCACGGACTGTAAGCGAACGTCTTTTGGAACGTCCGCTTCCGTTCATCATGCTGACAATCCCCTGCATACCCTTCTCAAGGTCGTCAAGGCTTCCGCCCGCAAAAATCTCCATACTTGGCATCTGAGTCCGTCCGTTCACAACCATGTCAACCTCACGGTCCTCAAGAAGTCCGTCACGGAGCATGCGCCTGAATTTTTCCCTTGTCGTCTCCTCCTGCACAGAATTCCCGTCTGAAACAGTCTGGACGGCGACATTCTCAGAATCAGAAGACTTTCCGCCGTCACCGTTTTTCCCGCTCCCGGGAAGAAGAAGGTCGAGCAGCTTCTCCTCCACGACGGATACGCTTTTTCCGCGGAGACTCTCCTCCATCTCCGCCTTGACATCATTATAGGCCACGGCCATAAGATCACGTATCATTGACTCCACATCCCGTCCGACATATCCGACTTCTGTATATTTTGTAGCCTCGACCTTGAGGAACGGCGCATTGCACAGTTTTGCAAGGCGGCGGGCGATCTCAGTTTTTCCCACCCCTGTCGGTCCTATCATCAGTATATTTTTCGGAGCCACCTCATCCCTTATCTCCTCAGGCAGTCTCAGCCTCCGGAAACGGTTTCTCAAGGCGACGGCCACAGCCCTTTTAGCTTTTTCCTGTCCTATTATATACTGATCCAGTCTGGCCACGATTTCCTTAGGTGTAAGCGCGCCGTCCATGATATTATTGCTGTCTGACAATTAAATTTCCTCCACAGTGATGTTTCCGTTCGTATAAATGCATATATTTCCCGCTATCCGGAGACTGCGCTCAGCTATTTCCTTTGCGGAAAGCTCGGAGCAGTCAAGGTAGGCAAGAGCCGCAGAATAGGCATAGTTTCCGCCGGAACCGATTGCAAGAACATTGTTCTCCGGCTCGATGACGTTTCCGTCTCCAGAAATAAGGAGTATTTTGGACACATCCGCGACAATGAGCATAGCCTCAAGCTTGCTCAGAGAACGGTCCGTGCGCCACATTTTCGCAAGCTCCACGGCGGAACGTGTCAGATCCCCGTTGAATTCCTTCACCTTCGTCTCGAATTTATCAAGGAGGGTGAACGCGTCAGCAACAGATCCGGCAAATCCCGTAAGAATTTTTCCGTCATATATTTTCCGGACTTTACGTGCGTTCCCTTTCGTGACCGTCTCGCCGAGCGTAACCTGACCGTCACCGGCCATGGCGACCTTTCCGTCGCGCCTTACGGCTATCACAGTCGTGCTGCGTATCTTTGGCTTTTTTCCCATAGTATTTCTCCTTATAAAACCCCGCGTTAGCGGTGAGCCATGGAAGGCGAGAATCACAGTTTGTGAAAGCAACGCTTGAGCAAACTGCAATGATAAAAATTACACGGATGTAATTTTTATCATGCCTCCTGAAATTCATTTTTTCCCATGCGGATGCGCACGGTTGTAAATCTCGATAAGCTTCTCCGTAGTCACGTGGGTATAGCGCTGGGTAGTCGATATTGACGAATGTCCGAGCATTTCCTGAACGACCCTTACATCAGCACCGGCCGAAATCATGGATGTCGCGAACGTATGCCTGAACGCATGAGGCGAGACATAATGGTTCGTTCCCTCCGTGCCCGAATACCTTGCGGTTATAAGTCTGACACCTTGCGTGGTAAGATGACCTCCCCTCTGATTTATGAACACAAACGGAGAGTCAGTGCCGTGCGCTTCAAGAATCTTTCTCCTGTCCGAAAAATACCGCTCCAATGAGGCGACGGCATCATCCGAAAAAAAGACGGTTCTGTCCTTTCTTCCCTTTCCCGTGACCACCGCAGATTTTCTGTCGTCGGACAGGTCAGACATCTTCATTCCGACCAGCTCACCCACACGGCAGCCCGTTGAATACAATGTCTCGAATATCGCGTTATCCCGGCTTTCCCACAGAAGCTCATCGACTTCGGGACGGCGGCACAGGGAATCAACTTCGGCCTGGGTCATGAACCTGGGCATAAGCTTAGGCTGCCGCACATTCTTTATGTCAAGAGCGGGATTTACTTGAATATAATTAAATTTACGGCAATAGGCAAACAGAGTTCTCACCGAGGTTATGAACCTGTTCACGGATGCGGCCGATTTTCCTCGTCTCGTTATTCCGCCTATGCATTGAAGTATGTCCTCGCGGCCGATCTCTGAAATCTTACGTCCGCCGCCGGAAATCTCCGAAAATTCACGGAGATCATTTCCATATCCTGCAACAGTGTTCGGAGACAGCCCGCGGACGGCGTCAAGATAAAGGAGATATTCTTCTATGACATCAGAAAGAGTTTTTTCAGCCATCATCCGCCGCCGGCATCACTTTTTTCCGGAAACGATATTCCTGCCGTACATTTCGGACAGAAATTTCAGCCAGCCGGAATACGGCTTGCGTAAACTGCCGGCGGGCAGTCTCCATGCCCAGTTCACCCCGGTTGTCGATGGCATATTCATCCGGCCTTCGTCTCCGGCTCCGATAACATCCTGAAATGGAACAACCGCATAATCCGCGGAGGATGCGAACGCCAGCCGGACCAGCTCCTTTCTGAGTTTTCCCGACTTTACATCGGATTCGGCACTTTCCGGAGAAACTCTTTTTCCATGGACATATCCGTCAATCAGAATTTTCTGCTCCGTGCCTATATGCTCAAGCCAGCCCTGAAGCGTCTCGTTGTCATGAGTTCCGGTATAGACAACACATGATGACGTTGTGAAATTGTGCGGAAGAAATGAGTTGGTCATTCCGTGCCCGGCAGCCTCCTCGACACTGAACGCAAATTCAAGCACCTTCATTCCCGGAAAACCGCAGTCATCACGGAGTTTTCTCACCTCATCCGTTATGACACCGAGATCCTCCGCAATAACAGGAATATCGCCCAGCTCCGAGCGGACCGCGTTGAACAGATCCATGCCAGGTCCCTTCCGCCATTTTCCGTTTACGGCTGTACGTTCCCCTGACGGCACAGACCAATAGGCCTCAAATCCGCGGAAATGGTCAATTCTGAGGCAGTCGGCAAGCTCAAGCACGCGTTTTATCCGCGAGATCCACCACGAATATCCGTCAGACTTCATCGCATCCCAGTCGTAAAGAGGATTGCCCCAAAGCTGTCCGTCCGCACTGAAATAGTCAGGAGGAACGCCGGCCACTTCAGCAGGAGCACCGTTTTCTGAAAGCTGAAAAAATTTCTGGTTGGCCCATACATCGGCGCTGTCCGCAGCCACAAAAATAGGAATATCGCCGATTATGCTGACACCGGAAGCCGCCGCATACTTTCTCAGCGAATTCCATTGAAAGTCAAAGAAGAACTGTATCACCTTTATGACATCAAGTTCCTCCGAATGGGATGAGGCCCAATCCCGCAGCGCATCATCATCCGCGGAAGCCAGCGCATGCGGCCAGAATGCATACCAGACGGAATTCACAGCCTTCTCACTCCGGGCTTTTTCGTCATAAAAACGCTTTATGCTCATAAAAAGAGCATAATTATCAAGCCAGGAGGATTTTTCCGCACAGAATGAGCGGAAAAGCTCCATATCTCCGGATGTGGCACAGGCAAGAAAATGACGTGCACATTTTTCAAGCACAGGAGTCTTCCACCAGACGACAGCACCGAAATCAACCGGACCTGAGGAACTGATATAATCAGGCGGAATGACGTCATTTCTGTCTGCCCAACCTTTTTCACAGAGCATGTCAAAGTCCACAAGAAGAGGATTTCCGGCAAAAGTTGAGAACGACGCATAGGGAGAATCCCCATAACCTGTAGGACCGAGCGGAAGAACCTGCCACAATGTCTGGCCGCCGGCTTTCAGCCAGTCGATGAATTTATAGGCATACTTTCCGAACGTACCTATTCCTGGCGTTCCGGGCAACGATGTCGGATGAAGAAGAATTCCGCTTTTCCTTTCAAATTTCATTTTATTTCCTCCGGTGTTATTAAAAGACGAGAGTCTCGGCGGGGACAATCCCATGCATACCGGCAAAATCACGTGCCATTGACGCCGCCTTTATGACATTCTCCGGGACATGGGCATCGGAACTGCATATTACAGTCAGATTCCGTTCCGCGGCCATATCCCAGAATTCATCATAAGGATACATATATCTCATTCCGTTCCGGCTCATGATTTTTCCACGGAGCATTCCGTTTCCGTTTATCTCAACAGGAAGTCCGCAATCTTCTGCCGCATCAAGCAGAGCACAGAACATTGCTCGGGCATCATCATCCCAATTCCTGTAGGCTCCCATCATAAGATCCGGATGCGCCAGAAATTTGTAGATCCCGCTGCGGACAGCATCTATTGTCTGATCTATATACTTATGAAAAAGCCCGCGCGAATCAACATCAAGTATGTAGATATAATCCGAGCCGTCACGCACCCAATGCGCACCCAAAACAAGATAATCCGCTCCGGCCTCACCGAGAAGCCTGTCCTTATACCAGGATTCAAATTCCGCCGCACCCTCACATTCAAAACCGGCATAAACAGGAAAAGAGACTTTTCCGGCGGCAGTCCTTACCTGATTCATGTAAATTTCTATTTCCGATTCCCTCATTCTGCTGTCCGACCAATCCGCTACAGGTCCGGGAGGATAAGGACAATGGGATGACATACCCAACGCCGAACATCCGTCCTTCTCCGCCTGAGCCACATAATCTGCGACAGTTCCAGATGCATGGCGACACAGAACATTATGCGTATGGTAATTAGAAATTCCGGTCATCTTCCGGCCCCCAATCGGAGCAAATATGTCTCCAGATGAACTGTATATTAAAATACCGTCCGGGAAACCAAATCCACAGACGGTATCAGGTGAACATACATCGCCGCAGCTATTTTACGGACAACCACATCCGCACGGCAAATGCTGAATTCATATACTACTGCAGCACTTTTGATATACGCTCAAGAACCTTCTTGCGGTCAAGCGGTTTGATTATGTAGCTTTTTGCGCCGAGCATAAGTGACTTCTTTACAAGCTCCTCCTTTCCGAGAGCACTTACCATGACGACACGCGCATTCTTGTCGAACGCCATTATCTGCTCAAGGGCAGTTATGCCGTCCATCTTCGGCATAGTAATATCCATTGTCACCAGATCGACATTCGGGCAGAGTTCCTTGTACTTGTCAACACCGTCCTTTCCGTCCACTGCTGTCGCAACGACCTCGTATCCTTCACTTGTCAGGATCTGACCAAGCTGTTTGGCGACAAACATAGAGTCATCAACGACAAGCACTCTATATGCGGTTCCGTCAGATTTCAGGCCTTCCGGCGGACGCTCATTGATTGAAGGAAAATCCTGTGTAGTTCTCATAATATTTCTCCTATAAATAACAATTCAGCGACTGAAAGCTGAAGCTATGTCCTTTCACGTATAGCAACATTGACCTCAATTTTTCCACATTCGGAAATAAGAGGCACAATAAGCGCTTCGACACTGTCCGTAGTTCCTCCCAGAGCAGCAATCTCCATTTTCTGACCGACAAAAAGAGCCGGCGGTGTCAAATCAAACCTGAACCCCAGTTCATGCAGTTTCGTAACAGCCTGAGCTGTAATCAGATTCGCAAGCTCACTTATAGTGGCTTTTGCAAGATCATCGAAAGCGGGAAGATTCTCGCCATTCATTCTGGAGGCAATGTTCAGAGCCGTCTCCATCGTCATGTCAAAAAGCACACGCCCCTCGACATCTCCCGCAAGTCCCACAAGAGCAGCAACACCCATTACCGGCATTGCTGTGGATTTCAGATAGAGATCTCCACGCTTCACCTCTGCTCCGCCGAGCACCTCCTGAAGCACACGGAATGACGTCTCAACAAACGGATTAATATACTCTACGCGCATTTTCTATCTCCTATCAGTCTTTTGTATATGCAACAAGCGAACCGCTTGAATTCTCTCCGAATTTGAACTCCGGAGGCAGCACCTCATTCTCACCTATTATGGCTACAGCATTGCCTTTCATCTTCTCCTGGAAATCAGATATGACAGTCTCCACGGATTTTTCGTCCATCATGGAAAGAATATCCCGTGCGAAAATCACATCAACCATCGGAAGAGCGTTTGTATTCTTGCAGTCATGATATTCAAACATCACGCTGTCCCTGATTTCCTGAGAAAAACACGGTTCTCCATTTGCCTTTGTGCCGAGGTATGGAGCATACCAATCCCCGGAAAGCTGCGACGGCACAGAGAGAAGAGCCGCATTGGAAACATTCAGAAGATCTATATCCTGCGCATATATTCTTATCTTCGCATCAGGATAGCGCTTTTTCAGGACACAGGCGAGTGAATATGTCTCCATTCCCTTGCCGCACCCCGGATTCCATACGACCATCTGCCTTGCGGAATTGTCAGGAAGAAGTTTTTCCACGTTTTCCGCAAAGTCCTTTGACCACCATTTTCCGTTGAATGAGGACCAGAACGGCTTCAGGAATTCATCCGCATCATTCTCATTCTGAAGCTGAATTCTGTCCGCACCGCGCTCTTTCAGCCATTCATCATAACGGTGACTGATCCATGCCGAATTCACCGGAGACACATAGAATTTCCTGTAATTCAGAAGACTTTCCGCAATGAACTTCAGATTTTTGCTTTTGGTCTCATCCTCAGCAGAGGCATCACCTGCCGGTTTCTGCCGCACATTCTGTGTTGCGGATACAGGCTGCCGTGAATTCTCATCATAACGTTTTTCAGCCGGAACATTCCCCTGTTCCTTCACATCCTTTGCTGAAAAAATTCTGGACACATCAAGAAGGACATAAAGCCTGTTGTTGCTCTCGACCACTCCGTTTATATATTTTATATTTATATCGCCGAAAAGCGGATGAGGAGGCTGAATCGTGCTCTTCTGAACTCCGACCACCTTGTCGATTTTATCCACTACAACACCGAATTTCTGCTCTCCGACGTTAAGTATAAGAAGGTTCTCAAGTTTATTCTCCTCACGCTGCGGCACCTCGATATTAAAAAAGAGGCGGAGATCAAGAATCGGAATAATCTCACCGCGGAGATTATACACACCAAGAACAAATGGAAGCGTATTCGGAACATAAGTAAAGCGTCCGGCCTTTGCAATCTCCTTCACATTCATGATGTCAATGGCATAGTCCTTTCCTGAAAGCGCAAAAGTGACCATCTTGAAATCCACAACAACAGCAGAATCCTTCTTTTCAGCTGTCTCCGCCGCAACATTCTGATCCGCAGCCTGAACCTGTTTCTCCAATTCCATAAAAAGCTCCCTATTCTGCAAACTGATCGTTCTGATGTGCCAGCAGTTCCTGCTTCACCCCAAGTTCAAGCAGCTGACTCACATCTATGATAAGAGAAACCGAACCGTCTCCAAGTATGGAGGCTCCTGCAATTCCAGGAGAATTAGTGAACTGATCGCGTAGAGGTTTAATTACAACATCCTCCTCGCCGATAAGAGCGTCAACCATAACTCCTATCTTCTTCTCCTGCGTTCCGACAATAACTATATAACATTCATTGCTGTGCGCAGTTTCCTTTATATTGAACAATCTTGACAGACGAAGAACACTTATAACCTCGTTACGGACATTCATTATCTCGTAATTGTCAATCGTGTTTATCTCGTCATAACGCACACACTGGCTTTCGATGACATTTGCAATCGGAATTGAATATACTTCCTTTCCGACACGGACAAGAAGTCCCTGAATAATCGCAAGCGTGAGCGGTATCTTGATTGTAAATGTAGTCCCCTGCCCCGCCGCAGAACTTATCGCAATCGTACCGTTCAGGTTGGTTATCATAGTGCGGACGACATCAAGTCCCACACCTCGTCCTGATATATTGGAAATCTTATCAGCTGTAGAGAAACCGGGCTGCATTATCAGCTGATATGCCTCCTGATCGGTAAGCACCTTATCCGGATGTATCAGACCACGCTCAATCGCCTTGCTTCTAACCTTATCCACATTTATTCCGGCTCCGTCATCCTTTATCTCGATGACAATCATATTTCCTTCATTTGAAGCCTTGAGCAGAACAGTTCCCGTCTCCGGCTTGCCGGCGGCCTTTCTTACAGCCGGAAGCTCAATTCCATGATCCACGGAATTTCTGACACAATGCATTATCGGATCCAGAAGATCCTCGACAACAGACTTGTCAAGCTCGGTATCCTCACCTTCAATGACAAGATTGATTTTCTTGTCAAGATCACGCTGAAGGTCGCGGACCACACGCGGAAAACGGCTGAAAATCTGATTGATCGGAACCATCCTGATTTTCATGACCCCTTCCTGCAGTTCCCCGGCAATACCACCAAGATTCTGTGTGTAGGAACGGAATTTATTTGTGACAGCCTTAAGTTCCGCCTCATAGCTATCGAACACAGAACTCATATCTCCGTATTCCTGGACCACCTTTCTCCGCACCTCATTGACGGAACGTCCGTTCTTTATCTCGTCAAGATACTGCGGAATCTGATCAAACAGTCTGTGAAGCTTCTCCTTGAAAGCGCTCTCCGCAGACTGGAACTGGACAGCTCCGTTCACCATCTGAAGCGCAAGCTGATTGAACGAGGCCTTTATTATAACCGTCTCGGACACAAGATTCAGAAGATAGTCTATACGCCTTGAATCAACGCGGAGTATTGAGCCCTGCTGAAGATGCTGGCCTTCTTTTTTCGGTTCTGTCTTTACAGCCGGCTTTGAAGCGGCCGGAACTGCCTCCGCAGGTTTGGATTCCGGCTCAGTCTTTGCTTCCTGCACCGGCTGACTTGCAGCCCCGGCGGCAGGAGCTGGAGATTCATGTCCGACATTCTGAGACAGAATCTCCTCAAGTACATCCTTTGACGGTTCCTGCGAAACTGTCTTTTCCGGAGTTCCGGCATAATTGTCATCAGTTATCCGGTGGGCATCCGTAACAAGCGTCACGTCACTCAAAAACGCAGCATCTTCGATATGGGAGGCATCGGCATCTGTCGCCATATAATAGAAAACATTCTCGTAAAACTGATCCTCATAAAGGGCGTCAAAATCAGGAATCGTCTTAAGCACATTTCCTATGGATTTGAGTGCGGCGAAAACCTGAATTCCGCCGACTGTGTTCATCGGATTATTCTCGTCGAATTTTACGGCGACACACCAGAGCTTCTGCTTTGCCTCGCAGGCCGACTTGAGCTCCAGATACTCAGGCTCTGTAAGTTTCGGAATCGCAAGCCCGGACACAGCCGCAGGCACCTGCTGAACCGGTGCGACAGGAGCTGCCGGCTTAGGATGTACCGCTGCCTTTTTCTGGGATTTGTCAGGAACATAGGAATGAAGCTTATTCAGAATTCCGTCAATATTCTCCTCGTACACGGAACCGTTCTGTCTGGCCTCAAGCATCGCCTTTATGACATCTATTGATGTAAGAAGAAGATCCACGACATCCTCATCAACTTTCAGTCTGTCAGAACGGATCTCGTCAAGAACATCTTCCACCGAATGCGTAAAATGGGAAAGCTCCATCATCTCAACCGTAGCGGAACCGCCTTTCAGCGTATGCGCAGCCCTGAAAATCTCATCAATGGCCTCATGGTTGGACGGATCATTTTCTATGACAAGAACATTGCTCTCAAGCTGCTCAACCTGCTGTTCGGCTTCCGCAAAAAAGTCCTTGAGAAGTTCCTCATTATTAGGATCAAGATAGTCGCTCATACGTCATATTATATAACTAAAAAAATAGTTTTCAAGAGATTTTTTGCAGCACGGCTTTATTTTTAAGCATGACGGCAATTCATATAATATATCCGCCGTCATCCGCCGATAATTGACAAGAGATTTATCAGCCTATCCGGAACCGCCATTTTCCGGATATGACACAAAAGCGGCCTCAGGAGATTTCCGTGATGAAGAAATTCGGACTTATAAATACAATCGCAGCAGTTCTCGTACTACAGACATCAGGTCTGCATGCCGCCACGGTATTCAGCGGATATGCCGGAGGAAAGGTGAATTACTCAGCCGGAAACAGCGGCACGGACACATCCGACTATGATCCGGACTTAAAGCTCCAGTCCTTTTTTGCAGGACAGTTCAACTTCTCAAAAAACATCTGGGGACATCTCGAATTTTCCATAGATACAGGCGATCTCCTCTCAAGAAAATTCTTCAGCGGCGTGGACTCCAAATTCAAAGTCGATGAGGTGTCAATGACATTCAGAAACCAGACAGAGCAGACATCAAACTATCTGAGCGTATTCATGGGAACATACGATCCGATCGGATCAGACGTATTTCTGCAAAGATATTTCGGAATCACCCCCATCTCATCAAAAATAACGGAAAGCTGGCTTGGGCTCTCCGGGTCAATTCTATATCCGCATTTCGGTGCGGGAGTGGCGGATGTGCTGATGCTCCACACGCAGCCGCTCGCAGGAGGCCTGTACGTCTACCTCAACAACGAGCAGTCCGATGATGACTCGTCCGCGGAATATTTCATGCTGAACACGGACATCCGGTTCGCCTGCTCGCTCAGATACCTCACGGTGGACTTTGCGACAGGACTCGGAATTCCTCTCAAGGACAAATATAACGGAGCGGATGTGTTCGTCGTTGTGGACACAATATACTGGCACATGGGAACAACGCTTCTGGCAGGAAACAACTACACGAATTCGTTCTTCATGCAGGCGGGACTCTTCAACGGCTCATTCACCAAACTCGGAAATTCAATGACGCTCAATCCGGAGCATCTTTATCTGCTTGCCGAACCGCGTTTTCTCATAGGAAATTCCCATCTGAACATCTCGCTGTTCAGTCTTCCGTCGGACACCGCGGGAAACCTTCTGCTGCTGAGCAGCGAGGACACATTCGGAATCGACATGAACATGTACTGCGAGTCCCTTTTCATCGGCTCAAAACTGTGTACGGTCGGCACACACGTGACCGTGACACTTCCCGGAAAACACATAACCGATATAGGAGATATGCAGAATCTGTTCTCGGACGGAGTCAATGTGAACCTGACTCCTTACCTTTCAATGAATTTCCTTTCCGGCGAGCTCCACAGCCAGTTCCAGATAAAATTCTCGCAGTTCGCGAAAAACTGGTACAACGCATTCGCCGCGGATATAGGCTACAGGACAAGATTCTGACATCCGCAGCCGGACGGATGCCGGAATAAATGAACGGATGTCCACGGCGCAGAGCGCCGTGACAGTGCCATCCGCATGAATCAGAACCTGAAGGCGGCAAGGCGGCGGCAGGCTTCGGCGACATCACCGTGATGTCCGAATGCGCTTATCCGGACAAAGGATTCCCCCGCCGGTCCGAATCCGGAACCCGGCGTGACGACGACACGGCAGCGGTCCAGCAGAATGTCGAAAACATCCCAGCTCCTCATTCCCGGAAATTTAACCCAGACATACGGAGAATTTCCGGTGAAATAAACCTCAGCTCCGGCATCAGAAAAATTCTTTCCACAGAATGTCCTTTCTATCAGGGAGGCGTTCTCCCGGTAATAGTCAATCACGCCGCGCATCGCCTCAAGTCCCCGGCTGTCAAGACAGGCAAGTCCGCCGTTCTGCGCCACGTTTGACGCACCGTTAAAAAGCGTTGTCATGACGCGGTTCCAGTCCGCACGGACGGAGGTTCCGTCCTCAAACTTCAGTTCCTTTGGCACGACCGACCATCCGAGGCGCACGCCCGTAAAACCAGCCGGTTTGGAGAATGAATTTATCTCTATGGCGCAGGTTCTCGCTCCGTCAATCTCGAAAATCGACTTAGGCAGATTCCCGTCGCGGATAAATTCACGGTAAGCCGCATCAAAGATTATTATGCAGCCGTTAGAATTCGCAAAGTCAACAAGCCTTCCAAGCTCCTCCCTTGTGGAGACCGCACCCGTCGGATTGTTCGGAGAACAGAAATATATCAGCGAGTCAGGCCTGACCGCGGAAAGATCGGGAAAAAATCCGTTCTCCGGCGTGCACGGCATATATGTCACGCCGGCATATCCGGACTCTCCGGGAGCTCCGGCCGCACCTGCAATCACAGAGCCGTCAACATAAACCGGATAGGCAGGATCCTGGACCGCGACATTCACGTCCGCGCCGAAAAGCGTCTGGATTCTCGCGATGTCGCACTTCGCACCGTCGGAAATGAACACCTCGTCGGCATCGACCAGCCCCGGATAGAACACCTCCGCGATTCTTGAACGCAGGGCGGAAAGTCCCTGCTCGTCGCCGTAGCCCGAATATCCCTCAGCCGTGGCAAGCCCCTCCGAATATGACGCCATAGCCCCGGCAATATACTCCGGAAGCGGCTCAGTCGTATTTCCGATGCCGAGGCTTATGATCGCGGCGTCAGGATGAGCCGCCTCGTATTCGCGCCGCCTGCGGCTTATCTCAGGAAAAAGATAGCCGGCGGACAGATTACTAAAACCTTTGTTTCTCTTTATCATGCGCAGAGTCTACCACACGTGATTTTTTTTGTAAACTTTCGGGGACTTTCCGGTGAGACTGCGGGAACGCACGGAAAAACCGGCGCCGAAAAAAAAATCCGCCGTCACAGGACAGCGGTAAGAAAAGATATACTTGGAATTTGAAATGGGATTTCTCAGAAAAGCAAGGGCGATGGTATCCCATCAGCCACTGCCCTCTCTAGAATCCAACTTTATTATTGCTTGGTAAAAACCATCTCATCCTCACCCATAGTCGCCTCAAGTTTTGTCCCCACAATCTCCGCATACCCTTTTATATAACTATCACCATACGTATAACCAATTTTTGCCTCATTGGAAATCACAACTGTATAATTAACATCCACAGTCTGACTTCCGCCTTCTTTAAGTTTAATCGTAAGAGTACCTTCCGATTCTGATGTAAACCTCAAAACCCATGTGTCACCGTATTCATCAGTATACTTCCACGATGTCCCCTCAAAGCCGTTCGTCTCCCTAACCTCGGTATCGCTGTTTTTCGTGCCGGATCCGCTGTCCGATGTCTGCGCCGGCTGCTGGCATCCGGTAAAAACCGCGAGGGCGAATATTCCCGCAAGAGCGCTGATGATTCTTCTTTTCATTTTTATCTCCTTTTAGAAAAGATTTTTTAATTTTTATATCCTCATAGAATACAACAAACCTTATTATACAACCTTTAAGTCAATAGTCAAGCATAAAAACATGGACAATAATCTTCTGTCAGGTTGTACAGCATGACAAAAATTCAGGAATGCCTTGCGCAGAACATAAAGAAATACAGAAAACTCAGGGACATGACGCAGGAACAGCTTGCCGAAAAAGCCGGAACCGCGACGAACTACATAGGAACAATCGAGACAGGAAGAAAATTTCCGTCTCCGGGAATGATAGAACGGATTGCGGTGGCGCTCCAGATTGACGAGCTTCTGCTGTTCAGTCCGGACAGGGACGACTCACAGCAGACTTCAATGCTGCGGCAGCGGCTCATGAGGAACATAGAGCGGGCGGTGGAAGAGACCCTCACCGGCTCCTTCTGCGGACTTGATTCAGAGAACATACAATTGTAACAAGAGGCTGTTTGTGTTACTATGCTGAGATGTTTTCTGCGATGATTCTGCGGATTCACAAAATACAATCGTTTGCGCAGGACGCGCCGCGATGATTCTGCGGCACTCCTGAAAGAGGTTATTATGAACGTTGTTGTTATGGGAGCCCAGTGGGGCGATGAAGGCAAGGGAAAGATTGTCGATTACCTTGCACAGGATGCCAGATATGTCGTGCGTTTTGCAGGCGGAGCGAATGCCGGACACACAATTGTCGTGGACGGAAAAAAATACGCCCTCCATCAGGTGCCATCCGGAATTCTTTACCCGGAAAAGACGGTCTTCCTCGGCTCCGGAATGGTCATTGACCCGGAGGCGCTTTTCGCAGAGCTGCAGATGCTCAAGGACAACGGAATAAACTGGGAAGGACGCGTGTTCATATCAGACCGCGCCCATCTTACGCTTCCGTGCTACCGCCAGATGGACAAGGACCGCGATGCGGCGAGAAAACGCCCGATCGGAACTACAGGACGCGGAATCGGAACAACATATTCACAGAAATCCGAGCGTGACGGAATCCGGCTTGCGGATCTTGACTGGGACGAGAAATGGAATGACCTTAATCAGGACGACAGGGATTTTCTGAGTCAGTACAAGGAAAAACTCATCTCCATGAGAATAGATATTGCCGCAAAGATGTGGGAAGTCAGAAAGGAGAATGTCCTTTTTGAGGGCGCTCAGGGCGCGATGCTGGACATTGACTCAGGAACCTATCCTTACGTATCGTCCGGAGCCTCAGGCTCATACGGAGCCGCGTCAGGTGCCGGAGTCGGCCCGAAATCACTTGACAAAATCTACGGAGTGTTCAAGGCCTACGAGACACGTGTCGGAAACGGACCGATGCCGACGGAATTCAACAGCGAGACGGAAAGCGAGCTGTGCAACTATGTCCGCAACACCGGAAATGAATTCGGAGTCACGACAGGACGTCCGAGGCGCTGCGGTTATCTGGATCTTGTCGCGCTGCGCTATGCCTGCCACGTGAATTCCATCGATCAGCTTGTCCTTACGCACCTTGACATCTATGACGACATGGACGAGATTGAGGCCTGCGTCGCATACGACATAAACGGAAGAATCGTCACGGATTTTCCGGCGAACATTCCCGACCTGAACGCGGCGAAACCGGTTCTGGAGAAATTCACAGGATGGAAGCAGTCAATAAAGGAATGCACATCATACTCCAAGCTTCCCAAAAACGCCAAGAAATACGTTGAATTCATAGAAGCCTTTACAGGAACTCCGGTGGGAATCGTCTCTGTAGGAGCAGACAGAAACCAGACTTTTGTCCGCGAGAAAATCTGGAAATAACATCTTCCGTCATGCAGACAGACAACGGCCGCAACCGCAGACACCAGTTGAACGGACTGTTCCGCGGGGCGGCCGTTTTTTATCCGGAAACAATTTTTTTATGTTGCGCACCCGTTTTGATGATATAATGGCACCTATGAGCCTGAAAAAAATTCTCCGGACATTCATTTTTTTCACCGCGGCCGCCTGCGCCGCATTTTCCACATTTTCATGCGCCTCCGCCGGATACATGCCGGAACTTCCGCGGACGGAATCAGCGCCTGCGGACTGCGCGCCGGAAGACATGGAGACAGCCGCGCCCGCCGGGAATTCCGACGCTGAAGGCACAGCTCCGCTTCCTGATGAAATACCGCATTCCGACGCCGGCAGCCAGCTCACCGTACTTTTCGGCGGTGACATAATGGCACATACGGAGAACCTTTCGATGAAGGACTACAGCAGAATATGGCGCGATGTAAGGGAGACAATATCAGATGCGGACATCGCGCTCGCCAACATTGAGGCTCCGGTTGACACATCGCGGCCGGCGTCAACGTATCCGGAATTCAACATGCCGAAGGAATATCTGGAGGCTGCGGTAGACGCCGGATTCAGAGTGTTCTCCCTGTGCAACAACCACACGAACGATCAGGGAAAAAGCGGAATCCTCGGAACGGCCAGAACCGCATCCGAAATTCAGGGCGGAACTGACGGCAGAGGACGGAAAATATATTTCTCCGGACTGCGCGGAGCGGACGGAAAATTCTCATATAATATAATAGAAGAGAAAGGATGGAAAATCCTGTTTCTTCCGATGACGGAGATTCTGAACAGGAACTCATGCACAGACATGATAAACTACGTTCCGCCGGAAGAAAAATTCCGCGCGGAATTTCTTGAGCTGTGCGGAAAACTTTATGCCGAAACCGCACCGGATCTGTTCATCGTGTCCGTACATGCGGCAGAGCCCGAATACACAAGAAGGGTGACACAGGAACAGGACGGGTGGTACACCAGAATTCTCGCGGCCGGAGCCGATGTAATATGGGCAAACCATGCGCACATCATCAAGGACAGAAAAATCACCGTGACTGAGGACGGCGCGCACAAACTGATTATGTATGCGAACGGAAACACCATAAGCGGCCAGCGGCGGAAACCGCTGCTGAATGCGGAGAACGTGGACACGGAGCGCGACAACACCGGAGACGGAATTCTTTTCCGGGTGACATTCACAAAAGACAGCGGAAAAATCCAGATAAAGAAGGCGGAGTCTGTGCTGATAACAACATACATAAACACCGCATCGGAATTCATCCTGAAAAAACTTGACGGCGGATTCATAAATTACCTGAATGGGGTTCCAAGGAGAGACTGGGCAAAATACATGGAGAAGAGACTCAGACTGAACATGACGGCGACAAGAAACACGATTGAATGGGAATGACCGCACTCGCAAGCGTGATTTTTTTGTGATATAATTCGCCGCATCAAATAAGGAAAACAAATGGCAATTGACTACAAGTCGCTTCCGGTATATGAGCAGAAGCAGAAAATTCTTGACTGCCTGAAGGAAAATCAGGTCGTTATAGTGGAGAGTCCGACAGGCTCGGGAAAAACCACACAGATTCCGGTGATACTTTACGAGGCCGGCTATGCCGAAAACGGCGTGATTGCGGTGACACAGCCGCGCAGAATTGCCGCAATATCAGTGAGTGAATTCATATCAAGGCAGCTGAGGACTGATTATCCGGGACTTGTCGGATACAAGATGAGATTCGAGGACAACACCGGTCCGTCCACAAAAATAAAGATAATGACGGACGGAATTCTCCTTCAGGAAATGAAGCTCGACCCGTGGCTGTCAAAATACAGCGTCATAATGGTGGACGAGGCGCACGAGCGCAGCCTGAACATAGACTTTGTGCTGGGACTTCTGAAACGCGTGCTCCAGTCCAGAAAGGATTTCCGCGTGATTGTAAGCTCGGCAACGATGAACACCGGGGTTTTCTCCGAATATTTCGGAGGCGCGCCGATTGTATCCATAGATACGGTCACCTATCCTGTGTCAGTCATATATGATCCTCCGGAAGGAAAAATCACGACGGCGACGGAAGCAGGAACGGATGCAATTCTGTCCAAAACATGCTCTGTTGTAGAAAGAGTTCTTGATGATGACGATGACGACGGAGGAATTCTGATCTTTCTTCCAGGTGAAAAAATCATAAAGGACTGCGCCGACAGGCTGAGACATGAGCCGTTCGGACGTAAGCTCCAGATTCTTCCGCTTTACGGCCGGCTGTCAAAGGAGGAGCAGGAGAAGGTTTTTGATCCTCCGCGATTCGGGCGTAAAAAGGTCGTAATCTCAACAAATATCGCCGAGACATCGGTCACAATCAGCGACATCTCAACCGTGATAGACTCAGGGCTTGCAAAACTGAATTTTTACAGTCCCAGGGCATTCACCTCAAGCCTGACGGAGACGGCCGTATCAAAAGCCTCGTGCAACCAGCGCAAGGGACGGGCCGGAAGGACAAGAAGCGGAACATGCTGGAGACTGTATTCCAGAAAGGACTTCGAGACCCGCCCCCTGTACACGACGGAGGAGATTTACAGGACCGATCTGAGCGAGGTTGTCCTCAGGATGGCGGAGCTTGGAATAACGGACTTCTTCAACTTCGACTTCATCTCGCCTCCGGGACGTGAGGGAATCATCGGTGCGGTGGACACGCTGAACATGCTGGGTGCGCTTGACGGCGACAACACGCTTTCCGCAATCGGAAAAATGATGGTGAATTTCCCGCTGGAACCCCGGATAAGCCGCATAATAGTCGAGGCAATAATGCGGTTTCCCGATGTGCTTGAGAAGACGCTCACCGCAGCGGCATTCCTGTCGGCAAATTCCCCTTTCCTGCTGCCCCAGGGCGAGGAGATGGAGGCAAGAAAGGCCCATCACCGCTTCCGCGACATGCAGGGCGACTTCGTGACATACATAAATATGTTCAGCGCATATATGTCATCTCCGGACAGGGAGAAATTCTGCCGGAAGAACTATCTTGACGACCGCGTGATGGCCGAGATTCTCAACATCAAGGAGCAGCTGACCGCAATCGTATCAGACATGAACATTCCGGTCACCGGCTCCGGCAGTCTGTCCGACTATCTGTGCTGCATTGCGGCGGGAATGATACAGTTCGTATGCGTCCGGACCGGGCGCGAGAAATACAAGTCACTGACATCGGACAACATATTCATACATCCCGGCTCCGTCATGTTCAAGCAGAATCCAGTATTCATAGTTGCCGGAGAGATTGTACGCACGTCAAGAATGTTCGCGATGAGCGTCTCTCCGCTCACGCATACCATGCTTGATATCATTTCTCCGGAACTTTACGGAAAGCTTATGGATGCCAAGAACAGCGCCGGAAAGACAGGGATGAACGGTGAGGATAAAAAAGATACCGCCGCCGCAAAACAGAAACGGAGGAAGACACAGCAGGAACCGCAGAGTTCCACGGAGAAAAAACGGAAGACGGAAAATTCCGATGACACGCTTGTTCTTGGCGGAGAGAGTTTCAGCGTTAAGAAGGTCAAAGGAAAAAAGACGGCGGTTCTTCCCCTGAACAGGCTTCTCCGCGCGCTGGAACAGGAGCGGAATCCCGGGAAACTTGAGACTGCCGGCAACATGAGGGGCGAGCTCACGGTGGGAGACGGAATTTTAATGCGCGGAGAGAGAGTCAGGATGATAATAAAGGCCGCATCCTCGCTGAATCTTTCTCCTCTCGGCGAGAAAGAATGGAACCGGAAAATGAATGCGAACATATATGACAGCAGCGGAAGAAAGGCTCTGTTCGGCTCGCTCCGCCATGTTCTCAGGACAGCCCCCGCAAAGAAAAAGGACTCCGAGTTCGGATTCATCTGCCTTATGACGGACGGGAACGGCAGCTACTGGCTGAAAGTCTCACGGGGATTCTCGACCGCCCTGTCGGAAAGCCATGTATCGGCCGAGCAGCTTGTCGAGGAGAACATCGAATTCACGGATGAGGAGAAGCGCGTCACAGGAAGACTTCTTGCCCTTCTGAACAGCTTCTACGAATGACGGCTGTTTCCGGGATAAATTCCCGGAGAACCGCCGGTACAAGGTTACGGCTCGTCGCTGCTGTGCAGATAGTCGCAGTCAGGATTTATGCAGGATTTGTACGAGCCGTTTTTCTTGTCGTATTTTTCGACAAGAAACCATCCGCACTGCGGACAATACTGGTCTATCGGCTTGAAATGGGTTATGAAGCTGCATTCCGGATAATTCGTGCAGCCGTAGAATTCCTTGCCGCGGCCTTTTGTCTTTCTGGCGACAATGTCTCCGCTGCAGCCTGGAAGAGGACACTTCGCAAGAGGGATTGACTTTGTGTTGTGACATTCCGGAAAGCCGGAACAGGCCAGGAAAAATCCGAACCGGCCGAGCTTCTTGACCATCGGTTTTCCGCACAGATCGCATATCTTGTCGGTAGGTTCGTCAAGAAAGCCCTTTATGCTCTCCTGCGTCTGCATCACCTCGTCAACACGTTTCTTGAACGGTCCGAAGAAATCCGCAATCATCTCGTTCCAGGCAAGATTATTCTTCTCTATCTCATCCAGATTGTTCTCTACCTCAGCGGTAAAATGCTCGTTTATGACATCAGGAAACGACTCGACCAGAATTTTGCTGATCATACGGCCCAATTGAGTCGGAACCAGCTGCTTGTTGCTTCGCGTCACATAATATCTGTCGAGAAGAACCGAAATTATCGGAGCATAAGTGGAAGGCCGCCCGATACCCTTCTCCTCAAGCATACGGACTATGGATGCGTCCGTATAGCGGGCCGGTCCCTGCGTAAAATGCTGTTCCGGATGGAATTTCTGAACCTGAATCTCCTCTCCCTCCTTCAGGGACGGAAGCGGCACCGATTTGTCCTCCTTCGAGGCGAGCTGCTTTATGACGTTATAGAATCCTTTCTCGCTGACTTTTCCTGCGCTGACACGGAACACGGCGTCACCGGCGGTTATCTCCGCACTTGTTGTCACCATCTTCGCATTGTTCATCTGGCTGGAGACAAAACGCTCCCATATTATTGAATAAAGTCTGAACTGATCATGCGAAAGATATTCCTTTACGCTTTCAGGAGTATATTCAGTATATGTGGGTCTGATTCCCTCATGCGCATCCTGAGCGCTTTTTCCGACAGAATAATGTATCGGCTCAGGAGGAAGATCCGAAGGATAGTTTTTCTGAATCCAGGCGCGGACATCCGCAAGGGCGGTATCGGAAATCCTGACGGAATCGGTACGCATATAAGTTATCAGACCGACACGGGAAGATCCGATGTTGACACCCTCATAAAGTTGCTGGGCAATCTGCATCGTCTTGCGCGAGGTGAATGAAAGCCTGTTCGCCGCCGCCTGCTGAAGTTTTGACGTAGTGAACGGCGGCTTCGGTCTGACCGTCTTCTCAGATTTCTTTATGGATGAGACAACACACGGGGTGTTCTCAAGACGGGCTATTATATCCTTTACTACGGACTCGGTTCCCAGCGACGGTTTCTCACCCTTATACGTAACAAGCTGCGCCGTGAACACCGATTTTCCCTTCTGGAAATCCGCATCCAGCGTCCAGTATTCATCCGGCAGAAAATCCTCCACCTCCTTCTCGCGCTCGCATATAAGACGGAGCGCGACGGACTGAACACGGCCGGCGGAAAGTCCGTTCTTGACCTTGCTCCACAGAAGCGGACTGAGATTGTAGCCGACAAGCCGGTCAAGCACACGTCTTGCCTTCTGAGCGCTCACTTTTGACTCGACAATCTCACCGGGATGTCTGACGGCCTCGGTTATCGCAGTAGGCGTTATCTCGTTAAAAACAATACGTCTTATCTCGGCCGCAGTCTTGTCCTGAAGCGCATTCCTGAGATGCCATGCAATCGCCTCCCCTTCACGGTCATTATCACTTGCAAGCAGAACCACATCTGATTTCTTGGCATCTTTCTGAAGCTCCTTAAGAAGCTTTGCGCGGCCACGGACTGTTATGTATTCAGGCTGAAATCCATGTTCCACATCTATGGCCATCCGCGATTTCGGCAGATCGATCAGATGTCCCATCGAAGCCTTAACCGTGTATCCCGGACCAAGATATTTTTCTATTGTATGGGCCTTTGCAGGAGACTCCACAATCACAAGCGTTGACGGAGACTTTGATTTCCTGCCGGAGGATTTTTTTTCAGACATAACATTTCCTTCATTTTATAAAATAATATCAGAACAGTTCCTGTTGTTCCGTCGGAGCGCGGTGTCCTGGCGGTTCCCCAAGACAGTCACGGTAATCCTCATAGCTTCTGATGACCGGAGCGCCGGCATCAAGATATTTCTGCGACGTATTCTCGATTTTGTGGCGGCTGACCTCGCCTCTGGCGAATTTCCGTCCCAGACTCTCGGATGTTCTCGCGGAGACTTCCGCCGCCTGCGCGGTGAATGCGGCCTGATGGAACATCACGTCCCGGCCTGAGTCAAGGGCAAATTCCGCCGTTATAAGAGCACCGCTACCGGGAGGCGCCTCGATGACAACCGTCGCAGGAGAAAGCGCCGCGATAATCCTGTTGCGCGCCACAAAACGCCATGCCGCTCCCGGAGTGCCGGGTTCATATTCACTTATTATGCAGCCACCGCTTCTGAGTATTGCGGAGGCAAGTCCCCTGTGCATTGACGGAACTATCTCATCGGCGGCACATGGAAGCACGGCTACAGTTCTTCCAGGAGCAGCGGAAGCGGCATCGTCCATACGGAATTCAGCGGCTGCGGCAACCGCACCCTGATGGGCGGCCCCGTCCGCACCGGCGGCGAGACCGGAAACGACACAGCAGCCGTCAAGAACGGCGTCATGCGCAAAATCAAACGCAGCCTTTCGTCCTTGCGGTGTCAGTTTTCTTGTACCGACGACAGACACGCTGCGTCCGCAAAGCGCAGACACATCTCCACGGCAAAAGAGCATATACGGCGGAGAATCGGAGCACCTCAGCATTTCCGGGTAGTCAGAATCATAATGCGGAAGCGCAAGAATACCAAGCGATGAGCATATACCCACAGCTCTGCGCGCCGACTCGACATTGACGGCTCCGCTCCATCCGGACAAAGGACGCAGCCTTCTTTCCGCTATTTCTGAAATATCTTCTATAGACAGTAATGCAAGGTCATGAACACTGTCAAGATTATCAGACAACTTTTTTTTCTCCTGGAAAGTAAGAAAACCTATCCTTGCTATGGAGAAATCAAGAAGCTGCCTTTCATCCGTTTTACTGACTGTATGCCTCATCAAGAACTTTCTTTTTAAGCTCCTCCGCTGTAGTTTTTATCCCGTCTGATTTTGTCGTGGAGATTATTTTATCATATATTTCAACGGATTTGTCAAATTCAAAAGTGGAATAATATGCGTTGGCAAGAACAAACATAGCATCCGTATTGCGCGTCTCGATTGTAAGCAGCTTCTCAAGATACGGGACAGCCTTCTCAGGCTCTCCAAGCTCGAACACGTAGACAATGGCAAGACCGTACATCGCACGCGCATAACGCTCCTCAATCTCCAACGCACGCAGATACGCCTGTTCAGCAAGCTTGAGATAATTGAATTTCCTCACCGTTCCTGATGAGCCGGTTCCGGAAAAATCAAGGGCTGTATGGGACATATACCCGGCGCATACACCGACCCAGTAATAGAGATTCTGATTGTCAGGATAATACTCAAGAGCCTTCTGAAAGGCGCCAAGAGCCTCGCCGTACATTTTATTGTCCAGATACCGGGTACCGAGAATTTTGTACCATATTCCTATCTGACTCTGCGCAAGCTGAATATCCGCCACCCGTTCCTGATATTTTGCGATGGCCGCACGGAGTTCCTCTATGGAAGTCGGATTCTCGACACCTTCCTCCATTTTCTGCTGCCTTATTACAGATTTGTTTGAGACACCGCACGACATGAACATCAGCGAAACGCTCAGAATCACAGCGGCAGAAAGAAAATTCATCTTCATAAAACCTCCAGTAACCGGAACTGAATCTGTCAGGCGTCCGAATGTCCCGGAAAATATTCGGCATGATATTCACGCAGCTGGGAGTCGTCCAGATGGGTATAAATCTGCGTCGTGGCAAGATCGGAATGTCCCAGCAGCTCCTGAACGGCACGCAGATCCGCACCGCCGGCCAGCAGATGGGTCGCAAATGAATGCCGCAGCGTATGAACCTTGGCATCAATTCCTGCCATCTTCTCGATTTCCTTGAAACGCTTCCAGATTCCCTTTCTGGAAATCGGCTCCCCCCTGTAGTTCACAAAAATTTCGGCGGTATTCCGGCCTCCAAGCAGCCGGGGTCTGACATCACTGATATAACAGGCAAGTCTCCCGGCGGCACGCTCACCGAACGGAACAATCCGCTCCTTTCCGCCCTTTCCCCTCACAAGAATGATTCTCTCGTTCTGATGAAGATCCGAAATTCTCAAGTCCGCGGCCTCGCTGATTCTGAGCCCGCATGAATAAATAAGCTCAAAAAGAGCGGCATCACGCTTTCCGCAGAGGCTCTCCTCATCTATGCAGGAAAGCAGCTTGTCTATCTGAGCGACAGACAGCACCCGCGGAAGCGGCCGTGATGCCTTGGGACGATCCAGCATAAGGGCATGATTCTCAGGCCAGACTCCCTGACGCACAAGGTATTCACCGAGCGCACGCAGCGCGGAAATATCCTTTGCAAGTGTAAGTTCAACGGCACCTTCCGTCCGGCGTTTTACAAGATAGTACATCAGATTCTGAACTGTAATATCCTCAAGAGCGATTCCCTCCGCGGAGCACCATTCAAGAAAAATCATGGCGGACAGTCTGTATGTCTCCGCCGTTTTTTCAGACTCATGCTTCACCAGAATCAGATCAGTGTAAAAGCTGGACAGAAGTCCGTCTGTTGTCATATTGTCACATCTCCGTCAGTCATCCGACAGATTTATTGTCCTGCCGAACTCAAGGTACCTGAGTATGGCAGGCTTCGTGATGTCGTCAGGCTCAATATAGTTCTCCGGTGACAGGAACTGTTTCTGTCCCGGCTGATATATTCCGCCGCCATTCCTTCCGCTCCTGATAATCGAATCACCGAGCGCACCGTTCTTTGCAGGATCCTTGGATTTTGGAGCGCCCTGCGGAATATGCTCCTTGTCGGCGGAAAACAGCTCCTTCTGCACTTCGGGCTGCGGCTTCTCTTTTTTAGGCCTTGAAACGAATTCTCCAAGAGATGGGCCTGAGCTGATACCGGTACGGCCATGTTCCGGCTTGCTGTGAAGAATGCTGTCAAATTCACTTGAACGCATGACGTTCGGATCTGATATGACAGGCTCCTCCTCTTCCTTTTCCATTACCGGCGGCTTAACGGGTTCCTGCCTCTGCATCTCAAGATGCTCCTGCGGAGAAGTCTCAAATCCGGTGGCGATTACCGTCACGCTGATTTTTCCGTCCATCTGAGGCGATACTACCTGTCCCCAGTACATATTGTAGTTTCCGTCGGCGGAAGCGGTGACTATCTTGCATATCTCGGAAACCTCATCCATTGACACAGTCTCCGAAGCGCAGATATTTATGAGGATATTCTTTGCTCCGTCAATATGTGAATCCTCAAGCAGAGGATTGTTTATCGCGGCGGTAGCGGCCTCCACTGCCCTGTTCTCGCCTTCCGCCGTTCCGACTCCGAGAATAGCATTTCCCTGGCCGGCCATAGCGTTTCTGACATCAGCAAAATCCGTATTCACATCGCCAGGACGCGTGATTATGCTTGAAATTCCTTCCACTCCCTGACGGAGAACATCGTCAGCCACAAGAAAGGCCTGTCTTACAGGTGTTTTCTTGTCCACAATCTTGAGCAGCCGCTCATTCGGAATCACGATAAGCGAATCAACCTGCGCATGAAGCTTCTCAAGCCCCTCCTTCGCCTGTCTCATTCTGACCGGACCTTCAAAGATGAACGGAGTCGTGACGACACCGACAGTAAGCGCACCAAGCTCCTTGGCGATTCTTGCGACCACAGGAGCGGATCCCGTTCCCGTTCCTCCGCCCATTCCGGCCGTCACAAAAACCATGTCGGCACCACGAAGCTCATTCGTGATTGCCTCCTTGTCCTCCTCGGCAGCCTGCGCGCCCACTTCCGGACGGCCGCCCGCACCGAGTCCTTTCGTGACCTTCTGTCCGATTGCAAGACGTTTAGGAGCATTGGAGCCGTTAAGCGCCTGAAGGTCGGTGTTTATGACTATGAAATCAACATTGCTCAGATCGGCATCTATCATACGGTTTACGGCATTTGAACCGCCACCGCCACACCCCACAACCTTTATAACCGTAGGACTGTTTCCGACCTCGCAAGGTTCCGGAACAACAGACAAATCAAGTCCACTCATATTTCCTCCCGTAAAACCGGCAATAAAGGGCGCCGGTTCCCCACCCGTAAAATTCAACCGACATTCATCTGTCAGAAAAATATGTTCTTTATTTTTTTGAACACGTTCTCCTTTCCGCCTGAAGTCCTTCCCTGCCGCACGTGAGTCTTCTTGTGGGCATCACGCTCGGCCGCCATCTTCTTGTTCGCGACGACAAGACCGATGGCCGTAGCAAAGTCAGGACGGCGGTAATCTTCCTCGATTCCCCCGAGATTCTCCGGCACACCGATCCTGACGGAAGATGTCTTGAACACAGCCTGAGCCAGTTCCACAACGCCTTCCATCTGCGCGCCGCCCCCGGTCAGTATGATGTTTCCTGAAAGCTGCTTTATCGAATCATTCGTATTCTGAATGACGGCGTTTCTGACCATCACGAACACGTCCATCATGCGGGCCTGAATTATCTGACAGAGCAGAGACTGCTTTATAACATCAGGCGCACGGTTTCCGACACCCGGAATTATCACATCCGCATCATTGCGGATTCCCGGCAGCCAGCAGCAGCCCGATTCTATCTTGATTTTCTCCGCCACAGCCACCGGAATCTTGACGGAATTCGCAATGTCACTTGTGACCACATTTCCTCCGAGAGGAATTGAAGCCGTGCTTATCGGGGCACCGTTAAGCAGCACAATAACATCAGTCGTGCCGGCTCCAAGATCTATCAGAATCGAACCGAGCTCCAGCTCGTCATCATGACAGACAGACTGCGTCTGAACCAGCGTCTTCAGAAAAACTCCGTTCAGGGAGTATCCGGCACGGAGTATGCATGAACGCAGATTCTGAATTATTGTCTTGGCGGCCGTGACAATATGAACCTCGGCCTCAAGCCTTATTCCGATTCTATGTATGGGATCAGTTATTCCGCCGTAGCCGTCAACAATATAATCCTGAGCGATGACATGAAGCTTCTCCCTGTCATCAGGAATTATTATGGCCGTGGCATTCTCTATAACCCTGTCCACATCATCCCGCGTAATCTCCCGGTTGTTTTTTCCGCCGCTGCGGACAGGCACGACTCCGCGTGAATTCTGGCTCTCAATCTGTGCGCCGCCGATTGCCGTGACCACGGAGGTGACCTCAAAACCGGCATTCTGCTCCGCCGCCTCCACAGCCTCGCGGATTGCGTCCTTCGCATCCTCGATATTCACAATCACGCCGTTTCTGAGTCCCTTGGATTTTTTTACGGCAGTTCCGGCAATCTGAATTTTTCCCTGCTCATCAAGCTCGCCTATGGCCACACGGATAGAACTTGTTCCAAGATCAAGACCGACAATCATTTATAAAAACACCTCTTAAAAAGCTACTTTGCCCTGTATGATACGGAGCCGTAGCGCAAATCAACTTCAGAAACATCGGAACCGAGCATCTTCACAATATCAAGAACTACCATCATATACTTTAACGCCTCCTCGTTCAACGAGCGGTCCGTGAGAACACGTATTTTCGACTGCGCGGGAATCAGCACCAGCTCATAGTTTCCGTATTCCTTAGGAATGACGCATATCTCGGATATTGCCGCAAAATATTTCTGCGGAAGAGATTCTATCGACGCAATCTGTCCGATGAGCGGCCGGTATTTTTCAGGAATTCTCATTCCGTCCGAGAGGTGCTCCACCGGAAGCCCGGAGACAATCGGAACCGCTCCGCCTGAAACCGGAACACCGTGTCTTATGCTGAAAATCACACCGTTTCTGTCTATATGTACGGGCGCAGTTCTTCCGTCTTCTACGACAAAAGTCACAGCGACCGGCGCACGCTCCTCCACATTTATCATGATTCTGTCGGGAAGAGCCTTCTCCACGGACACCGACTCTATTCCGGCGACAGAGGAAAGAATCGCCGTAGCCCTGTCTATGTCAAAATCAAGCCAGTTCCGGCTGTCCATCGGAAGCAGCAGTCTGGCAAGCTCCTCCGCCGTATAAGTCTTGTTTCCGGATACTGTAATCTTCGGACTGCTGAACATCGGGACGACATATTTATACGCTACAAGTTCTGCGGCAAGCACAAAGCACAGGATCAGGAAAACCACCTTGACAACGGTGAATTTTCTGTCTGAAGAGTCATGGTCTTTGTCCTCACTGACAAAATCAGCCTCGATATATCCGTCATCTTCCTCAAGCAGCAAACTTACATCGCTCATATCAAGTTACCTCAAATCCCCTGATCACATACCGAATGTATCAATATTAATTTCGACATCTTTTGAATAACTTTCATTATTTTCTTCGCATCTGGACGCATTCAGAACAAAACCGCACATCGCCAGAGTAATAATCATAGACGATCCGCCCTGCGAGAAAAACGGGAGCGGAATTCCGGTTGCGGGCAACAGACCTCCGACAACCATTATGTTCATCAGTGACTGAAAGAAAATCACCGACACACATCCGAACGAAGCGTACGCGGAAAAACGGTCCGGACATCTCATCGCAGTCCTGTAACCGCGCCAGGCGAAAAAAAGCAGAGCCGCGATATAAACAAGAAAACCGACAAATCCCATCGCCTCGACCCAGCCTGCAAAAATATAGTCCGACTGGATTTCCGGAATATTGCGCAGACGGTCAAGACCTATGCCTATGCCGTCCCCCCAGATTCCTCCGGCGGAAATCGCACGGCGCGACGCTATGCTCTGGTAGTTTATGGTGGACAGATTCTCCTCCGGCTTTATGAATCCTATGATACGCTTCAGTCTGTATTCGTTCAGCGAAATCATCAGAACTCCGGCGGGAACAGCCAGAAACAGCACAGGAAATATCCAGACGATTTTTGTACCGGAGACAAAGAACATCAGAATTCCTATGCATGCGATAAAAAGCGGCGTTGACAGATCCTGCTGGGCAAAAATCAGCACAAGAAAAAAGATGAAAAGTCCGACGCAGGGAAGAACCGACTTGTCCTCCTCAAGTTCCGTCTCATGCCATTTCCTGAAGAAATTCGCAAAATAAAGCACCAGCGTGAATTTCACAAGCTCGGATGGCTGGAATAGGAACGAGAACGGCAGCCTTATCCATCTTGACGCTCCGTTCAACTCGACCCGGACCCCCGGAACAAAAGTTCCGGCGCAGAGAAGAGCCGTAACAAACACCAGAAGAGGCAGCATTCTCCTGATGAAATTCATATTCATGAACATAAACAAGGCGAACGCCACAGCTCCGATCGCAGAATAAATCAGCTGCCGCTTTACAAAATGGAACGGATCACCGAACATTGACAGTCCGTAATGCTGCGAACAGCAGCTCAGCGTGAACAGTCCGAGCCCCCAGAGAAAAACCACCGAAATAAAAAAAAGGATGTCGCTCTTGTGGTAGGTCTCCACAGGGCGCTTCGCATTGAAATTATATCCTTCCATAAACGGTCAGTTTCCTCCGTCCGTATCGGATGCTGCGATCATCGGCATTATCCGAGAAAGATTCATTCCGTTGGAACCTTTCAGCAGAATGACAGACTCCTCATCGGCCACGGAGAGGATTTTTTCCGCGGCGCGGGCAATGCCGGCATCCGACGGATCCGCCAGACACATCATATCAACACCGGTTCCGCCGGACATCACGATGTCAGCGGCGGCCTGCATTTCCTTTCCTATAAAAATAACGCAGTCCGGAGAAAATTCAAGAATTTTACGGCCGATGTCAGAATGTGCCTGAACCGACGAGCCGCCAAGCTCCAGCATATCACCAAGCACGAATATCCTGCGGCCGGCGCAGGCGATTCCGGAGCAGAATTCAACGGCCTTTTCCATGGAATCCGGATTGGCGTTGTAGCAGTCCTTTATCACCGTGACGGATTTTCCGTTTGCCAGAACCGTCCGGAGCCGTTCCATACGTCCGGACACCGCCTTCACATTCTCGATTCCTTCCTTTATCAGCGGCGCGGGAATTCCAATCTCTCGCGCGCAGGCCACAACCGCCAGGGCATCTGAATAGCTGTACATTCCCGGAAGCGGAAGCCTGATTTCCGTTCCGTCCAGCATGAATACGGTTCCGTCAAGTCCGCAGTTCTTTACGAACCTGATTCCGGAGACTGACTCAGGAACATCAGGACCGAATTCCACGACCTTTCCGCGCACATTCTCCGCCAGAAATTCCCGGAAATCATCCGAAGCGGGAACAAAAGCAGCGCCTTCCGCCGGAATATATCCGAAAAGCTTGCGTTTCTCGGCGGCGATGTTTTTCCTTGAGCCGAGAAGTCCTATGTGCGCGGTGCCGATATTAGTTATTATTCCGAATTCCGGCTTAAGTACGGAAGCTATCTCGCCTATCTCGCCGACACGGTTCATTCCCATCTCGAAAATTCCGACCTCATGTCCGGCACGGATGTTAAAAACGGAAAGAGGAAGTCCTGTCTCCGAATTCAGGTTTCCCTTTGTTGACACGACATTGTATTTCCTGCTGAAAACGGAGACCGCAAGTTCCTTTGTAGTCGTCTTTCCGCTCGAACCGGTTATTCCGATTTTTATCAGCTCAGGAAAGCATCCGACATAAGCTCCGGCAGCCTGCTGCAGGGCACGGAGTGTGTTGCCCACACAGATGAATGCGGTTCCGGATTTTTCCACCGCAAGCCTGTCATATTTTTCCGGGGATGACTCGTATTCGCTTCTTCCGACAAAGACGACAGAAGCTCCCTTCTCCAACGCCTGCGGAATATATATATGTCCGTCCTGAACAGTTCCCACAAGCGGAACAAAAAGCGAGCCTGGAACGGCATTTCTGCTGTCCGTCACGACGGAGGTAAAACAGGCATCCCTGTCCGGCGGACCTATCAGTTTCCCGTCTACGGCGCTCAGAAGCCGATCCCTGTCAAGAAGCGTATTTCCGTTATTTCCGTCTGCAAAACTCATTTCTTCTCCCCGGTCATCTCTACCCGGACAATATCATCACTTTCGGCCTTATGCATTCCCATGTCCTCGACCGCGATTTTCTCTATTCTGTCCGCGCTCGAAAGAATGCTTATGTCGCTGACCAGCTTCTTGTTCTCCTCGACAAGTTTCTGCTGCTTACGTTCAAGCTCCAGCACCTCGCGCTCAAGATCCGTATATTTTTTTGTCTGGACGGCATAAAGTCCCAGAACGGCAGGAACCGCGGCGGCCATAAGGCAGCACAGGACTCTCGTCCAGAATTCCCTTGATTTCAGTTTCATAAACAACCTCCGGTCAATACCCTTCCACTCCGACAAGCCTCAGGGAGTCCGCATCCATTATTTTTCTGACGCACCTCAGCTTTGCGCTCCTTGAAGGTGAATTCAGCGCAATCTCCTCTTCCGTGGGACATACCGGTTTCCTTGTGAGGATTTCGGCACATTTTTTTCCTCCACAGCGACAGACCGGAACCTCAGGCGGGCACACACAGTCCCGACCGAGATTCCTGAAGTAGTTCTTTACAATCCTGTCCTCAAGCGAATGGAATGTTATAACGCCCATTTTTCCGCCGGGATTAAGACAGTTGAACGCATTGTGAAGAGCCTCAGGAAGACGCTTCAGCTCACCGTTAACGGCGATACGCAGCGCCTGGAACGTCCTTGTCGCCGGATGAATCGGTCCGAACCTGTATTTTGCAGGAACCGCATCATATATTATCCCGGCGAGAGTCCCTGAAGTTCCGATTTTTCCCGACCGTCTGGCCTCCACAACGGCATGTGCTATGCGGCGGCTGAATTTCTCCTCGCCATAAAGATAAATCAGATCCGCAAGCCTGTTCTCATCAAGCGTGTTCACCAGCTCCGCGGCCGACTGTCCGGACAAAGGATCCAGCCGCATATCAAGCTGCTCATCATGACGGAAGGAAAATCCTCTCCCGGACTCCTCATAATGGAACACCGATATTCCCAGATCGAACAGAATCAGATCGGGACGCGGAAATTCAGACGGATAGCCGGCATAAAAATCATTGAACCATCCGTTGTAAAAACGGACGCGCGCTCCGAATTCTGCAAGACGCACTTTCGCCTTCGCCTGAATGCTGCTGTCCGCATCAAGTCCTATGACAGTAAGATTCCTGTACCTGGAAAGAAAGTTATATGTGTGACCGCCCTCGCCCAGCGTCGAATCGACCATAACCGCGCCATGCTCAAACGGCTCGCCTTCCGGCGACAGCAATTCAAGACATTCATTCAGCAGCACAGGCGTATGAACTATCCTCAACTCTTAAACCTCCGCCGCGGACGGAATTAAAAGAATATCGTGTTCAATTCCTCTGCGGCGTCCCTGAAAGACTCCTCGCTCGCGCTCAGATAGTCATTGTAGGTTGCCGAATTCCACAGCTCTATATATTTGTCCACCCCAAGAATCGTGCAGTCCTTGGAGAGAAACGCATATTCACGAAGACTCTGGGGAATGAAGAGCCGGCCGGAACGGTCAAATTCAATCTCCTGGGCCGGTGCGATGAAGCGCCGCAGAACCATGCGGTTCCTTTCGTTGAAAATGGATGCGGAGCCCATCAGCTTGTTCTTGAGTTTTTCCCATTCCTCCGGCGCAAAGAGCCATAAGCATCGGTCAAGACCTCTGGTGACAACAAGGACGTTCTGGTTAAGCTCCGTGCGGAGCTTCGAGGGAAATGTGATTCTGCCTTTCTCGTCCAATGTGTTGTTGTATTCACCGGTCAATAGATTCATACCCACTTATTACCACTTTCTGCCACAAAATCCCACTTGAACTACATTTTAATCAAATAAATCCTAATGTCAACGCAAAAAACTGCCAATAATTAAAAAATTTCTTTCACCGCCGCAGCAAATAACATACATTCATAAACTCAACGGATTTCAAGTATATCAGAAGACGCAAATATCCTATCATCCGTCAGAAAATATGATAAACACTTACAATGAGAGCAGTCTCCACAGGACTCTAAAAGTCATGTTCGCGGAACAGTACGGCGGACGTACGGAGGCGGCTGCGGACGGGCACATATATGACATTCTCGACGCAGACGGAAACGTGATTGAGATCCAGACAGGAAGCCTGTCCAAGCTGCTTCCCAAAATCCGCGGAGCTATAGGCTGCGGAAGAAAATTCATGCTGGTGCATCCGCTGGCCGTCACAAAACGGATCCTCCTGAATGACGCGGACGGAAACAGAATATCATACAGAAAAAGTCCCGTACGCGGCTGCATTCTTGATCTGTTCAGCGAGCTCACAGGAATTTATCCCGTACTGACTGATCCGGCGTTCACGCTAAAAGTAATAGAAGCCGATATTACGGAAATCAGAACCCGCACTCCGGTTCCGGTGCAGTCGGCGAACGGAAGAAGAAGATTCAAGAAAAACTGGATAAAAGAGGACAAGAAACTTGACAGGATAATAAGAATCCGCACGTTCAGAGGAGCGGAAGACTACAGCGCCCTTCTGCCGCCGGATCTGCCGGACGAATTCTGCGCAAGGGAACTGTCCGCGGCGATAGCTGCTGCGGAAGAATTTCCGGCGCGGGCCGCATCACTGGGCAATCTGATGCTGTGGGTTCTGAGCCGGATGGGAGCGGTTGCCGTTACAGGAACAAGAAACCGCTCCAGGACATACAGAATTTCAGGCGCGGCTGAAAGCCTGCCGGACAGAGGATTTACGGAGAACCATCAGGACACCGGAGAATCGGCATCGTCATCCTGAATTCCAAGCAGTTTCCTTGCCCTTGTCCTGTTGGCGCCGCTCTTTTTGCTGTCCGCTATTTTTCTTACGGCATCCGCAGAAGAGGGAAATTTCCCGTTCCTGTACATATCAAGCCCCAGACTTACGGTCTGCGCGTCGGAGGATTCCAGATAAAGCGTACATACATCCGCAAATGACGGACGTGTATATTTCGCAAGCGTCTTTCCGAGCGACGCTCGGAGCGGTTTCCGCCTGTCATCCCTGAGCGCCTCCTCAGCCAGCGCGGCGATCTCAACCTCGCCGGCATGGCCTTCCTTCAGCAGGGCTTCCGCAATCCTGGCCTTCTCGGAATCCGCCACCTTTTTTGCGGCCAGTCTTTCCAGAAGGAATCCGTTTCCTTCCGATGTGTTCAATGAGGCAAGGGCGCTTATGCTCTCATTCTTCACGGACTGCTCCGAGTCATTCCGGATCCGGTAAATCAGGAACGGAACGGAATCCGAAAGTCCGAGCGATGCGGCCGCCTTCACAGACTCAAGCCTGACCTTCACATGGTCGTCACGGATTCCCTGCATTATTATCGACTTTGCCTCGACGACATCCGGATAATTCGACAGCCCCTTTATCACATACTGACGCAGATTCGGATCGGACGATGAAAACATATCGGCAAGAACCGGAACCGACTCCGCCTTCTTCATCTGCCCGATTGCCTCAGCCGCATACATTCTCACGAACGCATTCTCGTCATTGTCCTCAAGTACGGCGACAAGTCTGTCCCATGTCGCATCCGACTTCATCCTGCCTATCACCCGCATGACAGACTGACGTTGGGCGGCGGAAAGATCATCCCGGTCAAGATATTCGGCAAGAAAAAGCGCCTCGCTCTCTCCGCCTATCTCGCCAAGTGTACTCACTGCATCCGAAAAATAGCTCTCGTTCTCTGATTCTATCAGGGAGATCACGGCGGGAACAGCGGCAGAACATTTAACCGCGGCCGTATACCGGAACACCGCCTTCACAAGCTCCGCGCTCTCATCATAGGGATCGTTCAGACAGGTGACCGCAAAATCCTCAAGGCACGGGTCCTTGAGGCCGGCAAAATAACTCAGAATTCTGCTCCTGACCGAAGGATTCCGGTTTTTATCGAACAGGTCATACAGCTCGTCTGAAAAACGCGGGTCATCATTCTCCATAAGGGTGTCAATCAGCTCCGTAATTTCGGATGCGATTCCGTAACGGAGCGTATCCCTGTATTCATCGGGAACCTTATCCGACTCATCCCTGGCCGCAGCTGCGGATGCCTTCTCACCGTCCGGCGGAAGCGGTCTTTTTGCTGCCGGCACCTCGGAATGTCCGCCCGAAGCCGCCGTGACGGATGATGACACGGAGGAATTCTCCGGAACGGCCGTTTCTTCCGGAGACAGGGCGTCCGCATAAAGCGGAAGCACGGCGGACAGGGCAAAAAAACAGAAAATAGAAAAAACTGCCTTTCTCATATAACAACTATCGGAATCCTCACACGCCGACTTCAAACTGTTCAAGAAAATTCCTCCTGTATGACTCAAACGAATCGGTCTCAATCGCATTCCGGATTTCACCCAGCATCGAATTCAGGAAATACAGATTGTGATAAGAGGCGAGGATGGAGCTGAGAATCTCCTGTTCCTTGAACAGATGGCGGAGATAGGCGCGCGTATATGTCCTGCACACGCGGCAGCCGCATTCCGGATCCACAGGAGAAAAGTCGTGCGCAAAACGTTCCTGCTTAATGGAAAGCATTCCCCGCCGTGTAAAATAGGAGCCGTTTCTGGCGTTTCTGGTCGGAAGAACGCAGTCGAACATATCAATTCCCGCACGTACCGCATCAAGTATGTATTCCGGAGTTCCTATGCCCATCACGTATTTCGGTTTTTCCTCCGGCAGGTATCCGACGGTGAATTCAAGGAAACGGACGAATTCTGCCGCCGGCTCCCCGACAGAAAGTCCTCCGACCGCAATTCCAGGCATATCAAGCGAGGACACGAATTCCGCGCTTCTTCTGCGGAGATCCTCAAAGAAATTTCCCTGGACTATGGGAAAAAGGATTCCCCCGTATCCGCCGTCACGGTGCCGCTCCCACCGTTTTTTCGCCCTGACGCTCCAGTCGGACGTTATCTTGAGAGCGCGCTCGGCCTCCTTCCTGTCCACTCCCCACCCCGAACAGACATCGAGCTGCATCTGTATGTCGGAGTTGAATTTTACCTGGGTGTCAACGACATTCTCCGGAGTAAAAACGTGCCTTGAGCCGTCGATATGGCTCTGGAACTGGACTCCGTCAGGGTCTATCCGGCGCAGCTTTGACAGCGAGAACACCTGAAATCCGCCTGAATCGGTAAGGAAATTCCGTTTCCAACCGGAGAATCCGTGCAGTCCGCCAGCCTCGGCGATAAGATCCGGACCGGGACGGAGAAAAAGATGGTACGTGTTGGCAAGGATGATGTCAAAGCCTATCTCCTCAAGGAATTCCCCGGGAACCGCCTTGACCGTCGCATTCGTTCCGACCGGCATGAACACCGGAGTTCTTACGCTTCCGTGCGGAAGTGACAGGATTCCTGTTCTGGCCTTTCCGTCCGCGCTTCTGTGTCCGACTGAAAAAATATTCATAAAAACCTCACATTTATGTTCTGGAGAATCTGAGAAGAACAATACTGACGGCCGTAAAAAAGATTACCGGAAACCAGGCTCCGAGAAACGGAGAAAGCACTCCGAATTTCGCAAGGATCATGGTCACCATCTGGCACACATAGAAAAGTACGGCCGCGCTGATAGATGAAGCCAGGCTTATAAGCAGCACGTTCTTTTTCGTCTTTCCGGTAAGACCGATTGACAGGAACACGACAATGAATATTATCGCCGAAAACGAGAATTTCTTGTAATATTCTGAAAGCTGCTCCTGATAGGGAAGTCCGGCCTTTCTCAGATGCTCAATATACACCTTGGCATCCGCCGCATTCATTGTCTGGACATCCGCAGTGCTTTTCCTGAAAATCTCGTATGATTCGGTGAGCCGGTCCTCATATTCGGCAAGCACCGGAACACGCTCCATTCCGCCGGCAGTCCGCACATACTGCTTTCCGCCTTTCACATTCCATCTGCCGCAGTCCTCATCCCAACTGGCGGATGGCGCCACGATGACGGAATCCAGCAGCATTCCGCCGTCCCTGAACACAATCATCACGTCATCAAGTCTGTGCGCGCTTTCAGTATAGCGGCCTGCCCTGTAGACAATCCGCGCGTTGTCCGACTGGATTGTGACGCTCTCATTGTCCTCTGCCGCAGTCCGCTTAAGCAGAGAATTCTGCAGCCGCGTCTTCTGCTCATAACTTCCGATGACGAACCTGTTCTCAAAGAAGAAAAGCCCCACGGACATGACGACCGACAGGAGAAGCAGCGGAAAAGTGAACCTGAACAGCGACACGCCGGACGCAAAAAGCGCCTCAAGCTCATTGTTGGCATAAAGTCCGCTCAGCGTGAATGACGTTGCAAATAGAATTCCGACAGGAACCGCATACCACAGCGTCTTGGGGATGTACAGAACCATCACCCGGAGAACAGCCCCGGCCGGAGCCTGCTGCTGCAGATACGTGGATATGTTCATAAAAAGATCGACCATGTTCAGAACCACGGAAAAAAAGAACACGGCACCGAAGAAAACAGGAATTATCTTTTTGAACAGATACAGCACAAACTTCATTTTCTGACCAGCACAAGATAAAAAACAACACCGAAACCGCCCATCAGAAAATCCGGAAGCCACATGCTCCAGAACGCATCAAGTCCGTTTCTCGTCACAAGGAGCTGACCTGAAATCTGCATCGCCCAGTAGAGGACACATATCACTATCCCGACAAGGAGCCCTACAGTCTGTCCGTTATGTTTTCCGAAAAGAAATGCGATCGAAAGCGCCAGAAATGCGAAAAAAATGGAACCGAACGGCAGCGCGAATTTCTTGTAATACTCCATGTTGTAGACGTTCAGCCTTCTGGAGTCCGTATTCCCGTCGGAACGCATACGCATCAGCTCACGCTTGAGGTCATACGCCGTCATCTCCCTTGGGGACACCGACGATGAGCCGGAATACGCCCTGTCGAACACATTGAGAACCACGTTGCCGGCATCTATCACGTCATAGTCGCCGTCATGCTTCGTGTCAACCGAAAGCACGACCGCATCATTCATGTCCAGCTGAAGAAGAACCCCCTCCTTCTTGGCTCCCACAAGTGTCGATTTTCCTGCGGAAATCACCCGCCTGGTGCCTCCGCTCCGGTCAAACATCAGAACATCGGAAACATCGTTTCCTGAAACGTCGCCTATCACGACCGTGGATGAGTCTATAGTCTTGACACTGTGCGGCTCAAGCTCGACCGTCGGCGTGCTGTTCATTATCTGGCGGTAAAGCCTGTTGTATTTTATCGTTCCAAGAGGAAGAAGATAGTCATTCACAAAAAAAGAACCGACGGATATTGCAAAGCCCAGCGCGAGGACAGGAACAAGAAGTGAAGAGAAACTGAATCCGGACGCCCTGAAAATCAGAATTTCATTGTCAGACATCATTCTTCCAAGACAGACAAGAAATCCAACAAGCGTCGCGAACGGAGCCGACTGCGCCACGATGAACGGAAGGCTGTAGAACAGGATTCTCATCACATCTCCGAAAGGCGCGCGTTTCGACAGAAGCTCCTCGGCGACAAGCAGAATCTGATTCACAAAAAAAATCATGAAAAAGAATGCAAAGCTCACGAGAAAATACAGAAAAAGCTCGCGCAGAATATATTTCATCATTATATTCCGCCCCAGCCCGGTCCGGCGGATTCCCGGAATTCTGCGTAAACAGCTCCTTACGGACGCCAGAATTTCCATCGCATCATACTCCGGTTGATCCGAAACCGCCGGTTCCGCGTTCCGTACAGGAGAGCCCGTCAGACAAAACGAAGCGGGCATGAACTACAGGAGCAAGCACTGCCTGTGCGATACGGTCACCGTCAGCCACGGTAAAATCATTCCCACCGAAATTTGCAAGGATGACCTTTATCTCGCCACGGTAGTCGCTGTCTATCGTGCCCGGAGAATTCAGTACGGTCACTCCGTTTTTGGCCGCAAGACCTGAACGCGGTCTGATCTGAATCTCGAATCCGTCTGGAATCTCAAGGAAAATTCCGGTAGGAATCAGCGCCGATTTTCCGGCCGGAATCACGACAGGCAAATCAAGAAAAGCATGGATATCGGCACCGGAAGCGCCGTCCGATTTGTATTCCGGCAGATGAGCACCGGGCGTTACGGAACATTTCAATTCGATTTTTGTCATGGCGACATTATAATGTAATCGGAGTTTATTCTCAATCGCAGAAAATCAGCCGCGCGGAGTTTTATAACGGGACGTCGCGATGTCATCGGCGGCCTCATCTTCCTCGAACCCGGCGGCGGCCATGTACTCGTCCTTCTGCCGCTCACGAAGTCTGTTCAGGGCGGCGGTCTTTTTCATTATCTCCTGAAGGGCGGACCGTTTTCTCTCCGTTTCAAGTTTAGCGGCGGCAAGCCGTTTGAGGCAGTCCTCCTTTCTGGAGTCAAGCAATCCGCAGAAACGCCCCTGCGTAAATGAATCCGAAAAATCAGAATCGCCCGAAATCATTTTTTTTGAGGACGCATACCGGCGGGCAATATCATCAAGTTCATCTTTTATTGAATTCTCCACGGCAAGCGCCTTTCCAAGCTCGGACTCGGCCTGCTCCTGCTCAAACATCCTGTAATCAAGAACATCCTGCAGCTCAAATGAAAATTTTCTCATCAGTGCCCGTTTTCAGCGGCCCTGTCGGTGAGTTCCGCTGTACTGGGAATTTCCGCAGCCGGAGTCTCGTCATATTCCTCTTCCGGAATTTCAATTCCGGTCAGGGATGAAAGAGCGTCAAGTGTCATCTTCATACTGCTCGGCTCATATTCCTCCTGCATGAGGAATTCCTCTATCGCCTGATGTCTGTCTATGGCCTCGTCAATTTCCGGAGACTTTCCCTTCTCGTAAATGCCCGCAGTAATCATGGTCTCCTTGTCGCGGTAAGTCGCCATAAGTGTACGCACTTTTCCGCAGGCTTTCTGCGTCTGTCTGCCGGTGACACGTTTTGACAGACGGCTTATGGACTGAAGCACATCTATCGCAGGATAATGATATGCCTGGGCCAGTTTCCTGTTAAGGACGATATGGCCGTCCAGAGTTCCGCGGACCTTGTCGGTGATAGGTTCGTTCATGTCGTCACCGTCAACAAGAACCGTATAGAATGCGGTGATTGATCCCCTGTCATTTGTTCCGGTACGTTCAAGCAGCTTCGGAATCATATCGAAAACTGACGGAGGATAGCCTTTCTGAGCAGGAGGTTCTCCGTTGGCAAGACCAATCTCGCGCTGCGCCTGGGCAAAACGGGTCACCGAATCAAGCATAAGCATGACGTCCTTTCCCTGATCGCGGAAATATTCAGCCACAGCGGTGCAGACATACGCAGCCCGGAGACGGCAGATTGACGGCTGATCACTTGTCGCAACGACAACAACAGAACGCTTAAGTCCCTCCTTGCCCAGATCCCGGTTTATAAAATCAAGAACCTCACGTCCACGCTCACCGATAAGCCCTATCACATTTATGTCCGCATCGGTATTCCTTGCTATCATTGAAAGAAGTGTTGATTTTCCGACACCCGAACCGGCGAAAATTCCAAGCCTCTGACCTTTTCCGACCGTAAGCATCGAATCAATCGCCCTGACTCCGGTCGTTATCCGTCTGTTCACCGGCAGCCTGGTCATCGGATCTGGAGGATTTGCCACCGCCGGATAATATGACTCAGGTGCAATCTCGCCAAGACCGTCGCACGGATGCCCGGTAGCGTCAATCGTCCGTCCCAGAAGCGACATTCCCACAGGAACCTGGAGAACACGTCCCGTTCCTATCACCTCACAGCCGACCTCTATTCCCTTCGTGTCACCGAAAGCAGTCAGTTTCACGGTCTTTCCGTCAAAACCGACAACTTCCGCCATAAGCGAGGAACCATCCGACAACTTTATCTCGCACATCTCACCGACAACGGAACGCGGTCCCTCGCTTTCTATCTCAAGACCTCTGACCGCAGTTACATTTCCGACATAAAGGATTGTCTCCGCACCACGGACGTTGTTCAGATATTTTGAAAAATCAAATTCACCGGTATAGGATGATTTCATCAGGCCTCCGCACGGATTATTCCGAGACCAGCTGTTCCGTCCGCTTTATGTTTTTTACCGGAGAAACCTCAAGAATCTTATTCTCAAGTTCGGCAAGCTGACTTGATATACGCGCGTCAATCGCACCGAAATCCGTCTCGACTATACATCCGCCTTTTTCGACCGTCGAATCCTCAAGAACCGTTATACCCTTAATATTCTCGACATGTTTTATGAATTCATCGGTATGTGCGGATGTCAGCTTCACATCCTCAAGGTTCACTCTCAGGGTCACATCACCGCGTGTCTTGACCTTCTTGAGAGCGGCAAGCACATTCGCCATTATCACATTCTTCTGCGTCTCGGAAAGAATTTTTATCACCTTGCGGGCCATCAGAATCACAAGCTCCACAATCTGACTCTCGGTATCCTTAAGAATCTCCTCCCGGCGCTGCATGACAGCCTCAAGAATTTTATGCATCCTTTCAATAAGCCTTGAGACCTCGGCCTCACCCTTTCCGAACCCTTCCTCATGTCCGGCATCAAAACCGGCCTTTTTCGCCTCGGATGAAATCTTATCACGTTCGGTCTTGGCTGCGGCGACAATCGAGGCAGCCTCGGCCTTGGCCTTGGCTACAATATCCGTCGCCTGGCGCTCAGCACCGGCTTTTATCTCATTCGCCTCATCAGTCTGCCGTTTAACCTCGGCAAAAGCAGCATCTTCAGCCTTTTTCCGAATCTCATCCGCTTCGGTTTGGGCATCGGAAATCATTTTCTGCTTTTCCTGCTCCCAGCTCGCCCTGAATTCCTCCGCTTCCCTGCGGAGGTCATCCGCTGTAGGGCCGGTATACTGTTCCTCAACAGTCTCCTCCTCCGGAACCACAGGAGCAAAATCATGCACAAGAGGCAGCATTATCTTTTTTTCTTCATTCTTCATCTCGCCGGGGCGAAAAACAGTCTTTGCCATCTTTACTTCCTACTGAACGGACAAAAGCCTCACCGTCAGGTGACCAGCTCATCCTCGCCGGAACGCGCGATCACGATGTCACCGCTGTCCTCAAGTCTTCGTATGATCGAAACAATCTTCTGCTGGGACTCCTCGACATCCTTAAGCCTGACCGGTCCCATGAATTCCATATCCTCTTTAAGCATTGAGGCGGCACGCTTTGACATATTCCTGAAAATCTTATCCTGAACTTCCGTATCGACGGATTTGAGCGCCTTGGCAAGCTCCTGCTGGTCAACATCGCGGAGAACCTTCTGAATAGCGCGGTCGTCAAGCATGACAATATCCTCGAACACGAACATACGTTTCTTGATTTCCTCGGCAAGATCCGGATCGTCCTCCTCAAGCGATTCGATGATCGACTTCTCAGAGGAGCGGTCAACAAGGTTGAGAATCTCAACGATGGACTCAACGCCACCTGCGGCCGTATAATCCTCGGAGGAAAGAGTTGAAAGCTTCTTCTCAAGAACACGCTCAACCTCACGCAGAACATCAGGAGATGTCCGGTCCATTGTGGCAAGACGTTTTGAGACCTCAGCCTGCATCTCCTCAGGAAGATTCTGGAGAATCACAGCCGCCTTCGCAGGCTCAAGGTACGCAAGGATAAGGGCAATTGTCTGAGGATATTCCTGCTGAATAAAGTTCAGAAGATGCGCAGGATCCGTGCGCCGTATAAAATCAAAAGGACGCACCTGCAGCGAACTTGTCAGCCGGTTGATAATATCTATAGCCTTCTGGCTTCCGAGTGACTTCTCAAGCAGCTCCCTTGCATAATCTATACCGCCGGTCGTGATGAAATTCTGGGCATTCATCAGCTCCTGAAATTCCTCAAGCACCGCATCCTTGAATTCAGGATTGACTTTCTCCTGGCGGGCTATCTCGAACGTCAGAGTCTCAACCTCATCCTCGCGGAGATGCTTCATTATCTCGGACGACACATCCGGTCCAAGAGAAATCAGAAATATAGCGGCCTTCTGACGGCCGGTAAGACTCTTGTAATCCTTTGAATTCTTTTTTGAAGTTCCACCCGGTTTAAGCGACCCCGGTTTCGGCACAGGCTTCGGACTGGACTTTGGCTTATCCGAAGTCCCCAAATCTTCATCTGCCATCTATTCCTCCATGAGCCATGTTCTTATGAGCATCGCGACATCCTCCGGATGCTCCTTTGCCATTGCGACAGCATTCTCCTGAAGTTCCATCCGTCTTGTCTCCTCGACAGACATCGTGACTTCCATTCCGTCATCTTTTGCATCCCAAAGCGCGGCCTCTCTCGCCGCCTGCTGCTTGCGCAGAAGCTCCTCCTCACGGAGCCTCTTGCGGCGCTCAATTTCCCTGCTTATGATTCTGAACAGGATGAATCCGACAAGAACAACTGCAATCGCAACAAGAATCAGCATGAGCGTACGCCTGCGCTGGATCGCCGCAAAATATGACGCATCCTCGGCGGCAAATTCATCATCACGGTCGTACGGAATATTTGTAACGACGACAAGATCTCCACGGTCGCGGTTATATCCGATAGCGCCCTTTATGGATTTCTCCGCATCGGCGAGCTCCTCCTGTGTAAGCGGCGTATACACTCGTTTTATCGAGCCGTCGTCATCAATGACAGGATTTCCGCTGGCAGGATCCACGACCTTCTTCCACTTTCCGTCAAGGTTCACGGAGACCGAAATACGGTCTATCTTAGGTGAGGAAATCTCCTTTGTCTGCCTCGTATTTATAACATTGTTCTGCGTCACACCGGTCTCGGTGGACTTTCCGATCACATTTGACATATTGGAATAGACCGGAGGATTCTGTCCCTCGACTCCGGCCGGCCCCTCCGGATTATATCCGGTTCCCTGCCACTCCCTTGTGACAGTCTGCTGTGAAATGGGAAGCGTATCCCTGTATTCAGAATCATCATAAGGCGTGTCAGGATTATCCTTCTTGATTTCGATCGGAGAATATTTTGTCTCATCGCTCTCGCGCTGGGACATATCCATCTCGACCGCGACAATCATATCCCGGCACCGGTCTTCAGTATATGTATTCTGAAATGCCTTGAGAATTTTCGCCCGGATCTCAACTTCCTGCTTTCTGATAATCTTCTGCTGCTTGGCGATGAGATCAATCCTGTCGTTTTCGGCCATACCGGCAAAATCGTTCAGCTGGTTTCCGTCAACATCAGCTATCGTAAGGTTGTCAGCCTGAAGCCCTTCAACGGCCGAAAGTATGAGCCTCTGGAGACCGAGAATCCTTCTCCTGTCCTGAAGGAACGTGCTTGTAGGATTCGTCTTTATTATGACGCTCGCCGTAACCGGATTCTGGTCAGCAGAAAAAAGCTTGTTGTCAGGAATCACAATGTTCACATCCGCCATCTGTATATCGCCGATGGCCTCAATGTGCGCCTTGAGCTGCTTCTGGATAGTATTCTTCAGTTTTACGTTCTGATCGGCATCAGTGGTGGACCAGCTTCTGTCATAGAAGCCGACCCAGGGATCTATATTTGAAGGAACAAGATTCTCGCTTATAAGAATCTCGCGCATCCGGCGGGCGGTATTCTCATCCTCAACCGAAATATATCCGTCCTCGGAGGAATGGGCCTTGACATTCTCCTGAGAGAGCCTGTCAAGAATTCTGTTCATTGACTGGGAATCCTGCACCGGCGCATTGAACAGTCTGACCGTAGACGGGGCAGAAGAAACTTTAGCGGCCGCGACAATCGCGACAATCACTACTATTATAATACCTATTAATATGACTTTTTGAACAGGCTTCCATTTTGACCACAAATTCTTGGCCTTATCAAGCACTTTTCCAAGCCGTTCGTTCATCTGTCCTCCCGCCAGAAGGTTTCCCTCCCGTTGAACGAATTTTAACTAAATTCCGCTTTCAGTATAACATATAAAGGAAATTCTGAAAAGTGTTTTATGCCTGTTTTGGCGGCAGGAACGCAAAATGAGAAACACACAAACGGTGTCCGCACCGGACAGACACGGACACCGCCTTTCTATGCGTAGATCGGGCGGACTTTTGTCACAGTCTCGACTCCAGCCAGTTTTGCAAGAATCTCATCAGGAACATGTCCGTTCACATCAATTATGTTGTATGCGACATCACCGCGCGCCTGATTTATCATTCCCGCGATGTTCAGTTTGGCATCACCAAGAATGGCCGTAAATTTGGAGATGACATCGGGAATATTTCTGTGGGATATGCACAGTCTCGTTCCTCCGGACGGAATCGGATTGTCGGTCACGGTTTTCGGAAAATTCACCGAATTCACGATGTTTCCATTCTCCAGAAAGTTCCTCAGCTGGACGGCCGCCATCGCCGCACAGTTGTCCTCCGCCTCAGGAGTTGATGCACCAAGATGCGGAAGACAGATTACTGCCGGATGATTTATCAGTTCCTCGGCTGCAAAGTCCGTGACAAGACATTTCACCTTTCCGCTGTCAAGCGCCTCAAGTATATCCGCATTATTCACGAGACCGCCACGCGCTATGTTTATTATGCGGACTCCATCCTTCATATTTCTGATTGACGCCGCGTTTATCATGCCTTTGGTATCATCCGTCTGCGGAACATGAACTGTTATGTAATCCGATTTCGCATAGACCGTATCCAGAGTTTCCGCATGTTTCACATTATGGTCAAGACTCCAGGCAGCATTGACAGAAAGGAACGGATCATAACCGATGACCTCCATTCCGAATTTTATCGCAAGATTCGCGACCATTGCGCCGATCGCGCCGAGTCCTATGACACCGAGCGTCTTTCCCTTCAGCTCTGGACCGATGAACTGGCTTTTGCCCTTTTCCGCAAGATCCGGAATCTCATCGCCTTTTCCGGAAAGCCCCTTCACCCAGGCATTCGCGGCGACGACAGGACGGCTGGACATAAGCAGCGCCAGCATGACCAGCTCCTTCACGGCGTTCGCATTCGCACCAGGAGTGTTGAACACAACGATTCCCTTTTCCGTAAGCTCAGGGACAGGAATGTTGTTTGTTCCGGCACCAGCCCTAGCCACCGCCTTAACTGAAGGCGCAAGCGTCATCCCGTGCATATCCTGAGAGCGTACCATAATCGCATCCGGTCCGTTGATATCGGATGCAATTTCGTAACAGTCACGGTCAAGCTGGTTGAGCCCGGCCTTGCTTATCTTGTTCAGCGTCTGAATTCTGTACATACATTAACCTCCATGCGGCTCTCAGCGGGAAAGATTTTCCGCCGCGAATCTCTCCATAAAAGCGATCAGAGCCTTAACACCCTCAATCGGCATAGCATTATAAATGGACGCACGCATTCCGCCGACAAGCCTGTGTCCGGCGAGATTCACCAGACCGGCTCCGGCCGCATCCTTCACGAACTTCTTGTTTATGACGTCAGCTTTTTCCGGATCCGTCTCATTTGTCAGGAACGGCACATTCATAAGAGAACGGCTGCCTTTCTCCGCGGTAGCATGGTAATATCCGCTTGCGTCAAGATAGGAATAAAGCAGATCCGCCTTTTCCTTGTTGCGCGCCCTCATTCCGTCAGCACCGCCGTTTTTTTCTATCCATCCGAGAACCTTGTCCATAACATATATTGTATAGCACGGAGGCGTATTGTACATTGAATCCGCATCCGCATGGGTTTTATATGTGAGCATTGTAGGGGTCCTGTCCAACGGAGAGTCCGTAATCAGATCATCCCTGATTATGACAAGCGTAACACCGGCAGGAGCCAGATTCTTCTGGGCACCGGCAAAAAGGACTCCGAATTTGGAGACATCAATAGGCTCGCTAAGAATACAAGATGAAATGTCCGCCACGAGAGGAATATCTCCGGTGTCGGGAATATACTCATAATGAGTTCCCATGATCGTATTGTTCATGCAGATGTATGCATAGTCATAATCGCCACGGATCTTGACATCCGCAGGAATATAGCAGAATCCCCTGTCTTCCGATGATGCGACGACATCAACATCAATGAATTTCCCCGCCTCGGCCGCGGCCTTCTTTGCCCATACTCCGGTATTCACATAAGCCGCCCTATGGAATTTCGTGCCCAAATTAAGCGGAACCATGCTGAACTGGGTGGAGCCACCGCCCTGCAGGAAAAGAACCCTGTAATTGTCAGGAACAGACATCAGCCTGCGCACCATCATCTCGCAGTGGCTGATTATCGGTTTGTATGCGGCCGAACGGTGGCTCATCTCCATCACGGACTGACCGGTGCCGTTATAATCAAGCATCTCGGCGGCACAGGACTCAAGAACCTCCTCAGGAAGACATGAAGGTCCAGCAGAAAAATTATACACTCTGCCCATATTTTACCCCACAAATTTTATTTTATATCAATAAATTCATCAGCGAATTTGCCAATGAAATATTCTCAATCCTGACACCTTCAGGCGCGCGGACAACGGCGGAAGTCATATTCACGATTCCCTTTATTCCGCATCCGGCAAGACGCCGCACATAAACCGGAACATCCGCGGCCCTAAGCGTAAGAACCGCATATTCTATGCCGAGCTCAGGAACAACCTGCTCAATCCTTGCGGCAGGATAAAGCGGAAATGTCGATCTCAGAATCTCGACCCGGTTCACATTGGAGTCAAAACCCGCGGTCAGAGAAAAGGCGGCATCGTCAAAAAAACGTCCGTCAAGAAGAGCGGCACCAAGGCGTCCAAGTCCGACCACACAGCACAGACGTTTTTCCTCCCCGAATCCGACGGCACGCCGGAGCACATTCCGCAGAACGGCCGCATCATAGCCGTTCGATTTGCCGCCGCTGATTCCGGCAAGCCACAAATCATGACGGATCTGCGAGGAACTCCAGCCTGTCATCCCGCTCACGGCAGAAGAAGTTATCCTTTCCTCTTCAGACATATCCAGAATGGACAGAAGCTGTACCAGCCTTCTGCGGACCGGAGCGGGAAGCTCCTTTTCAGATTTATCCATGATTATAAATTCCGTATTTACGAGGGTCAATAATTATGAGCACAAAGAATCTGTCGCCGTCCGGAAAATTCTGCGAAACGGAGAAAATTCAGACCTTACTGTTAAATTTTTAACAGTAAGCACAAAATAAGATTACTGTCAGGACAAAAAAAAAGCAAGACCGGAAAAGACAACGGTCCTGCAAAAATTAGGAGGCTGATTTAATTCTATTCCCGTGAGCCACGTGAATATGCGACGGAAACACCGGAGAACAACCGCGGCTCATAATACGACGCGACCTCATTTGCGAAAAGCTCATCAAGCATTTCCTGATATGACATTATTTTTCCCACGTAATTCAGCGTTGACTGCGGAGTCCTGTTTGAACGGACCCGGCCAGTTCCGGCATTATACATCGCAAGCGCGGAAACCTCATTGCCGGCGCTGTTCAGGCAGAAACGGAGGTGGGACATGCCATATTTTGCGCTTATATAGGGATCAAAGAAATCCGTCTCGGTAAGAGCCGGGAACGAGTTGCTGTTCAGCTGGAACAGACCGCGGTCAACAGTACTGTTTGAATTCCTGTTCACGGCCTTTACATTGAATCCGCTCTCCATATATGCAAGCGAAAAGGCGAGATTCAGCGGAATGTCATTTTTCTCGGCCTCCGCAAGTACCGCTCCTGCAACCTCACGGTTCCCTGTAACCTGAGTATAGAACCATTCGACAGCCGCCCTTGACTCAGGTTCTCTGTAGAGAGAAAGCCCCCTGTCAAAATCCGAGGCATCCGCCAAATCAAAGGAAATATCAGAAAAATAATTATAGAAATACGGTGTATCCTCCTCTTCCTGAACAGGTTCCTGAGGAATATCGACTGTCACCACCACAGGCCCGGCAGAAACATCACCGCCGGCAGGAAGCAGAAAATAAACAGAAACGGCGACAGCCGCGGCAAAAACGAGAGTCAAAACAAGGGAAAAGCACGAACGCCCAAAATCTGATGAACCGGACTTAAATTCCATTTTATCGCTCCACACCCCATCCGCAATTCAATACGCAGATGATGTCACAAAGGTGAAAAACTTTCAATAGAATTTAAGAGAAATTTCACGAACAACAACGAAAAATACGCATTTTTATGAAAATACTGCGGTTTTTCGCAAACAATCACATTCAGTAACGGACATACGGAAAAGTTTCCGGTATCATTCCTATATCCGCACTTCCGGAAAAATAAACATAATGCTGATGTTTTCTTGAAATCTCATCAGCAAAACCGGAAACGTCTCCCGCCGTGATAATCTCACGTGGAATCTCAACACCTACGACAGACAGGCAGTCCTTAACCCGACGTGCGGTGTGACTGCATAATGCAGTAATTCTCTCGACATCGCCTCCGCAAGCATTGTCAACAGGCGCAAGCACCGCAAACTGACCGCGAGCCTCCAGTTTTTTAAGAAAATCCCTCAGTCCGGCAAGAAACTCCTCGTTATAAAGACCGCCGCCAAGCTCCACGGAAGAGAGAGGAATTTCAAGCCTCACAATAAAATCTGCGAACGTCAGCTCAGGCAGACTTTCCGCACCGACCGTCCTCATATCACCGAGCGGAATATTTTTTCCGTCCGAAATTCTAACGAGTCCGCCGTTCTCCGCCCTGAAAACAGCATCCATCTTCATACCTGCCCCCATAAAACAAAAAGACCTCCGCACAAAGATTGCCGGAGGTCCAAAAATTCAGCGCGCGGACACAGACCGCATACCATCACCGCTATTCTGTAAGAATTCTGATGACCTCAGCCTTGTCCTGCGTATTCAGTATCTCCTGACGCTTCTCCGGACTCTTGAACAGAAGGCTTACCTCGGCCAGAAACTGGAGATGCGGACCGGTTTTATTCACCGGAGACAAAGTCATTATAAATATTCTGCACGGCTCCTGATCCAATGAATCAAAATCCACCGGATTATCCGAAATTCCAATACAGGCGACAAGATCCGTAACCGTATCCGTCTTTCCGTGAGGTATGGCGATTCCATGTTTCATTCCGGTGGACATCTTGCGCTCGCGGTCCAACACACATTCTCGGGCCGCATTCTTATCTGTTACTTTTCCTGCTTTATAGAGTATGTCGAGCATTTCGTCTACAATTTCTTCTTTTGTTGTACCCTTAAGATGAAGGTTTACCGTGTCTGTCGTTAATACTGTTCTCAAGTCCATGAACACAATCTTATTTCTAGTTGATGATTATGTCAAGAAAAAAAGCGCCTTTTTTGTTATTTTGAGGACATGAGGATGCCCCCGATGCACGAATCAAGTACGACCGCCGCACTCAATCCGCTGCCCTGTCGCCTCCGCAAAATCCAGAAGCCAGTGCCTGATACAGTCCTGCCAGCTGTCAGAGTACACATTCTCCAGAAACGTCCGCTCGTACATGAATATAAAATATTCGGTGATTTCGTCCTTCACATCAGGCGGAATTTCAGGAGAATTCATGAACAGCCTGGACATGAACATCACGGCATCCTCCGCGGTGAAAAATTCCTTCTCCGACGTCGATGTTATCATATAAAGAGCGACGGGAATGCAGTTCACGCTGTGCTGCTTCACAAAAAGCACGCTCTCGGTTATGGCAAGCGCGGAATCAAGAATTTCGTCAAGACGGAGCCGCCTCTCATCCTCCGGGAAAAGGCCGGAATTCAAAAAATTCCGCATCCAGGCGTATGTTCCGGCGGCTATGGACACATGAAGGCTCGGAACACAAAGATAATGAGGATCCGCACGGTGGATTGTCCGGAAAGCGGCGCTCTCCCTGTAATCGGGACGGTGAGTCGTCGTCATGCAGAAGCGGTAGACGGACGAAGCGTTCACATAAAGAGACCTTATATAAGAGACGAACGAATTGCAATACGGAGCAGCCTTTCTGTATCCAAGCCGCCTTATCATCATCGTAAGCGGCCGCACAAAAAAACCGATGAACCCCATGTAAACACCGATTTTGTCGGGACAGAACGGAATTTTGTCATCCAGCTCCGTATCGACATATATAAGAGGAATTCTGGCAAGACGGAACCTCTTCTTCTGCTGAAGCAGGAAAAAATCCCTCAGCACGGTAAAGATAAGACGCAACGCCTGAACCGATGTCCTCCATCCGAACGGAAGCACGAACCACGGAAGCACGGAGGAGAATCTGTCCATGGGTTTTGAACCGTATTTTTTTCTACGTCTCTCTTCCGTCACAGCCCGGCCTCCTCATGTATGGAATCAAGCCTTTCCAGCCGTTTTCTGTCCGGAGTTATACAAAGATTCTTTTCATTTGTCGGGAGGACAAGTCCCTTGGGACCATTTTTTGCTCTCCTCAGATATTTCACCGGAGTATAGTAGAGATCAGTCTTACCGGCATTCCGCGCCTTTGAATAATAGACCGCGAGATTGGCCGCATCAAGAAGTATGTCAAGAGGAACCGTTTTTCCCTTGCGGCTTTTTATGAACACATATCCTCCGGGATAATCCCTGACATGAAGCCACAGATCCTCACCCCTTACATGATGGCGCAGAAGGCCGTCGTTCTCCTCGGCGTCGCGTCCGACAAGAATACACCATCCGTCCACGTTGTAGTCCAGCCCGGGTCGGTTTTTCTTCTGCTGCTGTTTCGGCGCGGAATCACGGCGAAGCATCTGCTCAATTCTCACAGGATTCGGCTCTCGGAGAATCGCCACATACATCTGATCCAGTCCTGCAATCTGGCGTTTCGCATTCTCTATATCATGCTCAAGCTGGCCGGCGCCGGACACCGCCTTCCTGTAGTTCCTGTAGCAGACGGCGGCATTCTCATGCGCGCTCAGAGACGGATCCACCGCTATGCTGACCGTTTTTCCGGTATCATAGTCGCAACATTCTATAAAATTCGATTTTCCGTCAATAAGATGTCCGTATGACAGGATAAGATCTCCCTGATGCCTGTATTTTTCCGCATCACGGAACGAATCCAGCTTGCGCTCCAGATTGCGCAGCGCAGCCTCCATTCTTGTCCGTGCCGAGGAATACCATTTCTCCGCACGGACAAGAAGAGCCTCCCGCGAAAGCGAGGATGAATACTCGCTGTACCACAGATCGACGCGCCTGTTGAACGGAAGCTCCTCTTCAGCAGGAACCTGAATTTCATCAAAAGTCCGGACCGGCCAACGGTCAGACGGATCTTCTCCGGCATCCCGCGGAACAGGCGGAACAAAAATCCGTCCTGTCATCTCATTTTTTGCGGGACGGCGGTAAAGCGAATCAAGTATAGTTCCGTCCGGATCACACAAAATGATGTTGGCGGCGTTGTTCCAGAGCCTTATGTACATTATGAATTTCTCAGCGGAATGGGAAAGCTCCATTCTGACCACACGCTCAAGTCCGATCTGAGAACAGGAGTCGATTCTTGCACCGCGTATACGTGAGCGCAGGAATTCCATAAACCGGAGCGGCTTGTCATTCCGGGGAATTTTTCTGGTAACGGAATTTATCCGGCAGGCGTTCTGCGCCGTACAGACAAGAACCGTCCTTGCGCATGAATTTTTATATGTACAGAAGGCCACGGAATCATAGCCGGGCTGGACAATATCCTGAATAAACGAACCGGCAAGATCAAGCTCCGACAGGATTACATTTATTTCGTTGCAGTTAAGAGACATTACAGATGAATATAATTATGTTTGCCCTTTATTTCAATCAATTTTCCGGACGGCGGCATAAAATCATTGAAAATCCTGCCGCGGAATCATTGACCTTTGATTTTTCATTCTATATAATATGCTTCAACTGACGGGCAATAGCGCAGTTGGTTAGCGTGCATGTCTGGGGGGCATGAGGTCCCGGATTCGAATTCCGGTTGCCCGAAACAAAAAGCCGCGCCGTAACTAAGTTCAACTTGTTACGGCGCGGCTTTTTTTCATTATGTCCGGATTCTATTTCTCGGACTTCGGAATCACAAGATTCAGCACGATTCCGGCGACAGTCGCAAGGGCGACTCCTCCGAGGCTGAAATTGAAGCTGTCCCCGATCTTGAACTGGAGAACTCCGCCGCCGATTCCAAGAACAAGTATGACCGACGAGATTGTCAGGTTGCGCTTGTCCTGATAATTGACGCCGCTCTCAACTATAGTCCTGAGTCCGCTTGAGGCGATAAGTCCGTAAAGAAGCGTGCAGATTCCGCCAAGCACAGGAGTCGGAATCGTCGAAATCAGCGCCCCGAATTTCTGGCAGAAAGACAGGAGAACTGCGATAACAGCAGCTCCTCCTATCACCCAGACCGAATAGACTTTTGTTATGGCCATAACTCCGATGTTCTCGCCGTAAGTCGTGTTCGGCGGTCCTCCCCAGAGTGCGGCCCAGGCCGTCGCAAGTCCGTCACCGGCAAGAGTACGGTGAAGTCCCGGATCCTTGTAAAAATCCCTGCCCACGACAGTCGATGTGGTAAGAGTGTCGCCCAGATGCTCGCATACAGTCGAAATCGACACAATCACGAATGTAAGAATCGCCACAAAATTGAATTTCGGTGCCATCCAGAAATAATGTCCGTCCGCTCCGGTCTTAAGGAACGGCAGCGCGAACCACTTGGCCTCCTTCACCGCGGTAAAGTCAATCAGATGATAGGCCGGGAAAAACAGTCCCATCACCAGGGTAAAAATATATCCGCCGACAAGTCCGATCAGAATCGAAAGAGTATTGAAAAATCCCCTGAAGAATATTGTGGCTATGACAGCAATAGAAAGGGTGACGAAGGCGATGCTGAGGCAGACAAGAGAATATTCACCGTTGTTGTAGAAAGCCTCGTTTATTGCGGTAGGAGCAAGTCCGAGTCCGATCACGATTATAACGGAGCCGATGACAACAGGAGGGAGCGCCCTGTCAATCCAGCCCTTTCCGGCGACCCTTATTATGGCCGCGACAACACAATAGAAAATACCGGCAAAAATCGAGCCGCCCATTGCGTATGCCACTCCGTACTGCTGTCCCACGGCAATAAGGGCGGGAATGAACGCGAACGACGAGCCGAGGAACGCCGGAACCTTGGCGCCGGTTATCGCTATGTAAATGAGCGTGCCGGTGCCGGCAGTGAACAGTGCTGTCGATGTGCTGAGCCCCGTAAGAAGCGGAACAAGAACCGTAGCTCCGAACATGGCGAACACATGCTGGAAACTGAGCGGAATCCACTTCTGAAGCGGGGGCTTGTCGTGCGGTCCGTAAATCTGAGAATCCATACGATTATCTCCTGAAAAATTGAATATATAAACTGACGCAGTATATCACAAAACGCGGGCCATGAAAATATTCATACTTGTTTAAATATAAATAATATTATAAAATCTGCGAATCATGGTCACGACTTCCAACTTAAGCTCAATAATCAGATTCTACGCGGAGAAACAGAAATCACCGTTCATCGACTTCAGGGAATTCTGCAGTTATGTGAAAAAATACGCCGAGCATCATGTTGAGGAGCAGTCGGAACTTGTGAAATACCTGGGAGATCCGGCTGAAACCGTGTCGGCGGAACTTCAGGGACTGCAGGAAAAACATCTTGCGGCCGTCGTCATGAACGGAACCAAAAAGACAATCGTCTCCATCTCGTTCTTCTCGGTAAAATACGCAAACCAGTACAAGGAAATTCTTACGAACGAGGTGATCGCATATCCGGTCGCCACGGATCTGCCAAAACTTTTTCCGTTCCAGTCCGTAGAGAAAAAACAGATAAGCGAATACATCTCCGCCGCCATGGAGCGGCAGAACCTGAAATCGCCTGAACTGTACATAATAAATTTCAAGCATGACATGGCTCCCCTTGTTCTGCCCGCGTGCGTTCCGGTAAAAGTCCTGCTGGAAACCGCACAGCAGAAAATCAGACATCTGCTTGCAAAGGAGGAATTCCACGACTATTTCCTAAAGAAGCTCAGGAGCACGAATGCGGGCAAGGAAATCACCATAAAGAATTTCTTTGAGTATTTCGTGAATCCCAAGCAGAAAGGCTTCATCGATCTGCATGAGGGCGATGACTACTATCTCTGGAACCAGCTCTGCTATTATATCCGTCAGGATTTCGAGAAAATTCAGGACAGGACAACGGAGGACACGAACATTCTCCAGGCCATAGAGATAACAGAAAGCTACAACATCTTCCTCAAGACAAAATTCCAGCAGGAGGAGCAGAAACGGGAGGCGTTCAGGAACCTGACGTCGGCATTGGGAGAGGCGCCGTATTTCCACTCGATGGATCAGATTCTTAAATTCCATGATGCCGGCGGAAGACTGCTATACGGACAGTATTCTGAGGATGAGCTTAAGGATTTTCTGCAGAAGATGACGACGGAAAGCGCGGCGAACGAGCTTCCAAAACTGCTGACATTCAAACCGGAATCAGGAACGCAGTATTATGTATACAAATCCAAGGTTCTCCAGCTTACGGTGAGGCTGTGCAACGAGGCGCACGGCGCAATCGAGTCGGCTCTGGTGCAGGAATGGTACGGAAACCTGCTGAATTATGACAAACTGCCGGAGATGGGCGACGACGCTCAGTTTGAGACCTGCCTCGCGAAAAAGGTGCAGGAATTCTCGCCGGTACTCCATGCGATCCTCAGCTCGAATTTCATGACATTCATGGCATACGAAAAGGATGACACGAATTCAATAGGATTCCATATTTTCCTTGACGGAAAGCTCCGCCCGCTCAGCGATCTGCTGATGCTTGACAGAACAAAAATCCTGTCGCTCGCCAAGACAAAGCTTCCGTTCATATACACGATTCCCCTGGTTTCCTGGATTATTGCGGCTCTCAACGGACGGAAAAAGAATAAGGAGCAGGAGAAGCAGCCGGCGGCCGTGCAGGAGACCCTGACAGCCAGAAAGCCGGGAAAGGCAATGTCCAGACAGGAAGCCGTATCCAAGAAAGCCGGCGAGCTTTTCAGCGAATTCGTTCCGGAAGGCTCCACCATTGACAGGGAGCTTGACTTTCTGTGCGGACAGTGGAACAGGATGCTGACGAAAGAGGCGAACATACAGCTCACGGAGGACGTGAACAGCCTTATCCGCGACTACACGCGCCGCGTGATGAAGACGCTGACAGCATCCACATTCACAAAGGAAAGGGTGAAGAATCTCGCCGCGACGCTGGTCAGAACTCCGAACATGCAGAAAATAAAGGACAGCAAGTCTCTTACGGAATACGTGGAGCTTTACATACTCAGACTCGTCAGCAACTACTGATCCGGATTCATGCCGAAAAGGGAGGCTATGTTGCGATCGACAGTCCTGCTGAGCGAGAATTCATCTGTCCCCCTCATCTCCGCGGCAAAGCGGTATGTGTTGTCAACAAGAAGCGGCGTGTCCGTCTTTCCCCGGAACGGAACGGGCGCAAGATACGGAGAGTCGGTCTCACACAGAATTCTGTCATCCGGAATGAATTCAAGAAGTTCCCTCATCTCGTCCATCCTGCTCCTTTTTGTATATGTGATTCCGCCGCTCAGACTTATATACCAGCCCAGGTCAAGGAATGCGCGCGCCTCGCTGATTCCGTAACTGAAGCAGTGGATGACTCCGCGGTTCCATCTGGAATCCCTTATGCATCCGATCGTGTCGTCGAACGCGTCCCTGCTGTGGACTATCACAGGCAGCTCCATCCGGCGCGAAAGCTCCAGCTGCATCATGAAAAGCTCCCTCTCGCCGTCAAAATCGTCCGCTGAAAAAGCGGCTCCGCTGCGGCCGTCGGCACCGGACGGGTTCCAGTGATGATCGATTCCACATTCTCCGACCGCGGCAATCCTCCGGTTCAGCGCGCCGTTTCCGGAATTATTCTCCGCCGCCGAGCCGATCTGCGCAGAGAGAACCTCCATCCGCTCAAAGCGGTTCCTTATGCTCTCCAGGTCAGGCCAGACTCCGGCAGAGAAACGGAGAAAACGCCTGCATTTTTCAGCCGCGGCGTCATCACCTATTTCTGCTATCGCGCGGAGGACACAGTCCTGTCTTCCGGCAAGATCCGCGGCATCAGTTCCTATGTCAAGCCCGAAGAAACAGTTTCTGTCCGCCATTCCGGACAGAATCCTGCCGCCTTCCTGAATTCCAAGAATCTCCACAGTATGAAGAAAATGAAAATGCGTATCGGAAAACATATATACCTCATTTTGAAAGGCCGTAAGGAAGAGTGCCCTTGGCCTGAATTTCGCCGCGGAGGACCGAGACAAGAGCGCGGATTGAATATCCGCTCCAGCTGTAGCACATCAGGATCGAGTCGGCCCAGGTGAGACTCTCGGAATAGACAGGCGACATCATGGAAAGGATTATAACCTTTTTTCCGGAATTTCTGAATGTCTCGGCAATCCGCGCGTGTCTGGCACTTGCGACACATACGACGACAGTGTCATATCCGGCCGCCGTATCCATTATGTTGTCGCACACCCACTGTGTCTCGTTCGGCCCGGTCTCATAGTTGAAGCGGAATTCACCGGCACCCGGATAACGCTTCTTCGCCTCGGTGAAGAATTCGGGAAAAAATCCGACAAGAAGGACACGTCCGGAATTCTCCGGGGTTAGAGGCAGATTCCCTTCCTTGAATACGGTGATTGAACGGCAGGCCTGCTCCAGAAAGAATTTCTGACCCTCCCGGTCCGGGACATGCTCCGGAATCGATGCCGGATCCGGATAAAGGGGCGCCGCATTTCCGCTCCTGAAATAGTCCAGTTTCGCCCTTATCACACGGTATGCCGCGTCCCTGACCCTTGCCCGGAATGCAGGAGATGTCGTCATAAGCTCAAGATTGACCGTCCACAGAGCCTCGTTGAGCCTTGCAGTTGTCGATGAGATCACTATGTCATTTCCGGCCTCGACAGCCATCCGGAACGCGTTTGAAAGGGAGCCCGCGTACATCGTGTCTCCGTTCATCATCATGTCATCGGTTATTATCAGCCCCTCGTAGCCGAGCCGTCCGCGGAGCAGATCCGTCAGGAAAAATTTTGAGAGGGATGCAGGCGCGCCGCTCGTGTCTATGCGCGGAAAACTGAGATGACCGGACATTACCGCCGGAACCTTGTCCCGGATCAGATACAGGAACGGAACAAGCTCCCGCTCCGAAAAAGTCTTGTAGTCTATGTCGATGACCGGAAGGCTAAGATGGGAATCCTGATCCGTATCCCCATGCCCCGGAAAATGCTTCACCGTAGGAATCACGCCGGCGGCCACACTGCCGGCGGCAAAAGCGGCTCCGAGAATTCCCGACTTCTCCGGATCGTCCCCGAAAGAACGGGAACCGATTATCGTGGACTGCCTGTTCGTGTAGAGATCCACCGTAGGCGCAAAATTCATGTTTATTCCCAGAGCCTTTATCTCTCGGCTGATATAATATGCGCTGTACCAGGAGTCCGCGGGATAACCGGAGGCTCCGACGGCCATGTTTCCGGGAGTTACCGCGGTGTCGCCCTTCACATGGCGGATCCAGCCACCCTCCTGATCAGTCGCCACAAAAAGCGGAATCCTGAATCTGCCCTGCCCCGCCTTGCGCTGAAGGGCTGAGACGGATTTCGCCACAAGATTTATGTCATCCGTATTCCAGCCGAAAACCTTGACGCTTCCAAGTCCGCGCTCGACCCACTGATACAGAAGCTCGTTCGGCTCAGCTCCGGCCCATCCGAACATCAGTATCTGCGAATAAAGCTCGGTATCCGTCATCCGGTCGGCAATCGCCGCGGCAAGCTCGTCCGGGGGATAGTCGCTCCAGAATGTTATGTCGTCCGGAAGTCCGGCGGTTCCAGACGAATTCTGGGCCGACACAAATGCGCACAGAAACGAAAACACAATGACCCATACCGCGCCGCGCAGCTTCATCTTGATTCTCCCGTCCTGAATTCACGCACATATTCAATGGCGGAGAAAGCCGCGGCAGCACCGTCCGATGCCGCCGTGACTACCTGCCGCAGACGCTTGGACCGCACGTCTCCGGCGGCGAAAAGTCCAGGAACCGAAGTTGTCATGTCGTCTCCGGCGAGTATGTAACCTGCCGGATCCTTCGCAAGATTGTCCACCAGCGACGTTCTCGGCTCCATTCCGATAAAAACGAAAACCGCATCCGTCTCAAGGAGCGACTCCCTGCCGGAGACAGAGTCCTTCAATACGACCGCCTCCACGCGCCCCTTTCCCCTTATCTCCGTTATGTGCGCTCCTGTCACGGTACGGATTCCGGCAGCCTCCATTCTGGCGACAAGTGATTTCTGCGCGCGGAATTCACTGCGCCTGTGGACTACAGTCACATCGCCCGAAAGCGAGGACAGATAAAGCGCCTCGCTCACCGCCGAATCCCCGCCGCCGGCCACGACTATTCTCCTGTTCCTGAAAAACGGGCCGTCGCATACGGCGCAGTACGACACGCCCTTTCCCGTGAATTCCTCATCTCCGGGAACACCCAGCTTTCTGTGCGAGGCTCCGGTCGCGACGAGGACAGCCTGAGCGTAATAAATTCCCGAATCCGACGTGACGGTGAATTCCTTTCCCGGCCGGTCGATGGAAAGCGCCCTGTCCCGTGAGAATTCCGCGCCGAATTCCGCACACTGCCTTTTAAGTCCATCTATAAAATCATATCCGCTCACGGGCGGGAAAATTCCGGGATAGTTCTCAAGTCCGTTTATCTGAAGCGCCTGGCCGCCGGGTTCCGGTCCCTCCAGGACGACTGTGCGAAGACCGCCGCGTGCCGCATAAAGGGCCGATGAAAGTCCGGCAGTTCCGCCTCCTATCACGATATAGTCGAATTCCTTTTTTTCCATGCAAAGATAATATCAGTTTTGTACGCAGACGGCAACGGAAAGCCCGGCGGAGCCCAGGGCAAACGCATGTAAAAACTCTTTCTGATAAAATTACAGAAAGTGTGAAATTTTAAAGGAGCCTTAGAACAGTTTGGCGGAACTGGCGGTTTTCCCGAAACCAGATCATGCGCTTGCTTAAACTGTCCTGTTTTTTATTCTCCGGTTTTTCTGCTTGGCGTAAGATATTTAATGCAAGCCGGCGCATAACTGTCATGTTTTCCGGACTATGTGAACGGTTATCATAAAAGTGCAGTGGTTAAAACACCGACAAATAAGGTGGACTATGACACGATACACAAAGGAATTCAGGGAACAGGCAATAAGACTGTCTGATGAAATTGGAGTAAAAAAAGCAGCGGAACAGCTTGGAGTTGTTTACAGCACATTGGCTGACTGGCGAAAAAGACGAAACACAATGAAAAAAGGAAAAACAGGCGTTTCGTCCGCCCCTCTCACCGAACGCGAAAGACGAATGATGAGAGAGAGTGCGGAACTGAAGGAGGCGAATGAAATCCTGAAGGATGCGATGAGTTTTTTCGTAAAAGACCGGAGAAAATAGCAGCCTGCAGCAAGTTTGAATATATCTTTCAGCGCAAGCAGAAAAATCCTGAAAGTCTGCCGGAGAAGGATTATTCAATAAAGAAACTTTGCGAAGCTCTCACGGTCAGCGAAACCGGCTATCACAAGTGGAAACGGAACAGGAACAGGCCGAAGGCATGGCAGATTCTGCTTCAGAAAATATATGAAATCCTGGATGAGCATCCTGAAAACCACAACTACGGAATCGACAGGGTTCTGCTGGCCTTGAACCAGCGGGAAGCCCCCCTCAAGATCCGCTGTAATCCGGGCCATGAGGAGAGGAAGCCTTATGCATGAAAGCCATAGAAGTCCTGACGGGCTCACAAAAAAGAACAAGAAGGCCCGGCGGCCGGAGAATATAGTGAACCGCGACTTCACGGCGAAAGAGGCCAACGTGAAATGGCTCACGGATATAACTCAGACTCCATGCAAGGACGGCAAGCTGTACATCGCGCCAGTAATGGACTGTTTCGGGGGCGAAATTATAAGCCTGGCGATGGACAGCAACATGAGAAAGGAATTGTGCATAAAAGCCGCAAAAGAAGCCTACATGCTCCGCAGGCCTAAATCAGGATTTATTTTTCACAGTGACGCCGGAAGCCAGTATACCAGCCTGAAATATAAAATTGAGCTTGGAAAGATGCATGCAGTTCAGAGCATGAGTGATGAAGGAAAATGCTACGACAACTGCAGGATGGAAAGTTTCTTTGCAACGCTGAAAAAAGAAAAACTCTATCAGCTGGACACAATGAAAATGACCATGGAAGAAGTAAAGACAGAGGTATGGAGATTTGTTCAGTACTACAACAGGACAAGGGTCTGTACTTTCAATGAAGGCGGTTATCCCCCAGCAGTTTACAGGGAAAAAGTTGCAGCCGGAGAACTGAAAGTTGCTGCGTAAATAAATTTTAGGTATTTTAGGACTGCACTAATATTGACTTTTCCACAACATATATCCACCACCCTTTCCATGAATTGCATCAACAAATCCATTTTTGGAAAGTAGTGTCATAATAGATTCCATATACTTTTGCGAAATTTTCTGCCTTTCTGAAATTTCTTTTAATGGAATACGTTCATCTGG
>CAVBEH010000008.1:0-110655 GCA_963594605.1 Bacteroidaceae bacterium
ACGCCGATGATACTGCCCTCGCGGCGGGAAAGTAGGTAGCCGCCGGGCTTTTTTTGTAAATATTTTTTACTTGCAGTTTTCTGAAACTAGTGTATAATATTCATTATGCATAAATGTAATGAGAGTCTGAAAAAGGCGATTGAGAATGGGAAGGGATTTAAACCTGTTTCAGAAGAATTATCGGCTTTATCAAAGAGCTGTGTGATTAATCCTGAATATGTTTTGTCACTTCTGAAAATTGAGCTTGAAAAGACGGAACCAAAGAAATAACATTTTATTTGGTATCGCTTTGAGCAGACCGGATGATATTTGTCGTCCGGTTTTGTTTTTTTTGTGTTTTCTTTATTATTTTGGCAACAGTTTCATATAACTTGACAATATCTGTCTTTTTCTTCAAATTAAAACAATGCAAGGTACAGTTTTAGGCGGTGCAAACAATTTTTTCTCGGTAGAATGCAATGATGGTATCATCAGACTTTGTTCGATAAAAGGAAAAGTCCTGAAATCAGACAAGGAATATTATAACCCTCTTGCTCCTGGAGATATGGTCTGCCTTGAGTCTGATGATATGGATGAGATGAAGGGGCGGATTTCCTCTCTTGTTCCAAGGAAAAATGCTTTTCTCCGATGGAATGTGAAGGGACGATGTCCCCAGTTGCTGGCTGCGAATCTTGATTATCTTATTCTCGTCACGACTCCTGATGAGCCTCCATTTCGTCCCCGTTTTATTGACAGGGCGCTTGCGCAGGCTGAACATCAGGAAATAACTCCTGTGATTGTATGCAATAAATATGATCTTGCAGGTTATGATCCTGAACATCTGGAGTATACGCTTAGAATATGGGAAAGTATAGGGTATAAGGTACTCCGTGTGTCGGCAAAGACCGGAGAAGGTATGACTGAATTCGCTGAGTTGTTGGAAGACCGCCTGTGCGCCTTTGTAGGACAATCCGGGGTGGGGAAATCAAGTCTTATAAATGTCATGGACAATTCATGTGTGCTCAAAACCGGCAGCCTCTCAAAAAAATACGGAAGAGGAAGCCATACAACAACAAAAGGAACTCTTCTTCGGATGACATTGAATGAATCGCTTACGGCAGGCATAAAAGGCAAGAAAGCTTCTGTTATAGATACTCCTGGTATCAGACGTTTCGTGTTGGATGATATTTCCTCGGAAAACCTGATTTTTTATTTTCGGGAATTCCGTCCTTTTATAGGAAAATGCGAATTCGGAATGAGCTGTTCGCATATAGCGGAACGCGGATGTGCTGTAAAAGATGCCGTTAATAACGGACTTGTGACGCGGCAGCGTTATGACAGTTGGAAGCGCATATCAACGGAAATAAAAAACGGAACTTGGGCGGACTGATTTTCTGCCGTATTTATTTTATTATCGAAAAACTTTTTATGGTTTTTTTATGAATACTGAAACATTAAAAGAAATTGATTTTTACAGGATTCGGGATGAGATTGCAGGATTCTGCCTGAGCGAGGAGGGTAGGAATTTTCTTCTTTTGCGGGAGCCTCTTCAGGATTCGTCAGAAACTGAATTTTATAAAAAATGCAGCCGTGAATGGCTTGATTTTATCTGTCTGTCGTCGGTGACCCCTTTTCTTCCGTGGAATCCGATACGCTCCATACTTGCCCTCATCAGAACGGAGGGCGCCTCACTTTCGCTGGAACAGGTTCATTCACTTGGCCTTTTCTGCCTTTCCTTGGAGCGTGTCCGTACCTCAATTTTTTCTTTCAGTGGCAAGATTGATATGGCTGTCCTTCGGGAGCAGGCAGAGCTTCTTCCTGATATGACCGGAATATCAGGAAAAATTTTCAGGGTGATTACCCATGACGGGGAACTTAGGGAACTTCCGGAAATTGCCGCGATAAGGGGAGAAATTTCCGCATTGAACCGGAAAGTTGTCAATATCATGCGTTCCTATATATCCGACAGAAAATATTCTGAAATTCTGGAGTCCGATGTTCCGGTATACAGAAACGGCAGACAGCTTCTTGCAGTGAGGTCAGACTGCCAGGGGAGAATTCCGGGAATAGTGCATGAGATTTCCCAGACCGGACGTACCGTATTCATTGAGCCGGAAGAGGCGGTCCGATGCGGAAACGACATTATGAGAAAGGAATATGAGCTTGATGTTGCGGTGAAGAAAATCCTCTCCGACCTTACAGCCTCACTTCGGCCGTCGGTGCGGGAATTTCTTGCTGCGATTCCTATTATGGAGAATTTTGACGCTACGCTGGCCGCAGCAAAATGGGGACGTGATCACGGGTGCTGCTATGCGCTTGAGTGCTGTGACTCTTCAGGAAATGAATGGCCGCCTCTTCTCCTTGCCGCAAGGCATCCTCTTCTTGGCGAGCGGGCGGTTCCCGTTGACATACGTTTTATGCCGGGAAAAAGAATTCTCATAATAACAGGACCGAATACAGGCGGAAAAACAGTAGCTTTAAAGACTTTCGCGCTGTTCTCCGCAATGAATCAGGCCGGTTTTCCGGTTCCAGCCGCGGACGGAACTAGACTTCCGTTTTTCTCTGACATTTTTGCCGATATAGGCGACAGCCAGTCACTTGATCAGTCGCTGTCAACATTCGGAGGTCACATGAGGAATATAGCGGCCGCATTGGACGGTGCGGATTCCGGCAGTCTTGTTCTTCTGGATGAGCTTGGCAGCGGAACAGATCCTCTTGAGGGAGCCGCAATATCGATGGCTGTGCTTGATGAGCTGATAAGGCGTGGACCGTTTGTCCTTGTCACCACGCATCAGGGAGTTCTTAAAAACTACGGATATACCGGGAAAGCCTGTATCAATGCATCCGTTGAATTCAATAAGGATACGCTAGCTCCGTCATACAGGCTTGTTATGGGTGTTCCGGGAGAAAGCCATGCGCTGGATATTGCTGTGAAAAGCGGAATTCCTGAGCGTATATGTACTGCCGCACGGTCCTATATTTCAGGCGGCCAGACCGATGTCTCTGCTCTGATAAACGGACTGAACAGCAAGCATTCTGAACTTGACCGTCTGCTGCAGGAATCGGCGGACAAGTCGCGTATGCTTGATGAAAGGGAGCTCGGACTCAGGGAAAAGGAGTTTGAGCTCAGGCAAAAGGAGAATGAACTCCGTCAGGGAATCCAGCGGGAAATGCAGAACTATCTTTCGGACAGCAGGAGCCGCCTTGAGAACCTTGTCCGCCGGATAAGAGAAGGGGAGCTTACTAAAGATAAGACTCGCGAGGTGCGGGCATTTTCGGAGAGCCTTGCGGACGATACGGAAAAATTCGCCGGACAGACTGAGGCGGAAGCCCGTTGTCTTGACGAAATTGCAGCCGAACTTTCCGCCGCCAAAAGCCGCCATGAACAGAAATACGGCCGCAGTTCCGGAAAAACGAAAAAACGGATGAAGAATTCGGAGGCGCTGCGTCATGCCGCTCCGGCCATACAGCGGTCCGCGGAGAAGAAAAATATGCCTGAGCCTGTGTTTGAGGCGGGGGTATTTGTCCGTTCCATTACCAGCGGAAGCGAAGGTGTTATTGTCAGCCGGCAGAGCAGCGGGGTATGGCTGGTTCAGTTCGGAAGTATACGTATGCCTGTAAAGGAGCGTAATCTTGAGGTTTTAAGAGGAAGAGGAGCGGTGATGTCTCCTACGGTGAGCGTGGATATGTGTCCGGTTTCTGATTCTGGGAAGGATACGATGCCTCGCCCGGTCTTTGAGCTGCGTCTGCTGGGAATGCGTTCCGAGGAGGCGCTCCGGGCACTTGAGAGGCAGGTTGATTTGTGCAATATGCAGAATTTCAGGCATTTCAGCGTAATTCACGGAAAGGGGGACGGAATTCTCCAGCAGGCGGTACAGAACTATCTGTCGCATTGTCCCGGCGTCCAGGAATTTCATTATGCCCCGGCAGAAGATGGCGGAGCCGGAAAAACCTATGTTACCATGAGCTGATGTTTTCTTAACCGGCATTATATGTTATTATCGCAGAATGTTTGTTAATTATGTGATTGTATTCTTCATCTCTATGCTTCCTCTTGTCGAGTTGAGGGGGGCGATTCCCGTATCACAGGCAATGCAGCTGCCTGTGATACCTTCATATATCGTAAGCATAGCCGGTAATATGCTTCCTGTGCCGGTGATATATCTTTTTGCAAGAAAATTCCTTGAATGGGGAAGAAACCGGAAATTCATAGGCGGAATATGCAGCTTTTTCCTCGTAAAGGGAACCTCAGCCGGAGACAGGCTCCAGAGCAAGGCGGGAAAGGGAATCTTTGTGGCGCTCATGCTTTTTGTCGGAATTCCGTTGCCCGGAACTGGTGCATGGACAGGAACACTTGCGGCCAGTCTTCTCGACATGAAATTCAAGGACACCGTCGTCGCCGTGATGCTGGGAGTTCTCATGGCAGGCTGCATAATGATGGCCGGAAGCCTCGGCCTTTTCACCGCTTTTTTCAGCCTGTTCTCAAAAAACTGAGCAGGCGGCGGTTTCCGTCACAGTATTCCGTCCGGAACCGCATTTTCCTGTTTGTTTCAGGGATTCTGCCCTTTATCTGTTTCTACGTTTTTTTTCCTGCTTTTCCGCACGGTGGTCTTGTCCTTTATTTTAGGCAGGACAAATGATATGACCTCCTCGGCTCTTGATACAGGTATGAATGTTATTCCTGACCTCACATTTTCCGGTATGTCATCCAGATCACGGCTGTTCGCCTTAGGAATTATTATCGTTCTGATCTTGTTCCTTTTTGCCGCGACGGTTTTTTCCCTGAGTCCTCCTATCGGCAGAACCTGCCCGGTGAGACTCAGCTCTCCTGTCATGGCGAGATTCGGCTTTATTGTTTTTCCTGTCATAAGGGAGATGAATGCCGTCGCCATTGTTATTCCTGCGCTTGGTCCGTCTTTTGGAGTGGCCCCTTCAGGTATATGAAGGTGAACCGTATGTTTGTCGAACCAGTCCGGTTTTCTTATCTTCCTGTCCGTAATGAATTTCCGGGCCCAGTTGAATGCTATCTGACATGATTCCTTCATGACGTCGCCCATCTGCCCCGTGAGCACGAGTCCTCCTTTTCCCTCGAATTCGGATGCCTCTATAAGGAGTGTGTCTCCGCCCATGCTTGTCCATGCAAGTCCGATCGCCGTTCCTGGCACAGAAGCCTTTTTTATCTCGCTCTCATCGAATACAGGCTTTCCAAGGTACTTGTCAAGAGCTGCCGTTTCGACCGTGAATTTTCTTTCGCTCACCGGTCCAAGTTCCGCATCAGCTTGCTCCGCCGTACCCTGATTTTTTTCTGCCTCATTCACCAGCTCAGCCACAATCTTTCGGTGGATTTTGTCTATGCTCTTCTCGAAATTCCTTACACCGGATTCCCTCGCATATTCCTCGGCTATTGTCAGCAGCGCATCCTTGGTGTATCTGACCTGATTCTTCTTCAGTCCGTTCTTGATGAGATTTTTCGGAATCAGATACTTCTTCGCAATCTCGATTTTCTCCTGATCAATGTAGCCGGCAATCTGTATTATCTCCGCCCGGTCAAGAAGCGGAGAGGGAATTGAGTCCAGCGTATTCGCCGTAAGTATAAAGAGGACGTTTGATATGTCGAACGGAAGATCAAGATAGTTGTCCCTGAACGAGACATTCTGTTCCGGATCAAGCACCTCAAGAAGCGCGCTGGCCGGATCTCCCTGATGGCTTGAGCCCATCTTGTCAATCTCGTCTATCATGAATACAGGCGACTTTGATTTTGTGATTTTGAGTCCCTGTATTATTTTACCGGGCATCGCTCCTATATATGTACGCCTGTGACCCTTTATCTCGGCCTCGTCCCTCATTCCCCCGACTGAAAAACGGTAGAACGGTTTGTTCATGGCAGCTGCGACGGATTTCCCTACGCTTGTCTTTCCGACTCCCGGCGGACCTACCAGAAGAAGAATGGAACCTTTTGAGTCGCCCTTCATTTTTCTTACGGCAAGATATTCAAGAATTCTCTTCTTTACATCCTCAAGACCGAAATGATCCCTGTCAAGGGTCTCTCTTGCCTTCTCCATGCTGAAGTCCGGTTTTTCTTCGTCCTTCCATGGAAGCTGTGTCACAAGCTCAAGGAAATTTCTTGTTCCGATGTATTCTGCTGAATTCGGATCCATAAGGTTGAATTTCTCAAGCTCGCCGTCAACCGTCTCCTTTATCTCTCCGCTGAATTCAAGAGCCTTTATCTTCTCCTTGAATTTCTGGTAGTCGGAGGCCTCCCCGTCGGCGTTTGTGCCAAGCTCCTCCTGAATCGATTTCAGTTCCTCGCGGAGAAAGTACTCACGCTGGTTTTTCTCGACGCGTTCGTTCAGTTCCGCCTGTATTTTCTTCTGGACGCGCAGAAGCTCCTGTTCCCTTTTTATGAACACGAGCACCTGTTCCATCCTCTGTCTTACGTTCACAGTCTCAAGAATTTTCTGCTGCTCGTTTCTGTCTATATTGAGGATTGATGTTATGAAGTCCGCGATTTTTCCGGGATTGTCGATGTTTACCATGTTCAGCCTCATCTCCTCGCTGAACAGAGGATTGTTCTCCGAAATTTCCTTCATCTCGCTGATTATCGCACGGGTCAGCGCCTTGACTTCGAATGTCCTGTCCTCCTCATCGTCAAGATATTCCACCGCGGCTACCATCGGAACTGACGGATGAAGTGTCTTTCTTATTTTGAACCTCTTTACCGTTGAGATGAATATGTTGAGTCCGCCGTCGGGCATATTCACTTTTTTGATTATTCTTGCGGCTGTTCCTATTGTGCAGAGATCCGCGACGGATGGCGTCTCATTGTCCTCCATGCTGTCCCTTATCATCGAGATTCCAAGAAAACCCTCATGGCTATATGTCTCCTCGATGGCCTTTATGTCCTCCGGAGAATTTATCATCAGCGGAGTGAATATTCCGGGAAAAATCGGACGACCCTGCAGCGGAATCAGCGTGAGCTTTGGGGGAAGCATCTGATCTGCGGAGATTATCGAATTTTCAGGTGCGGATACAGTTTTCCCGGTCCTGTTTTTCTTTCCGCGCGGTCTTCCGCGTCTCTTCTTTGGCTCCGTGTTTTCAGGCGTATTATTTTCAGGCTGCTGCGGATTATCTTTTTCTGTCTCCGTGATGACTGCGGAACCGTCTATATTGATTTCATCATCTGTGTTTTCTGTCATACAGCTAATATAATAAAACTGTCCGCTGTCGTCAAACCGGCTTTCCGCTTGAAAATAAAGTTGAATGCAATTAGAATCAGCAGTTAACTTGATGTGAGGAAAGTTTTGCCATGTAAAAAGACTGCGAGACTTTCTTTTAGGAGGAATGGAATGTCATTGAAAAAGAGTTTCTCGCGTGACGGAAAAACATGTACCGTCGTGTTCAATGTTAATGTGAATGCCGCGGCCGGGGCGGAGAAGGTGTTTCTCGCCGGAGAATTCAACAGCTGGAATGAGACCTCAATTCCTATGAAAAGGAATCCGGACGGCTCATTTTCCGTAAAAAAGATGCTTGATACCGGCAGGGAATATCAGTTCCGCTATCTTCTTGACGGAAAGACCTGGATAAACGACTGGAAGGCCGACAGATATGAAAGATCCCAGTTTGCGAATGACGACAATTCCGTTGTCAGCACTGAAGTCCCGAAGCCGGCAAAGGAATCCAAGAAGCCCACGAAGTCCGGCGGAACAAAAAAGAGTTCAAAGGAAAAGTGAGAGGGAGGAATTCCTGGAAAATTAAATTATTTTCAGGAATTCCGTTGCCTTGATATTGACATAAAATATGATTCAGGATATAGTTGTATTCACTTATTCCCCGATTGTGTAATGGTAGCACCTCAGATTCTGGTTCTGATTGTGGGGGTTCGAATCCTCCTTGGGGAAAACTTCCGGATTATTCCGGAGCTTGATCTGAATAAGTCACAGTTTACGGCAGATCGGACAATATGGTCCCTTCGAATATCGGTTTAGTTCGCCGCCCTCTCAAGGCGAAGAGACGGGTTCGACTCCCGTAGGGACCGCTAGAAAGACACGGAAGTTCCGTGTCTTTTTTTTTATGTGTATTTTATCCGAACTGAAAAAAAACCTCTGTCCAGGATCTTGAACTTACGCAATCCCGATGATTATGGCTGTTTTTGTTCTGTGGCGTGAAGTCCGTTTTACGAAAAAAAATCCGCCGCTTGACTGAAATCTGTTTCCGGGAAATGTCTCCGTTTTTTTTTGTACATTTCAGCGCTCAGGACGGATTTTTTTTTGTTTTCCGTTGTAAGTCCGGAACTCCGGAAATTTCTTGATCTGCCTGCCGAATTTCCGGCAGGCATTTTTGGTTTTATAAACGGATGTGTCGGATCAGCAGCCGACGCTGCAGATCGGAACGAAAGTCTCCGCCTTGAGGGATGCTCCTCCGATTAGACCTCCGTCGATGTCCGGCTGGGCAAGGAGTTCGGGCGCATTTGACGCCTTCATTGAGCCTCCGTATTGGATTATGACCTCATCGGCTGTCTTGCGGCTGTATAGCTTTGCGATGTAATCCCTGCAGAATTTGTGTATGGCCTCAGCATCTTCCGGTGTGGCTGTCTTTCCGGTTCCGATTGCCCATACAGGCTCATAGGCTATCGTTATGTGCTTCATCTGCTCCTCGGTGACGCCAGCAAGTCCTGCCGACAGCTGGAATGCGCACACATTCTCCGCCTCGCCTGCCTCGCGTTCGGCAAGAAGCTCGCCGATGCACAGAACCACGTCAAGACCTTCCTTGAGGCAGCGCCGGACTTTTCTGTTTATGAGCTCGTCGCTTTCTCCGATTTCATGCCGGCGTTCAGAGTGGCCGAGTATCACCGTCTGCACGCCTATGTCCTTGAGCATTTCGGTGGAGACCTCGCCTGTGTGCGCCCCGTTCGGAGTTGCGGCTACGTCCTGTGCTCCGAGAATTATGTTTGAGCCCTTTATGATCTGCGCCACCGCATCAAGGTAGACGAACGGGACGCCTATCATGTATTTGTTCGTCTTGTCCTTGAGCTGTTCGACAAGATCTTTCGCAAGGGCGACTGCTTCTGCTTTGCTGGTGTTCATTTTCCAGTTTCCGGCGATATAGTTTCTGCGTGCCATAAAAACCTCTTTGTTTTGTTGAATTTATGTAGATAATAATGAAATGAACGGAATCTTACAAGTTGCCCGTTCTGCCGGAAAAATTCCTTGAGCTCTGTCCGCGCTTGACTTTTGCCTGATTCGAATATAGCTTTATTGCCACTGCGTTTTATGCTTTTACGGAGGTATCGATATGAGTACGGCAGCGGTCTTTTTTGCCGACGGTTTTGAGATGATAGAGGCGCTTTCTCCTGTGGATTACATGAGAAGGGCGGGAATAGAAGTTGTCACCGTGGCGGTCGTGTCGGGTTCGGAGGACAGGCGGATTGTCAGAAGTTCCCACGGTGTTTCGATGTTCACCGATATGACTTTTGACGGCTGGATGGATTCGTGCGGCAGCCGCCTTCCTGATGCGGTCGTGTGTCCGGGCGGATCGACTGGTGCCGAGAATCTCGGGGCGGACGTAAGGCTCCTTCGCTGTATCGAGGAATGCAATGCCGCGGGAAAGATTGTCGCAGCGATATGCGCATCTCCCGCAGTAGTTCTCGGAAAGACCTCGGTTCTCGCCGGAAGAAAATGGACCTGCTATCCGGGAATGCAGGACAGGGCGTCTGGCTTCGGGGGCGGATATTCCGATCTTCCGGTTGTCGTGGACGGAAATGTCGTGACCGCACGTGGAGCCGGAGCGAGCGAGGAATTCGCCATGGAACTGGTGAGAATTCTCGCCGGGGCGGAGACCGCCGCCCGGATTAGGAAAGGAACCTGCCAGCGGTAGCCGCTGCTCCTGTGAATTCCGGCCGTGGGGACGGCCGGAAAATCATATCCTCTCCCGTTCTGCCGATCAGGAGAGGTGTGTTCATCCTTATTTGGAGAAAATGTCTGTTTATGCTTCCGGAGGGCGTGCTATTATGTCTGCGATGTGAGGCCTTTTCTCGAGGTCCTTTTTCAGTCCCTCTTCTCTCGCCTTGTTCACGTATGCCGGATCCTGGAAGCTGTAGGTGAAATTCGTGTGGATGTCATAGGTTCCTTTTGTGAGCGCGTATGCGTCCTCCGTCATCACAAGCTCCTCATCGGTGGGAATGACGAAAACCTTCACCTTCGAGTCATCCGCGCTGATGCGGGTCTCCGCGTTTCCTGTGAATGACCATTCGTTCTTCTGAAGGTCGATTTTTATTCCGAATTCCTCAAGCCCCTCAAGCGAGCGCTTTCTGATTATCGGCGATCGCTCTCCGACTCCTGCCGTGAACACAATCGCGTCCACGTGTCCCAGCGCGGCCATGTATGATCCGATGAATTTTTTCAGTCTGTAGGCTTCCATGTCGATTGAAAGCTCGGCGAGCTTATCTCCTTCGGCCGTTGCGACTTCGATGTCGCGCCTGTCGGCGTATCTGCCTGTTATTCCCAGAAGACCTGATTTCTTATTCAGGGTTTTGTCCATTTCGTCCGCGGTCATGCCGGTTTTTCTCATTATATAGAACGGAAGCGCCGGATCCAGCTCTCCGGATCTGGTTCCCATGATCAGTCCGTCAAGCGGAGTTATTCCCATAGAGGTGTCATAGCATTTTCCGTTTTTGACGGCGCATACGGATGCTCCGTTTCCGATATGGCAGATTATCACATTTGTGTCCTTCGGCTGTTTTCCGAGCAGAACTGCGGCTCGCTTGGACGTGTAGAGGAATGATGTCCCGTGGAAACCGTATTTCCTCGCCGAGTATTTTGTATACCATTCCCTTGGAATCGCATACATGAATGCGAATTCCGGCATAGTCTGATGCCATGCCGTATCCATGACGGCGCAGTGCGGAACGTCCGGAAGAACCTTCTGGGCGGCCTCGATTCCCATTATGTTGGCGGGGTTGTGAAGGGGGCCGAGATCCTGAACTGAACGGAACGTCTCAAGAACCTCAGGTGTGATTATCACGGACTTTGTGAATTTGTCGCCGCCGTGCAGAACCCTGTGGCCGACCGCACCTATTACGCTCATGTCGCTGATCACGCCGACCTTGCTGTCGGTGATTTCCTTCATTATCAGTTCGATAGCCTCCTTGTGGGTGGGACAGGGGCTGAGCAGCTCATGTTTTTCCTTTCCGGTTTTATGCGTGATTCCGGATCCGTCGAGTCCGATTCTTTCGACCACGCCGTTTGCCATGACTTTCCTGTTTTCCCAGTCATAGACCTGATATTTTGCGGAAGAACTGCCGCAGTTGAGCGTTAAGATGACCATTTTTCTGTGTCCTTTGAATGATTAAGATTAGAATGTACCGATTATATTCCTATTTTATTGTATTTTCAACAACAGCCGGGTGTTTTCCGCACGTTTTGTTGACAAGCAGCTGTTTTTCCGTTATATTTGTGCAGTACATTTTGATTATGCTTTGAAATGGACTCGTGCGAACGGGTCTTTTTTTATATATTTTTCCGGCCTCGGAATATTGTCCGTACCGGACAAGGACAGAAATTGGATTATACACCTTATTCTGATGTCAAATTCTATGCGGAATGTGCGCCGCTTGTCGAGGGTCTGGGATTCAGACTTGTGGAGCTGAAGATTGTTCCCGCAAAAAATGTCACGAAAATCTCGGCGATGATAGCGTCAGCCGATCCGTCCGCTGATATAGGCGTAAACGACTGCGCGAAAGTTCACCGCGCGCTCCTTCCCCGGCTTGAGGCGCTGCTCGGTACGGAAGACACGTCTATGGAACTGACTTCGCCGGGAATAGAGCACAATATAAAGAATGCCGCGGAATTCGCCCTTTTCGTCGGAAGGGAAGTCCGTGTGTGGGACAGAACTGTCTCCGACTGGGTTGAGGGGAGAATTTCGGGCGCGGACTCCGTGTCCGTGCGGCTTGAGCGTTTTTCCGGTGAAGAGGTTTCCGTCCTTTATTCGGACATTGCAAAGGCAAAATTTTTACACGCATAGCGATATTTTATGCGTCCTGCGCGCGGCCTGATTCCGTGGCGCACATATAAAAATAAAGAAAAGGAGGCTTGCTATGTCAGAGATGGCAGAAGCTATCCGCCAGTTGATCCAGGATAAGGGATATTCCATGGAGTCAGTCAGGCAGACAATCGAGAAGGCGCTCAAGGCGGCCTATAAAAGAACTTATGGTACGGATGAGAATGCCATAGTTAAATTCAGTGATGATATGTCTGATGTCTCAATCTATTCCCGCAAGACGGTTGTTGACGGAGTTTATGATCCGGTAAAGGAGATTGAGCTTGAGGAAGCAAAGGCGATGAGCGAGGAGGTCGAGGAGGGCGACGAGATTGATATTCTTGAGGATCCGAAATCGTTTGACCGCTCGGCCGTCGCTACCGGAAAACAGACCGCGCATCAGGGACTGAACGAGACCTATAAGGATTCCCTTTACAATGAATACAAGGAGAAGATCGGTGAGACCATAATTGGATATTATCAGCGTGAGCGCAAGGGAAACATATATGTCGATATAGGCAATCCGGGGCGTCTGGAAGGAATTCTCCCCTTAAAATATCAGTCAAAGCTTGAGGTTTACGAGAAGAACGACAGGATAAAGGCTCTGATTGTTGACCTGAAGAAGACGAATTCCGGACTTCAGGTGGTTCTGTCAAGAAGTGATCCTAAGCTTGTGAGTTCAATTCTTGAGAAGGAGGTTCCTGAAATATCCGATGGAACTGTCGAGATAAGAAAGATCGTCCGCGATGCCGGCTACCGTACCAAGATAGCCGTATATTCCAAGCGTGAGGACGTGGATCCTGTGGGAGCCTGTGTCGGTCTGAAGGGTGTACGGATTCAGAGTGTAATCCGCGAGCTTCTTAACGAGAAGATTGATGTCCTGAAATATGATCCGGATCCGGCTGTGTTCATAAAGAATTCACTGTCTCCGGCCGCCGTAGAACGTGTCGTGATTCTTGATACGAACAAACGTCAGGCTCTGGCGATTGTTCAGGACAGTCAGTTCTCGCTTGCAATCGGAAAGCAGGGGCAGAATGTCCGGCTTGCGAACCGTCTCTGTGACTGGAATATAGATGTGAAGACGGTGGAGCAGGCGGCGGAGATGGATCTTACGGAAATATCGACCGTCCAGTCGGCAAAGAGCCTTTTCCGTGATGACGCTGATTATGACGAGATTACGTCGGTCGCGGAACTGCCGGGCGTTGACATGGATGTGGCGGCAAAACTCAGGGAGCATGGAATTGAGAGCATTGAGGAATTCATTGACGCCTACGAGAAAAATGCCATCAGCATAGACGGTGTTTCTCAGGAGTCTGTAGATGCGGTCAATAAACTGATAAATGACAACGTTGAGTTTGTCGATGAGAATGTGCCGGATGATGGCGCAGATGCCCGGCCGGCTACGGACAGTCCGGAGGCGCCGGTTCAGGAGGCCGAAGAGTATTTCTGCCCTGAATGCGGAGCGAAGATTACTCTTGATATGACCCATTGTCCGGAATGCGGTGTTGAATTTGAATTTAAAGAGGACGAGGAATAGGAATTTTTATGGCGGATGAATCAGAGAAAAAGCCCGGATTTGTAGTTCACAAGAGGCAGCAGGATACGAGTGCTCCGGCGGCTTCTTCCGAAAAGAAACGTGTTGTTGTTATAAAGAGAAATCCTCAGGCCCAGCAGACGGCAAAGTCGGGCGGAGATGGCGGCCGCAGGGGCAATGTTCATGTTGTCGTGCGGAAGGCTGAGAATTCATCCCCGGCTCAGAATGAGAAGAAAACTCCTGTACAGACACAGAAACCGGCAGAACAGCAGCCGGTCCGTTCCCAGAATGCGGCTGCCGTTCAGCACAAAGCTGCCGAGAATGCTAAAACTGAGCCGAAGCCGGAAAACAGGAAGCGGATCTTTGAGCTGAATCCTGCGCGTCCGAATGTGAAGGCCGGAAATCTTTCCGACCGCGGACGGCAGAATTCCCGTGGCGGTTATGGCTATCAGCGCGGCGGACAGTACGGCGGTGGCCGTCAGTTCGGTCGTGACGGCGGCGGATTCACGGGAACTCAGGCCAGGCAGGGCTACCAGAACCGCGAGCGTGACGGGAACGGCGGTTACGGGAACCGTCAGGGCGGAGGATTCCAGAACAGACAGGGCGGCTACGGGAACCGTCAGGGCGGGTTCCAGAACAGACAGGGCGGACCTGGACAGGGACCGCGTTTCGGCGGCGGATTCAGACAGGGACGTCCGGGCGGCGCGCCCGCTCCGATGCCGACGGTCGATCAGTCACGCCAGCTTTCTGCAAAGAAATCCTTCAAGGGAAAGAAGCAGATATATAACAGAAAGGATGAGGAGCAGTTCGACGACAAATTCTTCGAGCAGAGGAAAAAGTCCGAGACTCCTGCAAGCGTTGTTCCGAAATCAATTGATATAATGGAGACAATCTCGGTTTCCGATCTTGCGCGCAAGATGAATCTGAAGGCTTCCGAGATAATTGCCAAGCTCATGTCCATGGGAATGATGGTGACAATCACCCAGTCGATTGATGCGGACACGGCGACTCTTCTTGCCTCCGAATACGGATGTGATGTCAATCTTGTCAGCCTTTATGACGAGACTGTCATAGAAAGCGAGAAGGATGACGGTGTGGAGCTTGTCGTCCGTCCGCCTATTGTTACTGTTATGGGACACGTAGATCACGGTAAGACAAAAACCCTTGACGCGATCCGGAATTCCCATGTCGCGGAGGGAGAATTCGGCGGAATAACGCAGCATATCGGCGCCTATTCGGTCTCCACTCCAAAGGGCCGCATAACTTTCCTTGATACTCCTGGACATGAGGCGTTTACGATGATGCGTGCCAGGGGAGCGCAGGTCACGGACATAGTTGTTCTTGTTGTGGCCGCGGATGACGGTGTGATGCCGCAGACGCTTGAGGCGATCAGTCATGCAAAGGATGCTAAGGTTCCGATTATCGTGGCGGTGAACAAGATAGACAAGCCGGAGGCCAATCCTGACCGTGTCAAGACGCAGCTTTCGGAGCTTGGCCTTACACCTGAGGAATGGGGCGGTGACACCCAGTATGTCAACATAAGCGCACTGAAAGGACAGGGAATAGATGACCTTCTTGATGCGATTCTCCTTCAGGCGGAAATCCTTGAGCTCAAGGCGAATGACTGCTGCCGTGCCGAGGGAAAGATCCTTGAGTCGCGTGTCGATCAGGGGCGCGGTGTCGTATCATCCGTCGTGATTCAGCGCGGAACTCTCCGGCAGGGAGATCCGTTTGTCGCGGGAATTTATTCCGGACGTGTACGTGCCATGTTCGATGATCTCGGAAGAAGAATTCAGGAGGCCGGACCATCGACGCCGGTTGAGGTTCTGGGCATGGAGGAGATGCCGAATGCCGGAGATCCGTTCCAGGTTACGGAGTCGGAGAAAGACGCCCGTTCCATTTCGTCAAAGCGGCAGGAGCTGAAGCGTTTCGAGGATGCGAAGGCCGTGAAGAAGGTCACTCTTGACAATCTTTATTCCACGATTGAGCAGAGTGAGGTGAAGGAATTCAAGGTTATCATCAAGGCGGATCTTCAGGGCTCAGCGGAGGCTCTCAAGACTGCGCTTGAGAAGCTGTCAACAAGGGATATCCGTCTTTCGGTCATACATTCTTCCGCCGGTGCCATTAACGAGAGTGATGTCACCCTCGCCGCTGCCGACTCAAATGCGATTATCATCGGATTCAATGTCCGTCCTACGCCCAAAGCTAAGGCGCTGGCCGAGCAGGAGCGTGTGGAGATCAGAAAATACAACATCATCTACAAATGTGTCGAGGAGATTCAGGCGGCCATGGAGGGAATGCTCCAGCCTGATATGAAGGAGGAGGTCACCGGTATGCTTGAGGTGCGCAACACATTCCGCGTGCCTAAGATCGGTGTCATTGCCGGTGTGATTGTTTCTGAAGGTGTCGTGAAACGTACTTCCAGCGTCAATCTCATACGCGACGGAATCGTCAAATTCACAGGCAAGATTTCCTCACTCAAGAGATTCAAGGATGATGCGAAGGAGGTTTCCGCCGGATATGAATGTGGCGTCGGTCTTGAGAACTGGCAGGACATTCAGGTCGGAGACCGGCTTGAGGTGTTTGAATTTGTTGAGGTCGCGCGCAAGCTCGGAAAAACCCTCGCCGAGGAGCAGGCTGAGCTTGAAAAGAAAAAGACATCCGGTTCCGCGGAGAAGGACAGCTGACGATGGGCCAGTACAGAATAAGCCGTCTTAATGACCAGCTGAGGGACGAAATATCACAGCTGATTCTCCGTGGCGATGTGAAGGATCCGAGGGTGTCAACGTTCCTCTGTATAAACAGGGTTGATGTAACGAGCGATCTTTCCTATGCGAAGGTCTATGTCTCAAGTTTTCTTTCGGACAGTCAGGTCGAGAAGGGCGTTGAGGGACTGAATTCTGCGGCAGGATTTATCCAGTCGTCAATCGCCGGAAAAATGCGGATCCGCCAGTTTCCGAAATTCCAGTTTGTCGTGGATACGGGCATGAAGGAAGGTTTCCGGATGGTCCGGAAGCTGACGCGCCTTGAGAACGAGTCGGCGGAAAGGGAAAATTCTGAAGCCGGCCGGAATTCCGGAACTGAAAGCGGCGATGAGTGAGACTGCTTCCGGTTCCGATGGAATCGTTCTTCTTGCAAAGCGGCCGGGAATGACAAGTTTCGCCTCGCTTTATGACGTGAAGAAGGCTCTCGGCACATCGAAAGTCGGACATACCGGTACATTGGACAGTTTCGCTTCGGGACTTCTGGTTGTATGCGCGGGACGGCTTACAAGGCTTGCCGCACGCATAACGGAATTCGGAAAGACCTATACGGCGGCCGTGCGCTTCGGTGAGGAGACGGACACACTTGAATATACAGGAAAGGTCATAAGAACTGCGCCCCTGCCTTCCGTTGCCGCTCTTGAGTCCGCAGTGCTCCGCTTTACAGGCGACATAATGCAGTCTCCGCCGGCTTTTTCCGCCGTTCATGTCGGGGGCAAGAGGGCGAGCGATGCGGCCAGAGCCGGTGTCCATGTTCAGATTCCTCCCAGAAAAGTCACCGTGTACAGCGCCGAGATAAAATCTCTTCTTATGACGGCGGACGGCTTTGTGGCCGCCGCGGAAATCTGTTTTTCAGTGTCAAAAGGGACATATATAAGATGTCTTGCGAGGGACATAGCCGCTTCCTGTGGAACTGCTGCCCATCTTGCCGGGCTCTGCAGGACCGCGGTCGGAAAATTTGATCTCAGGGATGCCGCAGGATATTCGCTCATGCCGCCGTTCTCTCTGGAGAATTCTCTTGCCGCGGCGGATGCGTTCCGTTCGGGAAAGAATCCGTTTCCGCCGGCGGGAGATGACCTTTCCGTGGAAGTCAGACGGCAGATAGCGGCGGGACTCAGAGGATTCACCCCTGAGCTTTCGTCTGAATGCGGTTTTGTCAATCTGACTCTTTCGGGTGATGCCGCGCTTTCAAAATTCAGGCGCGGTATGCCGCTTGTCCGGGGGATTTTCTCCGTTTTTCCCGATGTTCCTGCCGGCACGCTCTGCTCGGTCTTCTCTCCGGCGGGAGAATTCTCAGGTCTTATAGAAACAACGGCCGGCCGCCGTCCTGTCTATAAATTTGTTATAAACTGAATCCGTTTCTGCCGAAATATTACCTGATGAGCCGCCGGAACTCCCTGTGCGAAAAATTCATTCCTCTGGAATTCATAATACAGACAGAGAGAATATTGATGAAATCATAATTTGTATATAAAATATCCTGCAAAATCGCAGACAGTGGAGCGTAAATTCTATGGTCAAAGGTCTTGAGAAAAGGGTGAGCATTACGGCGCGTCTTGGAGTCGTGGTTCTCTGCATTACATTTGCGGTGATGGGACTTCTTCTTATGGTCGTAACAAAGGTTGTGAAGCGCCAGATAGAGAACACCTATCTGGAGTTGTCGGTCAACATTGTGAACGGACGTGCCCGCGAGGTTTTTGAATGGATTGATACCTATCAGAACGACCTGAGAATATACACCGAGGCCGATGCCGTGAAGAGCGGAAACAAGGAACGCGTGATAGACTGGCTTCATTCACATCAGAATCTGAGGAATTCAAGCTATGACTATATGTTTTTTTCCGATACCGAGGGAACTACTTACCGCGACACGGGACTTGTAGGAGCCAGAGGTGGGGTAAGGGAGCGTGACTACCACAAGGCGATGATTGATGAAGGTGCGGATGTTTTTGCCGGAGACATGGTTAAATCCAAGACATCAGGAAAATATGTGGTGCCTGTGGCCCGGCCCGCAAGGGACTCTTCGGGAAAGGTTTTCGGCTATTTTGTAGGAATGATCGGCGTGGACATGATCCGCTCGGAAATTCAGGGAGCCTCCATCGGTACCACCGGATATTTCATCCTGAATGACGGAAGCGGAACCATTACCGCCCATAAGAACCAGTCCGAGGTGATGAAGAAGATAGATTCATATCCCGCGATAAGCGGAATAATCAGCGGAGGCAGAAGCGGTTATGCCGGTACGGTGATTGACGGCGAGAAGGTCCACGTGTTCTGCGCCCCGGTTCCGGATACGAACTGGACGATGACCCTCGTGATTTCGGACAGCCAGATATATGATTCGGTGAGGAAGGCCAAGACAATAATAATCATATTCGGAGTGATGATGGGCATAATCATCTATATATTCTTTGTCCTTGCGCTGACGAACATTCTGGGAAGGCTGAAGAAGGTGAACCGGATTGTGGATGACTTCTGCACCGGTTCCGCGGATCTTACCGTCCAGCTGAAAGTCAAACGGAATGACGAGGTCGGCTCCCTTGTGATTCTGATGAACCGCTTCATAGGAAAATTCAGGACAATCATGGCCGCAATCAAGGCTTCCGAGACGAATCTTGCGGATGTCGGCCGTACCCTTACCGATGAGATCCAGTCCACTACGGCTACTGTGGCCCAGATGTCCGACAACATCGGTCAGGTGAACGGACAGGTCAGAAGCCAGACCGAGAATCTTGAGCGCTCGGCCGCGGCGATCACCCAGATAACAAGCAACATAGATTCCCTTGACAATATGATTCAGACCCAGGCTTCCAGCGTTGTCGAGGCTTCGGCGGCTGTCGAACAGATGATAGGAAACATCAAGGCCGTGGACGCTTCCGTGGTGAAGATGGCGGATGAATTCAATGTCCTTGAGTCTGACACCAAGACCGGAATCGAGAAGAACACGACTGTGAACGGGCTGATACAGAAAATAGCGGATCAGTCCAGCTCCATGATGGATGCGAATTCGATAATCCAGAGCATAGCCGAACAGACGAATCTGCTTGCGATGAACGCCGCGATTGAGGCGGCCCATGCGGGCGAGGCCGGAAAGGGATTCTCCGTCGTGGCGGACGAGATCCGCAAGCTTGCCGAGACTTCCGCGGAGCAGTCGAACAGAATCGGACAGGAACTGAACAACATTCAGGACGGAATCACCCATGTCGTGGAGGCGTCCACCGAGTCCGAGAAATCATTCCAGTCCGTCTCATCCCACATATCATCCACCGGAGAGCTGGTGTCCCAGATCCGCGGTGCGATGGAGGAGCAGCAGTCCGGCTCACAGCAGATTCTTCAGGCTCTGCGCGCGATGAACGACAGCACTACCGAGGTCCGCGGCGCCGCCGGAGAAATGACAAAGGGCGGAGAGGAGATTCTCCGTGACGTGACCGAGCTGAAGGATGCCATGTCCGTGATTGAAACCGCTATGTCGGAACTGAACAGCGGAACTTCGTATGTCAACGATACGGCCGCAAAGCTCAGAAGCGCCGCCGCCACGCTTACCGACTCCATAAAGCAGATCGGCGATGAGGTCGGCCAGTTCAAGGTCTGACGGGTGGAACTATGGCTGATTTTCTTGATTATCTTAAATGGCGCGGAGATCTGTCCTTTGACGAGTCGCCGTTCTGCCAGGTCGATGCGCTGCTTCTATGCCAGCTGTCATACATAAATTTTGACGGTATTCTGAGTTCATCTTTTGCTGATGGAATTTCTCTTGATGTCCTTGCGGAGGAATTCCGTTCCTCGCCTGATTTTCAGACCCGCTCATATATGGGAATGGTCATAAACAGCCGGACACCGGAGCTGCTTGCGGAATGCGGCCGTTCCCGCCGTTTTTCCTCCGTCGTGGCCTGCGGCTATGTGCCGGTGCTTGACCGCGGCAGGGAGGAGCAGTTCTGCGCCATGACATTCAGAATCGGCAGAAATGTTTCCGCGGTGGTTTTCAGGGGAACGGATGACACCCTCGTCGGGTGGAAAGAGGATTTCAACATAAGCTATATGGAGCAGATTCCTTCCCAGGCCGATGCGCTCGGATATTTTGTCAGGGCTGCGTCTGAACTGCGTGGAAAATTTATATGCGCCGGACACTCAAAGGGCGGAAATGTGGCTCTTTATGCGGCCGCTTTATGTCCCCGCAGAATTCAGGACAGGATAATTTCTGTGTACAATTTTGACGGTCCCGGATTTCCGCCTGAATTCTTCCTTGGTGACGGTTTTTTGCGGCTTGCTGACCGTCTTCATTCCTTCTATCCGGAATTCTCAATAGTCGGAATGATTTTCAACCATTATGAGAGATATACGGTTGTCCGCAGCTCCGAATTCGCGATAATGCAGCACGACGCGTTCTCATGGCAGATAGAGGGAGCCGCTCTTGTTGCTGCCGGAGACTTCACCGACGAGTCGAAATTCTTCTATAAGACATTCAACGGTTGGGTTACGGACATAAGCCGGGACGACAGGAAGAGGTTCGTAGACGCGCTGTTCGCCGTGCTGTATGCATCGGATGCGAGGACAAACACCGAGCTTGACGGGGACAGGCTCCGCGCCTCGGCGAAAATGCTGAGGGCGATGAAGGAGCTGGATACAGAGACAAGGGATTCCGTGCGTGCGATTCTCAGGCTGCTTGTCAGAGTCGCCAAGAATAATCTTCCGATAGTCAATGTCCTGGGCGGACTTTTCCCGGCAACGAAAAAATAAGTTCCGGATGAATTTTTCCTTTGTAAATAAGGCGCTCACGTTGTATACTGTCCGCTATGAGTGACAAGACGATTTCTACAAACAGCCCGGTCGGGCATCATCTTGATGCGATCGGCGAGTCCAAGCCGGCATCATACCTCATGTTCAACAGAAAGAAGATTGAGCTTGTGGCGAAAATAACAATAGGCCGCGAGAGTGACAATGATATTGTCGTGGACAACAAGCTTGCGAGCCGCCATCATGCCATGATCCAGAAAATCCGGGACGCGTATTTCATCAAGGATGAGAACAGCACGAACGGAACCTTCCTGAACGGCGCGAGAATTCCCGCCGGAAAATATGTCAAGCTCAATCCGGGTGACAAAATCACAGTGGGAAACGCAAGCCTGGTCATATCCTGATGGAAGGCGCGGATCCGTTCACCGGAATTCTGTGTTCCGAAAAACTTCCAGACTATGAGTATCTCCTGAATACGGCGGATTCAGCGGTTTCCGTCCTTGAGCATGAGGACGGAAGCTACAGACCTGCGGACAGCGACGGAAATCCGGGCGGGCTTCTTGATTTTACCGGAGACAGCCGGATGCTTTCCGTCGTCGTTCCGGACATCCATGCGAGGCCGTCTTTTCTGGAGAATCTGCTTGCGTTCAGAATTCCGGCCGGATATGATCCTTACTGCGGCGGACAGACTGTCATCAGTGCGCTGGAAAGAGAATCCGTGAGGGTAATCTGTGTCGGCGACATAATGCATACGGAGCGCGTCACTGCGGAGAGATGGCGCTCGGCCGCCGTTGAATTCGGGCGCGGTGAGTATTCCGGTCCTTCCATGCGCGCGGAGATGCGGGAAAGTCTTTCCGTGCTTGCATGTGTCATGGAGCTGAAAATCCGGTTTCCGTCGGTGTTCCATGTCCTCAAGGGAAACCACGAGAATGTTATGAACAGGACGGGCGGTGGTGATTTCAGTTTCTGCAAATATGCGGACGAGGGCAGAATGGTGCGCGAATTCATAAGTTCTGTCTACGGCGATGATGTTCTGTATATGATTTCCTGTTGGGAGCGTTTTCTCCCGCTTGCCGCTGTGATTCCGGGGTGCGTGATAAGTCATGCGGAGCCTGAGCGGACATTTTCCCGCAGGGAGCTTGTCGATGCGCGGCTTGAGCCTGATGTCGTGCGCGGTCTTACCTGGACCGCAAACGGCGCGGCGGAGGAGGGGAGCGCGGCCGGAACAGCTGCGGCTCTTCTTCCCGGGGCCACCGGAACTCCGTTTTTTCTTTGCGGTCACCGTCCTGTGGCGGAAAATTTCGCAGTCCGGCAGAACGGAAGGCTTTTTCAGATTCATAATCCGGACAGGCAGAATGTCGCGCTTGTCCGCAGGGACGGAGAATTCTGTCCTGAGACTGATATTGTTGGGGTGAATGTATGAGCGGGGAATTTCCTCCTGTTATAGGAAAATACAAGGTTCTCGGTGTCGTCGCAAGAGGCGGAATGGGCGTGGTCTACAAGGCCGTCCACCCGTCGCTGCGCCGTTATGTCGTCATAAAGAAGATGACTGCCCGCGGAAATTCGGCCAATGCCGGAAGGTTCAAGAAGGAGGCCCAGATTCTGCTTGACCTCCAGAGTCCGTATATCGTCCATCTGTTCGATTATTTTACCGAGGGCGGCTACCGTTATATGGTTGAGGAGCTTGTTGACGGAATGGCCCTTGACAAGCTGATCGCAAAACAGACCGTCCTTCCTCCGCAGATAGCGATGCTCGTGATGCAGGATGCGTGTTTCGCGCTCAAGTATGCCCATTCAAAGGATATTGTTCACCGTGACATAAAGCCCGGAAACATACTCATATCAAAGCGCGGCGAGATAAAGCTGGCGGATTTCGGTATTGCGAGCGATGCCTCGGATGATTCAGTGGACACGAAGAGCGGGACTGCGCTCGGAACTCCCGCATATATGCCTCCGGAGCAGTTCGAGAACAGCGCCGGTGTTGACAGACGGGCCGACATCTATGCGCTTGGAATAATGCTTTATGAGATGGTCACGGGTACAAAACCTTATCCCGGAACATTCTCCATAGAGACGCTGAATGTGGTCAAAAAGGGAAAATATATTCCTCCGCGGAAAATAGACAAGACAATTCCGGTCGGAATATGCAGGCTGATAAGGAAAATGATACGGCCCAAGGCTTCCTCTCGTTTCCGTTCTGTGGATCCGGTGCTGAAAGCTGTCAGAAAATATCTTTCACATTATGACACGCACGAGATCCGTGTCCAGGTGGCTAAATCCGTGCTTGCGCAGAAAATGTACGCGTTTCCTGAATTCCGCGAGAAGGACAGGACCGCCCGCCTTGTCAGAAGGATTTTTATTTCCTCCGTCTCGGCCGCAGCCCTGCTTGTCTTGTGCTGGAAATCGGGACTTGTCCACAGGACCGTTCTGCGCGGAATTTATTCGCCGGTCTCTGTGGAAGTCGCCGTGCCCAGAACACTGTCGGAATCGCCGGATCTTCCGGTGAAGGCGTTTTTCTTCCGGAACGACAACGACGGCATTCCTGAGGTTCCCGGAACGCGCCGTGTGTTCGCACCGGAGGGCAGCCGGAAATCGGAGCGGATTCTTGCCGTCCTGAAACGGAAAAAGGCTCCTGCTGAAAGCGGCCGCGACAGGATTTTCCGCACGTCCGATGTGTTTCTCTCCGACGGGGACTACCGTGTCAAGATTGCGGCAGGTCCGTACGTTTGGTGGAAGTCATTCTCTGTGGACGGAGACTCTCTTGTTCTCGGATGTGATTTTCTCAGGGACAGCCGAAGGAGCCTGAGGATAAGGACCTCAGCTTCTGATTCCGTGACAGGTGCCGACATATCAGACAGAACTGAATTCGAGGTTTTTTGCGGAGACAGATGGCAGCCTGTAAGATCTGTTCCCCAGGGAACTCTTGTGTCCGGGAAGGTCTGGAAAATCCGTGCCGTAAGCTCCGGTTACGCTCCGGAGTATTTTTCCCTTATGATAGACTGGTTTCAGGATGAGCTGTGCATAGAGGCGTCCCTGCGTCCGGAGTGAATTAATCTGTACGAAAATAGAATAAACATCTATTTGGGTGTTTTTTCCTATGTAAAAATATGTAAAGTAGTGTACAATGGAGCATTATGATAGGAATTAAAATTAACAAGACCTTACGAAACTTTATAATTGGTGTTCTTGCAATTATTTTGATTTTCGTTGTAAAAAGCCTTTTTCCTGACAAGGATTTCCATGAAAAATATGAAGGTTACAATCTGTCCGCTTCGTCCGGCTCTTCTTCGGATGTCAGGACCTATTCCGAATATCAGGAGATTCATTCCGGTGCGGCCAAGCCCTCCGTGTCCGTGGCGCTGGATATTTTCGCCTATGACCGTGACTCATCCTATGGAATTTCGGAAAAACACGCTTATTACGGCAGGGATGTCGTAGTCACGGAGGACAGATCTTCCGTGACATGGCCGGTGGATGTGGCCGAATCCGGTTTCTACAATATAGAGATGGAATATGTCGCTGTTCCCTCCAGAAACATAAATATGGAGAGAATTTTATACATAAACGGTGAGATTCCGTTCAGCGGAGCTGACATCCTGTCCTTCTCAAGGCTTTGGAAGGACGGCGGTCCTGTGAAATACGACAATCAGGGAAACAGCATCCGTCCGTCTCAGGTGGAATTCTACGCTCCGCAGACGGTCCGGTTCAAGAGCGATCTCGGATATGAGGTGGATCCGTACTGTTTCTATTTTGATTCCGGCAGAAACACTGTCACACTTGAGTCCACCAACGAGCCCATGGCCGTCAGTTCGATAAAACTGGTTCCTGTCCGTAAGTATAATACCTATGAACAGTACGTCTCCGCCCAGCCGTTTTCTCCGGATTCTTACGGAAGCGGCGGAGTTTCGGTGAAAATTCAGGGAGAGGATGCCGCGGCAAGATCGGATCCTTCCCTTTTCGCAAGATATGACCGTTCCTCCGCGATAACTGAGCCTTACAGCGTCACTCATACGGTGCTGAACTATGCCGGAGGCGAGTCATGGAAATCTTCCGGCCAGTGGATAGAATGGAATTTTGAGGTTCCTGATGACGGCTGGTATACGGTGTCGTTCCAGGCGCGCCAGCTGTATCAGCGCGGATATGTCGCGAGCCGTACAATCTATATTGACGGAGAGATTCCTGTGGACAGCGTGAAGAACGTCGGATTTCCGTTCAGCTCGGACTGGAAGCTGACAACTCTTTCCGGTGATGACGGTGTTCCGTACAGATTCTATCTGACGAAGGGCGCGCATACGCTCCGCATGGAGGCCACTCTGGGAGAGATCGGCTCGATAATCAGCGATCTTCAGGACAGCATTTTCCGCCTGAACAAAATCTACCGCACGATTCTGGTTCTTACCGGAAACTATCCCGATCAGTTCCGTGACTACGAGATCGACAAGGTTTATCCTGAGGAAGTGGATGCCATGCTTCTTGAGAGCAGACGTCTTTACCGTTCCGTGGACCGCTTTGTGTCGGTCATGGGGCAGAAGTCCGACAAGATTGCCATGGCCGAGACCCTTGCCGTCCAGCTTGAGAATTTCTACAAGAATCCGGACAGAATCACCAAGGGATTTCAGAATTTCAAGGACAATATAACATCGCTTGGCAGCTCTCTGCTTTCTATGGCGGAGACGAAACTGGATATTGACTATATTCTGATTCAGTCTGCCGGTGATAAAATCCGACCTGTAAAAGCCGGATTTTTCAGAAAGGCCCGCCATGAGATTGTCTCGTTCCTCACCTCATTCTTTGTCGATTCGACGAAGCTCGGTAACGTCTACGGAAAGGATGCGGAGCATACGATTGAGGTCTGGATTGTGACAGGACGTGATCAGAGCACAATCCTCAAGAATATGATAGATGACAGTTTTACTCCGGAGTCCGGTGTGAACGTGAACGTAAAGCTGATAGCGCTTGATTCTCTGCTCAATGCGGTCGTGGCCGGAAACGGGCCGGATGTCGTCATTTCCGTGGATTCCGCAAGACCTGTGGATTATGCCCTCCGCAACGCCAACGTCAATCTTATGCGTTTTTCCGACTGCGAGGATGTGCTCAGGCAGTTCAAACCGAGCGCATACGAGGCGTACCGCTATAACGGAGGAATTTATGCCCTTCCGGAAACGCAGACATTCAATCTTCTTTTCTATAGAAAGGATATTCTGAACCAGCTGGAGCTCGAAATTCCCCAGACCTGGGATGATCTTATCGCCATACTTCCGACTCTTCAGGGAAACAATCTGACGGTCGGAATTCCTTATCCGAGCATTCAGGCGCCGGATATGACAACGTTCTATTCTATGGTGTATCAGCGCGGCGGATCGGTCTACAACGACAGGGGAACAAAAACGCTTATCGACAGCGAGGCCGGAATCGCATCGTTCAAGGAGTATACAAGCTTCTACAACAGCTACGGGCTTCCTTCCGTGTTCGATTTCCTGAACAGGTTCCGCTCGGGTGAGATGCCTATCGGAGTCGCAAACTACCAGACTTACAATACTCTTGTTGTTTCAGCTCCGGAAATCCGCGGCCAGTGGGATTTTACCTATCTGCCTGGCACCGAGAGAACCGGACCGGACGGAAAAACATATATCGACCGTTCCAGCGTGTCAGGCGGAGCCTGTGTGATGATGATAAAGAAGGGAATGGACTCATCTGACATTGACATCGGAGCGGACTATTCTTCCGTGTCGTACAGTTCAATTGTCGGAAGGGATGTGTCGGAGCTTGCGCCGGGAATTGACGCGGAGACGCTGAGAAAGGTCGTGAAGAACGAGAACCGGATGCGTGACTCATGGGAATTCATGAAATGGTGGGTCTCATCGGATACTCAGGTCCGGTTCGGCCGAGAGATAGAGGCGCTGCTCGGCTCATCCTCACGTTATGCGACGGCGAATGTGGAGGCATTCAGGCAGCTTCCGTGGAGCTCAAGGCAGATGGAGGTTCTTCTCAATTCTCTTGACGAGACGGTCGGTCTTCCTGAGGTTCCGGGCAGCTACTTCACTCCACGCCATATTGTCAACGGAACACGTAAAGTCATAAACGAGAAGGAGGATCCGCGTGAGACTCTGATTGACTATGCGCGCAAGATTAATGAAGAGCTGACCAGAAAGCGTCAGGAATTTGCTTTGCCTACAGAGTAAGAGGAATTTTATGAGTGAAATATGGTTGAAATATAAGAACAAAAAACGGATTGAGCTGTCTGACAATCTGCATAAAATGAAGACGATGAAGGTATGCTACCTTTTTCTGCTGCCTTATGCGGTGCTGTTTCTGACGTTCAATATTCTGCCCATAGTGAATTCGATTTATTACAGCTTCACGAATTTCAATATTCTTGAGAAGCCCAAATTCATAGGATTCAGAAACTATATAAACCTTTTTCTTCAGGATGAGGTGTTTCAGATTGCGGTGAAGAACACCTTCCTTATTGCGGTCATAACCGGTCCTGTCGGATATATAATGTCGTTCATTTTTGCGTGGCTCATAAATGAACTTCCGAAGAAAATCCGGACACTTGTCGTGTTTTTCTTTTATGTTCCGTCGATTTCCGGACAGGCGTTTGTCGTCTTCCAGACGCTTTTCCGTGACGACATAAACGGATGGGTCAACTCCTGGCTGTTCAAGATGGGATTCATAGACTCACCGATCGCATTTCTTACAAATCCGGAATATGTGATGCGGATAATCATTCCTGTCATTCTATGGACCAGTCTCGGTACGGGCTTTCTTGCGTTTGTCGCCGGACTCAAAGGAATTGACCAGGCCCAGTATGAGGCCGGCTATATAGACGGAATTCAGAACCGGTGGCAGGAACTGTGGTTCATAACACTTCCGAACATGAAGCCTATGCTTCTTTTCGGAGCTGTCATGTCAATCACCACCGCATTCAATGTATGTGACATTCCGATGAAGCTGGCCGGCTATCCGAGTACCGATTACTGCGCGCGGACAATAGTCACGCACCTTTTTGACTACGGATTCAGCCGTTTTGAGATGGGATATGCGTCCGCAATCGCCACCGTGCTGTTCATTGTTCTTATCCTTTGCAAGAAAGGATTCTCGGCTCTTCTGAACAGAGTCGGACATTAGTGAGGTATACTGAAAATGAAAAGAAAACAAATAATGGAAGGCGCGAATATCCATCACTATAAGCACAGAAGAAAACCGAACCGTTCCGTCGGAGGAGACATAGGAATTTATATTTTCCTGGCGTTCTGTTCTTTTCTGATGATGTTTCCGCTTGTTTTTGCTGTCGGAAACTCCCTGAAACCTCTTGACGAGCTGTTCAAGATTCCTCCGAGCGTGCTTCCGAGAAATCCGACCACCGACAACTTCTCCGATCTTCTTGTCACGATGAGTCAGTCCTGGGTTCCGTTCTCCAGGTATGTGTTCAACACCGTGTTCATAACTGTCGCGGGAACTTTCGGTCATGTCATAATCGCTTCCATGGCGGCTTATGTCCTGGCGAAATACAGGTTTCCGCTTGCGGATACTTTCTTCAAGGTTGTTGTCCTCGCGCTCATGTTCACCGGCTACGTCACATCGATTCCGAACTATCTTATTATGTGCCGCCTGCATATAGTCGATACGTACTGGGCGCTTATACTTCCCGCATTTTCCGCTCCGATGGGACTGTTCCTTATGAAGCAGTTCATGGAGGGTCTTCCGATGTCGCTGATAGAGGCCGCGAAGATTGACGGTGCGAATGAATGGACGATTTTTATGCGGCTTGTCATGCCGAATGTACGCCCGGCCTGGCTTACAATATCAATCTTCTCGGTGCAGTCTCTATGGAACAACAATGCCGCAAGCGTGATTTATACCGAGAACAAGAAGATGCTCAGCTATGCGCTTCAGCAGATTCAGCTTGGAGGAATTGCACGCACGGGTCAGTCAAATGCCGTAGTTGTGGTCACAATGATTGTTCCTATCGTTTTCTTCATATTCTCGCAGAGTCAGATTATGGAGACAATGGCGACATCGGGACTGAAGGACTAGTATATGAAAAGATTGAAAATATTATATGCCGTTTCCGGTTTGATTCTTGCATGTGCGCCGCTTTCAGCGAAGGGCGACAGCTATATCTATGATTACTGGGGCGAGGTGGAGAAGTCGCCGGATGTCTACAGGGTTTCAAATGTACTTTATGCGGATGATCTGAAACTTGACAGACAGCTGATGAATCCGGCGAGCCTTTTCTGCCGGGGAAATACCGTCTATATTGTTGATACCGACAACAACCGCATAATCGAGCTGCTCTATACTGCGGACAAGAAGCTTACGCTGAACCGTGTCATAGACAGATTTTCCGCTCCCGAAGGCGTGGTAGATACTTTTTCAGGTCCAAAGGATATATTCATAAATTCCGACGGCTCATTCTTCATCGCCGACACCAACAACGGCCGGGTGGTCAAGCTTGACAGGGATCTGAACTATGAATTCTCGTTTCTGGAGCCTGATGATCCGACCTACGAGAAGGGCAAGACTTTTCTTCCGGAGAAGGTTGTGGCAGATGTCAAGGGCCGCGCCTATGTCCTTGCCAAGAACGTGAACAAGGGCTTTCTGAAATATGAGTATGACGGAAGTTTCACCGGGTTCTATGGAGCCAGCGAGGTGACTTTCAACTGGACGGATTATATATGGAAGAAATTCTCCACAAAGGCGCAGCGCGCCCAGCTTGAGTCTTTTGTTCCGACGGAATTCTCAAACGCCTATCTTGACAGTGAAGGTTTTGTTTATGCCGTCACAAGAACGTTCAGCCAGTGGGATCTCAAGACCGACAAGGCCAAGCCGATCCGCCGTCTGAATGCCCTCGGAAGTGATATTCTTGTCAAGAATGCGAAGAATTATCCTATAGGAGATCTTCAGTGGGGCAATGCGGCCGGTATAAAGGATCCGTCGAAGTTCACGGACATAACGGTTCTTGACAACGATGTCTACATCGCGGTGGATGATTCCAGGGGAAGGCTTTTCGGTTACAACAATCAGGGGTATCTTCTGTTCGCTTTTGGAGGAAAGGGTAACATCGAGGGATTTTTCCGTTCTCCGGCCGCTGTCGAGCATGTCGGATATGACCTTTTTGTGCTTGATTCCCAGACGGCATCGATTACGGTGTTCACTCCGACGGACTACGGGATGCTGATATACAGGGCGACGGAACTTTATGCGGAAGGCGACTACGACGGGTCGGCCGCGGCATGGAACGAGGTTCTGCAGCTGAACGGGAATTATGATCTTGCCTATATCGGTCTTGGAAAGTCATATATCCGGCAGGAGAAATACAGGGAGGCGATGGAGCTTTTCAGACTCAAGCGCGACAAGAAGGATTATTCAAAGGCGTTCATGTATTACAGAAAAGAATGGGTCGAAGCCAATATCGGCTGGATTGTCGCCATTGTGTTTGCAATTCTTATCGTTCCTGGACTTGTACGAAGAATCAGGAATTTCAGACGGGAGCTGATGTCATTATGAGTTATATAACAGCAAAAGCAAAGAAATTTGTCCAGAAACAGACATACATTGATTTTTTGAATACGCTGCGCTATTCACTTTATGTCATAGTGCATCCGGCTGACGGTTTCTGGGATCTGATACATGCGAAGCGCGGTTCCTATGCCGCCGCAAATTTTATCGTAATACTTACGCTGCTGACGCACGTATGGAAGCTTCAGTTCACAAGTTTTCTGTTTATGGATCTGAACTGGGAGAAGGTGAACATATTCAAGGAATTCGCGACGATACTTCTGCCGCTCGTTATTTTCTGTATATGCAACTGGGGCGTGACCACTCTGTTTGACGGAAAAGGTCATCTGGGTGACATATATATGGGAACTGCCTATGCCCTGACTCCATATCCGCTGATTCAGATTCCTATAATAATTTTCAGCAACTTTGTCACCGTTGACGAGGGCACATTCTACTATGTGTTCAACAACATCTCGCTTCTCTGGTGTGCGGTTCTCATCATGATGGCCATGATGATGATTCATTCTTATGGTTTCGGAAAGACCCTCCTGTTCCTTGTGATTACGGTATTCGGAATGCTGGTGTTCATCTTTATAATGCTGCTCTTTTTCAGCATGATTTCACAAGGTGTCGCCTATTTTGTGTCGCTGTCACGTGAGATTATGTTCAGGTTGAATTGACGGGAGGATTTTGCAGTATGAAGAATGACAACGGAAAGTCAGTTAAGATAAAGAAATCCGGGAAACCGGAAGGATACATAGGAAGACCGCGTCCTATGCGGATGAAAAAAATCGAATTCAAGAAGCCCGGCGTGAAGTTTTATGTCGAGGCCGGAATCCTGCTCTGCATTGCGGCCTTTCTGTTCTATATAGGATGGAGGCTTGCCAATTCATCAAAGCCGAAGGAAACCAGTTTTGTGTATCACGAATTTGATGCGTCAAAACATCCGGCTTCCTACGTGCTGGAGAATTCTTTCCTGAAATTTGAGCTGGATCCTGAGACGACGCAGTTCACCCTCCTGCAGAAGAGTACGGGGCATCTCTGGCGCTCCAATCCGGAGAATCCTGATCAGGACAGGCTTGCGTTAGGCAAGGAGCGGAACAACATGAAGTCCCTGTTCCTGCTGAAATATTCCACGGAAAACGGTGTTGATGACATATACGACTCGTATTCCTACAGCGTGCAGAAGAAATTCTATGACATAGAGCGCAACGGCGATGAGATTGTGGTGAACTATTGTGTCGGTCAGATTGAGCGTACATACATATATCCGCTCGCCATAACGGAGACGGAGATGGACGAATGGCTGGATCTCATGAAACCGGCGGATGCACGTGCGGTCAAGCAGGTCTACCGCAAGATTGACATAGACAGTCTTCTTCCGTCAGACAACAGGGCCGAGCTTCTTATGCGCTATCCGGTTCTTGAGGATGACAATGTCTATGAGATCCGTGACAATATCCAGAAATATCTGAAGGAGCGCACGGAACAGTTCTTTATGTCCGTGGGATATACCGAAGCCGACTATAGGCGCGATGCGGAACTTTATGCGGGCGGCTCGGTCAAGGAAGTTCCTATGTTCAATGTGTCCGTCTCATACAGGCTTGACGGCGGAGATTTTGTGGTCAATGTTCCGTTTGACAGAATCTCCTACAGGGAATCCTATCCGGTTACGAACCTGACTCTGCTTCCGTTTTTCGGGGCCGCAGGAACCGATGATGACGGATTTATTTTCGTGCCGGAAGGCGGCGGAAGCCTGATTGAATTCAACAACGGAAAGACAAAACAGAGCGGATACTATGCCGACATATACGGATGGGATTACGCTCTTGACCGGAAGGCCGTAATCGCGGAAACAAGAACCGCATTTCCTGTATACGGAATGTCGTTCGGTGACAGCAGTTTTATCGCGGTCATAAGGAACGGCGCGGAGTATGCCGGCATAACGGCCGACATAAGCGGCAAGATGGGCAGCTGGAACTATGTCCGTCCTGACTTCAGGATGATTCACGGCGAGCAGTACGAAGTCTCGACAAGGACAACGAGCGCGCAGTATGCCTATGAGGATTCACTTCCTCAGGATGAGTCCATAACAGAGATTTTCCGTTTCGTGGACGGCGGCTCCTATGTTGATATGGCAAAATCCTATAGGGAATATCTTTTCGGTGATTCGGAACGGACGGAGAATGCTTCAGTTCCTGTCGCCGTCGAGGTAATCGGTGCGGTGGACAAGGTTCAGCAGGTGGCCGGCATTCCTGAGACACGTCCGTATAAGCTGACCTCATACAGTGAGGCGGCCGAAATCGTGAATCAGGTTTCGGAATATGGATTTGACTCTCTTTACTTCAAGCTTTCCGGTTTTATAAACGGAGGAATACGGCAGAAGATGCTGACCAAAATAAAATATATAAGTCAGCTTGGAGGAAAAAGGGAATTCAGGAAAATGATGGAGTCCATGTCCTCATCTGATGCCCGGATTTATCTTGACGGTACTGTTCAGTACGCCTACAGGTCATCGTTTTCTGACGGATTCAACAGATACAAGCATCCCGCGAGATTTGTCAGTTCCGAGGTCTGCGAGATAAGCGAATATTCTCCTGTCTGGTATGGAAAACTGGACACAAGAGATACATATTATCTGCTGAGACCTGATATTTCCGACCGGCTGACGGATGTGTTCGTGAGGAAGGCGAAGAGTCTTGGACTGGACGGTGTCTCCTTCCGCGACAACGGATGGCAGCTTTCCGCGGACTACAATGACGACCGTCCTGTAAGCCGCGCGGCCTCAAGGAAAATTCAGACATCGAGAATGCAGTCCGTCAATGATATGGGAATGGGCGTCATGGTGAATTCCGGCAATGACTATTCTCTTAAAAATGCTGATTTCGTTACCGGAATGGTGCTGCACGGAAACAACTATGCGATAATAGACAGGCAGGTTCCGTTCTATCAGATAGCTCTGCACGGATATGTCAATTTTGCGGGAACACCGGTCAATCTGGCCTATGAGAACCGTCAGATAATTCTGGAGGCGGCCGAAAGCGGGGCGGGCTTGTATTTTGTGTTCATGAACGAGTCCGAAAAGGCGCTGCAGGAAACAAACTACACCGAGTATTATGCAGCCTGTTTTGACAGCTGGAAAGAGCAGATGAACAGTATATGCCGGACTTATGATTCCGCTATGTCGGCTGTCCGCAACAGCTGCATCGACGGACATCTCTTTGTCACTGATGATGTCACTCTGACGACATTTGAAAACGGAATCCGTGTGTATGTCAACTTCGGATATTCAGATTTCACCACGGAGTCGGGACTCCTTGTTCCTGCCCGTGACTATAAAGTTATAGGCGGAGGAATATAATGCGTAAAGGAAAAGTAGGCCTTACCCAGCGTAGGGCGCTTATAGGATATTTGTTCATACTTCCGTTTATCCTCGGATTTCTGTTCTTCATGGTCAAGCCGCTGGGACAGTCGCTGAAGATGAGTCTTAGCGAGGTCACGCTGACGAAGGTCGGTTTCTCGATAACATGGAACCATTATGCGAACTATATAAGGGCACTGACAATTGACCCCGAATTCAACCGTATGCTGGTGGAGTCCATCACGCAGATGATATACCGCTCGCTTGCGACGATTGTATTCAGCTTTTTTGTGGCGCTGATTCTGAACCAGAAATTCAAAGGCAGGGCGTTCGCGCGTTCTGTGTTTTTTCTTGCGGTCATCCTTTCGTCAGGTGTTCTTGTCGGACTTGAGTACAACAATACCCTTATGGCGCAGCTCAAGGATACGATAAAGGAGGCCGGAAATTCCAATTCCATAACGGATGTTCTGGAGGATATATTGGTCTCTAATACCGGCGGAGTTAACGGAATCAGCGGAAAGCTGTTCAAGACACTGTTCGAGATAATTGACTCCATCTATGAGGTCGCCATGGCTTCAGGAATCCAGATCATCATATTCCTTTCAGGACTGCAGAATATTTCTCCGAGCATGTACGAGGCCGCAGACATGGAGGGATGTACAAGTTGGGAAAGCCTGTGGAAAATTACCGTTCCTATGGTCAGTCCGCTGATGCTTGTCTGCTGGATATACACAATCGTTGATTTCTTCATGAAGACCGACAACAAGATAATGGAGAAGATAAATGAGCAGATGATAACCCAGCTGAACTACGGTTATTCATCCGCGCTTGCATGGATTTATTTTGTCGTCTGTATGGCGCTTATAGGTCTTAGCTCGCTCATAATTTCTAAGGTGGTGTACAATTATGACTAAGAATAAAAACGATGCGGCGGCCGCCGTCACGAAGGAAAGTTTCTGGGAGCGCAATGAGGCTTCAGGCGGAATTCTCCTCAAGGAGACGTGCAAAAGATATATAGTTTCGATTTTCAGGGCGATACTGCTTTTCGGAATGTGCTTCATGATAATACAGCCGCTTCTGAACAAGCTTTCTCTGAGCTTCATGGCGGAGAGGGATCTTTATGATACCACGATCATCGTCGTGCCCAAGCATTTCTCGGTTGAGAACTGGAAGATTGCGATGACGCTTCTGGACTACAAGACCTCGCTGTTCAACACGATATGGGTTTCCGTTCTTGTTTCGGTGATAGAGGTGTTCATGTGTAGCCTTGTGGGATACGGATTCTCGCGGTTCAATTTTCCGCTCAAGAGATTCTGGTTTTTCTGTGTGATTCTTGTAATTGTTATTCCTCCGCAGACAATATCGACTTCGCTGTTCCTTCATTTCCGCTTCTTCAACTTTTTCGGTCATTCGCTGAACCTGAGGAATTCCATGCTGCCGTATATACTTATGTGCTGCGGCTGTATGGGACTCAAGAACGGACTCTATATATTCATGATACGCCAGTATTTTCTTGGATTTCCGTTTGAGCTGGAGGAGGCCGCATACGTGGACGGGTGCGGACCGTTCTCGACATTTTTCAGGATAATGATTCCAGGCGCGAAACCGATTCTGACTTCATGTTTCCTGTTCTCGTTCGTATGGCAGTGGACGGACAGTTTCTATACGGAACTGTTCCTTGGAAAAATAAAGATGCTTTCGACTCAGCTTTCCAGCATCACCGACCGTTTCTCCGCATATCTGAATGCGGTGAACGGAACTGCCGGGCAGGCGCCTGTCGGATATTCAAATGCCATCCTTTCGACCGGAGTTCTGCTTGCCGTTATTCCCCTGATAATACTTTATGTATTTGCCCAGAGGCTGTTCGTTGAGAGTCTTGCGTCTACAGGCGTAAAGATGTAATGGGTAACATCCCGGCTTGAGAGACTTTCGGTGTTAAACATACGGACCGTTCCTTTTGGAACGGTCCGTTGTAGTATGCGGCGGGCGGGTGCGGTTTCAGAACCGATTCACCGGACGTCTGTTCTAACGGTCATTTCTGCGGGACGCATAATTTTATCTCGGCCTCGCTCGCCCTCATGTATGCGGGACCGTCAAAGTCCTTGAGCGGAGCCGCTCCTGACTCAAATAGGTTCCTGCCTTTCAGCAGCAGTGTTTTCCCTGAATTCAGCTGCCCTCCGCCGCCCATATCCATGATATTCATTTCCGGATTCATGGATGCAAGTTTTCCTTTGAGAAGTCCTGAATCAGGCCCGCAGACAAGAATGTTCCTGTGTCCGGACGTGAACTGCATGATTTCCTCCACGGAATAGTCTCCGTCCTTCGCCGTGAGTTCTCCGCCGATATAAGCGCAGCTGTAGAATCTGTCCTTCTTCGCATCGATGACAGGGATTACGGGGCATCCGGACTGTAGAAACGGTTCCGAATAGATGTGTAGAGTGGGAATTCCGTATATGGGAATTCCGGCCGCAGCCTCGATTGCCTTTAGGACTGAAAAGCCGAGTCTGAGTCCTGTAAAACTGCCCGGACCTGAACATATCGCCGTGAAATCAAGTTCCCGGGATTTTATTCCCGCCGTAGAGAGGACATATTCCACGCCCGGCAGAATCATCTCTGACTGTCTCATCCCCATGTCGTAGGATGCGGACACAATGCTGTCTCCGTTCAAGGCGGCAACCGTCATCACAGGTGTCGCGCTGTCAATGGCAAGTGCTTTCATTGTTTTTTCCATCCGGTTCAAAGCTCCCCGTAGTTCCAGTTTTCTATGGATATGAGCCTGCTGTCTCCGCCTTCGGGGGTGATTTCAATAACTATCGTGCGTTCCGGAAGCTCCTCCATGACCTTCTCGCTCCATTCTATAACTGTAACTCCGTCTCCGTAAATCATATCCTCGACACCGAGGTTTATGAAGTCCTCCGCTCCGTCCAGTCTGTAGACATCTATGTGGTATAGCGGAAGCCTGCCGGAATACTCGCTTATGAGGCAGAACGTCGGGCTGGTGATTGTGTCCTTTATCCCGAGAGCTTCTGCGATTCCTTTCGTTATTGTGGTCTTTCCGGCGGCGAGCGTGCCTCTCATGGCGATCACGTCTCCTTTATGGAGCCTTTCACCGATTTTCCGTCCGAGTTCTATCGTACCGTCGGCGCTTTCTGTCCTGAATTTCAGCAAGGTAACCGTCCTTCCGTGTCTTCCTGAAGAATGTACTGTGTCAGTGCCTTTTTAAGCGGGATAAGCGGGTAGTTCACTGGTTTGAGCAGGTTCAGTACGACGGATTTCGTGCCCAGCGGTGATGTTTCTATGCTGAACGAAATCTGCGCGTCTACGGTGCTTGTCGGAAGTTCCAGAACTGCATCTCCTGTGTATTTCCTGAGGTAGAAAATCTGCCCTTCCTCTCTCTTCAAGTTCTTTATGGATACAACCTTCATTTTATCAGATTACCTTAATATCATTCTGTCTGCAAGCGCTATTTAAAAATAAATCAGATGAAATCATAGACATAGGCAAGAATTCTGTTCCTGTCGGCCGACGGTTCCCTATCGAATTTGACATGAAGCGAATAGCCTCCGCTGCGGAGTTTTCTTGTCCTTCTGATTGTTCCAGGAACAGATGTTCCGTCTCCGAGCCATGGCAGGATTATTGTTATGCGCTGGTTCTCCCTGACGGGAAGCCCCGTGTGGATGCAGCAGCCTCCTCCTGATATGTCATGGAGAATTCCTTCAACTGGAACTGTGTTTCCGTTTCTGTCCGCATTTCTGAACTGGCATTTCTCTCCGCTTTTGCGCCGCAAGGAATGTCTTCTTGAGCAGGCGTCGAATTTTGCCGGATGTGCGAGTATGGCGGAGATTTTTCCTCCGTTTTCCTGTTCCGTTCTTATCACCGTGGTTCTGAACAGATAAGTCTGGCCGGATTCAGTTCTGAATGTGACTGCAACTTTATCAAGCCCATGGACGCCGTCTCCGCCGGAGATTGAGGCTTTCAGCGCATTTTCATCATTGCCGGTGATTTCAGCCGGAAATTTCTCTCCGTCCTCCGTTATGAAGAAAATCTGTGTTCCTGCAGGAATTCGTCTTGTGGACTGGAGTTTCTTCTCCTGTGCCTGAATTCTTTCTATCCGGTACAGGAGTGCGAACATATCCGCAATCTGCCGTTCGCTGTAGTCCTGAGCGCTCATAAGTCTGTATGCGTCCCTGAACAGCGTAACCACAGAGTTGCGGTCGTTGAAAAGATAGTATATGTTCCTTGTTTTCGTGAGCCTGCATATATCGGCAAGAACGGTACGCTCCTGCGGTGAGAGGCCGTTTTTTTCCGCAATGCGTCTTACATCGCGTCCTTTCGTAGTCCGTGCGGCTTCCTTGCGCAGCCATTCCTGTGAGCTGTGCTTCTTCTCCAGGATTCTCATCATGAGCCTTATAAGGAAGAGCAGGGCGATGAAGACCGAGAGAATCAGTATGATCAGATATATTGAGGAATTTGTCCGTGCCATGACAGGATTTCCCCGGCTGTTCGGATCAATATACATAGCGGCTCCATGTTATTTTATTTCTGAAAGTGCCCTTGAGATTGAATGCAGTCTCGGGCATATCTCATACTCGGACAGGTCGCCTATCATGACCGTGTCGTTGTCCCTCAGAGCCTGCTCGAAGTCAAGCAGAACCGGAGAGAAACCGTCGAAGAATTCCCTGAAATCCTTTCCGTCTATTTTTGTTTCCGTGAATTTATCAGGGAACAGGGAAGCCAGAGCCGCAAGGTGGCAGAACTGGCTTATGCTGTCCGCCAGCCGTTTTATTGATGAGAGAACCTCTCCGTTCTTTCCGTTCTGTATTGCAGCGGGCACATTCTCCATCTGGTCCGCAAGCTCGTCAAACAGCGTCACCAGATTTGCGAAGGACTCATGCACCGAGCCTTCCGTCACGACAGTGAATTCGAATTTTGTGTCAGCGCCGAGAGGAGTCTCCGCCTCGGAGTCAAATGTCTCTGCTGTTACCTGCCGGCCGTCTATTCTTATTCCGATTACTGCAGCGCTGTTCTCCTCGCAGGTCATCTCGAATGAGCGTAGGACATCTCCCGCTGTTTTCTCGCCCTCAAGCTGAACCTCAACTGGCTCTCCGTTTATATAGAAAGAAACCATATCCGCCTCCAATTGTATATTTATCTCTGGTTGTTCTGCTGCCTCGTAAAATTCGAGATTGAATTCTGCTGTGACTCAAGGCTGTTCAGGGAACTCTCCATCTGTCCGTACTTGTATCTGAGATCGGCTTCCTTTTCATCCATCTGCGACTCAAGCCTTGCTATCTTTGACTCGGAATTTTTAATCTTTGAGTCAAGGTTGGACGTCTTGAGCGCAAGAATGCCGCCTGTCTGGGTATATGCTCCAAGCTGCCTGTCAAGACTGAATGCGATGCCCGAATCGATTATGAGGTCTCCGTCCGTGTCATATCCGAACAGTTTTTTTATATCATCAAGATTGTTCTCAAGCGCGCTGTCAAGTTTTTTCTCGTCTATTTCAAGATAGCCCCGCAGCTTGCTCTGCGAGTATGTGCCTGAATATCCTCCGGCATTTGTCGCGATTCCGATCTGTGACAGCATGGTGACTGCGGCATCTTCGGAACTCCTGTAGCCGGATGTGACGATTGACTGCATGCTGCTTTTCATGTTTGTCAGTGAGAAATCAGTCTGGAACCGTCCGAGGTTCTCCATTTCCTTTTTCTTCTCTTCATCGGAAAGATAGTCAAGTTCCTCTACGATGTCGGTTTTTGTCTGTGAGAGTATGTTGATTTTTGCGACAGCCTGATTATATTTTCCTACGAAGGTGATTAAAGCCTCTTTTGATGCCTCAACGTCCGGTTTGACTGCCAGCGTTGCGGTTTTGTCGGTCTTTTCCTTTATGTCAAGCGTGATGTCCGGAACAACATCATCAATTCTGTTTGTCGGTCTTGTTATCGTTATTCCCTCATAATTTATCACCGCATCACCGGCTGTCGAGACAGGATGATTAGGCTGGTAGCCTGCCGCCTCGTCAGGGTTGTAGACTGAGAATACCGATACGTCGAAATTTGCGGCTGTATTACTGTTTCTGAATGTTATCGCTGAAATTCCGCTGTAATCTGATATGGCGATGTCGAATTCCTGCTTTCCGGTACGGGTCAGTTCCGAGACATCGAGCGGGATTTCTGTTCCGTCAGTGAGTACAGCGAAAAGAACAGAATCATCTTTTACTGGTTCAAGTTTTGCCTGAGGTTGAGACGGCCCGGCCAGCAGAGTCACCGACTGGGCGTTGCTGACTGCCGCATCCCTGAGCCTTGCAGTTCCTGCGGCTGGAAGCTCCGGCTGCACGGCAGACTCATTTATCGTTTCAGTTATGTCCCGTTCAGTTCCTTTCGAGACGGAGAATTTTATGCGGCTGCCTTCCTGTTTTCCGGTCTCGTCTGGAATTCTTATGGTGAAGGCGCCTCTTGGACTTACGTGGATTCCTGTGTCGCCGAGCTCGGTTCTTTCAGCGGAAAGGGGAGGCATTCCGTCATCTTCAGCTGACGGCAGTTCCCTGAACGAGAATTCACCGGCGTTTGTACCGAACGTTCCGCTTTTTTCTGTTACGGGGGTTATCATTCCGGTCTCTACGGCGAATTTCTCCGCATCATTCTCAAATAAAAGCCTGTTCTCTTTGCCCGTCACAAGAGATTCCAGCAGAAGTCTCTTTTTTCCTGCGCTTGCTCCGATAACCATGGATTTTACGATTCCGTTGCCCCGTCTGTTCACCGCATCGGAAAAATCCTTCAGGGATCCGCCTTTCCAGTTCATGGAGAGTTGCTTGTCTCCGACCTTGTACGTGTAAAGTCCTGCGGGCACCTTGAAATTTCTGTCCAGTTCATCTGTAAGAAATCTGTCGGCTGCGGCCGGTTGGATGACATCTATTTTAAATGATTGTATCTGGGCGTTCCGTCCTGCCTCGGCGGTCACGGCATTCTCGTCCGTTGACGTTGTTATTTTGTTGTTGAACGGATTTTCAAACGAGTAGAGAGTTTTTGTGCTGTCCCTGAGCGAGGACAGCGATGTGCTGATTTCCCGCCAGGCTTCCTTGTCCGCCTTGTATGACTCGAGCTGCTTCTGTTCCCTCGTAAGGGGAATCCGCTCAATCTGCATGAGCTTTTCTATAGTCTCGTTGGTCTTGTACTGGTCAGTGACGCCCGGTATGTTCAGTCCGGCCATATTGTTTTTGTCATCGGAATACGGAAAAACTAAGCCATTTCATCAAACAGGGAGCCTATCGCTTTCCTTAATCTGACTTTCAGTTCCTGTATATCCTTTGACGGAATCTCCTTCAGCACCTGGTTCGTGCTGGAATCAACAATTTTCACAACAACGCTTCCAAGTTCCTTGTTCACGTTGAACTGGAGCTTTCTTCCGGTGACCATTTCGGTCATCATCTGAAGCTGTTGGGTGTCGGCCTTTATTTCGGCCAGATTCTGTTCTATGTTCTTGGCAACCTGCGCACCGTCCGGTGCTATCGGCTGAACTGATGCCTTTTTTGAGTCCTTGCTGGCATTTGCAGTAAATTTTGAGCGGCAGTCCATTGCCACAGGAACCATAGAATTGTTAATTGCTATATTCATTGGTTCTCCTTACGGGAGGTCATCCTTGTCCGTCCCGTCTGATTCCGGCTTATCCAAAACCTCCGGGCAAGAGACTGAATGCAGTCGTTTCCTGTCCGGACGAATTCTGTCTGAAAATATAAACCGGAAGAGGGGCGCACCCCTTCCGGTTTATTTACGTCAAAAAGATGACATCCAGAAATCTCTTTGACTTATCCGCCTACTGAAGCAGAGCCAGAACACTCTGTGACTGGGTGTTGGCCTGAGCGAGCATCGCAGTTCCAGCTTGTGTGAGAATCTGGTTCTTCGTGAACTCGACCATTTCAGAGGCCATGTCCGTGTCACGGATGCGTGACTCCGCAGCCTGTGTGTTCTCAGCTGCGATATTGATTCCTTTGGCCGCCATTTCGAAGCGGTTCTGGTAGGCACCAAGATCAGCGCGCTGTTTTGTGACTGTAAGCAGTGCATTGTCCACAGCCGCAAGAGCCATATTTGCCTGATCAGGGCTTGCAATTGAAAGCTGCTCGTCAGAACCCTGAGCACCCTTGAGTCCGAGAGACTCGGCTGTCATTGTTCCGATGAACACGCGTGCGTTCTGATCGACATTGGCACCGATCTGGAACTGCATTATTGACTCGGATTCCGCTCCGAAGCGTCCTGTCAGCATGTTCATTCCGTTGAACTGTGCCTGGCTTGCTATGCGGTCAACTTCCGCCACAAGCTGTGATACCTCAACCTGAATCTGCATACGATCCTCATCGCTGTAGATTCCGTTTGCGGACTGTACTGCAAGCTCGCGTACACGCTGCAGAATATCAGTGGTCTCATTCAGATAACCTTCTGTTGTCTGAATGAATGAGATGCCGTTCTGAATGTTTCTGCTCGCCTGATTCAGTCCGCGGATCTGGCTGCGCATCTTCTCTGATACGGCAAGACCAGAAGCGTCATCTCCGGCGCGGTTGATGCGCTCGCCGGAAGAGAGTTTCTCCATGTTCTTCATTATGCTGTCGTTTGATATGTTCAGCACACGATCAGCATAGAGCGAACTCATATTATGATTGATAATCATTGTTGTGCCCTCCATGTTCACTTAAACTGCAAGACATCGTGCCTTGCGTCCTGCCTGATGAGTGGCCGAAGCAGTTCTGCGCCCAACTTCAGTTTCAGACCTTGTCAGCAGGAATAGTCAGAATGACGTGCAGTCTGACTGTTTCTGCTGTCATCGGCGTGACATGGAAAACACCATTTCAAAGAACAATGCGTGTCTGAAATCACGCATATAAACGGCAAATAATAAAGGGCCGCCTGAACAGGATGGTTTCCTGCGGCAGCGCCCCTTATTATATTATACTATCTCAGTAAAGACAAGACATTCTGGGACTGGGAATTCGCCTGGGCGAGCATCGCAGTTCCGGCCTGCTGAAGAACTGAATTCTTTGTGAATTCGACCATCTGTGAAGCCATGTCCGTATCACGGATGCGGCTTTCAGAAGCCTGAAGATTCTCAGCGGAAACGTTGAGTCCTTTTACTGTAAGCTCAAGACGGTTCTGGTATGCGCCGAGGTCAGCGCGCTGCTTGTTGATCCTCCTGAGGGCCTCGTCGATAGTTCCGATGGCGCGGTTGGCATCTTCCGGTGTGGCAAGCGTGATCTTGTCGCCTGTACCGGCTTCACGGACTCCGAGAGCTTCTGCTGTCATTGTTCCGATGAATACCTGTACGCGCTGATCCATGTTTGCTCCGATATGAAACCACATTGATCCTGTGACAGCATTCTCACCAGTTGCCTGTGCAAAGCGTCCTGTCAGCATGTTCATTCCGTTGAACTGCGCTGAACTTGCTATGCGGTCAACTTCGGACACAAGCGCTGATATTTCGACCTGAATCTGCATACGGTCCTCATCGGAATAGATTCCGTTTGATGACTGCACTGCAAGCTCACGGATGCGCTGCATGATGTCGGTTGTCTCCTGGAGGAATCCCTCTGTTGTCTGGATAAAACTGATTCCATTCTGAGCGTTCTGGGAAGCTTTGTTCAGTCCGCGGATCTGGCTGCGCATTTTTTCTGATACAGCAAGACCTGAGGCATCATCACCTGCGCGGTTGATTCTTTCACCGGATGAGAGCTTCTCCATGTCCTTGTCGAGACTGAGACCTGTGACACCGAGCTGACGGTTGGCAAACATTGCCGACATGTTGTGGTTGATAACCATGGTTTATTCCTCCTTGGAATATATAACAGAAGAATCCTTTCTTCTGTGCCGCAGAAATGTAAGAATGTTTACAAGGCTACATAAATACATTGCCGCTGTTGTCCGGCCGGTGCTTCAACGAAGTCGTTGCGGCCGTAACAAAGCATTATATATTTCGGCAGGTGCATGGCTTTACTTTAATGTTTTTTTTGAATTTTCTGTATGGAATTCGCACCTCCGGATTTCCGGAAAAGGCGCGTAATCCCCGTGATTCATTTTTATCCGAGCCCGGCAATCCTTCCGAGCGCGCGCACGGCTTTTCCGCGGTGGGAGATCCTGTTCTTCTCCTCTGCCGACAGTTCCGCAGCCGTCCTTCCGAATTCAGGAAGATATACGATAGGATCGTAGCCGAATCCGCCGTTTCCCGCTGCCTCCGCGATTGAGTTTACCAGAGCTCCCTCAAGCGTCTCCTGTGCGGCAAAAATTCTGTCATTCCCGGCATAAAGCACCATCGCGCAGGTGTAATGGCAGGAGCGTTCTCCGTGCAGATATGTTCCGGGCGGAAGACTTTCCGACTGTATAACATGATTTGTCTGGGAAATCAGGAGTATGTTCTGCTCGGATTGCGGAATTTTTTCCCCGTCCTCTTTGCCGCGCATGAATCCCGGTCCCGCATATCTTGATGAATAGATTCCGGGCGCTCCGCCAAGCGCGTCCACGCATATTCCCGAATCGTCGGCAATGACCGGGTGGCGGACAATGTCATAAAGAGCCTTCGCCTTTATGATGCTGTTCTCGTAGAATGTTGTGCCGGTCTCTTCCGGGGTGAATTCAATTCCCTCGTCCGAAGGAATCAGAATTTCAAATTCCGGGAGAATTTCAGACATCTCCCTCTTCTTGTTTATGTTTCCTGTAGCCAGATAGATTTTCATGCGGAGAATATACTGCAAAAAAAGCTGCTGAACAACAGGCGGACATTCTTGCCGTCATTTTATCGGAATGTCCGCCTGCCGTCATGTCAGGATGACAGCTGTCCGTTCTCCTTCAGGTAGCGTATGTAGTAGGCGACCTGTCGTTCTGAAATTCCGATCATCTCCGCCACGGCCTTGTTCGTCGGTTTTATCGATGAGCCTGCGCTGCTGAGTTTTGTGTTTATCGAATTCCATTTTACAGTCTGGATGTCAAGCTTTCTCAGCAGCTTTAACTGCGGTCCGTCGTCCGGATCCGACAGCTGGAGCTGCTTTACGTAGTGCTGCCTGTAAAAGTAGGCCCTGTTCCTTTTTTCCTCAAGAAGCTGCCGTTTTTCCGCACGCCCCTGAAGACTGTCCCTGAGAATCTGCACGGCGGATTCAAGAGCCCCGCTGTCCACTCCGCAGATTCCGCTTATGCTTTTTATCTGCTCGTCCGTGATGTAATATGATGACTTGAGGGCAAGCACCAGAAGCGCCTTTTTGGGGATTTTCCTGACGGCTTCCGTCTCTGCCTGTACATACACCTGCTTCGTCTCGCCGGCCATCAGAGATTCCCTGAGTTTGTCCGCCGGTATTTTTCTGTATGCGAACGGAAGCACGGGAAGATTCATGCGGGAGAAATTCGTCCTTCTATAGGCGGATATTTTGTCTGGCCAGTTCTTTATGCATTCGTCGATTTTTACGGAATTCTGCATGGAAGTCCGCGCCTCAACCCTTCTGAGCGAGCAGACTATTCCGGTCACATAGCTGAAGAAATACGAGAAGAATTGTCCGAATCTGCTGTCGAAGGATCTTATCATAGCATGGCCTTTTTCCAGAAAGCATAGAATCACCTCACTTCTGAAATCCTCGTCATATCTGTGCAGACCGAACAGAACCGGCTCCGTGCAGATGAATTCCGCAAGTTCATTCAGCGCCTGTTTTTCCGTAAGGGCACCTTCCCTGATGAGAACCGGAATCCGGTTCACGTCCTTTTTGCTCATAAAGCCTCCTCATTTTTCCGCGGTTGCGGAGCAGCTTGTTATAAAAAGGATGAGGAGATCGGGCTGACGGCTGCCATGCCTCATCCTTTCCTTATTCTGCCGGTCCGGAGACCGGGCGTTTTCTGAATTTTACCGGGAACAGGGATGAATGGGCTGGCTGAAGAACGGTTCTTATGTCGGTCCGGTTTTATATTATGCGGGCAAATTCCTTTACAATGCACGGGATGAGGGTATCTAGCTTCCCGTCCGTGCTCATTCCCGCCGCATTTCTGTGGCCTCCGCCTCCGAATTTAGAAGCTACGGCGGAGACATCAACTTTGTCCTGAGACCGGAATCCGCCTGTACATGTTGCAGGTGTGTCCTGGCGGAGAAATACAACCGCCTCTATGTCCTTTGACGACAGGAGCAGCTGGTACAGCGCGTCCGAATCGCGGCCTTCCTGTCCGAATTTGCGCGTGTCATCCATTGTCTCGTATGTCACCGCAAGCTTTCCGTCAAGATACCGTTCTGTCCTGTCAAGCAGAATTCCCAGCAGTTTTCTTGTACTATACGGTTTTCCGCTGTTTATCATTGTGTATGTGCTCTTCGGATCCGCTCCGTATGACACAAGTCTTCCTGCGGCGGAGAACACATCCGCCGAGTCATCGCCCAGAAACCTGAAAAAGCCTGTGTCCGTGCACAGACCGAAAAAAAGCTGCTCCGCCGTCTCCGCGGGAATCGGGCCGACCAGCATCTCATGGAACTGCTGCACAAGATAGGCGCAGGCCGGCGCTTCCGGCCGTATCACCCCCGATGCGCTTCCATAAAGATCCGATGTCTTATGGTGGTCTATGACAAATGTGTCAAGGTCTTTCAGATCTCCGTCTATTTCTCCCAGCCTCTGAATTTCCGAGCAGTCCGCTATTATCAGGCCTGTATGTTTCCTCTCGCTGTCATCAAGAAAAACCGCCGAGTCCGAGAAGATTCCGCGGTAATGCTGGATTTCGTTCCTTTTGAAAGGGCCTGCAGAAAGAAGCTGGTATTTTTTCCCGTATGAGTCAAGAATGGCGCCGATTCCAAGGCATGATGCAATGCAGTCGCCGTCAGGCTCCTTGTGTCCTGCCACAAAGAAAAAACTGTGTGTCTCTATGAATTTTCCGAGGCTGTCCGCCTCGTCCTTTGTTATCTGTTTCATGTTACGCTGTATCCTGTGTGGCGGGCATAAAAAAAGACCCGCCGGTATGTATGTTTTTCGGCAGGCCTGTGCGTTTTGTTGATACTTATTTGAGGTTGCTGGTCAGTTCTAAAGCTCAAGCTCCTCAAGCGTGTCCTTGTCCGCGCCGTCAACTTTTTTGTGGTAGTCGGCGAGTCCCCAGATCGGATCAAGTTTCGACATCGGAACTGTAAGAACCACACGCTTGAATTCGCCGCTGTCCTTTATTACTGTCATGAAAGGACCTGTCTTTCCTTTCGGTCTGTTGCGGAATTTGAGTTTCCTGGGATTCTCCGGATTTCCAGCCGCCCATGCCTTCGGAATCACCGTGCTTCCTGTACCGAGCCTGTTCTTCTGATAGATTACGATGTAGGCGTCCCTGGACTCTAGCACTTTTAAAATCGGGACGTTGAAATATGAATAGGAAGACCATTTTGACTCGTCCCTGCCGTCTGTGCCGCCCGCGTCCGTGTTCTCCTGTGCGAAGAAGGAGAAAGAGAACAACGAGAGCATTGTCATGATTATTAGAAATTTCTTCATATAAATCCTCGTTTCTTTGATTTGATTGTTCCTGCAAGTATAAATTGTTTCAGGATTTTTAACAACTGTTTTTTGCGCGTCCATGCAGTGCGCCTTATTGCTGAACCGCGTGTTTGCTGTTAAATTGTAACGGTTCTGCATTCCGGTTTGTTTTTCCGGGTATCAAATCCAATTTTCAGAACAAAAGAGGTTTTACAGATGAAAAAATCGTTATTGGCGGCCTTGTTCGCGTCCCTTGTGCTTATGTCCTGTCAGTCAAACAGAAATTCGGGATATGATTTTGCCGTGACGGATGACGGCTCCGCATCGCAGGTGAAAGGCGGAAACGGCGGCACAGCCAAGAAATTCACGCTGTTCGATTTCGGGAAAGGCCGTTACATAGAGACGGACGGGACTTCCGTTTTTTCCACGACAGCGTTCGGGAACATCAAGCAGCAGGCGGCATCAGTCCTGATAAATCCGAAGACGAAACTGGCCGGTTTCGGAAGCAAATATATGGCCGCATATTATGTGGTTCAGCTTGATGCCGAGGGAAGGGATGCGCTAAGAAAAGCCGTGGAGAGGTATCTTGATGATTTTGAGAACAAGCGTCTTGACAGAAAGGACGGACGCTCCTTCAAAAAGTACGGGGACACACCGGTCCGCATTGAGTGGGGCACAATAAAAGCCTCGACCCCGAATTATGCGGAGGGAAAAATTCAGCTCGGCTACAAATTCAAGGACAAATCTCCGTACTTCACGCTGACTGCATATTCAATGCCCAATATCAAGAAGATGAAGGACGAGTCTGCAGTGACGGAGTCGCTTCCGCTCAGCTATTATATGACAAAGGCGCAGGCTACATCTCTTGTTTCCCTGCTTGACGAGGAGATAATAGCTGAAGCCCTGAACGAGCAGCTGTTGTCGGAGACAGGAACTGTCCAGGAAGCCGATTCCTACGGTGACGAGTACTGACCGCCTCCTCCTGTGCGACGTATTTATGCTCCGGAATGAATTTCCGGGGCTTTTCTATTCATGATTTAAGATTTTCCATAAATCCGTAAAACTGCCGGATTCATGCATTTTGCCCTCCCTTTTCTGCAACATACATTCACGTATATTTCATATTCAATTCTCCGCTGATATATTCGGAACCGCAAGATAAAGCCGGCCGAATTCTTCGCCTGTTCGGGAGCCGGAACTTTTTCTTTGATTTTTTACTGGAGGTCAAAAATGAATCTGCTTTTGATAAACGGCAGTCCGCGCGGGGAATACAGCAGTTCCCTGAAGCTTGCGCGGAACTTTACGGACGGTTACGTGGAATATGTGAGGAAACACGGCGGTGGCCATTGCCAAAATACGTGTCTCGGATCTTATTGTCTGGAACTTTCCGCTTTATTATTACGGCGTACCCGGAACGTTAAAAAATCTGATGGACCGTCAGCTTCCTGCAAGGCTTCCCTTTGTGATTGAGCGCATGGGCGGCTGTGAAAGCGGAAGTAACGGCTCGCATTCGGCGAATCGGACTGTAAGGCATGTTCTTGTCTCGACCTGCGGATCCTGGTCGGCACGCGGAAATTACGACGGCATCCTTGCTCTGTTCAGTCATTTTGTGGGAAAGGAAAACTGTGTTCCTGTTTTCTGCGGGCAGGATGAAACTTTACAGGCTGGAAATTGAGCTGCCGAGAAAAAACTTCATGCGGGCGAACAAGGCTCAGTTTGAGGGACTGAAGTCCGATAAAATTTAGAATCAAGGAAATTATATGTTAAATAAAATAAGCGAACTGTTCACGGTATTCACAAGGGAAATAACGTTCATTTTTATGGGATCATCTCTGTATGTTTTTCTCACAAATGGTGCCGATGCCCATCTGGACTTGCATTATGTGCTTGGAATTTTCCTCATAGGAATAATAGGTACCGCAGAATATGTGCCTTTTATTTCTGACCGGGAAATATCGGGAAGGCGGTTTATTGCTTTCCGGATTCTGTATGTGCTTTTCGTGAATATTGTGGTCATAGTGATAGGTTTTCTGTTCAGATGGATTCGGCCGGACAATCTGATTTCTTTGGCGGGTTTTGAGGCCACCTTTATAATAATTTCCGTTGCCATATTCGTGGCGTCATACATTTCAAATTTCAGGCAGACGGAAAAGATGAATGAGCTTTTGAGGAAAAGAAATCAGGAGAACGGGATGTAGCGGAAAACAGGCCGCAGTTTGACAGGGGAACCGCGGAGTCGGAATTCATCTGAATTGGAATGAGGCGTGTGGCTGTAGGTGTTAAAATAAAAAAGGAGCCAGATTTCTGACCCCTTTAGCGACAATAGGGATTGAACCTATGACACTACGGATATGAGCCGTATGCTCTACCGACTGAGCTATGTCGCCGTAAGATGTGAAGACTATATCATTTGAGGACGGATGTGTCAATAGCGTAATCATTGAAATTCCGGAATTATCTCATTTCCGCTCCCGGAACAAGCGAGGCCGCATACCGCACCAGCTCTTCAGCTTCCATGTCCGTGTACGGATGGATTCCGTTGTATCTGGAGTCAAGACATTCACCAGGTGCGAAAGCGGCGAATTTCCACGGTGAGCCGTCGGAAATGATTTCCGAGATGGCTTTTATGTCATTTTTTTTCACAAGACCCGGAACGAGAACCGTCCTGAATTCACGGCAGTCCGGAGCGTATTCTGATTCCAGCATTTCAGCCGATTTTGCGAGAGCGGAGCGGAAGAATTCTTTTTCCGTTCCGTTGAGATCTTGTTTCCGTGAGAGTTCGGTTCCGTATCGGTCGGGAGATGTTTTTATGTCCATCGCAACAAAGTCCGGCCTGAGCGAGCTGTCCGATACAAACCGCGCGAGCCTGTCCGGAACTGTTCCGTTCGTGTCAAGCTTTATCAGGTAGCCGAGCGATTTTGCCGTGCGTATTATGTGGGGCAGTGCAGGGTGAAGTAGAGGTTCTCCTCCGCTCAGCACAAGCGCCGTCATCACATTTCTTCTTGAGTTCAGAAAATCCGCCAGTCCGGACGGAGAAAGAAACTCCGCTCCGGCATCTTTTTTCAGATCAGTTCCTCCGTCTGTTACAAGCCGTGCGTTGTAGCAGTAAGGGCAGCGGAGATTGCATCCTTTGAGAAAGAATACACATGAGACGTGCCCCGGATAATCGACAAGAGACGTCTTTCTTAGAATTCCTGCCGGAATCTCCGTAATTCCGTTTCCGCCGTTCATCAGCAGCCTGGGAATTCCCGGATGGTTTCCTCCAGCTCGCCGACGCTGTGGCATCTTGCGTTCTCGGAGCCGTCAGCTCCGTAGAATATTACTGTCGGGGAGGCGAACACACCTTTTCTGGCTGCCTCCGAAAGCCCTTCGCCGGTGTCAACGTCTATTGTCCTTCCGGGAATATGCAGACTCTCCATGAATTTTCGGACGGGAGGACAGTTCGGGCAGGTTTTTCTGGTGTAAATCTCGTAGTGTATTTCATTCTGCGGAATGAGCTGAGGCTGTTCCGGTTCCGTTTTTCCGCCGGACGGTGCTGCCGTGGCTTCCGTGCCGGAGTTTTTTGTTTCTGCAGTATTCTGATGGATTCCGCTGTCCTCCAGGGTGAACATCTTTCTCATTCGGAATTCATCCTTTTTCCCTTTGTTCCAGTTTCCCACCGCTCTGTAGTATCCTACAATGCGCGCGTATACTTCCGTCTCGGTTCCGTGCACGTCCGCAAGGGCTGCCTTGGTCTCCGCAATTTCCCTGTCGATTTCCTCAATTGTTCTTGCCGCCTTCATGTTTCCTCCCGTCTGAAGATCATTGCTCATGCTTTTGACGCTTCCGCCCGCTCCCTCTCAAGCGCGGCGAGCTTTGTCCGCAGCGCCAGCTCTTTTTCCTGTCTGCATTTTGGACATTCAAAATGCTCGCCGTTCAGATAACCGTGTATGCGGCAGACAGAATATGTTGGAGATATTGTGAAGAATGGAATCCTGTAGTTCTCCGCTATTGTCCTCACAAGCTCCGCGCAGGCCTTCCAGTCGCTTACCGCTTCTCCCAGGAACACATGGAACATCGTTCCTCCGGTATATTTTGTCTGGAGCGATTCCTGATGGTCAAGGGCATCGAATACATCAGCCGTGTAGTCAACCGGAAGCTGCGATGAATTCGTGTAGAACGGATCGTCCGTCCCGCTGGTGATTATGTCCGGATATTTTTCCTTGTCGTGGCGAGCGAGCCTGTAGGATGTGGATTCCGCCGGAGTCGCCTCAAGGTTGAACAGGTCTCCGGTACTTTCCTGATAGTCTGAGAGTCTGTCACGCATGAAGGTAAGCGTTTTTTCCGCAAAGGCCTTGCCTTCCTTTGTGGTTATGTCCTTTCCGAGAAAATTCAGGCAGCATTCGTTCATCCCGCAGAGTCCTATGGTGTTGAAATGGTTTCCGAGCGTGCCGAGATACCTTTTCGTGTAAGGAAATAGGCCTCCGTCATATAGTTTCTGGATTACCTTGCGCTTTGTGCAGAGGCTTTCTTCCGCAAGATCCATAAGATGCTCAAGCCGTCCGAAGAATTCCGTCTCGTTTTTGGACAGGTAGCCGATCTGCGGCATGTTTATTGTGACCACTCCAAGTGAGCCGGTGAATTCATCCGCCCCGAAAAGTCCTCCTCCGCGCCGTCTGAGCTCGCGTTTGTCCAGCCTGAGCCGGCAGCACATTGAACGCACGTCATTCGGATTAAGGTCTGAATTGATGAAATTCTGGAAATTCGGAGTTCCGTATTGGGCCGTCATCTTGAATAGAAGTTTCGCGTTTTCGGAATTCCAGTCAAAATTCTTTGTTATGTTGTAGGTCGGAATCGGATATGCGAATCCGCGGCCGGTGGCGTCGCCTTCCGTCATCAGTTCTATGAACACCTTGTTGATCATGTCCATTTCATCCTGGCAGTCGCCGTATGTGAACCCGGTCTCGCCGCCTCCGACAATTGCATTTTTGTCCTTCAGGTCGTCCGGACAGATCCAGTCCATAGTTATGTTTGTGAACGGAGCCTGGGAACCCCATCTGCTCGGCGTGTTCACCCCGTAGATGAAGCTCTGGATGCATTGCCTGACCTGCTTTTCTGTAAGACCGTCCTTTTTTACGAACGGCGCCAGATATGTGTCGAACGAACTGAATGCCTGGGCACCGGCCCATTCATTCTGCATTATTCCGATGAAGTTCACAATCTGATTCACGAGCGTGGACAGATGGGCGGCCGGAGTTGACGTGATTTTGTCCGGAACTCCGCCGAGACCTTCCTGAATGAGCTGCCTGAGCGACCATCCGGCGCAGTAGCCTGAGAACATGGAGAGGTCGTGGATGTGGAAGGCGCAGCTGCGGTGCGCTTCAGCCGCCTCCTTTGAGTATATGTTGTTCAGCCAGTAGTTCGCCGTAACCGTTCCGGAGTTGTGCAGGATGAGTCCCCCGAGCGAGAAATTCACGTTTGCGTTCTCGTTCACGCGCCAGTCGCTCTGTCCGAGATAACCGTCCATCGTCTTGTTTATGTCAATCATAAGCCTTTTTGCGTCACGTACCGCCTCGTGTCTGGCGCGGTAAAGTATGTAGGCTTTCGCGACATCAACTTCCCTGTTCTCGATCAGCACATCCTCAACGTCGTCCTGAATCTCCTCTATCGCCGGAATCGAATGAGCCCGGCTTCCGGCAAGCTGAAGCCGGAGCCGCTCCTCGACAAGATCCGTCAGTTCCGCGGCGCGGTCCGGATCCGGATTTCCCCTTACCGCACATATCGCCTTTCCTATGGCCCTCTCGATTTTCGTCCTGTCGTAGGCTGCAATCTCGCCGGAACGTTTGACCACGGATTTTATGAACCCCTTTGTCTCTGTGTCTGAATTTGTCCCCAGAAAGCTCCGCCATTCCGGAAATATCCACTGATCGCTCATTTTTCTCCCATAAAAAAGTCAACGAGAAAATTTCAATTTTCGATTTGACTTTTTATGCCCATTCGCAATGAAATGAGAATGGGCAGTTGATAATGAAGTTTGCAACGCAAACTTTTGAATAAAAACTTTGACACTATTTCAGGCAAAGTTTTTATTACATTCTCCTGTTCCCGTTATTTGTCCTTTATGTTCTTGACCTCGGTGATGAATTCATCAAGGTTCTCGAAATGCCTGTACACGGAGGCGAACCGTATGTATGCGACCTTGTCCAGCTCGTAGAGCTTCTCAAGGACAAGCTCGCCAAGTTCTGTGGTCGTAATCTCCCTGTTCTCCTTTCCTTTTTCTATGGCGAGATCCTCTATGTCGTTCGTTATCTGCTCGACCATGCTTGTGGAGAAAGGCCGCTTCTCAAGCGCCCGCTCTATTCCCTTCTCAAGCTTTGTCCTGTCGAACGGCTGTCTTCTTCCGTCGCGCTTCACCACCATGAAAGGCTTCTCGTCTATTCTCTCATAGCTTGTGAACCTGTAGCCGCAGCTCAGACATTCACGCCGTCTGCGTATGCTTTCTCCGTTGGCCATCGTTCTTGACTCAAGAACCTTGTCGTCCAGGCTTCCGCAATAAGGGCATCTCATGTTGTCTCCAGATTTCGTTGTATATAGCGTAGTGTGAATTTTTTACATAATATAAACACTGAATATGATTAACTCAATAGAATTCGTCCGCAGCCGGATGAATTTCCGGAAACTATTTTTCTTGACAAATTTTTTTTTTGTGCTTGTCCCGCGGCCGGCCTCATCATGTATTGACAAAAAAGCTGCGGCTCCGCACGGAATGAGAGCGTTTCTGTCCTGCAGCTTAATTTCTGGACTTTGCGGTTGCGTTGCGTTATATTCAACAGGAAGGGGAGTTTTACGGAAGGTGATTGATATGGCTGGAAACTGCAACAACGACTGCGGAACCTGCGGCGAGAAATGTGAGAAGAAGGATTTCCGTGTATCACTGCATAACGGAAGCAGGGTCAGGAAAGTTATTGGTATAGTCAGCGGAAAGGGAGGTGTGGGAAAATCGCTTGTGACGAGCCTGCTGGCCTGCAAGATCAGCAGGGACGGATTCAGAACCGCCATACTTGATGCGGACATAACAGGACCGTCGATTCCCGAGGCGTTCGGTGTGGGCGACGTGCGGGCTTCCGCAGTGGAAGGCGAGGACGCACTCAGTCCGGTCGTAACGGACGGTGGAATTCAGCTCATGTCGATGAATTTTCTTCTTGAGAACGAGACTGATCCCGTTATATGGCGTGGACCGGTCATCGCCGGGGCGGTGAAGCAGTTCTGGACCGATGTTATATGGAAAGATGTGGACTTCATGTTCGTCGATATGCCTCCCGGGACCGGAGACGTTCCTCTTACGGTGTTCCAGTCCCTGCCTGTGGACGGAATAATTGTCGTCTCGTCTCCCCAGCAGCTTGTCCGTGTCATAGTGGAGAAGGCCGTCAACATGGCCAACATGATGAATGTTCCTATAATGGGACTGGTTGAGAATATGAGCTATGTCAGATGTCCGGACTGCGGAAAGGAGATAACCGTATTCGGAAAAAGCAATATAGATTCAATCGCAAAGGATTTCGGACTTCCTGTCCTTGCGAGAATTCCAACTGAGGAGACCACATCAAGAGCCGTGGACGCGGGAGACATAGAAAGTCTTGCGCTTCCTTATCTTGACGGGGCCGCCGCGAAAATAGAATCCATGATCGGCGGGGCCTGATTATGTGTCTGACCGATGACGCGGCATTGCGTATGGCCGCGGAAGATAATTTCAGAAGCGGATACAACTGCGCGCAGTCCGTAGTGCTTGCGTTTGCGGAGGAGCTTGGTGTCGGGCGTGAGCTTGTCCTGCGTCTTTCACAGCCTTTCGGAGGCGGAATGTCGAGAATGCGTGAGGTCTGCGGAGCCGTAAGCGGAATGCTGATGTGTCTGGGGCTGCTTGAAGGTTCACCTGACGCATCCGATAGGAACGCCAAGAACCGGTGCTATGAGGCCGGACAGAAACTTGCCGCCGAATTCAGGAGGCGGAACGGTTCCATCGTGTGCAGGGAGCTTCTGGGTCTTGTTCCGGTCGGAACGTCTGAGCGTGCCGCTGAGGAGGGGACTGCCGACATACATGCCGTTCAGTCTCCGGAAAGTTCGGAGCGGACCGCTGAGTATTACAGAAAACGTCCGTGCCTGTCGCTTGTCGGAGATGCCGCGGAAATTTTCAGCGCTTTCTGCAGCGCCCGCCGGATATGAGCGCTGTCTGCCAATTCATATTAACTAGCATTGTCACGGATTATATGATATAATCACCGGCGGAGTTTGTTTCTGTCCTGTAAACGGAAATGAATTCCGCCGATAAATTTATCTACAGGATCCAATTGTTATGAACAGAGCAGTCAGTTGTTTTTTGGCAAGGCATAATTTTGTGAATCATGCGGATGTGCTTTCAGTCGCACAGGCAATCTCTTTTGATATGGTGGAAGGTCTTTCGGGAAGGAAGTCGGATCAGGACATGATCAGGACATTCTGTAATCCTCCGGAGAGGTCGTCGGCCGGAAAGTCTGTGATTGTGATTGACGCCGGCGGAACGAATTTCCGTTCATGCCTCGTGACTTTCGACGCGCAGGGAAAGCCTGGTATTTCATTCCTTGAGAAGACCCGTATGCCTGGCGTTGAGAAGGAGCTGACAAGGGAAGAATTCTTTTCGCAGATTGCCGCCAATATCAGCCGTCTCAAGAACAAGGCCGACAGAATCGGATTCTGTTTTTCCTACCCTATGCGCGTACAGGAGAACGGCGACGGTGTTCTCCTCGGTTTCTCAAAGGAAGTGAAGGTTCCTGAGGCGATCGGCTGTGAGATTGGAAAATGCCTTAAGGAGGTTCTTCTCAGGGACGGATGGAAATCCATAGAGAAGATAACGCTTTGCAATGATACTGTCGCCGCCCTTCTTGCCGGAGCAGCCTGTGCGGAGTCAGGAACGGAATACTCCTCATACATAGGAATGATTCTTGGAACCGGACTCAATGCTGCCTATATACAGCCGGACAGCGGGGAATTCGGAATAAAGAGGCAGATTGTCGTCTGCGAGTCCGGAAAATTCCGCGGCATGAACCGTTCCGACTTTGACCTTGACGTCGATTCCAGGACAGTCAGTCCCGGAACTTTTGTTCTTGAGAAGCTTTGTTCCGGTGCTTATCTCGGTCCGCTGTCTCTGAGCGCACTGCGCTCCGCCGCTTCAGACGGACTTTTCTCGGAAAAACTTGCAGGCGGAATCATGGGAATCACTGCCCTTACGCTTATTGATGCGGACGGATTCCTGCATGAACCATACAATAGAAACAATGTTCTCGGCCGTCTTGCAGCGGAATCCGCTTCGGACGAGGATTACGACAGAATGTACCAGATTCTTGATGCGGTCGCAGAACGCTCGGCAAGATATGCCGCCGCAATTCTTGTCGCCTGCGCTGTTCAGACCGGCGGCGGAAGGAATTCATCAAGACCTGTGTGCATTCTCTGCAACGGCACGACGTTCTTCAAGACCTGGATGATACGGAACCGTGTGCTCGGCTACCTTGATGAGATACTCACCGGACAGATGGGAATTTACTGGCGGATGGTTTCATGCGACAACGACATCACCTTGGGTGCCGCAATCGCAGGACTTATAGAATAGTCTGCCGGACTGAATTTTTTATGGGAGTAGAACGTGGCTTCAAGAAATAATATTGGAAAGACTGTAGTTCTGTTTATAGTGGTTATAATCCTTGTTCTCGGAGGGCTGCTCTGGTTTGATTACCTTGGGGTTGTCCACATGAAGTCACTGTTTTCGCCCGTATACAGGCTGATGGGCCGTGAGCCGCAGACTGAGCTTACGGCTGTCCAGACAAGGCCTCTGTCCTCTGATCTTGATCAGGACCGTCTGAAAAAGCAGAAGGAATCTCTTGATCTCCTGAAGGAGGAGCTTGACAAGCGCGAGTCGGATCTTTCCGCGGCGGAAAAGCAGAATGCCCAGGTCGTGGCGGAGCTTGCGGAACGCGAGAAAAGTCAGGAGGAGAGAGAAAAAACATTTAACCAGACGGTAAAAAAGTACGATGATAAGAATATAAATGTTGAACAGATTGCGAACAATCTGAACGGCATGAGACCTGAGGCGGCCGTCAATATTCTTGTCGCCATGGATGACCAGACTGTGATAGATGTTCTCCGCAAGGTGGAGGAGATCGCCCGGAATTCGGGATCCTCTTCGATGGGATCATACTGGCTTTCGCTCATGCCTTCCGAACGTGCCGCTGAGATACAGCGGAAAATGCTCAGCAGACCGGAAAGCCTTAACTGACATTCCTTCTGCCTGCACGCAGCCTTTTCGACATCAGGAGGCGGACCGATGCAGGCGGCAGTCACATCAGACGTAGTAAATAATACAAAATTGCAGTCGTATTCAGGAGCCGGAGGCTCTGTTTCCGGGCGTGATGAGGGCGCACCGTCATTTGATGCGCTCGTGTCGTCTTTCAGGAATGATGTGTCCGGGGAGACGGATTCCTCCGGTGCTGATGTGCGCAATGAGAGTCCTGTCTCAAAATCCTGTTCCGGACTGCCTGATTCCGGCGGAAAAACGGATGTGAATATCCACGGAAATGATGATGCTCAAATGAATTCCGCGCCTTCTGACGGGCGGAATTCCCGGAGCGACATGATTTCCCCTTCAATTAATGGAAAAAAATCTTTGTCCGCCCGCTCAGGTAAACGTGGAGATGCTGCGGCGCAGGTTGCAGCGGAAAAAAAATCAATTTCAAATGCAAAAACGACAGCCTCGGCGGAAAAATCAAGTAAAACAGCCAGGCGAGGCGGAAACCTCGGAGAATCCGATGAGGATGCTTCCGGGACTACAGTTCCTGAGGAAATTCATTTTGTGGAACAGGCTGAGGCCATGAACATCAGGCAGTCGTCTGCGGATGAGCTTGTGCGGGAAGATGACGGGGCTGAGATTTCGATCGGGCTTTCCGTTGCCGTGAATTCCCTTCAGTCGGAAGTGCCCGCCGGTCATGATGATTCGGCGGAAAGTCTTGCGCTTTCCGGGAGGGATTCAGAGTCGTCTGCGGAAATAAAGCTTGATCCGGACGGAAAAATCACGGTTACCGACTTGCGCACTGAAGATGCCGGTACAAGGGACGGACAGTCAGGAGACGGAGGTCATTTTGACGGAGACGGAACCGGGGAAGGCTCACTTTCGGAGCAGAACCGGCTGGCGGCGGGAATTCAGTCAGCGGAGCTGCGGTCTGCCGTGCAGGGGGACTTGCGGGACGGCGGTCATGCATTCCAGTCTATGCTTGGCAGTCAGATAAGGGACAATGTCCCTGAATTCGTCAGGGCAGGAAACATCATGCTGCGTGACAGCAATCAGGGGACAATAAATCTTGTGCTTCACCCGGAGGAGCTTGGAAACGTCAGAATTCATCTCTCTCTGGACGGAAAGACTGTCAGTGGACATATAACAGTCGCCACAAGGGAGGCGTTCGAGGCATTCCGGGACAATGCGGAGTCTCTCAGACAGGCGTTCGTGGACAGCGGCTTTGATGCGGCGGGATTTGATGTCGCCTATTCGGGCGGACAGAATCCGGGCGGCGGCTTTGACGGTGACGGCCGGGGACAGGACGGCGGCCGCGAGGTTTCAGGAAGACGTATATATGACGGAATCGCCGGCGGACAGACTTCTCCTGTAAGGGCGGAAAAAAATGACCAGGCTTATTCAAATTATTCTGTAAACATAGTCGCCTGAAATGACGATAGAAAGTTAAGCGATATTTCAATGCTAGTGAAGAGGTAAGATGATGGAACTACTGAACACACAGATGAGCGCGGGGGAGAAGGCGGCTGTTGACAACGCGGTTGACCTTTTCAACAAGGCAAACACCGTGAACGGACGCAAGACATCTCAGGAGCTTGGCAAGGATGATTTCCTTAAGCTGCTGATAACACAGCTTGCGAATCAGGATCCGACAAATCCCATGGAGAACACAGCGTTCATTTCCCAGATGGCGCAGTTCTCCTCGCTGGAGCAGATGACGAACATGAGCTCCTCTTTCGGAAAGATGGCGGAATTCATCAATTCTTCGGAGGCAGCGTCCACAATCGGCCGCCGTGTCGATCTGGATCTGGGGGATGCCGTGGCATCTGGAGTGGTGCAGGGGGCGACCCGCGGGGAAAAACCGCAGGTTCTTGTGAACGGAATGTATTACAGTATGGACAAGATAAGCGCGATTTACGCGAACTGACGGAAAATCCGCCGGTTATGTCCTGTTTGGCAGGAAAATAATTGGGAGAATGCAGATATGATGAGATCACTTTATTCTGGAGTTTCAGGTCTCCAGAATCACCAGACAAGAATGGATGTCATAGGAAACAACGTTTCCAACGTTAATACGGTAGGCTTCAAGAGAGGCCGCGTGAATTTTCAGGATATGATTTCTCAGCAGATGTCCGGAGCCGCAAAGCCGACGGACGAGCTTGGCGGTGTGAATCCGAAGGAAGTCGGACTCGGAATGACAGTCGCTTCCATAGACAACATATTCAATCAGGGAAACCTCCAGTCAACGGGAGTCTCCACTGATCTAGCGATTCAGGGAAACGGATTCTTCATCATGAAGAGCGGCGACGAGTCATTCTACACCAGAAACGGTGCGTTCGGACTTGACAGGGACGGAACGCTCGTCAATCCTGCGAACGGAATGAGGGTTCAAGGATGGATGGCGCGAGAAGTTAACGGCGAGATGATTGTCCAGACTGCGGCGACTCCGACAGACCTTGTGATTCCCACAGGATCAAAGGATCCTGCGAGGGAGACGACAAACGTGAAATTCGCATGCAACCTTGACAAGAGGACTCCGGAGATTCTTGAGGGTGCAAGCGAGTCGGACATAGTGAAGGGAACCTGGAACACCGAGCAGAAAATTTATGACAGCATGGGAAATCAGCACATGCTGGCCGTGTCGTTCACGAAAGTCGCCGGAACTCCGAACCAGTGGCGTGCCGTTGTCCAGATAGATCCGGACAATTCCGAATTCACACAGACAAGAATCGGACTCGGAACTACGGACGGTGTGGACAACTCTTTTACGGTGACTTTCGACAATTACGGTCAGCTCGCCTCTGTCACTGACTCCGCGGGAAATGTCACGAATCCGGAAGGCGAGATAGTTCTTCAGACATCCTACACGGTTCCTGATGCGAACCCGGATGCGGACGGAAATCCGTACCGCCAGACTCTCAACATAAACCTCGGAACAATCGGAAGTTCGGTCAACACAATCACCCAGTCCGCAGCGAACAGCACCACAAAGGCTTATTCCCAGGACGGTTATGCGATGGGCTATCTTGATAATTTCAAGATTGACTCCAACGGTGTGATTACCGGCGTCTACAGCAACGGAACTAACAGGACAATCGGTCAGATTGCGCTTGCGACATTCGCCAATGACCGCGGTCTGGAGAAGGCCGGAGACAACACGTTCGTGGAATCGAACAACAGCGGAATGGCAAGGATAGGCGAGTCCGGGGTGGCCGGAAACGGAAGTTTCCTTGCCGGTGCCCTTGAAATGTCGAATGTCGATCTGTCAGAGCAGATGACCGACATGATTGTTACCCAGCGCGGTTTCCAGTCCAATGCGAAGACAATACAGACGGCCGACACTCTCCTTGAGACCGTCCTCTCTCTGAAAAGGTAAACAGGTCTGATTTTCAGGACTTGAGATAAACAATCAGCCCGCCGGCAATCCATCAGCCGGCGGGCTTTTATTTATGGCTTATCAAAACCCTAAAAACGGCTGAGTCAAGGTCTTGAGCGTAAGTGTGCCTTGACCTGAGGTATTTGCGTTTTTATGCCAGCGCGAAAAGTCCAGTCTGCATCGGAAGTCTTATTTCCTGTATAGTGCTTATATTCTCTGTTTGTCTGAAAATATTGACAAAAGCTTGAAAAGTATGCAAAATAGCCGAAAATAGTGTTTCCGCTGAGGTTCTTATGGTTGATGATATTCTTACTATAGAAGAGGTCGCAAAATATCTGCGTGTTTCGGATCGGACTGTATACGACTGGGCTCAGAAAGGTGAGATTCCGGCCGGAAAAATAGGTACTGTATGGCGTTTCAAACAGTCAGAGGTCGAGAACTGGGTCAACGCAAGGCTGTCCTCGGACAGTTCGCCTCGCAATGATATTGATGTGCAGGTGAAGAATATTCTGTCACCGGACAGGGTCGTGTTCATATCGCACCGCTCGAAGCACGATGCTCTGGTTCAGCTGGCGGATGTGCTCAGCACGGCGCCGCAGGTGAAGAATGCGAACGAGCTGCGCGGCGAGATTCTGAAGCGTGAGGAGCTTATGTCCACGGCGATCGGCCGGGGAATCGCCATTCCTCATGTCAGGCTTTCATCCGTTACTGATCTTGTGATGGCGGTCGGAATCTGCCGTAATCCGGTAGATGATTTTCACGCCATTGACGATATGCCGGTGGATCTGCTTTTTATGATTGCAGCCGCATACAACCAGCATTCATATTATCTGAAGACAATCTCGTATTTCAGCTCCAAGCTGAAGAGACAGGAGTTGCGTGACGAGCTGCGCACTTCGCAGTCTGAGCGTGACGCCTATAACCTTCTTGTCCAGAACTGAGTTTCCGCCGTTCAGTCAAAACTGACGGCGAACCATTTTTTTCTGTCGGCGTAATCCGCATTGATGGTTCCCGGATTGAGTCTGGCGGTCGTTTCCGTCATGAGATATTCCTTTCCTTCCGCCGTGAATTTCTGTCCCGGTGCGTCAAGTCTGAAAGCGGCCATCGCATGCCTGAATTCGGGCGAGACAAGAAGGATGGAGTCTGTTCCGGTGCGGCTCATAAGAACGCAGAGCATCATGCTTCTGCTGTCGCAGTCGTTTCCGGTTCCTTCAAGTACGGCCGGCAGGACTGTAAAGTCCGTGCTGTATTCCGTCATGTTGTCCCTTCTGTAGCTGAATTCCTGAACCCAGGCGAGGAGTTCCCTCAGAATTTCTGTTTCAGGTGATGCCGCATTCTTTCTGAGCGCGGCGGGATAAAGGGCTTTTGTTATGTCATCTGAGACGCGTCCGAGTCTTCCGCAGCTGTCCCGGAAAATCATCCTGTAGTATCTTTTCCATGCCTGCTCCTTAAGCCTGTGTGATGAATATAGCTTGAGCACGGAGAATTCCATCTCCACCACAAATTCCGCGGCCTCGGTGTCGCTTGTGTCGATTGATGTTTCCACGTCGGTTCCGTTTATGTCCAGGACAAGATTTTTTCTTCCTTCCGGCGGAAACGCGTACTGTGCAATCATTCCGGGAGAATTTATGTTTTTTGATTCTATGCTGAGCGAGTTCAGCGCCGACATTATGATGTTCCAGTATGAATCCCAGTCTTTGTCGGGAGAATAGGCGAGCATTATGACGGAATTTCCTGCCTCCGCCGGAGCGCAGAGTCCCCATCCTTTGAATTTCCTTTCAAGCGTCATCGAGAATGACGAGATTGCGCAGTCAATGCCGTTCCAGACGAATTCCGCGGTCTCCTCCTCGGCCGAGAGTTTTGCGAGCGAGCCTCGCAGAATTTCATCCGCACTTTTTCCCTTTGTCTCCTGTGCCTTGATAACGATGCTGACCGGGATGTCCTTATGCGAGAAAAGATATGATCTCCCGTCTGAAGATGCGGAAGCAATTGCAAATCCTTCCGGAATGTCCACGTAATATCCGAAATCCCTGTCGTGCAGCTGCTCGGCCTGAATGCCCGCCATCATGACGGCGGAAATCATGGCTCCGAGAATTTTACTTTTTGTCCGGCTTGTCATTTTAAGTCACCTCGTCTATATTGTTTCGGATGAATTCCGTTCCTGTTATATATGAAAATGATGAGATTTATATCGTGAACAAGCCTGCCGGAATGCCCGTTCAGGGCGGGGCGAATGCGGCGCATCCTCTTGACGTTGAATTTTCCAGGCAGACCGGGAAAAAGGTTTTTCTGGTTCACCGTCTTGACAGGGACACTGCCGGGCTTATGGTCGTCGCAAAGTCGCCTGCTGCGGCGGCGAAATGGGCTTCTCTGGTCGCCTCAAAAAAGGTGTCGAGGGAATATACGGCCGTCTGTGCCGGAGCTATGGTGCCTGAATCGGGAATTATCGACGAGCCGCTTGTACAGCATGGAGTCAGAAAGAGTGCCGTCACCAGATACGAGACGCTGCGCCGGTGGAGCTGCGTCTGCTGCGGAACTGAAATTGAATTTTCGGTGCTGCGGCTTGTGCTGGAGACCGGACGTATGCATCAGATCAGAATTCACCTTGCGGCCAGCGGCTGTCCGATTGCAGGAGATGACATGCACGGGAATTTCAGGCTGAACAGGCTGCTCAGGAAAGAAGCCGGTCTGCGGCGGATGCTTCTTGTGTCGTCAAGGCTGACGGTTCCTTCCGGAAAATCGTCCTTGATATTTGAGATTCCGCTGCCGGATTATGCCGGGGAATTTATTTCTGCGGTCTCCTCACGAAGGCCGGATGCCGGAACGGACTGACTGTGTTTTCCGTCTGGCGTATAATTCCATTGAAAAAAGGCCGGAATGGTGTTATATTCATACCGTATATTTATGGATTTTACGGAATCTATTTTTAATAGGAGTTCAAAATGAAGTACACTGCAGAAGTGGAGCACATGTGCCCGTTGGCAAAAGGTGCTTATCACGGACCTGCTCCCATCCCTGAGGAAGGCGCATGGGTTCAGGCAAAGACTCAGGAAGATATTTCCGGTTTCACACACGGAATCGGCTGGTGCGCACCTCAGCAGGGCGCCTGCAAGCTGACTCTCAATGTCAAGAACGGAGTCATCGAGGAAGCTCTTGTCGAGACAATCGGATGCTCAGGAATGACACACTCGGCAGCTATGGCTTCTGAAATTCTCATCGGAAAGACAATCATCGAAGCCCTCAACACAGACCTTGTATGCGACGCTATCAACACCGCGATGCGCGAGCTTTTCCTTCAGATTGTGTACGGACGCACTCAGTCCGCATATTCAAAGGACGGACTCAAAGTCGGAGCATCTCTTGAGGATCTCGGAAAGAACCTGCGCTCACAGGTCGGAACAATGTTCGCGACACGCAAGACAGGTCCGCGCTACCTTGAGATGACTGAAGGCTACGTCGAGAGTTGCGCAGTTGATAAGGACAACCAGATTATCGGCTACAACTGCATCAACTTCGGAAAACTCATGGACGCTCTCAAAGCTGGAACAGATCCTAAAGAAGCGATTGAAAAGGCACGCACACACTACGGACGCGTTACAGAAGATCAGGGCATGGTCAAGCTCATCGACCCTAGAAAGGAATAAGGAGGAATACAATGGCAACATTATTTGAAGATTTTGAAGGTCGCATTCCTCAGGTTAACAAGGCTCTCAAGGAATACGGATTCGCTGAAGGCGAGGCCGGACTTCAGGCTGCGCGTGATCTGTGTAAGTCAAAGGGCTTTGATCCTTATGAAATCTGCCAGTCAACACAGCAGATCTGCTTTGAAGATGCAAAATGGGCTTATGTTCTCGGCTCTGCAATCGCCCTCAAGAAGGGAGAGAAGGCAGGCGGAATGACAGGAAGCGAGGCCGCCGCCGCAATCGGTGAGGGACTCCAGGCATTCTGTCTTCCGGGTTCAGTAGCTGATGACCGCAAGGTTGGTCTCGGACACGGAAACTTGGGCGCACGTCTTCTTTCTGAAGAGACACAGTGCTTCGCATTCCTCGCAGGACATGAGTCTTTCGCCGCAGCTGAAGGCGCAATCAAGATCGCCGCGAACGCGAACAAAGTCCGCAAGAACAAGCTCCGCGTTATCCTGAACGGTCTTGGAAAGGACGCGGCTCAGATTATCAGCCGCATCAACGGATTCACTTACGTTCAGACAAAATTCGACTACTTCAACGGAAACGGAACTGACAAGGCTCTTACAGTCGTAAAGGAAGTTCCTTACGGAAACAATCCTGACCGCCTCATCGTAAAATGCTATGGCGCTGACGATGTACGTGAGGGCGTTGCAATCATGTGGCACGAGAATGTCGATGTCTCAATCACAGGAAACTCAACGAACCCGACAAGATTCCAGCACCCGGTTGCAGGAACTTACAAGAAGGAACGCCTCCTCGCAGGAAAGAACTACTTCTCCGTAGCTTCAGGCGGCGGAACAGGACGCACACTGCACCCGGACAACATGGCAGCAGGTCCTGCTTCCTACGGATTCACAGACACATTGGGCCGTATGCACTCAGACGCTCAGTTCGCAGGTTCTTCATCAGTTCCGGCACACGTCGAGATGATGGGCTTCATGGGAATGGGCAACAACCCGATGGTCGGCTGCACAGTAGCCTGCGCCGTTGCAGTGGCGGAAGCTTTCAAGAAATAGTCTGAATAGCTTCTGCAAATGCGACTGAAGGCAGCCGGGCGAGTTTTTATGTTTTTTGTACAGCAAAAATGCGAGCATTGCGAGCAAATAAAAACTCGAGTTTCATCCGGAGGAAACGACGGATGAATACTTGTACAGTTGCCTGCGCAGTAGCTGTTGCGGAAGCTTTTAAGAAATAAACTGAAAGCAGTTCCGTAGAGGCAGCTGATGGAAGCCGTGCGGGGTATGCTGTAGGTTGAAAAAGGGCGTCATTCTTGACGCCCTTTTTATGTTTTACCTTGTTGCTGTTTTGAATCCGCCGGTTGCGGCTCCAAATGCTGCACTTCATCCTTGAAACTAACTTCCGGTTTCACAGTCGGGTTTACAAATGAACTGTCAAGACTGTTGATTAACACCTCTATTCTCTTTAAAATATTCCATCTCTTTTTTTAGTTTCTCATTTTTGGAGGAAAAATGACTTCCCAAATTTTCGCGATGGTTGTCGCATTCGTAATTTATCTGGGGCTTATGGTCTATGTGGGACTCCGTTCCGCAAAGGGCAATGACACCGCCTCGGACTTTTTTCTCGGAGGACGCAAGGTCGGTCCCTGGGTTACCGCTCTCAGCGCGGAGGCTTCCGACTCCTCCGCCTGGCTTCTGATGGGACTTCCGGGGCTTTGCTATCTCGGCGGATTCAAGGAGACTTTCTGGACCTCGATCGGACTGATAGCGGGAACGTACCTGGCATGGCTCATAATCGCAAAGCCGCTCAGAAAATGCTCCATAGCATTCGGCGATTCAATCACGATTCCTGAATTCCTGACAAACCGTTTCAAGGACAAGTCCCGCATACTGACCGTTGTGTCCGTGTTTTTTATAGTTGTGTTTTTCACTATTTATACGGCTTCCGGTTTTGTCGCCTGCGCCAAGCTTTTCCGTTCCGTCTTCGGTCTTAACTGGAACGCAGGTCTTGTCATAGGATTCGTCATCATTCTTTCATATACGATTATGGGAGGATACAAGGCCGTCTGTACAACTGATTTCATTCAGGGAACGCTTATTTTCGTTGCTTTTGTCGTTTCATCAGTTGTGATAGTCATAGATCTCGGCGGATTCGGGAATGCTGTCGCACAGGTTCAGAATTTTACCGGCCGCGCGCTCAGCGGAGAATTCGGGCAGAACATACTCGGAAAATTCACCGCAAACAAGTCTTTCAGTCCGATGTCCGCGCTTTCCGCATTCTCCTGGTGTCTCGGATATTTCGGAATGCCGCATATAATTGTCCGTTTTATGGGCTGCCGCTCAAACAGGGAGATAACCACCGCACGCCGTGTCGGAATTTCCTGGATGGTGATTTCTTATATAGGAACATTCGTGATAGGAACGTTCGGAACAGCCTATCTGCTCAACAGGGGAATTCTTCTGGGAGCTGAACCGCAGGATGTCGTTGCGGAAGGGCTGAAGGTTCTCGGTTCCGGAACTCAGGAGGCGGTTTTCAGCGAGTCCATGCTGAGGATGTATCCCGCATTCATCGCAGGAATTTTTCTCTGCGCCATTCTTGCGGCGGCCATGTCCACTGCGGATTCCCAGCTGCTTGCCGCATCATCGGCTGTCGGTCAGGATATTTTCAAGGGAATGATAAAGAAGGATGCCGATGACAAGACCGTCATGCTTGTGAGCCGAATCTCCGTATTTGCAATCGCAGTCGTGGGACTTCTTCTGTCTCTTAATCCGGACAGCTCCATATTCGGTCTTGTGTCGTTCGCCTGGTCTGGATTCGGAGGCACATTCGGACCTCTTATACTTCTTGCGCTCTACTGGAAAGGAGCAACAGCCAAAGGAGCTGTTGCAGGGCTTGTCGCCGGTGGTGTCACGGATGTTGTATGGCATTATCTGAAAGGAGGAGTTTTCGACATATATGAGATTCTTCCTGCGTTTGTCGTTTGTCTTGCGGTTGCCGTTGCCGTGTCCTTGCTTGACCGGAACAAGGATCCGGAGATGCTGCGCGAATTTGATGAGTATAGATCCATGGAAGACTGAAATATGTTAAAAATGAAAAAAAATGTTTTCAGGCTATTGACATATTTCTTATAATACTATATATTCTAGTCAGCTTGTAAATAAGCTGATAAACTCTCTCCGATGTCCAGCAGCGCTGGACGGCAGAAGCTCCTTTTGGTGTTACCGATTGGAGCTTCTGTTTTTTTATTCATGTATGTTTTCACGGAACCGACAGTTTATGACGGTTCTTGGGCCGAATTCAGCTGCGTATGTCATCTTCCGTTTCCGTGTACAATAATTATATAGATTCATACCATTTATCTGTTTGACAAATGGTGTTTTATAAATTAATCTTATCTGATTATCTAAGATCAGAGGTATTTATGAGATACGGTTATTTTGATGATGACAGGGCTGAGTATGTCATCACACGCCCGGACACTCCGGCTTCCTGGAGCAACTATCTGGGCTCAACTGTCTACGGAGCTGTCATTACGAACAATGCCGGCGGTTATGGTTTCTACAAGTCCGGCGCCCAGGGGCGCTTCATGCGGCTTCGCTTCAACGCTGTCCCGATGGATCAGCCGGGACGTTATTTCTATCTGCGCGACATGGAGGACGGCGATTTCTGGTCCGCATCATGGCAGCCGGTCGGAAAGCCGCTTGACCAATACAAGAGCGAGTGCCGCCACGGAACGGCCTATACGACAATCACTTCTGAATACAAAGGGATAAAGACCGAGACAAAATACTATGTTCCTCTCGGTCAGAATTTTGAGTACTGGCGGCTCAAAGTTACGAATTCTTCTGACAAGGCAAGAAAAATCCGCGTGTTCTCATACTGCGAATTCGCGAACCAGTGGAACACCACTCAGGATCAGGTCAATCTTCAGTATTCACTTTTCATCGTGAAGGGCGAGAAGGTAGCCGACAACATGCTGCGCTATTCAATTCAGGACAATCTTTATATCCAGCATCCTGAATGGGAAGTCGGTGGCGCGTATATGAGCCAGTGGGTTGCTCTGGTAGGAACGCCGATGACAGGATTCGACACGAGCCGTGAGGCGTTCATCGGAACTTACGGCTCATACGAGCATCCAGAGGCGGTCGTGAAGGGCGGATGTACGAATTCAGAAGCTTATGGCGACAATTCCTGCGGAACTGTTCAGGGAGATTTGGAGCTTCAGCCGGGCGAGACGAAAGAGATCATGCTGATGCTCGGAATTGACGATGCCCGCGCCGTCGGACAGAAAATCGTGGCGGAATATGGAAATTTCGAGCGCGCCGACAAGGAATTCGACAGGCTTGTTGCCAACTGGCATGCGAAACTCGGTTCGTTCAAGGCTCACACTCCTGACGAGGACATAAACCACACCGTGAACGTCTGGGGACTTTACAACAGTCTTATTACATTCGCCTGGAGCCGTGCGGCATCACTTGTGTACAACGGCGAGCGCGACGGACTCGGATACCGCGATTCTGTTCAGGATATTCTGGGGGTTTCAGCGGCGATTCCGGAGGAGGCCGAGGAGCGTCTTGTGCGCATGATTTCCGGCCAGTGTCAGAACGGCGGTGCGGTTCCTGTGATTTCCAAGGATTTCAATGCCGGACACGAGAAGGCGCCGAAGCCGGAGGAATTCCGCTCTGACGACTGTGAGTGGTTCTTCAACGCTGTTCCATGCTATGTGGCCGAGACAGGAAACTTTGACTTCTACAACAAGGTTGTTCCTTATGCGGACGGAGGCGAGGCTACCGTTTACGGACATCTCAAGCGCGCTCTTGAATTCAACCTTGAGCGTATGGGCGCGGACGGACTTCCCTGCGGGCTTCTTGCCGACTGGAACGACTGTCTGAAGCTAGGCTACCACGGCGAGTCGCTGTTCGTGGCGTTCCAGCTCCGTCTCGGACTTACCACTTATGCCGACATCTCGGAGCGTCTGGGCAGGAGCGATGAGGCTGAATGGGCCTTGGCTCAGCGGAAAACATTGGACGGGAACATCCAGAAGAAATGCTGGGACGGAAAATGGTTCATCTGGGCTGTCGGTGAGGACGGAACTGTATATGGGACAAAGACAATCGAGGAGGGGCAGATTTATCTGAATACTCAGGTGTGGGCCGTCATGTCATCTGCCGCGACCGCTGAGCAGGCCAGAATCTGCATGGAGTCTGTAAAGGAAAAACTTGCGACTCCTTACGGTCTCATGCTCTGCGCGCCTCCGTTCGTAAAGACAAGAAGCGACATAATGACTTCCGTCGTGTTCCTTCCTGGAATCAAGGAGAACGCCGGAATTTTCAACCATACACAGGGGTGGGGAGTAATCGCCGAGGCGATGCTCGGAAACGGTGACCGCGCCTACGAATACTGCAAAGCCTCAATTCCTGCCGCATACAATGATAAGGCTGAGATCCGGCAGAGCGAGCCTTATGTGGTCGGTCAGACGACATATTCGACATACTCAAAGCGCCCGGGCAACACGAGAACCTCATGGCTGTCCGGCGCGGGAACCTGGTCATATTATGCGATTACCCAGTATATGCTTGGAATCAAGCCTCAGTATGACGGACTTCTGATTGATCCGTGTGTTAAGCATGATTGGGACGGATTCACCGTGGACCGCCGCTGGAGAAAGATGAACCTCCACATAGAGGTGAAGAATCCTGAGCACGTCTGCCGCGGAATCGAGTACATCGAGGTTGACGGAAAGAGGATTGACTCTGCCGTAGTTCCAGCCTCAATGCTGAAGGATGGAAGCTCAATCACCGCATATATGGGAAAGAACGCGCAGAAAGTCTCCCCTGAGCGCGTGTAGTTTGCCTGCTGTCTTGTGCGGATGGAACATTCTCCGGAAGCACAGGGCGGAAGCCGTTCATCCGGATTAGGTTTTAGAAAAATGAAGTGAAGTTCCGGCTGCTTTCCGGCGCCGGAACTTTTTGTTTTCGGACTTCATTCCTGATTTTTTTGATAAAACATGGGAGCCGCTTTTCCGACTTGGGACTGAGCCTTGCTCCTGGAAATCCGCGGAATGAGCGTATCAGGTTTTATTCCAGCTGCTGGAGCTCCAGCGCGATCTCCTCCATCTCCCGGTCGGTCGCTGCTATGGTCTCTGCCACACGGAAGAGTTCCCGCCTTACACTGTCCGGAACCTTCGCCGTCGTCTTGTAATGGAGCTGATGCTCAAGGCTTGCCCAGAAATCCATCGCTATCGTTCTCAGCTGTATCTCGACCCGGACATTGTGTGCGCTTTTTGCTAGGTAGACGGGAATTTCCACTACAATATGAAGACTTCTGTAGCCTGATTCCTTCGGATGTTCAATGTAGTCGTTCTGTTTTATCAGTTTTATGTCCGGCTGTTTCAGCAGTATGTCACGCACCGTGTATATGTCTGATATGTACGGACATATAACCCGGACTCCGGCGATGTCGTTCAGGTTCATCATCATGGATTCGAATGTGACCGGAAGATTCCTTTTCGCAAGTTTTGCGGCAATGCTGTCCGCGCTTTTTATCCTTGATTTTACGGTGTCTATCGGATTCCTTTTCCCGCTGACCTTGTTCTCCTTGTTCAGAATCTCCAGCTTGGTTTCTATTTGCTTTATCGCGCTCTCGTAGATCATCATTATCTGCTGGAACTGGAACGCCATCCTGTAGAAGTCGTCCGCAGCGGTTATTTTGTTTGTCATAAGCTGCGGCAGCGCCGATGCACTGGCTGGTATCTGTTCCGCAGTGATCGCCTCAAGGCTTTCCTTCATGTCTCCGATTCCGTAGTTGTCCTCTGAATTCTCTTCTGTGCTCATTTTTTTGCCCGTATGCCGGTCCTGTCCGGGAATTGATGGACGGACGGCAAGAATTTTGTGTTCCTCTTCTGATAAAAATAACTACAAAGTCCGTGGAATTCAATGCGGATGCAGGATATAACAGAAATAAAATATCCGTACGGCCGTCCCGATTTGTTCCGTTATAAAAATAAGTATTTTTATACAATTATTTCAGTGAGAAAATGGTCAGAATGTGCTATCATTTCAAGAATGATTCCGCTCCGGAATTCCGGAGGCGGCGAACAATGTGACAAAGGAAGGTTTTATGTTCCAGAAAGAGAAAAATTTTCTGATTTTCAGAAAGGGCGGCGAGACGCTCAGAATCGAGCCGTGGGGAAAGAACTCTCTCCGTGTGCGTTCAACTATGGAGCCGGAATTCACGGGAAAAGACTGGGGACTCACCGAGGAGATTGACAGGGGAACCGCGGAAATTTCAGCCGCCGGAACCGGAGCCGAGATAAGGAACGGAAAAATCACGGCCAAAGTTAATCCGAACGGCGTAATCAGTTTCTACAACGGCGGAAAACTTGTGCTCCATGAGTATCACAGGAGCTACGATCCGTCCGCAAGCAGGGAAAGCGTCTGCACAAAGGTCATAAACCGCGAATACAAGGGAATACAAGGCGGAGCATACAGACTTACCGTCCGCTTTGACTCACGTGATGACGAGAAAATCTTCGGCATGGGACAGTATCAGACTCCTTATCTCGACATGAAGGGATGTGTGCTTGAGCTTGCCCAGCGCAACTCTCAGATTTCAATTCCATTTGCCCTGTCAAATCTGGGCTACGGATTTTTGTGGAACAGTCCGGCCGTGGGCCGTGCGTCTTTCGGAAAGAATCTGACCGAGTGGACCGCCGAGTCAACTTCTGAAATGGACTACTGGATTACGGCCGGAGACACTCCTGCTGAGATTATCGGACGGTATACAGAGGCTGTCGGACGTGCGCCCGTTCTCGGAAGCGATTATCTTGGTTTCTGGCAGTGCAAGCTGCGTTACCGCACACAGGATGAGGTTCTTACGGTCGCACGCAGATACAGGGACATGGGAATACATCTTGATGTGATTGTCATAGACTTCTTCCATTGGATCCGTCAGGGAGACTGGGGTTTTGATCCGGAGTACTGGCCGGATCCCAAGGCGATGTGCGACGAGCTTCATGCCATGGGAACAAAAGTTATGGTCTCCGTATGGCCGTCCGTTGACAAGAAATGCAGCCATTACTATGAGATGCTTGATAAGGGAATGCTCGTCCGCACCGAGCGCGGTGTTCCCCAGACATACGATTTCAACGGGGACTGCACCACATTCGATGCGACGAATCCTGAGGCGCGCAGCTATATCTGGAACGTCTGCTATGAGAACTATGTCAAGTACGGAATAGATATGTTCTGGCTTGACAACGCCGAGCCTGATTATACCGTATATGATTTCGACAACTACAGGTATCAGATGGGACCGGCTCTGGCAGTGTCGAACATATATCCCAAGCTGTACTCAAAGGCTTTCTTTGACGGAATGACGGCGATGGGAAAGAAGGACATTGTGAACCTTGAGAGATGCGCCTGGGTCGGCAGCCAGAAGTACGGAACCGTCCTCTGGAACGGTGATGTCCAGTCAACATTTGAATGTCTGCGTGATTCTGTAGTCGAAGGCATAAATATGGGAATAGCGGGAATTCCGTGGTGGACCACTGACATCGGCGGCTTCATGTACGGAAATCCGGAGGATCCGGCATTTGTTCAGCTGCTTGAGAGATGGTTCGAATTCGCGGTGTTCACGCCTGTTCTCCGGCTTCACGGTGACCGTGATCCTCATGACATTCCTCCTCTTTCCGAAAAGGATTTCGGAGGCGGATACCTTTATACCGGCCGCCCGAACGAAATATGGAGCTACGGTCCCGACGCACAGAATATCATGGAGCGGCAGATAAAGCTCCGTGAGTCGCTCAAGCCTTATATCGCAGAAGTGATGAGGGAGGCGTCAGAAACTGGAGCGCCTGTCATGAGGGCCATGTTCTATGAATTCCCTGATGACATGAAGTGCTGGGAGCTGCGCGATCAGTATATGTTCGGTCCTGACTACCTTGTCGCGCCGGTGCTTGAGGCAGATACATACAGCAGGGATGTCTATCTTCCGGCTGGAAAATGGGAGAATATAAATGACGGAAAGGTGTATGACGGCGGCCTCGTAATAAAGGCTGACGCTCCTATAGATATGATTCCTGTGTTCAGAAGAGTCAGATAGGAAATACGGCCGGCCCCTGCGTAACGGTCCGGAGGTTGCGCAGTATAAAAGTATGGCTTCACCCGGAATATATGTGGACTGCGTCTTATGTATATTCCGGGTGATTTTTTTATGTTTCCGGTAAAGAGGAACATATTAAGCGGTTCGTCAGCATACGGTATTTTTTGCGGTTCCTGCAAGCCAGCATTTCAGGTTGTCGATTGCGATGCCGAGCAGCCGTTTCCGTGTCTCAAGCGGAGCCCATGCTATATGCGGCGTGATTATGCAGTTCTCCGCATGGAGCAGGGGACAGTTCCCGTCCATCGGCTCTTCCGTGGAGACATCCGCCGCGTATCCTGCGATTCTTTTCCGCGGTTCAGGGCATCTGCAAGCTCCTTCTCGTCAACACATCCGCCCCGTGCCGTGTTGATGAGGCAGGCGGACGGTTTCATGAGCGAGAGCGTCCTAGCGTTGATGATTCTCTCAGTGGCGGCGGAAAGCGGAACATGAAGACTCAGAAAGTCCGAGCGTGTGAAAAGCTCGTCGAACGGTACGGATTCCGCGGTTGAGACGGCCGGAGGGGTTCTCGTGTGGAATATCGTCCTCATTCCGAAAGCCTCTCCTATTGCGCACACCTTCTTTCCTATATGTCCGAATCCGAGTACGCCCAGTGTCTTTCCTGCCAGTTCTGTCAGCGGCCTTTCCCAGTAGCAGAAGTCCGGGCTTTTTGTCCAGCCGCCCTTTCTTACTGACTCCGCATGGAGCGCGACGCTGTTTGTAAAATATGTTATCAGGGCAAACACGTGCTGGGCTACGGCATCAGTGCTGTAGGATGGAATGTTCGTTACGGTTATTCCATGCGCAGCTGCGGCGTCAAGAGCAATGACGTTATATCCTGTGGCAAGAACACCTATATATCTGAGATTTGGACATTTGGAAATAATTTTTCCGTCTATGCGTACTTTGTTCAAAAGAATGGCTGCTGAATCCGCTATCCGTTCAGCAGCAAGCTCCGGCGGGGTTCTCTCGTATACAGTAACATCAGCAATATCCTGAAGGGATTTCCATGACAGATCTCCCGGATTCAGCGCATGTCCGTCCAGAACGGTAAGCTTAATCATCAGCCTACGATGTCAACTCCGGCGCTCTGGATGGCGGCATTCACCGCATCCTCTGTGCCCGCAGCGGTTTCATCAAAATCAACAAGAACCTGTGCCTTGTCCGCATTTGCAGTCACTCCGGTAACACCGGCTACGGCTCCGACCGCGGCCTGAACTTTTTCCGCTGATTCAGCATCAAACATGCCGACCACATAAATTTTTTTCTGCATTACGGATTACTCCTGATTATCAAAATGAAAAGATAATCTCCCCCGGCAAAAGCACGGATCTGATTATAAATGAATCCGGGCTTATATTCAAGTAAAAATACAGGGCAGTCAGTTGCCGCTCTGCCTGAGCTTTATCCTCACTTTCTGGATGCCGCAGGAGTAGGGCGCGACTTTATATTCCTCGAACCATACCGTCAGATTTTTTCCGTCCACCGTGAATATCTCGTAGTTTCCGCGTTCAGGTGCGGTTCCGTCCCTTATCCACTGCTTTCTCTCTGCTTCTGATGAAGGAGAACCGTCTCCGTATTTTAGTCCGGCAATCAGACTGTCCCTGCATTCCATCGCGATTGCGTCAAGTTCCATTCCGGAGGCTTTTGTTATGTCGAGGAATTTCTGCTCCTTCTCGCTGTATGTCCAGGATGAAAGCTGGGTGATTCCGTGCGCGCCGCCGTTATATATGTAGGTTGTGACGAGCACGCTTGCCGTGTCATCGGATGTCTCCGCAGTTCCTTTTGAGGAATATATGAACGGAGGAATTTTTCCGTCGGGATAATCGTCCTTTCTTCCGTCGCGCAGAAGGTACCAGTCGGACTCCGCCGCCTTTCTGAATGAGCCGCTGTAGCTTTTTATGCTGTTGCGCACCCGTGTGTTCAGTTCGGCTAGACGTTCCGACGTGAACACAGGATAGCTCAGGTTCATGTCGAGAAATACCGAACTCTCGCTGTAGGTTTCTTGGGTGTATGAAAATTTCCTGCTTTGAAGGATCCTGCCTTCCTCATGAGAGGATGTGCTCTTTGTCGTCGCACATGATGCCATGATAAGAATTGTCAGCGCCGATGCGGACACCGCCACGGCTTTTCTAGTCCTGTTGCTGTACATTGTCGTTTCCTTCTGTCTTTCCGAGCTGTCCGCAGGCTCCTCCTATGGAGCGTCCGCGTCTTGTTCTGAGCGTTACATTAAGTCCCGCCTTTCTGAGCCTTTCCGCGAAATTCTCCGTTGTCCTGGCGGACGGTTCCCTGAACGGAAGCCCCGGCACCGGATTCCACGGAATGAGGTTTATGTTCACGTCAAGTCCCGCCGCGAATTCCATAATGTCGGCGGCGGCGGCGGCATCCGTGTTCACACCGTCCATGAGGGCTGCCTCAAGAGTTACGCGCCTGCCTGTTTTTTCGGTGAAAAATCTGACGGCCTGCTTGAGTTCCGGAAGGGGATTCGCCTTTGCCATTGGCATCAGCTCTTCCCTGAATTTCTGGTCGGCTGTGGTCAGAGATACGGCCAGCCTTACTGACGGGCCGTTTTCAGCAAGATCATATATTCCTTTTATTATTCCGCAGGTTGACAGTGTGATTCTCCGTGCGGACAGCGCCCGTCCGTCTCTGGCCGTAAGAATCCGCACTGCCTTTCGGATTCCGTCCAGATTCTGCATCGGCTCTCCCATTCCCATGAATACGATGTTGTCAAGTTTTCCTGCCTCCTGCTCAAGCCAGAGGAACTGCTCCACTATTTCTCCCGGCAGCAGGTTTCTTGCGAGTCCAAGAGTTCCGGTGCGGCAGAAGGCGCACCCCATCGCACATCCGGCCTGGCATGAGACGCAGGCGGTTCTCCGTCCTTCCCGGTCGGTCAGCAGAACGGTCTCCACGGCGTTGCCGTCATGGAGTGTTATCTGGAGCTTCACGGTTCCGTCGGGATCTCTTAGAGTTCCGGTTACTGATGATGAGCGCAGAAGAGCCATATCCTTCAGCCGGGTACGGAGCTCCGCGCTGAGGTTTGTCATCATGTCAAAATTGCTGACACCGGCTCCTATCCATCTGAAAATCTGCCGGCCGCGGAATTTCTGCTCCAGACCGAGCGATTCCGTTATCTCGTCCGGCAGGAGTCCTGTAAGAAGTGTCTTTTCCATCGTGCTATCTTGGACTGAGTTTTGAGAGCAGGTCGTTTACCGCCTGATTTCTGTTGTCCGTCCTTGTGAAATTCTCAAGCACTTTTATCGCCAGATCCTTTCTTCTCATATCGACATAGCATTCGGCAAGATCAACGCATATCCTGTAGTTCTTTGGATCGTTTCTGAGAAGGGATTCGAACCGTTCCGCCGCCTCCTCATATCTGCCTTCGCCCCTGCATATCAGAGCAAGTCCTATGGCCGCATAGATGTCGAAGTCTATGTCCAGAGCCTTGTTGTAACATTCGGCTGCCTTGGTGTAGTCTCCCATCGTCCTGTATGCGTCTCCTGCTCTTGTCAGAATGACTTTGTTGTTCGGATCCAGATCGAGAATTTTGTTCCAATATATGACGGATTTGTTGTGCCTGTTCATTCCTCGGTAGCAGTCAGCCAGTCCGAACAGCGCATAGAAATTGTCCGGAGCTTTTTCCAGGGCCTTCTCAAAATAAAATGTTCCCTGGCTGAAAGTCTTGAGCTTTCTGTGGCAGTTGCCTATTGCCGTCAGAACACGTATGTCGGCGGCGTCCTTGTCATGCTCATACATCCTGTTCCAGTAGTAAAGGGCGTCCTTGTACTCCTTGAAGTCATAGTTCAGGTGCCCCAGCCCTATAAGGGCGTAAGAGTTGTTCGGATCTATCTCAAGCACCTTCTGATATAGACTTTTCGATTTTTTGAAGTTGTGGAGTTTTCTGTATGTGTCCGCGACTCTTGTTATCACGGTGATGTTTTTCTCGTCATGGACAAGATACTGTTCCCATATTTCGATTGCACGGCTGAAGTTGTTCATGCTCTTGTAGCAGTCGGCCAGTCCGAACAGCGCATAGTTGTTGTCCGGATGCACTGAGAGGCATTTCTCGTAATATGCGATTGCCGCTGGAACGTTGTTCTTTCTCCGTTCCGTGTCGCCCAGTCCCACAAGTGCGTAGTTGTTGTCGGCTTCTATCGCTAGTATGGCATTGAACGCCGCCGCGGCGCCTTCGGTATTGTCCTTTTTAAGGAGCTGATATCCTTTTTTGGACAGTTCCGAGATCTGTTCGGAAAGATCGCTTATGAATTCCGCCTGCCCATCTGTGTTCTGGTCTGTTTTTGTAGAGTCCATTTATAAATCCCCATTTTTGTATTAAAAAAACTCAGGCCGTCAGTTGTCTTCTTTCAGCAGCGACGATATGACGGACGCGATGTTCTCCAGTACAGGCTCTGCCTTCCGTCTGTTGTGCGCAAGCAGATACATTCTGAGCGCCTTGATGCTCATGTTCTTTTCAATATAATAGTCACCGGTTCTCGTCAGTCCGTCCGAGTATCCTGTCGTTATGAATATCCGGCCGGCATCAGTTATGTTTCCGCTGTTGAACATCATGTTGGCCTTCCTGTTGAGGACGGCTTTCTGTTCCGCGCTCAGGGTGGTTACAGGCCGGTCCGTTGTTTTTATGAGACCATCGCCGTCACTACAGTCCTTCACGGTTTTTATGAAATTCATCTGGAGAGCCTGATTTTTTTTATCCATAACTGTAATATTCCAGAGTTTACAACAGTTTACGAAAAAACACAATTAATTTAGCGTTATTTAATAAAATAAACCGGACTGGAGCGGCATCAGTATCTGTAGAAGTCCACTATCGATCGCCCGTACACCCTTCTGTCAGCAAGTCTGAGGGAACCTATTTCTTCAGGCATGGAATGCTCGGAGGGGCGGTGCACAAGAATCGTTCCGGACTTCGTGAGCAGCCCGTTCCTGTCAGCCTGTTCCACCAGCTGCGAATGGTAGCGGTAGGGAAACGGCGGATCAAAGAAAATGTAGTCAAAACTGTCCCTGCATCTTTTTATGAAATATTCCACGGGCATGAAGTGGCATCTGATTTTTATTCCGAGAGATTCCTCCGTCATGGCTACGTTCTCAAGAACGGTGCCTATCTTGATTCTGTCTTTTTCGCATAGCTCGACGCGGAATGCCCCTCTTGATACCGCCTCGACAGCAATTGTTCCCGATCCGGAGAAAAGGTCAAGAAATGACTTTCCGCTGAGGTCTCCGAGAATCGCGAAAACTGATTCTCTCATCCTGTCCATTGCCGGTCTTATGACTCCGTCAGGACATTTTATTGTTCTTCCCTTTAATGTTCCGCCTGTTATCCGCATCTGTTTTCCTGATTCCGTCTTTATCTGTTGAGTATTCTGTGGATTTTTTCCGTGTCAAGCCTCGGATTCTCCATGGCATAGTCTAAGGCGGTTTTTCCTTCCGCCGAGCGGAGTTCCGTGGCTGCGTTGTTCTCTACAAGAATCTCAAGAATTTCCGCTGATTTTCCGTATTTCGCCGCATACATGAGCGGTGTCCTGCCGTCAAGATATATGTTGAGCGGAACTCCTTTCTCCATAAAGACCCGCACTTTTTCTGTTCCCGTGAATTCCGTAGTGTCAGTGCCGGAAAGAACGAGAGTCAGCGCCCTCATCACCTGTCTGTCCGCCGCTCCATAGAATTCAAGAAGTTTTCTCAGGATGTCCGGATTGCCGTTCCTGCATGCCGCAAGGATAAGCGCGTCCGTCCCGAACTGATCGGTGGCCTTGACATCGCTTCCTGCGGAGACAAGCATGTTCACGGTGTTAAGGTTCTCCTGCCAGCGGGATGCGTACATAAGCGCCGTCCAGCCGTTTTTGTCTTTCGCGTTGATTTCCGCCCCTGCTCCCAGCAGCGCCCTTATCTGCCAGTCGTTTCCTGACCTGGCCGCTCTCATCAGCCCCGTGACGCCATCGGCATCAGCCTCATCCGTCATGGAAAGTTCCCTTTCCGGAACTTTTTCCGGCGGAAGCGTGTCGGGTGCGGGCTTTATGTAATCCTGAAGGTAGTCCGACTCGGTTCTGACGCTGCGTCTGTTCCGTGCGGAATCCGTGCCTGCCGGGGATGCGGCGGATTCTGCGGTTCCAGTTTTCTCCGCGGAGTCAGCCTCCTTGTTGACACGGTCATTTTCCGGAACCGGTTCAGTTGTCCTGTCCGCAGATTTTTCCTTTGCCTTTTCGCCTGACTGCGACGACAGCTGTTCCGGACGTTCCTGTATTTTCTGCCTGCTGTTTCCGCTTTCGGATGATATGGCGAGAGACTCCCCGTCCGTCACCGATTCATCTGTGAATTCTCCGCTTTCGTCCACTGAGCCGCCGGCGCTGTTATCGGTGTATGTGAACACAGGCTCCCGCTCCGCGTTTTTTTCATTCTGCGCGGCTGATGACGGCCCGCTGTCCGCTGTGTCCGTCTTGCCTTTCGGGAAAAGGGGCAGCCCGGCGGATGAGATGACAGCCGCCGCCATGAAAATATGAAGAACTCCTCTGGGTCTGTTTTTTAAGGACATGCGGAAATTATATCCTATTATTTGAGACGGTGTAAAGTGAGGCGTTCGGTTTGCGGTTCCTTCCTTTCCGTTCTGTTCATGATGAGCGCTTTCCGTGCTTTCTGCCTTTTTTTTCCTGATGTCTCCGTTTTCCCTCTTTCCGTTCAGAAGGGATGTAGTCATTGTTCCGGAAATCCAGCCTTGTCCTGATGCAGTGGACGGCCGCAAGTATTGCGAGAATTTCCGGAAGCCAGTTCCCGAATCTTGCATATATGGTCACCGTGCGTCCGTACACCGGAATTTCTGCCGCAACGGAGCAGCTTTTGAACAGCGGCATGTCGGCGATTATTTTTCCGGACGGAGAGACTACGGCTGAATATCCGGCGTTTGTCGAGCGCACGAGCGTGGTCCTGTATTCTATCGCGCGGTAGGCGGCAACGGCAAAATGCTGGTATTCGCTTGATTCCTTCAGCGACCAGGAGTCGTCCGTAAGGTTCACGAAAAGTTCCGCCCCGTTCATGAACAGAGGGCGCATTATGTCCGGAAACGCGTCGTCAAAACAGATGGGAGTTGCGATTCTTACTGACGGAGCCGCGCCCTCCTTTTCCTTTTGGACGGAGAACGGCTCCGATATGTCGATGTATTCGGCGGCAGGGAGGACTCTTTCCGGATACCAGCTGCACGGAACGTCGAAGAACGTGTAACGGTCGCCCGGAGTCCAGCCTGCCGATATTCCGACTGCGCCTCCTATAATCCGTCTGATTGTATCGTTCTCCATTCCCGGAATCGCCTCCGCAAAAGGCACAAGATGGTTTTTCCCGTAGTAGCCGCGGAGATTGCCCTGTCCGTCGAACATGAGGGCGGCGTTGTTGAATTTTCCTGTCTCCTTGTCCTTTACGGCGGAGCCTCCTGTCAGAAGCGGAATTCCGTTCTTCTTTATGAACGGGATGAGCGGGTTTCCGGCCGGATTCGCCGCATAATACGCGAGGCTGTCGGGAAAATAGTACTTGAGGCTTCCCTCGCTCCATACAATCAGATCCGCTTTTTTTCCGGCTCCGGCGAGAGACTCAAGCCTCATATCCGTCTCCCGCTGGGACTCAAGTATAGTCCGTGTGTCGCTGGAATTCTTCCATGGATCGCTGTTCTGCTGGACAAGCACCGCGGTCAGCGTTTTCTGCGGAATTCTTATGCGGAGATACTGGAACGTGCCGTAAAGGACGGAGGACAGGATGAGCGCCGAGAACACTAGGGCTGAGCATGTCAGCTGGCGCATGATCCCGTGCCGGGATTTTTCCGGCGCATACAGCGCGTTGGTGCATGAGCGTGACATTTCGGCGCATAATGATGCGGACAGCGCCGCCAGAAAGGTGATGCCGTATGTTCCCGTGATGTCGGCGATCTGCATCATGACAGGCCATCTGAACATCGCCGCGGATACGGTTCCCCAGGGGTAGCCGAGAAATCCGCATGACTTGACCCACTCGTACAGCGTGTATGATGATGCCGCCCAGAGAATTCTAAGTGGAATGTAGTATGTGTTTTCCGCGGAGAATTCCACGCATGACTTTCCGGATGTCTTTCCCGTGTACGGAACATAAAGCAGAAGTCCGGCCGCTCCTCCGATACAGGCGGTTCCCAGAGCCGATGCGCCGAGTGTGAACAGCGCGAAATCCTTGAAGAATCCGAGCCAGAAACTGGAGCACAGGTGGGTCGTCATGGTCTGGATGAATCCTGCCGCAAACGCCTGTCTGTAGCTTCCGCATCCGCTTATCGAGATGAACAGCGGAATCAGGGCGGCAAAAGCCAGAACAGGAATTCCCAGCTTGAAAATCTCATTCGGTATTGCCGCGGAGAGTATCAGACCTGAAAAAAACGGATAAAAAAAAACTTGTAAAATCTTCACCATTATATTATTCTTAATTCAACAGTTTCCATGAACTATATCAGCGAAAAGTGAAAAATTCAACAAACAGCAGGAGAGGTTGCAATTCATAATGAAAGCAGTTTCAGATGCATTTACCGCGGAATACGGCAGGGAACCGGAGATCACAGTCAGGGCGCCCGGCCGTTTTCATATAATAGGTGAACATTCCTGGTTCTTCAAGGATAAAACCATGTCGATGGCGGTGAACCTTCCTGTCTATGTGTCCGCCTCAAGAAGAGATGATGCGGCGCTGAGATTCCATTTTGTCCAGCTGGGTGAACGCAAGCGGGCGACCCTGATGTCGAACAAATTCCGCAGGGAGGACAGATGGGCCAATGCGGTGAAAGCCGTGATTTACGGCTACCAGTCAGGCGGATTCGGACTTGGCGGAATGGACATTGCGATTTTCAGCAGAATTCTTCCGTCGGCGGGATTCGGAATAACCACGGCGATAAAGGCCGCGTCAGCCGTCGCATTCAGGCTGCTTTTTGACATCCAGTGCACGGACAGCCAGCTTCTTCAGGTGATTGAGCGCGGAAACAGGCGTTTTCTTCAGATGAACAACAATATAGCGGACAATTATGCCGCGCTCTTCTCAAAAAAAGGAAACATAATCATAACCGACCATTCTCTTTCCTCATGGGACTATGTTCCTCTGGATTTCGCTGGAAAGACAGCGGTTCTTGTCGATACGAAGGTGCCGCATGTCTCCGTCTGGAACGAGTCCACGATATTCGAGCCGCAGTATGCGCTTATGCTCGGAGACCTTAGGGAGCGGAAAAACGGCGTGTACGGCGGATGGCAGTACATCAGCAGTTCCGCCGACATAAACGAGGAGCTTTCGGAGGTAAGCGAGGATGTGCGCCGCAAGCTCCTGTGCATAATGTACGAGCATAATGACCTGCTTGAGGCTGCCGGCGGACTTGAGCGGAGGGATTTTTTCAGTTTCGCAAGGGCGGTGAACCACAGTCACAGCAGCATGAGGGATCTGTACAACATCTCCTGTCCGGAGATAGACTGGCTTCTCAAGCGTATAAATGAGCTTGAGCCGAATATCGACAGCATAAGGAATCCCGTATCCTGCGGACGGATAACGGGAAAAGGTTTCGGCCGGTGTCTTTATGCGTTCATGCGTGACGGCGACATCGGAAAATTCGAGCGGAGACTTTCCGAGTTCGAGAAAATTTTCGGTTTCCATCCGGAATACTACAGGGTGGAGCCTGCGGACGGTGCCTGCGCCGTTATTTCGTGAGGATTCTGTGCGTAAAATCGCTTTTCTTTGTCTTTTGCTGACGGCCGCTGCCGTTCATGCGGACGTTCCTGAAATGCTGTCGGGAATCTGGGATGGAAACGACCGTGTCGTCTTCTTTGAGGATGACGGAAACGGCGGATGCAGGGCGGTGATTGTCCTGAAGCCGTATTACGGATGGTATTATGACCGTGCCGCCGAACCGGACGGGTATTCCGCCGCATATCCCCGGAGCCGCAACGCGGCCGCACAGAGAAATCCGGTGGTCATATCATGCTCATTTTCGGGCACGGGATCCGGTTCTTCAGGCGTATGGGAGATAACTATGGATTATCCGGGAAAAGGCAGGAACATTGTCCCGGTCGCAGTCGATTCGGGGCGTATCTTCCTTAAATTCTATACGGGCGGAACATCGGTGAATCCGTCCTCCAGTGAAGTTTATCCTGGTTTTCTTATGGGAAATGCGGTCTCCGGCGGATTCACATTGGACGTTCAGGCTGTTCCTGATTCGCTTGATTCGCTTGTGGCCGCTCCGGACGGAAAATTCTTCAGGATAAGATACTGGAAGACAGATATGTCTCCGGATTCTGTGTCCGCGGAATTTATATACGAAGGTACTGTATATAGAGTTCCCCGTCATCTGGTCTCGGCCGGAACTGTGTTCACCTGCGTGCCGGGCCGCCGGAGAGCCGTAAGAAACATCGCGCCGCCTGCGCCCCTTGCCGGCAAGACGGAATTCTCCGCGGACGGAATGATTCTGATGGCCGGCGGACCGTATCTCGTCCGTCTTGCCGACAGAAACACAGCTGATGAGCTTATGCAGCTTGTGCTCGCAAAGAATTCCCGGCGGGCGCCTGATCCGCCGGCTCCGTTTCCGCCTTCTGATGTTGACTGGCACTGGGATCTGATTGAGCTTCTTGAGAAGGACAACGCCCTTGTTCAGAGCCTGCGCGCGCGGCAGAGGGAATTCGGACCGCGCGGTGCGGATTCGGGGCGTTAAGCTCAGACCGGAATCCGCCGCTCCTTGTTTTTTGGGCATTATTGTTGTAAACTCGCGGAAAAGGTCAACAGATGAAATCAGATACAACTACGGTCGCTTTTACAGGCGGAGGCACAGCCGGGCATATATATCCGGGGCTGGCCGTCGCGGACGAGCTGCGCGGAATTTTCAGCAGGAACGGCCGTCCTGTCAGAATAATATGGATCGGTGCGTCGCATGGAATGGACGGAAAGATTGTCGGGGGGACGGCAGCCGGGGGAGGAATTCCGTCCGCCGATGTGTTCTACGGGATTCCGTCCGGAAAACTCAGGCGTTATTTTTCATTTAAGAATTTCACGGATATGTTCAGGATCGCCGGAGGATTTTTCAGATCGCTTTATGTCCTGACAAAAGAGCGTCCCGCCGCGCTTTTCTCGAAAGGCGGATTTGTCAGCGTTCCGCCATGTCTTGCCGCCCGGATTCTCGGAATTCCCGTCTACACCCATGAATGTGACTTTACATTAGGACTGGCCAACCGGATAAACCTCAAATCGGCCGGAACGCTTTTCGTCTCATATCAGGAGACAAAGGATTCCGTGTCCGCTCCGGGCAAAAATGTGGTCCTCAGCGGAAATCCTGTCAGACCCGTGTTCTACAGCGCGTCCGCGGAGCGTGGCTTTGAATTCCTCGGTATTCCTGCGGAAAAAAGGGACAGACCCGTGCTTCTTGTCCTCGGCGGAAGTTCCGGCGCCAGGCAGATAAATTCGCTTGTGACGGAGTGCCTTGACTGGCTGTGCCGGAATTTCATCGTGGTACATCAGACCGGAATCGTGAACACCGATCCGGAAGCCACAGCCGCATCCGCCGGAAGATTCGGGGACAGCTACAGACCTTATCCTTTCATATATTCCCGGATGGCCGATGTGCTCGCCTGCTGCGATGTTGTTCTCTCAAGGGCCGGAGCAAATTCCGTGTGGGAATCGGCTGTCCTCCGGAAACCCATGGTGCTTGTTCCTCTGAGCGGCGGAGGAACCCGCGGTGATCAGGTCGAGAACGCCGGATATTTTAAGCGGCACGGTGCGGCGGAGGTGCTTGCCGGAGATGATGTCTCTCCCGAAGGACTTAAGGCTGCGCTCGGACGGCTTGGTGATCCGTCCGTAAGAAACAGGATGGCGGAGAACCTTGGTCTTCTGACCGGAGGCAGGAAGCCGGCCCGGACAATCGCCGAATACATATACAGAAATCTTCCGGAGGAAAAATGACATTCAGCCTGGCCGACATTTTTTTTGTCATAGTGATTCTTGTTTTCGCGCTTACCGCAACGGCGCGCGGTTTTGTCCGTGAGCTTTTCGGAAAAGCGGCCTGGGGCTGCGGAATTATCGGAGGTGTCCTTTTCTACTCAAAGCTGGATGTGTATCTTAGGGAATCCGTAAAGTATGAGATGCTTTCAAAGGTCATCTCCTTTCTGCTTGTGTTTGTCGTCATTTTTCTTGTGGTCAAGATAATCCAGACCGCCGTGTCGAAATTCTTCGAGGGCGAGATTCTGCGCGGGCTGGACCGGGCGCTCGGATTTTTCTTCGGGCTGGTTGAGGGACTTGCCGTAACAATGCTACTTATTCTCATAATGATGGTTCAGCCGTGGATTCCTGTGACTGAGATTTTTGACGGCAGTTTTTTCTACGGGCTTCTGTCGGGAATTTTGAGCACGCCTGAACGTTACATAAAGGAGTCGTTCGCCTGATGTACGAGAATCTGGTATCACAGCCAGCCGGAAGGCAGCTGGCATCCGACATACGGCGCGGAATTTTTCCAGGAGCCGTTCTTTTTTCCGGTCCGGACGCATCCGGAAAACTGACCGCCGCACTTGAGACGGCAAGAATCCTGGATTGCGCTTCGGGCGGCGGAGAATGGCAGTGTTCATGTCCGTCGTGTATGCGGAACAGAGCCCTCGCATCGACGGGAATGCTTCTTTGCGGACCCCGTGACTGTTTTCTGGAGATAGCCGCCGCCGCCGACACCTTCCTGCGCGCCGTGAGGGATGATGAGAAATATGTGACCGCCGCCCGCTATCTTTTTCTGCGCAGCGTCAGAAAACTGACTCTCCGTTTCAGCGGAATTCTTTGGCAGGGTGACGACAGGCTGTCGAAAATTGGAGCGGCGGTGTCGGCTCTTGATGAGCTTCTGGAGACCATTGATTTTCCGCGCCGGCTTCCGAAATTCACCGGGCTTGAGAAGATGTGCGGGGAAATAAAGGAGAAGGCACGCAAGCTGGAGGAGGATTTCCTTTATGATTCGGTTCCTGTCATGCAGATAAGGAACATGGAGTCATGGGCGCAGGTAAAACCGGAGCATGGTAAAAAGACTGTCATAATAGAAAACGCCGACAGGATGCAGACCGGAGTGAGAAACGCCCTTCTCAAAATTCTGGAGGAGCCGCCGGCCGGCTGCGTGTTCATCCTGCTTACGCCAAGAAGAAATTCAGTGATGCCGACGATACTGTCAAGGGTCAGAACCTATAATTTCAGCGGCCGTGACGGGGACGGACAGCATCAGGTGATAAGCCGTGTGTTCCATAATGAGGAATTCGGCGGGGGAATTTCGGACTATCTTCTGACGTTTCTTCCTGTTCCGCCTCGGAAACTGCGTGCGGAGGCTGAGGAATTCCTCGCCGGAATTGCGGCCGGAAAACTTCCAGATGCCGCGGCTGTCTCATCGGAGTGCGGAAAGTTCGAGCCTCGTGTCGAGCTGAGAATTTTCCTTGATGCGCTGGTGTCATCGCTCCGGCCCTATTTCAGGTCTCCTGCCGGATGTGAGGCCGCCGCCGACGTGATGGCGGCGGTCCGTGCCTGCTGGGACAATGTGTCCGTTTACAACCAGTCTCCGGCCGCCGCGCTTGAGACTCTTGTGCGGAACATATCAAGAACAAATGCCTTGAACGGGAATATATTCAGATGCGAAGATATGTGAAAAGGGTTCTGCAGAAATCGTCAAAACTTCCCAAGGAGAAGATTCTCCAGCTTCTTGACAATGTGGTCGGGGAGAACGAGAACCTTTATTCGATACTTGAGTCGCTTTCCACCGGACTTATAATTGTGGACGGAAATTTCTGCATAAGGCAGACGAACCGTGCGGCTGAAAGCCGGCTTCCGTTTTCCGTCCATCCTGAAGATCCCAAGGCGTCATCCGTGCCTCTCTGGAGCATAATTGACGACGACGACATCTCCGCCTTTCTGAAAAACTGCGCCGAAAAGGACATAACCGACAGTTCCGAGGATTTTACCACAATGACCTCGGGCGGTTCCGTCAGGTTCATCTCCGTGTCGGTGAATCCGTTCCTTCATGACGGGACGCTTTCGGGACGGATGATTCTTGTCAGGGACATAACCGACCGTAAAAACCGCGAGGTGCTGATGCACCGCATGGAGAATATGGCCAATCTGACAAACCTTGCGGCAGGGATGGCGCACGAGATAAAGAATCCTCTCGGTGCGATAAGCCTCCATATACAGCTTGTGCAGCGTGCTCTTGTGAGGGCGCGCGGTGACGGAGGCATCCTTCCGCCGAGAAAATTCGTCGAGGATCATATAGACATTGTCAATGACGAGATTGACCATCTGAACAAGCTTGTGATGGATTTTCTGTTCGCTGTAAGGCCCGTGAACGCCGTGCTTGAGCTGAAGGATCCGGACTCGCTGCTGAATTCCCTGGTGGAGTTTTTCCGGCCTGAATTCAGCAGATGCGGAGCCGATGTGAATTTTGTTCCGTCCGGCAGTGGTGCGCGCATAATGGTTGACGAGAAGCTTTTCAGGGAGGTCATGATGAATCTGGCGCAGAATTCGCTCGCCGCGATAAAGAGCCGTTTTCCGGAATGTGCTGGAGACAAGGAGAACTGCGCCGCGGAGTGTGCCGGACATTTCAGTATTTTGTCATCCGCCGCCGACGGAAAATTCTTCATAAAGGTCAGTGACAACGGCTGCGGAATGGACAGCGCGACTGTCGCAAAGATATTCGAGCCTTATTTCACCACAAAGGCGAGCGGAACCGGATTGGGAATGACCACAGTCTACAAGATTGTCAAGGAATTCTCCGGTGAGATACTCGTTGACTCGAAGCCCGGAGAAGGTACGACGTTCACTCTGGTGTTTCCGCTTCCGCAGAAGAACCGGAAGATGATTGCGGATGAGAACTGAATCCGCACGGATTTGTTCCGTAAAATATAAGCGGTGTCCGCGGATATTGCGCCTGATTTTTGCGAGGGGATATGAAATTCACGATTCTTACGATAGATGACGAGGAGAACATCAGAAACGGTCTCGCCGACAACTTCGAGCTTGAGGGCTACAATGTAAGACAGGCCTCAAGCGGAAAGGAGGGGCTTGAGATAATAGCCGCCGGGGGAATAGATCTCGTCATAACCGATCTGAGGATGGACGGAATCTCCGGTGAGGAGGTTCTGCGCCGTGTCGTCAGGGAGAATCCCGGAATTCCTGTCATAGTGCTTACCGGACATGGCGGAATAGATGACGCCACGGCCGCGATAAAGGCCGGCGCATACGATTTTCTGACAAAGCCGCTTGACCTTGACCACCTGAACCGGATTGTGAGGAACGCGCTGCACAGCCGGGAACTTTCCATGCAGAAGTCGCAGCTTCAGGACGAGCTGCACAGTGTCCGGACTTTCGACAACATGATAGGAAAGAGCGCGGAACTGAGAAAGGTGTTCGAGATAATAAGGAAGGCCGCGCCGACAAAATCGAACGTGCTTATAACCGGCGAGAGCGGCGTCGGAAAGGAGCTTGTCGCTGACGCCATACACAATCTGTCCGGCCGCCGGGACAAGGCGCTTGTCAAGGTTCACTGCGCCGCGCTGTCGGAATCACTTCTTGAGAGCGAGCTTTTCGGACATGAGAAGGGAGCGTTCACCGGAGCGGACAGCGTCCAGCGCGGACGTTTTGAGCTGGCTCACGGAGGAACAATTTTTCTTGACGAGATCGGCGAGATAAATCAGAGCGTCCAGGTGAAGATACTGCGTGTCCTTCAGGAGAAAAAATTCGAGCGGGTCGGCGGCGAGAAGACGATCGATGTTGATGTTAGGATTGTGGCGGCGACGAACAGGAATCTTGAGGAGGAGGTGAGGGCCGGACGTTTCCGGGAGGATCTGTATTACCGGCTCAATGTGGTCCGGATTCAGATGCCTCCTCTGCGCGACCGTAAGGATGACATTCCCCTTCTTATGAATTCCTTTCTGAAGGAATTCTGTGCGGAGAACGGCAAGAACATAAAGGGAATAGACTCACATGCGAAGGCCGCGCTGTTCAGATACAACTGGCCGGGGAACATCCGCGAGCTGCGCAACTGCATCGAATGTGCGGTTGTCATGTGCTCGGGCGACGAGATAAGGCTGGACGACCTTCCTCCGTCCGTAAGGGACAGCGCGGACAGTTCCGGAATAATGGTTCCGTCCGGCACGACGCTTGCCGGCGCGGAAAGGATAATAATCCAGGAGACTCTCGCCGCGAACGGAGGCAACAAGTCGAGGACGGCGGAGATTCTTGGCATAGGAAGAAAGACACTTCACCGCAAACTCGCCGAATACGGACTGGAGGACACGTCCGTATCAGAATAATGCGTCCGGCCTCTCATCCAGAACTGATCACCTTCTCCCTGTTCTGAATTCCCAGCAGCGGTGGCATCTTGTTCCCTCAAAGTCCCTGGGAATTGTCTGCTCCGTTATGTCCGTGATCTGGACCGCAAGTCCCCGGTCTGTCACGCGGGGCACGAGTTCCGCATCGAACTGGAGGCGCGCGCTGTTCGTGCTGAAATACAGTTTTCCTCCCGGATTCAGGATGTTCAGGCAGCTTCTTGTAAGCGCCGGCCAGTCGCGGTTTATATCCAGGATTGTCCGTGTCATCTTGCTGTTGCTGAATGTGGGCGGGTCAAGGATGATTATGTCATGGAATCTGTCCGCCGATTTTATCCTGTCCGAAAGAAACGATACCGTGTCCGCCCTGGTGAACACATATTTCCTGATGTCGGAGAAGCCGTTCAGCCTCATGTTCTCCTGCGCGCGCGCAAGATATGTGTTTGACAGATCCACCGATTCAACGGCGGCCGCATTGCCCTGCGCCGCATATACGGAGAAGCTTCCTGTGTAGCAGAACAGGTTAAGCACCGATTTGCCTGCGGCCTCGTCCCTGAGTCTGGCCCGGAGCGGTCTGTGGTCAAAGAAAAGTCCCGTGTCAAGATACCCCGACAGATCCACACTGAAAATCTGACCCTGCTCCTGGACAAGTCCGCAGCAGCCGGAATTTCCTCTGCTCTTCTCGTACTGGCTCGTTCCCTTCTGATGCCTGCGCTCCTTTCTTATTATCCTGCCGGCGGTTATTCCGAGAATTTCCGCCGCGGTCTCCGCCATCAGGTCAAGCCACCGCGTCTCCTCACCGGCGTCCTTCTCGTATGGCCGCTCATACAGACACAGCACGGCACGGGTCAGGGGCTTGAGCTCCTTCTCCGCGGAAGGATCGTTGGCCGCTATCATCGCATTCCGTGCCGCCATCCATCTTGCACATTCGGTCGTGTCAGTCACCGTGTCCGGCAGGAATTCATATATGTCAAGCGACAGCGGAATCTCCGGTATGTCGCGGTCGTAGAGGCGGAAGCAGGTGATTCTGTTCTTTCTCGCCCATTTCCGCAGATCCCTGTATCTTTTCCTCAGCCTGTTGGCGAAAAGCCCGGCCTGATATTCGTCCTTGTTTTCCATGCGCTCAAATCTACCATAAACAGGCGCGGATAACAACAAATGTTGAAACTTACCCCGAAAACATCTATACTTACCGATTATGAACAGAAGACTTATCACTTCAGCTTTACCCTATGTGAACAATATTCCCCATCTTGGAAATCTTATACAGATGCTTTCGGGCGATGTGTTCGCCAGATTCTGCCGCAGCCGCGGTTATGACACGCTGTATGTATGCGGAACCGACGAATACGGAACTGCGACTGAGACCCGCGCCCTTGAGGAGCACAGGACTCCGCGCGAGCTGTGCGACCATTACTATGCGGAGCATACGAAAATATACGACTGGTTTCACATTGATTTCGACAAATTCGGACGCACGTCCAATGATGAGTGTACGGAGATAACGCAGTCCCTTTTTAAGGATCTTGACCGCGCCGGATTCATAAAGGAGCACCGCGACAGGCAGCTTTTCTGTCCGAAATGCGGAATGTTCCTTGCCGACCGCTATGTCCACGGAACGTGCCCGAAATGCGGAAGCGCAAGGGCAAGAGGAGACCAGTGCGACGACTGCGGCTCGCTTCTTGATCCTGTGGAGCTGAAGTCTCCGAGGTGCGCCGTATGCGGAACCGAGCCGGAGCTGCGCGAGACAAAACATCTCTACATCGATCTTCCTGCCATAAGCGGAAAGCTTGATGAATGGATGCGGAAGGCGAGCGTGGACGGACGCTGGTCTGACAATGCCGTCAATATCACTAAGGCATGGATCCGCGACGGACTGAACGAGCGCGCCATCACCCGCGACCTCAAGTGGGGAATTCCCGTTCCGAAAAAAGGCTACGAGGACAAGGTTTTCTATGTCTGGTTCAATGCGCCGATCGGCTATATGTCTATAACAAAGCAGCTTGCCGACGAGCTTGAGTCTGCGGGGCTTCCGTCCTTCGACTGGAAGTCCTGGTGGCTTCCCGAGGAGGGCGACAGGGCTTCGGAGAACGATGACGTCAGGCTGTTCCAGTTCATCGGAAAGGACAACATTCCGTTCCATACGGTTATTTTTCCCTGCACGCTGCTCGGCTCCGGCCACAACTGGACCAAGCTGTTCCACATGAGCTCGTCTGAATACCTGAACTACGAGGACGGAAAATTCAGCAAGTCGCGCGGAGTCGGCGTGTTCGGAACGGATGCCGCGGAGAGCGGAATTCCGGCGGACGCATGGCGCTTCTATATTTTCTACAACAGACCGGAAAAACAGGATTTCCAGTTCACCTGGAAGGATTTTCAGGAGAAGATGAATTCCGAGCTTATCGGAAACCTCGGAAATCTCGTGAACAGGACGCTCCTTTTTGTGGGAAGATATTATGGCGGAAAAATTCCGGACGCTCCTGTCGATTCGGCTCTGTGGCAGGACGTGCGCGCCCGCGAGGAGAAGATAACCTCACAGCTGGAATGGGCGGATCTGAAGGATGCGTTCCACGGAATGTTCGCCATATCTGATCTCTGCAACAAGGCTTTCCAGGCGGCCGAACCCTGGAAGACAAGAACGTCTGATCCTGACTCTGCGGAGAAGCTGATAAGGAATCTCTGCTATGTCATAAAAGACCTGATGATAATGATGCACCCGTATATGCCTCAGTACACGCAGAAGGTCATGTCATATTTCGGAAAGACGATCGCCGAGTCGCGGATCGGCACGGAGCCGCTTGCCGGTCTTGACTGGTCGGATCTCGGAAAGACGGAGGGACTTGACTCCGTCGGTGCGGCGGAAGTCTATTTTACTCCCATGGACAAAAAGACGATGGAGGCCTTCCGCATGAAATTCAGCGGAACAAGGAATTCCGCTGCGGAGGAACCGAAGAAATCCGGAAAACAGGAGAAGAAGCCGGCCGAAAGGAGGGAGCCTGAGACGCTTCCTTTTGAGCGGCAGGCCGGAAATTTCACGGAGAACATAAGCCTCCGCGTCGCCAGGATTGTTTCCGTGGAGCGCAATCCGGAGAGCGACAAGCTTTACATAGAACATCTTGATGACGGAAGCGGAGAGGACAGGATCATCCAGAGCGGACTTGTCCCTTATCTCCGCGAGGATGAGCTTTTGGGGAAGAACATCATTCTTGCCGCAAACCTCAAGCCGCGCAGAATGCGCGGAGTCGAGAGCCGCGGAATGCTTCTTGCCGCGGACTACAAGGACCAGGACGGAAACGACAGGGTGGAGGTTCTGACCGCACCGTGGGCCGCCCCCGGAACTCCTGTCGTTCTTGACGGAGATGATCCGGCCGCGGAAAAACCGGACACAATAGATGCTGATGTCTTCTTCCGTACGGAATTTTATGTGAGCGGAAGAAAGGTTATGGCCGGCGGAAAACAGCTTTCGGCCGGCGGGAAATTTCTTACGACGGAATTCACCTGTGACGGCGGAGTCCACTGATTTGTCCGGCTTGACATTAAGGGAAATAACTGAGACCGGGGATATATGCTCCGGTCCGTTCCAGCAGACTCCCTTCTGGGCAAAATTCAAGGCCGGACACGGCTGGACCGCGCGCCGTTTTTCTGTAATCCGTTCCTGTTCCGACGGAACTGAGCGTGAGGACGGAATGTCGGTTCTGCTGAGGACTTTCGGAAAAACGCCGCTTGAATTCACCGTGGCCTATATTCCAATGTTCCCGTCATTCTCCATGGCCGGCGGGAGCATCTCGGATCCGGATTCCGGGACGGCAGAATTCGCCGCATTCATCAGGGATATTGCGCTTGCGCTCGGAAAATTCCTTCCCGGGAACACGATCTGCGTCAGGTTCGATCCTGATGTGGAATTCTCCTCTCCGGAGCTGAGGGACCGGTTCAACCGCGGCATGAAGGTCGTTTCATTTGCGGACAGGCTTGGAATACGGAAAAACCGCGTGGACATCCAGCCGCCTGATTCTACCTATATAGATCTTACCATGAGTCAGGAGCAGATTCTCGCCGCAATGAAACCGAAATGGCGTTACAATGTGCGCCTTGCGTCCAAAAAGGGCGTTCAGGTCAGGAGGATTTCCGCGGACAGCCCTGATTTTTCCGGGTATCTCGACTCGTTCTATGAAATCTACCGGACTACGGCCGGCCGCGACGGAATAGCGATCCATGCCAAAAGCTATTATGAGGACCTGCTGCGTCTGTCTGCTGACTGCGCCTCCGCGGATGGAAATTCTCCTTCCGTCTCGCTTTATGTGGCGGAGCACGAAGGGGACAGGCTTGCCGCCATAATCACGCTGTTCTCACATTCGGAAAGCGTGTATCTTTACGGATGCTCGTCGAACGAGAAGCGCAGCCTTATGCCGGCATATATTCTTCAGTGGACCGCCATCTGTGACGCAAAGGAATTCGGAAGTCTGCGCTACGACCTTTACGGAATGCCGCCGACGGACGATCCTGCCCATCCGATGCACGGACTTTACCTGTTCAAGACGGGATTCGGAGGTGTCCATGTGCACAGACCCGGCACGTTCGATGTTCCGCTCTCGTTGATGTACGGCCCGTTCTGTCTTGCCGAGACTTTCCGCGCCTTCTGGCACAAGAAGGTGCTCAAGAAAATCCGGGGAAGATGAGTCAATGTCAAGGCATCCGTCACTTTACAGCCTGATTGACAAGGCTGTATTCGACTACGGCATGATTTGTCCGGGCGACCGGATTCTTGTGGGGGCGTCCGGCGGAAAGGATTCTACCGTGCTTGCCTGCTATCTTTCTGAAAGGATCAGGCGGCCGTCCTCGGATTTCACTTTTTCGGCGCTTAACATAAAGGCTGATTTTGCGCCGCCTTTGCCTCCGGAGATAACCGCATTTTTCCGTGATCATGATATTCCGCTCGTCTCCGCGGATGTGGACACGCTCGCCCGTCTTAAGCCCGGCTTCCGCATGAACTGCTGGTGGTGCTCGACGCAGCGGCGGACTGAGCTTCTGAACTATGCCGTCGCGAACGGGTTCAACAAGATTGCGCTCGGCCATCATCTTGACGACATCCTTGAGACTCTCCTGATGAACATGCTGAACAAGGGAACAATCGCCACCATGCCGCCGAAATTCTCATACAGAAAATATCCGGTCACAATAATCAGACCGCTCTGTTATGCTTCCGAAAGGACAGTAATCGGTTTTGCGCAGGAAAGGGGTTTCGGCCGTCACACCTGCACATGCAGTTATCAGGACAATTCCGGCCGGAAAGAGGCGCGCAGAATTCTTGAGGTGATGACCGGCGGAGATGACGGAAGAAAGCAGCTGCTTTTCCGTTCAATGAGGAACATCAGGCCGGAGTATCTTCCGTGAGCCGTGTGCCGGGATTCATTGTCCGTGCTGAACGACCGGGCGCTTAAGTCAGGCGGTTGGGGCGGAGAAAGAAAAAAGGTTCTGACTGTATGCAGACTGTACGCTGACGGACAGGATGTCTTAAGCGCTTCCGGAGCCGCAGCACTCGGAATCACAGTTGACGGCGGCACGGCGGAATATTATAGAAATGATGTGACGTTTTATTTTAGCTCCATACAGTAATATCTTCTGACGGCCGGCGGGCGGGAATTTCTTTTCCGTCCGGTGGTTGTTTTTTTGTCGATAGTGATGGATAATGCCAGTTATGGATAAGAAATCAGCAAAAATGCGGATGACCGCCCTTGCCCTTCTATTGTCGGCCTTTTTGACGGGGTGCTCGTCTTCCTTTTCGGAGAAGTACCGGCCGCAGGTTTTACTGTCGCTGCCGCCTGAGCTTATCGGAATTATTTCCGGCGCGGATAATTCTCGTTCCGCGGTGTCAGGCGGAACCATGCTTACCGTAAAAGCGGAAGTGACAGGAGACGGCGTTGCGTCCGGAGACTGCACGCAGAAATTCACAAGAGAGATACGGGAGTGTGACGGAATTCTTTCAGTGGATCCTGTCGGAATATCGGTTCCGGCGGATACTGAAGTGGTGATAGGAATTTCCCTGTATACAGACGGAGGAGAAGGTGAAAGGCTTGTCGCCGAAGGTTCAAGCGGACCGTTCTCCGTCTCATCCGCCGGTTCGCCGTCCGAGATTACGGTCAGCGTGAGGATTGCCGTCACCGGAATAAAGGCTGAGGCTGCGGATGACGGTCTGACATTCAGATACGGCGCCAGTTTTGATCCGTCCCGTGTGACGGTGACAGCGGAATATGCGGACGGAAGTGCGGAGATCATAGATTCCGGTCTTGTGAATTTCAGCGGCTATGACGGAAGCAGGAGCGGAACGCAGACGGTGACCGCCGGATACCGCGGATTCACGGCGGAGATAACGGTCACGGTTGAGGAGCCGGAAGCGGAAATCTCCGTCAGCGTAGGATTTGTTTCTTCCGGTGATGATGTTGATGCCGGTTCCGAAGAGAACGGTAAGAGCTATGAATTCACCGCCGCTGACGGTTTTGACAGCTACAGCTGGAGCTGCGCCTCCGTGACCGGCTCGGAAAGAAAATTCACCGTTGATACATCCGGTTTTGTATCCGGAAATTATCTTGTCCGGCTTTCCGCGGAAAAATCCGGGAAAATTTATTCCTGGCAATATGAATTCGAGGTGTCAGAGTGACCGTTACATTTAGGGGGACATCAATGAGGAAAATTTTATCCGTACCGCTTGTCGTGCTGACGCTTCTTTTTATTTCCTGCGGTTCCGCGCTTTCGGATTCCGGTCTGCCGGCAGATGCGGCGGTTCTGGTCTTTTCTGACAGAGTCGCCGGCCGTACCGTCTTTCCGTCATTCAGCGGAGACGGTCTTACGGACATAGTTCTTATGGCCGGGCTGCATGACGGGACGCCATCAAAAATTGCCGGATGGAAATCCTGGACCGAGTTTTCCGGGGCTTCCGCGGAGATTGCCGCCGGCACATACACGTTCACCCTTTCCGCACGGATTGGCTCGGAGAATTTCTCGTCCGTACTGAAAGACAGGAAAGTCGATGCCGGAAAGGAGAATCTTCTTGAATTCACGCTGCTTCCCGAAATGAACGGAGATGGAGACGGAAGGCTTGAGCTGACTGTAAGGACATCGCAGCCGGTACGCATGGAATCGGCGGAGCTTACGCTGACCGTCTGCGGAGAAGATAAAAATACGGAGCCGGTTTGTGTCAGTGCGGAGAACATAGCGGAGGACGGACGCAGTCTTGTGTTCACCGGGGACGGAATTCCGTCTGGAATTTACAAAGCTGATTTTTCCGCCGCCGGATTCCGCTCTTCTGGTAATAACGGAGAGGAATATTCAGTCCGCGCACGCTATTCCCTTACCGTGTGGATTTCCGCCGGACTCACCTCAGCGTCAGAGATAACGCTCGGAACTTTCAACAGGGTTTACACAATTGAATACAACGACGGAATTTCCGGTGCTGCCGGTGGCGTTGCATCAGAGCGGGTTCAGGACTATACGATAGATGAGGATGTGGAGCTTCCTGTGCTTCCTGATTCTGATCACTTGATTTTCGGCGGATGGTACGACAACGACGGTTTTTCCGGAACAGGTCTTGAGAAGATTTCCGCTTACTCCAAGGCGGAAAATCTTGTCCTTTATGCGAAATGGAATCAGAATACGGACTACGTTTTCTACAACAACTATTCATCTGATACATCAGCACCTACGGATTATTCCGACATCTCGCTTGAGTACGGACTTTTCTCCGCCGACTCACCGGACGGCGCAAAGACCAAGAATCATGAAGTCGGGAAAACAGACAACGGATTGCCCGAAAAATCCACGCTCCTTGATTTCTGCTTCGATGCGTCCGGCAATCTCGCATGGCTTTATACTGATGTGCAGCGCAACAACAGCCTGAGCATAAATAAAACCGGTTCCTCCTATGCAGTGACTCTGCTGTCCGATACGTCACCTAAGTCCGCGCTTCTGCGGTGCGATCCGGCCACAGGAAAATTCTATCTCCTTGCCGATGGAACAGAACTGTACGTCCTGTCCTTTTCGCAGGACAACGCATGTTCCGCGGAAAAGCTTGATTCTGGACAGGAGGATATTTCAGGTGTTACCGCCTTCGCGGCATATAGGGACAGAATTTACCTTGCCGGTCAATATGATGAAAACCAGAATAAAGTCAACTTTCTGTCGGCGTTCAGCGTGGGGGAGAACGGACTTGCAAAATCCGGAAACGATTTCACCGAAACCGTGAACGTGGACACTGAGAGCAAGTTTTCTGATGTTCTGGTTCAGGACGGTGCGGTTTATGTGCTGATCCGCGAAACAGAAGTTAAAAAATCCGCTGAAGGCACCGCCTCAACTGACATTTTCAGCCGCGGAGGAATTTACCGGTTCGACATAACGGATTCCGGTTTTGAGCGTGATGCTGAATTCGGTTTTAAAGGTTGGACGGATGACGCAGGTATGTATTCTGTGGAAATAACAGACGCAGGCATAGGGTACACGGCAAACAGATATACGCCGTATTCCGTCGGCAGCAGAGACGGACTGTTCGGTCCTGAGCGTTTTGTCGCCATAAAACCGAAGAAGCTTGTGTTCTCTGATTCCGGCCTGTTCGTTTATCAGGATGATTCGGGCTCTGGTTCGAATAAAATTTACTGGTCAAAAGTCGCGAGGCTTGTTGAGTTCGACCTTGAGTCAAGAATTCTGGAAGTTAAAAATACCCTTAACCCGGATGAACGCTCTTCAAGCGTAGAATGGAATGTTGTCAACTGGCAGAATAAATTTACAGATGCCGGGACATCTTTTTTTACCAGAAATGACATAACCGACTGATGGCGGCGCCTCCCGTAAGCGTCTGTGTTCCTGTCTATAACACGGAACGCTATCTCGCCCAATGTCTTGAAAGCATTTTCCGGCAGAATTTCCGCGGAATGGAGGTTATTGTCCTGAACGACGGAAGCTCCGGACTTGACGGTGAGGGGCTGGACTGCCGGCGGATAGTCAGGAAATCCGGTAAAAGATCACGAACAAAGACCATATACCTTGAGCACAGGGAGAATTCCGGACTGGTCGAGACCAGACGCGCTCTTGTTCACGCCGCGCGCGGAGAATATGTTCTTATGCTTGACAGTGACGATTTTCTGTGCGACGGTGCGCTTTCCGCCCTTTATGAGGCTGCGGTTAATACCGGTGCCGACATTGTTCACGGCGCCACGGTTACGTTCATCGGGCGCGGAGAAAAAATAATTCCGGTTGAGAGTCCTAAAAACAGCCGTCCTTATTGCGGAACGCTTGATGGCCGCGGAATTCTTGACGGCTGGCTTCTTGACGGAAACCACAGCTCCAACCTCTGGGGCAAACTGATAAGGCGCTCGCGGTATCTTGAGGCTTTCGGCGATATTCCGCGCACATACTGCAACATGGCGGAGGATCTGCTGGTTTATTTTTTCGTCGCCATGAGGTGCAAGAAATATGTCGGAATTGACATTCCTGTCGTGAATTACCGCATCAACTCCGGAATGACGGCTTCAGTGCCAGTCGGAAGCGCGGATGAGTTCCGGCGGAAAGTCTCATCGGCATCCGTGTTTACCGTGATTTTCAGCTGGTATGACAGAATTCTTGCGGAGACAGGGGAAAATCCTCTTTCCGATATGGAATTGGACAGAATCAGGACATTTGCAAAACTGTATGTGATGAACAGCGTCGAACAGCTGCGGGCTACGGTTCCGCCTGAGCTTGCGGACGAAGCGCGCGGAATCCTCTGTGAATACTGGGGCGAGAATCTTGTAAATCTTGCGGAACAGAGTCTTCCTCGTTGAGAAAATCCGCGTTTTGTGATAATCTCTTCTATATAATTACTTTTATTTATTCGAGGGCTCTATGAAACTTTGGGAAAAAGGCGCTTTTCTTTCGAGCGGAAAACTGGTTGAATCCGTGCCAGGCAAAAATCCTGCGGAATGTGCGAAAAACACAATTGCTTATTCTATCTTGCAGAAACACAACACTTCGGGCGACGCTTCTAAACTGAAAATCAAATTTGACAAAATCACTTCACACGATATTACTTATGTCGGAATTATCCAGACGGCGCGGGCTTCCGGGCTTGAGAAATTTCCGATTCCTTATGTTCTGACGAACTGCCACAATTCGCTTTGCGCGGTCGGCGGAACAATCAACGAGGACGACCACATGTTCGGTCTGACTTGCGCGCAGAAATACGGCGGAATTTACGTTCCTCCGCATCAGGCTGTAATCCACCAGTTTGCGCGCGAGATGCTTGCAAAATGCGGCGACATGATTTTGGGCTCTGACAGCCACACCCGTTACGGCGCGCTTGGAACTATGGCGATTGGAGAAGGCGGCGGCGAGCTTGCAAAGCAGCTTTTGGGAAAGACTTACGATGTGAACATGCCGGGCGTTATCGCGGTTTACCTGACCGGCTCTCCTGTTCCGGGCGTCGGACCTCAGGACGTTGCGCTTGCGATTATCAAGGCGGTTTTTGCGAACGGCTACGTCAAGAACAAGGTGATGGAATTTGTGGGTCCTGGAGTTGCGAATCTTTCCGCTGACTTTAGAATCGGCGTTGATGTCATGACGACTGAGACAACCTGCCTTTCTTCAATCTGGTCAACTGATGAGAAAATCCGCGAGTTCTATTCAATTCACGGAAGGGAAGGCGACTACAAGGAGCTGAATCCGGGAGAGGACGCTTATTATGACGGCGCGATTGAGCTTGACTTGGGAGAAATCCGCCCGATGATTGCGATGCCGTTCCATCCTTCTTGCGCATATACAATTGAAGAAGTGAACAAGAATCTTATGGATATTCTTGACGAGACTGAAAAGCGCGCGAAAGTCTCGTTCGGCGACAAGGTGAAGTTCAGCCTTAAAGACAAGGTGATTGACGGAAAGCTTTACGTTGACCAGGGTGTTATCGCAGGCTGCGCTGGCGGCGGATTTGAGAACATCTGCGCGGCTGCCGACATCTTGAAGGGAAAGGACACTGGAAACGGAAAATTCCTTTTGAATGTTTACCCGGCTTCCATGCCAGTCTACATGGAGCTTATGAAGAACGGCGCGTTCGCCTCGCTTGTTGACGCTGGCGCAATCATCAAGACTGCGTTCTGCGGACCTTGCTTCGGCGCGGGCGACACTCCTGCAAACGGCGCGTTCTCTATCCGCCACTCAACAAGAAACTTCCCGAACCGCGAAGGCTCGAAAATCCAGAACGGACAGCTTGCCTCGGTTGCGCTTATGGACGCGCGCTCAATCGCAGCGACTGCCGCGAATAAGGGCTTCTTGACAGCTGCCACAGACTTGGCGGACGGCGAGTTCAGCAAGAAAAAATATTTCTTTGACAAGACAATCTACGAGAAGCGCGTTTACGACTCAAAAGGCGTTGCGCATCCTGAAGTCCAGATTCAGTTCGGGCCGAACATCAAGGACTGGCCGGAAATGCAGCCGCTTTCTGACGACATTCTGCTAAAGGTTGTCTCAGAAATCCACGACCCGGTTACAACAACGGACGAGCTTATTCCTTCGGGCGAGACTTCAAGCTTCCGCTCAAATCCTCTCGGACTTGCGGAGTTCACTTTGAGCCGGAAAGATCCTGCCTACGTTGGACGGGCAAAGGCTGTGCGAGACAAATCGGAAGAAGTCAAGGCGGAAGTGAGCCGCGCGGAAAAAATCCTTGAGGAAAAATATCCTGAGTTCAAAGGAAGAATTGAAAAGGCTGGGCTTGGCTCTACAATCTACGCTGTTAAGCCGGGCGACGGTTCAGCGCGCGAGCAGGCGGCAAGCTGCCAGAGAGTTCTGGGAGCAAGCGCGAACATTGCAAGCGACTACGCAACAAAACGCTACCGCTCGAACCTGATTAACTGGGGAATGATTCCGTTCCTGTACAAGCAGGGGGATGCTGTGGCGACAGAGAATCTTCCGTTTGCGAACGGCGACTACATTTTTGTTCCGGGCGCAAAGAAGATGATTGCGGAAAAACTTCCGAGCATAAAAGCCTACGCAGTCCGCGCCGACGGCACAACCGCTGAGTTCGAGCTTACGACCGGCGACATGACCGACGACGAGCGAAAGATTATTCAGGCAGGCTGTCTGATTAACTTTTACAGGGGATAACCAGCCAATGCGTAATTGTTAGGCTTGATTTGACAAAATATAACTGAAAAGGCACCGTTTTGCTTTATGTGAGGCGGTGCTTTTTTTGTGGGGGAAAAAAAGTTTTCATTTTAAAACTAAATCATGAAACCTAAGAACATACGGAAAAAGATGCGGCTTTTGTAGTTAAAATAGAAAAAAAACGCAAATTTATGCTAAAATAATTCTTACTTTATAGAAGAAAACGGAAGATTATATGTCAGATAAATTTGGTTGTGAAAATTCGCGTGTTCAGCTGCCTGCGGTTCTGCATTTGGTAAAACTTGGCTACACATATATTCCTAGAATTACGTTGAAACAGGCTGGCACTTTTTTTGATCCAAAAACAAATATTCTAACTGAAATTTTTAGAAGTCAGTTCCTAAAACTTAATCCTCATGCTGATGAAAGAAAGGCTGAGCAGGTTCTCCGTGATATTGCAAATGAGCTTGACAGTGATGATTTGGGCGAAAAGTTCTATCACCGGCTTGTTTCTGCAGGCTCTGAAAAACTCATTGATTTTGATAATCTTGAAAACAATACTTTTCATGTTACTGCGGAATTTTCGTGCTACGATGTAAAAGATGATTCAGCGGAAAACAGATACACGGAACTGTTCCGCCCTGACATTACCCTGTTTATAAACGGTCTTCCTTTGACTTACATTGAGGTGAAAATTCCAAACAACAAAGAAGGCATTGTTGCGGAACGAAAGCGTGAGTATAATCTCCGACTTCCAAATAAAAAGGCAAGAAGATTCAACAACATTACACAGCTGATGATTTTTTCCAACAATATGGAATATGACAACATGGGCGGCATAACTCCTGTTCAAGGCGCGTTTTACTGCACAGGCGGATATAAAGCTCCTCCCTTCAACTGCTTCCGAGAGGAGAATCCGCAGCATCTTGAAGTTGAGCCGTATATTCAAAATTATCCCTATAAAGAAGTTTCAGCAGAAGTTGAAAAGTCTTTGCTGGAAGAATTCAATGTTCAGGTTTACAAAAGTTCTGATGAATATAAAAAGAACAAAAACGTTACCACGCCAACAAACAAGATTCTCACTTCAATGTGCGCGCCTGGCCGGTTGCTTTATATTCTGAAGTACGGAATCGCTTACGTTCATGCCCAAAAGAAACTTGATGACGGCTCTGTTACCGTTGAGCTTCAAAAGCACATTATGCGCTATCAGCAGCTTTTTGCATCTTTGGCGGTTACAAAAACTTTGGACAAGGGAATTAAAAAAGGTGTAATCTGGCACACTCAAGGCTCAGGAAAAACTGCCCTCAGCTATTATCTTGTGAACATTCTTACTGATTATTACGCAAAACAGAATATTGTTCCAAAATTCTATTTTGTTGTAGACCGCATAGACTTAAAGAAGCAGGCTGCAAAAGAATTTGAAATGCGTGGATTGTCAGTTCAAAGCGCGGAAACCCGTGAAGAGCTGATGAAACAGTTTGACGAGCAGAATTCCCTTTCTGGAAACAGCGGCAAAAAAGAAATCACTGTCATAAACATTCAGAGATTTGATGAGCGGAAAAAGGAAAAAATAGACCTGACTGATTACAGCACAAATCTGCAGCGCATTTTTATTATTGATGAAGCCCACAGAAGCTATGACCCTAAAGGCTCGTTCCTGGCGAATCTTCTTGATGCTGACAGAAACGCCGTCCGCATTGCCCTTACAGGAACTCCTTTGATTGGCGATGAGCTGAAAACAACAGATATTTTTGGAAACTATATTCACACATATTATTACGACAAGTCCATTCTTGACGGATACACGCTGAAAATTCTCCGTGAAGAAATTGAAACTTCTTACAAGAACAAGCTTAAAGAAATTTACGAGGACCTTGAAAAAATAGAGCTTCCGAAAAATCAGAAAACCCGCGAGATAATCGATATAAAAAGCCATCCAAGATATGTGAAGGAACTCTTGCGCTATATTATTTCTGACCTTAAAAAATTCAGGAATCTTTATTACGAGGATGACGGCGAGCAGGTCGGCGGAATGATTATCTGCGATTCTTCCGAGCAGGCTAGGGCGCTTTACGGGCATTTCATGGAAATTCAGATGGAGCTGAATGAAAAGGATAAAGATAAATCAGCACTAAAGCCCGCGCTGATTCTTTATGACAGCGATGACAAAGATGTGCAGCAGGACTACATAGACACTTTTAAAAGCGGAACTGACGTTGATGTTCTTATCGTTTTCAATATGCTTCTTACAGGCTTTGACGCTCCACGTCTTAAGCGTCTATATCTTGGACGAAAGCTGAAAGACCACGGGCTTTTGCAGGCGATTACCCGCGTAAACAGAACCTACCGAAAGCATAATTACGGCTATATTGTAGATTTTGCAGACATTAAAGAAAACTTTGAGCAGACAAATGAAAATTATCTAAGAGAACTGAACAAATTCAACAATCCAAAAGATACTCCTGACAAGCAAGTTCCGGAAACTTTCTCCGCAATTTTTGAAGAGCCGCAGAAAATCGTAGAACAGATTGATGACGCTTATGAAAAAATGTTCAGCTATAATACGGAAAATGTTGAAAGTTTTGTTGAGCAGATAAGCAGAATTGAAGAAAAGCAGCCTTTGCTTGAGCTTAGAAATTCTTTGGCAACAATCAGAAATCTTGCAAACGTTGTGCGCTCTTTTGCTTCTGAAAGAATAAAAGATGAAAAAGTTCTAAAATATGTAAGCAATCTTGACCTTTCAAGAATTCCTCAGCTTTTGACAGAAGTAAGCCGCAGAATTGATTTAATCAACTTTAAGGCGATTCAAAATCCTTCCGCTGAAACTCTGGATATGATTGCAGATGTTCTTGACGGAATTGAATTCCATTTTTCAAAAATCGGAACAGAAGAGCTTGTGATTAAAGCCAACTGCGAGAGTATAAAAGACAAAATCAGAAGAACTGCCAATGCTTTGAGCAGTTACTTTGACCAGGAAGATTCCGAATATATAACGCTTAAAGATTTGTTTATGCAGGCTTTGGCAAAGACCGATTTTGTTGAGTACGATTACGCAAAGTTCACTCAGCAGAACAAAGATTTTGATGAAATTCTTGAGCGTCTTAGCCAGCTTAAAAAGAAGACAGAAAATCTTTTTGAAAAATACAAAGGCGACGCAAAATTTGTCCGCGTTCACAAGCGAATACACGAAGAAAACAAACGGAGAACTTATGTATCTCCAAATGCGGCTGCGCAAAACTGGATTTTGGACGACAAGGATTTGACAATTTACCGCACGCTTATGTCGCTTAAAAATACAATCGATATGCAGGTTTACAATCAGGAAGCGATTCTAAAAAGCGACCCTTATTTTGAAAAAACTGTAATGAGCCTTGTCGGAAACGGAATGGCTGAACTGAATATTCAAAGCCCGCGCACTGATCGCGAGTTTATAAAAGACAAAATTGTTGCTCAATATCTCAATCAGTATCATGCAACTTACGGGAGAAATCAATGACAGTAGAACAGATAAAAGAAGAAACATTTAGACTTATAGACGCCCTAAAAGCGACCTGCCAGCAGTACGGCATGGGAAACGACGGAAACGAGTACAAAATAATTACTCAGGTTTTTCTTTATAAATTCCTGAACGACAAATTCTGCTTTGAAGTAAAGAAACTGAATTCTCCAATCGTAAAAAAAATTCTGGAATCGGAAAGTTTTGAAAAAGGCTATGCTTCTCTTTCAGAAGATGAGCGGCTTGACCTGCTTGATTTATTGGACGCGAATATTCCACGACTTAAGCCGGAACACTTGATTGGAAATTTATGGAGCCAGCAGTCAAAAGGAACTTTCGACACAATTTTTGACGCGACAATGCGAAACATTGCCGATGAAAATATCGAAATTTTCAATACGCACACTTCTGATGAAACAAAGATTCCAATTTTTGAGGATTTGACAATTTTTGTTACTGACACTGCGCAAAGACCGGCTTTTGCCCGTGCTTTAGTTGACAAGCTAATAAAATTCAGTTTTGAGGAAGTTTTTGCCCAGCGTTACGACTTTTTTGCCGCAATCTTTGAATATCTTATAAAAGATTACAACACTGCCGGCGGCGGAAAATATGCCGAATATTATACACCACATTCCATTGCAACAATTATGGCGCGGCTTTTAGTTGGAAACGCCAAAGACCTTCATAATATTGAATGTTACGACCCGAGCGCAGGAACAGGAACTTTGCTTATGGCTTTGGCGCATCAGGTGGGCGAGGACAAGTGCACAATTTATTCTCAGGACATCAGCCAGCGTTCAAACAAAATGCTAAAGCTCAATCTTCTGTTGAACAACCTTGTTCTTTCTCTGGACAAGGCGATTCAGGGCGACACGCTGGTGAATCCGTATCATAAGAGCGATGACGGAAACAGCCTGCGCAAATTTGATTATGTTGTTTCCAATCCGCCGTTCAAGATGGACTTTAGCGACACAAGAGAAAAAATCGCTTCGCAGACGCAAAGATTCTGGGCAGGAGTTCCGAATGTGCCTGCAAAGAAAAAAGAAAGCATGGCGATTTACACTTGCTTTATCCAGCACGTTATAAATTCCCTGAAAGATTCAGGAAAAGGCGCAATCGTAGTCCCGACTGGATTTATTACTGCAAAAAGCGGAATTGAAAACAAGATTCTTAAGAAAATTGTGGATGAGAAAATTGTAAGCGGCGTTGTAAGCATGCCGAGCAATGTTTTTGCCACGACAGGAACAAATGTCTCTGTCATTTTCTTTGACAAGTCCAAAAAAAATGAAAACGCGAAAGTGATTCTAATTGACGCTTCAAAACTCGGCGAGGAATACAAGGAAGGCAGCAACCAGAAACGCCGCCTGCGGGACTTTGAAATTGACAAAATCGTTGAGACATTCCTGAAAAAAGAAGCCGTGGAAGATTTCAGCGTTGCCATTACTTATGATGAAATCATTGAAAAAGGATACGTTCTCAGCGCGGGCCAGTATTTCGACATAAAAATTGAATACGTTGATATTACAGCAGAAGAATTCAACGCGCAGATGAAAGCCGACACAGAGGAGCTTTCCGCAATGTTCAAAGAAAGCCGTAGGCTGGAGGAAGAAATTCAGAATCAGCTGAAAAGCTTGAGGTTTAATGGTTGAAAGCGGAAATTTGCATATAAACTATGCCCTAAATATTTCTTGCTCTTCTATGGAAAAAAGCAAAAATAAAGTGTATAGTTATATAAATAAGGAATTGTATTCCGAATTTGTATAAAAAAGAGGTCGTATGATTTTTCATAGAAATGTGCTGAACAGGCTTTCTTTCATGGCAGAGCACTTTCCGGTTGTAATGGTTTGCGGCGCGCGTCAGGTTGGAAAGACTACGCTTTTAAAGGAATTTGCCAAGAGAAACGGAGAGATAAATTATGTTACGCTTGACTATCCGAATGTGAGGGAACTAGCAAAGTCAGACCCGGTGCTTTTTTTGAAGCAGTATAAAAAGGAGAATGTTCCTCTTATTATAGATGAGATTCAGTATGCCCCTGAAATTCTTTCGTATATAAAAATCTATGTTGACGAGAATGCGCTTTCTGAAAACTGCAACGGACAGTTTTTTTTGACAGGCTCGCAGATGTTCTATCTTATGAAAAATGTGAGCGAGTCTCTGGCTGGTCGTGTCGGAATTATTTCGCTTTATTCGTTCAGCCGCCGAGAAATTTTCAGCCTTGATTCTGTTCCTTTTTTGCCGACGAATGATTTTTCAAAAATCAAAAGGTCTGCAGGAAAATCTTCTGTTTTTGATGATATTTACCGCGGCGGAATGCCAAAAATGATTACAGACCCGGAACTTTCTCCGGAGGATTTTTTTGGTTCTTATATGCAGACTTATTTGGAGCGCGACATCCGAGATTTAATCAACATAAAGAACGAGTCAAAATTCCTGAAATTTATTTCGTGTGCGGCGGCAAGGACTGCTCAGGAGGTGAATCTCTCTGACATTTCAAAAGATGTCGGAATAGACGGAAAAACAGCCGAAAGCTATCTGAGCATTCTTGTCTCATCAGGAATCGTATATCTTCTTTCACCTTATTCTGCAAACACGATAAAGCGGATTGTAAAACGTCCAAAGCTTTATTTCATGGACACGGGGCTTTGCTGCTATTTGAGCCTCTGGAACAATCCTCAGGCTCTGGAAGTTTCCGCGATGGCAGGAAATATGTTTGAGACATACGTTGTTTCGGAAATCATAAAAAGCTATGCGAATGCCGGAATTGATGTCCGCAACAGGCTTTTTTACTACCGGGACAACAACAAAAAAGAAATTGACTTGCTGATAGTTCAGAACGGAAAAATCTACCCTGTCGAGATAAAAAAAGGAGCAAATCCGACAAAAGAGGCTTTGAAGAATTTCAGCGTGCTTGAAAGTCTTGGAATGGAAACTGGAAACGGCGCGGTAATATGCCAAAGCGACATGATAGTTCCGCTTGACCAAAAGAACAGCCTGATTCCGTTTGAATATATTTGAAGCAGAAAATGGCAGTTTGATTTTCAGAAATTGCACAGGAAACAAAAAATGCAGATGAAAAAATATAAGCTGGGAGAAATCGCGGAAGTAAATTGCTCAAGCAGTTCGAAAAAATCAAAAAAAGGTTATGCGAATTTTAAGCGCGCTGAACTGTTTGAAAAACTAAAAACCTCGCTTGGCAAAGTCAAAAACAAAAAGACAGGAATTGAAGCCGTTCTTTCAAAAAAGTCACTTGAAAAAATGACTAGCGCGAAAGCAATAGAAAAATCCAAGCAGAACGGATATTCTCTTGACGAGCATTTTGAAATGGCTGAAAAAATCATTGAGCTTTTTGAACGCGCCGAACTTATTGCAAGCCATCCGGACTTGAAGAATCCTGACGATCCGAACATAATTTCAATAAAACGGTTTGCTTCTGCCGCTGAACTTTCAAACAGAGCTAAGAGCGAAGTTTTGATTACTGTAAAGGAAAGCATTGCCAATGGGCATCATATTTATTCAATTGAATTATTTAAAATAAATAAAGCCTCCGAAAAATTCAGAGGCTTGAGTGACGCGGCCAAAAATGGCGAACAGGGGAACTAACACACCTCACGTCCATAATTTGAATATAACATAACAAGAATTGAATGTCAAACAGGAAACAAAAAATGCAGATGAAGAAATATAAGTTAGGAGAATTGATGGAAGTTACTCGCGGAATGTCTTTGGGCGGAGAATTTTATTCTACGCAAGGCGAGCTGATGAGATTGACTTTAGGAAATTTTGACTACAAAAATAATTGTTTCAAAGACGATAAATCAAAGGATAATTTGTTTTTTACAGGAACAGTAAAGCCGGAATTTATCCTGAAAAAAGGCGATATAATCACACCGCTTACTGAGCAGGCAATCGGGCTTTTAGGTTCAACCGCAAGAATTCCTTGCAGTGGAAAATATATTCAAAGTCAGGATGTGGCTCTGATAAAATGCAATGAAAAGTTGAATCCAAATTTTGCCTTTTATTTGATTTCGTCAAAACTCGTAAGAAATCAGTTAAGTGCCGCCGCCCAGCAGACAAAAATCAGGCACACTTCGCCTGATAAAATAAAAAACTGCACAGTTTGGATTCCTGAATATTCCGCACAGGAGAAAATCGGCAGTTTTCTTTCCACTTTAGACGAAAAAATCGCCCTGAACAGCCGCATAAACGCAAAGTTGGAGCAGATGGCAAAACGTCTTTACGACTACTGGTTTGTGCAGTTCGACTTTCCGAATGAAAACGGCAAGCCATACAAGTCCAGCGGCGGAAAAATGGTCTATAACGCAGAGCTGAAAAGAGAAATCCCGGAAGGGTGGGGAGTGAAGTCTTTTTCAGATTTCTTTGAACTTGGAAATGGAAAAGATTATCGCCACTTGCAAAGCGGGAAAATTCCTGTTTATGGTTCTGGTGGTTTTATATGCGGTATAACAGATTTTCTTTTTGATGGAGAATCTGTTCTTTTTCCAAGAAAGGGAACTTTGAATAATATCATGTATAAGAATGAAAAATTTTGGACTGTAGATACAATGTTTTATTCAAAAATGAAAATTCAACATTCTGCAATTTATGTTTATTATACGGCAAAGCAGTTTGATTTTCCATCTCTGAATACTGGCACTGGAGTTCCTAGCATGACTTCTGTAATTATAAAGGGACTGTCAATAATTCAACCACCACAGAAAATTATTGATAATTTTGATTGTATAGTTCAATCATATTATAAAAAAATTCATAAGAACGAGCAGGAGTCTGCAAATCTTATCTCTCTTCGCGATAGATTGTTGCCATTGCTTATGAACGGGCAGGTGGAGATTATATAAAGATAATTTATTATAATATTATCAGGAGAATCTTATATGAAAATTTTTTATAGTTATTGCC
>CAVBEH010000009.1:0-108850 GCA_963594605.1 Bacteroidaceae bacterium
GAATAATTTCAATGACTAATTTTGCAACTATATTTTCATTATAAAAACAAAATAAAAAAGCAATATCAGAATATAAAATGTTATTCCTTATATTTAAATATAGATTCGGATTTTGTTCATGGTCATTTTTGTTAGAAACCTTACAAAATTCTCCATAGGTAAATACAATGCTGGAAAATATTCTATATGCATCTTTTTCAATAATTTTGTTGATATTTTTTTCATTTCTAAAGCCTGCGTGCAATATTCCCAAATACTGAGCAAAGTTTCTATGGCCTTGTAAAAATATTTTCTTATTCTTTGAATTATATGGAAGTCCACAAAACAGAATGAATTTTTTTATTCCATCTGAATCGTGTTTTAGATTATTTTCAATAGTTTCAAGATATTTGTATTCAAGTTCATTCTCATCGATTGATAATGATTGGAATGATGATGATTGAGAATTTTTGTCATAAGAATTGAATAACATGGAAAATTCGTTTAATTCTGGTGCAAAAGGATATTTTGTAAAATTTACAAGTTTATCAAAATTCGTTTGACCGTATGATGATTCTGGAACAAAGCCGCACTCTTTTTTTATTTGAGATTCCAATAAATCCATTATTTCTGAATATTCTTCAACGGTTATTAAAAACCATTCATTGTTTTTGGAAGCTAGAAATTTTACAGAGCGCTCTTGAATATTCAGAATAAGATAACGCTCTAAAATCAAAAATTCCCATTTTTCAGGATCTATAAAATAATAGTAGTTTTTTATTTGTATGTTTCTTTCATCATCAGTTGTTATTACATTTGGAGCAGGTTTGTTTTCTGAGAGTTTATCTAAATCTTCTAAATATTTTTTTGTTATGTTTCCGTCAGAAAAATTTTTGTATTCCTTTATGCAGTCAAGAGGAACAATTCGTTTTAGCCCATTTCCAAAAAATACTGTTGCGGCAAGTATATAAACCCCCTTGCTTTTTGTTGGATGAAAGTTGAAACTATGAACCGTGTTTGTTTTTGATTCTTCATCATCAAATTTATCAACACCTAGTATTGTTGAAATGAATTCTTTACGGATTCTTACCACAACACCTTTAAATTTTTTTTCTTTTAACTCATATTTTAAATAATGCTTTTTAGTACAAAAATTATCGGTGACTTTTTCATAGTAATTTGTAACGCTCCTTCTTTTGAAGTACCAATTATTATCTTGTAAGTTGTGTATTAAAGAATACTTTGTACAAATTGGCGATAAATACTTTGTGCAGTTAACAATTTGAAACATTAATTTTTTTTCTTCAGAAGTTAATGGCATAATTTCCTCCGTTTTTTTTAAGATAAAACACAAATACTATCATTTAGTGATAGACTTTTGCGTTGTATTAAATATTGACGCATTTTTGTGTGTAGGAGGTTGCATAATATGCTATGTTGTAAAACACCATCTGTTGGAATCTGGTGGTTTTATTATGATGAAGTTCCGTTTGCTGATTCGGTTGAAGTTGAAAACAGTTTTCCTTATGTTTATTTTATTTTCTTCCATAAGGCGGTGATTTCTTCTTTCCATCTTTTTACCAGTTGCTTTGGTTCAAGAGGTTCTGCTTGTGAGCCCCATGAAAAAATTAATTGAAGCACTTTTTCAAATTGGCTTGAAGAAAAAGTTATTGTTGTGGATTTTTCGTCTTCCTTAAATTCTTGATCATCTGCCCATTTGTGAAGTTTTATCCAATCTTTTGCATATCCCGTAAAACGGATTCTATATTTTTCAACATTATCGCTTTTAAATGCTCCAAGTCTGCCGCCGCCGCAATAGTTATTGAAATCATATTTTTCGGGAAGCTTGAATTCTTCTTCTGTAATGACGATGTCTGTCATAAAATTCAAATCATACAAAAGAACTGTATCGGCATATTCACTGTAGGCAAAAAGATATACAGAACCGTTGTCAAGAATAAGCTGAAAAGGCCATACAAGACGCTCTGCTTCATTGTTTGTGTACGGTTTTGTGTAGCGAAATTGTATTTTATGATTTTTTAATAAGGCTTCGTTTATTTTATCCCAGTTTTTTACATTGATGTCATATTCCATCTGAGGAGAAACAATTACGCGTCCGGAAGACAAAACAGAATCTTCTTTTGCAACCTTCGGTTCAAGAAAATAAATCAGTTTTGTAATGCTTTCGAAAAGCGGAGTGTTTTGGTACTGTTGTAGAAGTCCTTTTAGGCTTGCCACAAGTGCGATATTTTTTTTAGTTTCATTAGAGTAGATTTCATCGGCTGTTTTTTTGATTTTATAGCTTCCGTGTGTTTGTTTTTCTTCTATTAAATCCATGTCTTTTAAAGTTCGGATTGCTCTAAGAATTGTTATGTTTGAAGTTTGAAAATGATTTTCAAAATATTTTGAATTGTATTTTATTTCCGGATGATTTGGAGCATCTCGTAAAATCCGGAGAATTTCGTAGCAGCGTTCATCAAGTTTCGGATTTAAAAGTTTTTCGATTTTTTTTTCATCGTGTTTTACTTGGCGAATTCTTTTTTCTTCTGAAGAAAGTGCTTTAGTCATGATTTTAGTATATCATAATTTTTTTTTAATACTATCATTTGATGGCGTTTTGATGCATAGAATCACGAGGCTGAAAACGCGTTTCAATCGGACCGCTAAAATTAGATGAATGCTTAAAATGGCCAATTCAACATTCTGTTCATTTCAAGAACATTTTGTTTCCATTCTTCAAAAAGCCAATCAGGTTTTATCGGGCGGGCCTTGCAACCGTTTGAAAGAACCCAGTTTTTTATTTTAAGAGATTGCGTGCTTTCAAATTCGATGATTGTTTTGTATTTGCTTTCTTTGAAAGTCTGATTTTCTGCCCATTTTCGCTCTTTTATAATTGTTCGGGCTTCTCCATAAAATTCAATTTTGTAATGTTCTTTTTTGCTGCTGAAAAATCCTCCGAAATTCGAATTTCCAAGGCGGTTGTTGAATTCAAAATCTTTTGGCAAGTTAAATTTTTGTTCAGTCAAAATGATATTTTTCATTCTTGTAAGCGAAAAAATCCGTTCAGCATTCCGCAGTTCGTCAAATCCAAAAAGGTAGCAAATTCCATTGTCCAGAACAATCTGATAAGGATGAACTTTTCTTTGTTCTGTTTGTTTTCCCCAACGGTTTGTGTAATCAAATTTTAGAATAAGATTTTTGTTCAAGGCATCCTGAATGACGTTCCATAGATTTTGGTTTATTGCAACTTCTTCTGTTGGAGCAACCGTAATTCTGTCGATTAATTCAGTGTTTTTATTTATAGAAGATTCTGAAATCAGATTTATAATATTGCAGGCTTCTTTGTAAATTGGTGTGTTTTTATACTGTGCAAGCAGATTTTTTGCGGCAATAAGAGTGTTCAAATCTTTTTCTGAAAGATAATTCTGAAAATTAGGTTCGTAATTTTTCGTGTAGAAAAAGCCTTTCTGATTATAATCGTATTTTATAGGTGCATTCATTCTGTCCCGCATATATTCAATATCGCGGCTTATTGTTGCAGTGCTGGATTCCGTTTCCTTTGCAAAATCATTTGAATTAGGAAAATTTCCGCTTTTTATCATTTCATGGATTTTTGAAAGTCTTTCTATCATTCTGTAAGTGATTTTTGTCTGTTTGTTCATATTTTTATTATACCACATAACTTTATCATTGCATGATGGAGTGAAAAAAATGAGAAAAAAAATCAGTATATCGTTTTAAGATAGAGCTGGCGAGTTATACTTTTAAGCATGATAAACTATTGTTTGAAAGAAAAATATTCTGTTGTTTAAATTTCTTGAGATGAATTTGGCAAAGAAGAAACGTCTTGTTTTTCAAGATATTGCTCTACTGATTCTGCAAAAAGCTTTTGCAGATCGGTGGCAATAGTCTGTTTTTGAAAAGGAGTTGCCTGTGCATTCGTGTTTTCAGGAAGAAACAATGTATAAACGTCAGTTTGAAGAGCATTTGCCAGTTTTGAGAGTGTTTTCTCGCTTGGCCAGCGGCGGCAACCTTCTATGTCGTTTATCATTTGGAAGGAAATTTGAGCTTTTTCGGCTAACTTTTCTTGAGAGAAACCCAATATTTTTCGTACCTTTTTTAAGTTGAAAGAAAGGCGCTTTTGCAATAATTCCGGAGTCATTTTACTTATTGTAAGCAAGTTTTTTAGATAATTGTACTTGTGTTTAGCAATAGAAGTGATATAATTTATTTTGCTGACTGCAATAATTTTTATAAATTTGTAAGGAGGCATGATAAAAATTACATCCGTGTAATTTTTATCATTACAGTTTGCTCAAGCGTTGCTTTCACAAACTGTGATTCTTGCCATCCATGGCTCGCCGCTATGCGGAGTTTTATAAGGAGATTTATTATGGAAGATAAATTGGAAAAATTAAAGGAAGAGGTAAAGTCTTTCGCGGAAAAAATAGCTGAAATAGCAAAGACTGATGAAAAAGTCCGTGATTTATATAAAGGAACAAAAATATTTTTAAGTCCTTTTGTAGAAAATCCAAAATTCATGTTTTTAGGAATAAATCCAGGAATATCACCTGCTGCTGAAGAGAACGAACTTAAATGCGAAGTTGAACCTATGGAAAAAATGTCTTATGTTGCAGATGATTTTAAATTGGCAAATGAATGGAAATACATTTTTGGTGAAAAAGACGGAATGTTGAACCGGATGGATTTGCTTGAAAATTCTTTTAAAACGAATTTTTATTATGTTACAACGAAGGATATCGATTCCCTTTATGAATTGCTGAATCATTTGAAAAATAAATATAACTTGACCGAAGAAAGTTTCTTTAAACCTCGTGAATGGACAAAGACATTGATTAGCATTGTAAATCCAGAATTTATTTTGGCGGAAGGTTTTGCAGTTCTTGATGAATTGAAAAGATGTTATCCGGATATTATGTGCGATTCGACTCAATGGGGAAACAATGAAAACTACAAGATTGGATATATAAATAATGAAGGAACTTCTGTTGAAATGATTGCCTGCAGCCGGTTGCATAGTAATATAAAAAATGCCAGCGAAATTGCAGAAATCATAAAATCAGAATGTTTGAATTAAAATTAAAGCCAAAATTGGAGGAAAAGTTATGGCGGAGTTTTATTGTAAATGTTGCGGAGCAAAGTATTCTAGCGTTTCTAGTTTAACAAGCGGTCGTTGTTCACGTTCTTCTTCCGGAAAGCATGAATTGTTTGATGGAGAAACTGGCGGTTATTATTACTGCTGTTATTGCGGAATCAAGCATTCATCATTGACTAGTTTGACAAGCGGCCGTTGCTCAAAAAATCCAGATGGAGATCACCATGTTCCGTATGAAGGTAGTGAAAAGTCTAAATATACTTGCAAATATTGCGGTTCTCAATATTCGTCATTGACCAGTTTGACAAGCGGACGTTGTTCAAAATCTCCAACAGGAAAACATTTTCCTGCAAACTGAAGTAAATTGGTCAAAAAAATGAAGCAAAAATCGCAGGAACAGAAAAAATCAATTCCACAGAGAATTCTTCCTTATGTGGATGGCGAAGCGGACTCATTTTTTGAGTATTTTATAATTTTTATAATTATTTTGAATTCCGTAGTTTTGGGAATTGCTACATCGCCAGATATTTCTGCACAATTCCGCACTGTGCTGGATATTATTGATAAAATTTGTCTTGCGGTTTTTGTTGTTGAGCTGATTTTAAAATTTATTGCATATAATAAGCATTTTTTTCCGCTTCAAAATGGAATACTTTTGATTTGGTCATAGTTCTTGTTTCAATTTTTGGAACGGTTCCTTATTTTTCAATTTTCCGTGGAATAAAAATTTTTAGGGCGTTTAAACTTGTAAAAACTTTGAAAACGCTTAGAATTGTAAAAACTTTAAAAATAATAAACAGCCTAAAGCATCTTCAAGTAATTCTAAAGGCTATTGTTTTTGCAATCCCAAGCATAATCTGGACATTTTCGCTGCTTCTGATTGCTTTTTATTTTTATGCGATTATCGGCGTTAATTTGTTCGGTGCGGAATTTTCAGAAACGTTTGGCTCTTTGGGAAAGGCATTTTACACGCTTTTTCAGCTTATGCTGTTTGACGATTGGGGAAACATTACCCGCCCGATTTTAAAGGAATTTTCCGCTTCCTGGATTTATTTTGTAAGTTTTGGAATAATTTCCGCCTACACAATACTTCAGGTTGTAACAGGAATTGTTGTTGAGTCCATCCAAAATGTGACGACAGATAAAAATCATAAAATTGAAGAGATATTAGAGCCGGAAAAAGTTGCGGTTACAGCACATGAAATAGAAAATCTTTCAAAACAGATAGAACTTCTTCAAAAACAGATTTGCGATTTGAATGTAAAAATGCAGAATACAACAAAATAATTGCAGTGCAAGTTTTCATTCCAGCAAACGAAATTCCATTGTAAAATCCCCAAATCCAAAGTAAAATTCCGTTATGAACAAATTCCTTTTTTCAGTATTCTTACTTTGTGTGCTTGTTTTTTCTTGCAAGGTTGATTCGGAATTTTCGGGGTCTGGTAAAGTCGCTCCCAGAACGGAAGAATCGCAGTTTTCTGTTTCAGATTCAGACTTAAAAATCGACATGATAAGCGTTTTGAATACCGACGCGATTGTGCTTGGCGAGGATGTTGAAAGCGTTACGAGAAATGTTTCTGTCGTGCCGTTCATCATGTCAAAGTTCGAGGTGAGCTACAATGTTTGGCGTTTTGTGTATTCTTGGGCGACTTCTGATTCGCGCGGAAACAAAAAATACACTTTTGAAAATGCCGGCGCGGAAGGTCAGTATGGAAATCTTGACAACAGCAAACTTTTTAATGAGGGCGGCGAACCGCAGGATGAGGGAATTCCTGTTTGCGGAATAAACTGGCGCGACGCGGTTGTGTGGTGCAATGCATTGAGCGAATTGTGCGGTCTTGCTCCTGTTTACTTCACGGATTCCGATTTAAAAAATCCTCTTAGAAATTCAATTTATGCGGAAGGCGAGAGTCCTTCAAATATTCCGCTTCCCTATGGAAACGCAAAGGCAACAGACATGACAAGTCTTGCAAAAGGAAATGTTGACAATCCGTACGTGAACAAAAATGCGGACGGATTTAGGCTTCCGTATCTTTATGAATGGGAGTATGCCGCGCGCAAATGCGAGGACGGTTTTTTTATAAGCGGAAGAAATGCACCCGGCGACAAAACCGGTCCCTGCAACGGAAGCTCAAAGCCCACTCTTATGGACGAAATCATGGGAATTGAATTTGTCGCGCAGTCAAAAGCCGCAAAAAACTACGGCTGGAATATGAGCAACTCAATGCAGGACGGACCAAACGGAACTGCCGCCGGCTGGGACGACCGCAATTCCGCGTGCAAGATTCCTGCAAAAGGCGGAATGAGAATCCACAAGCAGGGCGGAAAACTTCCTTCCGAGCTTGGATTTTATGACCTTGCCGGAAACGCCTACGAATGGTGCTACGATTTTGGAGCACCCTACGACTGGAAATACGAAGTCTACCCTTACAAAAGCATGAAACAGGGCGGCTACAACGCGTCCTATTCATATTTTGAATCCTGCTACAGAAGAGCCGATCCGTCCTACGTAAAAACCGGCGGGCTTCGCCTTGCAAGAAACGCGGAGTAAAACTTACGGAGAATTTCAGTTCTGCCGGTCAAGTTCAGCGATTGTGTTCTTATAGACAGACCGCATGAACAGAAGTGACAGGGCTACGGACATTACTTCCGCAATCGGAAAACAGAACCAGATTATGTTTATGTTTCCGCTGAGCGAGAGAAGCCATGCCGCCGGCAGCAGGAAGACAATCTGCCTGATTATGGATACTATCATGCTGTAGAAAGCCTTGCCGAAGGCCTGGAACACCGACGAAAGCGAGATTGCGACCGCCGCTCCGATAAAACTGCTTGCTATTATTCTCATGGCGGGAATTCCTATGGAAAGCATGGAGTCCGATGCGGCAAAGAGACGGAGCAGAACGCCCGGAATGAGCTCGAAAATCAGTGTTCCTGCTGACATTATTATCATTGCGAAAATCAGTCCGGTTCTTATCGCCTGGGTTATGCGTTTTTTGTTTCTGGCTCCGTAATTGTAGGCGATTATAGGAACAATTCCGTTGTTTAAGCCGAACACCGGCATGAAGATAAAACTGTTCAGTTTGAAATAGACTCCGTAGACGGCGATTGCCGTTGAGGAGAAGGAGCCCAGAATCATGTTCATGAAATATGTCGTGACGGATGTTACGGAGCTCAGGATTATGGACGGAATTCCGACCTTGTAGATTCTTCCGATTACCGTCGGATCCGGACGGAATTTTCTCATGCTGAGTGTTATGTCAGGATTTTTTTTCAGGTTGAAGAATACTGACACCGCAAGGCCGACAAGCTGTCCCGCCACAGTCGCCACGGCAGCTCCGTATACGCCCATTTCGGGAAAGAATCCGATTCCGAAAATGAGCAGCGGATCAAGGATGATGTTCGTGAGCGCACCGGAAATCTGCGAGTACATCGTGTACATTGTCCGTCCTGTGGACTGGAGCAGCCTGTCGCACATGATTCCCGCAAAAAGTCCCGGGGAGGCAAGAACAACCACATAAAGATATTCAAGCCCGTACCCGATTATGTCCCGGTTTGAGGTCTGGCTCTTCAGATAGACAGGAATCAGCAGAATTCCGAGAACAAAAAATACGATGAAGCTGCATACCGACAGAAAAAGTCCGTTCATGGCGGTTTTTTCGGCCTCTTGCCTGTTCTTTTCTCCCAGACGCATCGAGAGCAGGGCGTTTACACCGACCGATGTTCCGACCGCGACGGAAATCATCAGATTCTGTACCGGAAAAGCGAGCGATACCGCGGTGAGCGCGTCCTCAGATATCCGCGCGACAAAAACGCTGTCAACTATGTTGTAGAGCGCCTGGATGAACATTGAGAACATCATCGGAAGCGACATGTTAAGAATCAGTCTCGTTACGGGCATTGTGCCCATCTTGTTTTCCTGTAAGGGCAGGTTGTTTTTTGACATGGGGATGATTGTATTTAACACCGCCCGGTGTGTCAACATTGCGGATTCCGCTGAATTCATGTTTTTTTTCTAATATTTTTCATGCCGATTCCGATTAATATAGAAAGGTGGTTTATATGAACAGTTTTACAAGATCTGTGGATCTGCTTCAGCGTCAGATGGATGCGACATCGCTCCGTTATCAGGTTTCTGCCAACAATCTCGCCAACTCCGAGGTTCCGAATTTCAAGCGGAGCGTCGTCAATTTTGAGAGCGAGCTGAAGCGTGCCTTTGATTCTGAGAAGGCTGCGGAGAACGGCTTTCAGCTTACAGCCACCGATCCCAGGCACATAAACGTGAATGAGCCTTATGATTACCGCGAGGTTCAGCCGCGCCGTGTGCTTGACTACACGACAACAGCAAAGGCCAACGGAAACAATGTTGACGCCGAGACGGAAGCCAACAATATTCTGCAGATTCAGATGCAGTACAGGCTTCTTTCTCAGCTTGCGGGTTTTGAATTCGAGCAGGTTACTACTGCGATGAAAAAATAATCAGGGGAATTGAAATATGGGACTTTTTACCAGCATAAATATTGCGGCGACAGGAATGAGCGCGGAACGCCTCAGAAGTGATGTTATTTCAGACAATATCGCGAATGCGTCAACGACACGCACTCAGGACGGAGGTCCGTTTCAGCGTTCACGGGTTGTCCTTTCTCCGGCGGCAGATTCAAATCCGCAGTGGAGGAGTCCGTTCACCCCCGAATCGCTTGACAACGGTCCCGGAAAAGGCGTTAAGGTGATGGAGATTGTCAAGGATACGACGGAAGGACGTCTTGTCTGGGATCCTGAGCATCCTGATGCGATAAAGAGCGGTCCGAACAAGGGGTATGTGGAATATCCGAACGTGAACATCGTTAATGAGATGGTTGATCTCATTTCCGCTTCCCGTGCGTATGAGGCGAATGCGACTGTAATTGACGGAGCAAAGGATATGTTCTCCGCCGCGTTGAATATCGGTCGGTGATTGGTGTAGTATATGAGCATGAAAATACCTGAATTCGGAACATTACAGATGACGCGTACCGATGCGGCGCATACAGGCGCATCCAGGCTTTCTGATATAGCCGGTGCGCCCTTCAACAACATTCCTTCCTATGCGGACAAAGGAGCGGCGGAGACCCGCAAATCATTCGGTGAATATCTTCTTGACGCAGTGTCGGAGATGAACAGCCAGCAGATGGATGTGGCCGGGCTGCAGGAGAAGATAATCACCGAGCCGGAAAGCGTGGACATCCACGATGTGACAATCGCGATGTCAAAGGCACGGATGTCGCTGAATCTTGCACAGACAGTGATAGACCGCCTGGTCACCGGCTGGAACGAAATCACCACCACAAGATAGTTCTGTCGTTCACCCCGGAGACGGAGCCTGTCGCGGCGGAGCCCTGAACATCATTTGTATAGAAGAAAAATCGCCGGAATTTTTGACAGTTCCGGCATTTTTGTTTTTTTCCATTCGGCGACGGTTTTTGTCGCTATGAATTCCTCCTGACAGGTGATTCCTGCGGCGATGCAGAGTTTTGTTGAAGGTCTGAGTGAATTCAGTATTGTCTCAATCATCTTCCGGTTTCTGTATGGTGTCTCGATGAATATCTGCGTCTGATCCTCAGAAACGGCGCGGCCCTCAAGTTTTCTCAGCGCCTTTGCACGCTGCTGGGGTTCCACAGGAAGGTAGCCGTTGAACGCGAAACTCTGTCCGTTGAATCCGCTTGCCATCACGGACATGATTATGGATGAGGGGCCGGTCAGAGGAATCACCCTGAATCCGCGCCTCTGCGCCTCCGCCACGACATCTGCGCCTGGATCCGCCACCGCCGGACATCCGGCTTCCGATATGATTCCGACGGGATTTCCGTTCTGCAGTGGCACAAGATATTCTCCGATAATACGTCTGTCGGTGTGGCGGTTCAGCTCGTAGAATGTCAGGGTGTCGATGTCGATGGCGTTGTCCGTCTTTTTCAGGAATCTCCGCGCCGACCGGATGTTTTCTACAATAAAGTGTTTTATTCCGAGAATAATATTACGGTTGTATGACGGCAGAACTTTTTCTACCGGGGTATCTCCCAGAGTGACCGGAATCAGATATAATGCGTTTTCCATTGGCGAATCTTACTCCAAATTCAGTGCAGGTTCAACATCGCTCATATACTGAACTTCATGTCGAATGAGAATTTGAATCCCTGCGTGCGCGGATAGAACGAAAACCGGAATGAGCTTTTCATCAGCAGCGTGGAAAGCCTTCCGACAACAGGAACAAAATCCATGTCCAGTTTGAAATAAAACGAGTCGTTCAGCTTTGAATTCGCGAACACTCCGTAGAATTTCGACACGTCCCTTATGTCGGGCACGGATACGGATGCAGTGTCGTAGTTCAGGGTAATATCGTAGCCGGCTTTCAGTCCGAGCCGCGAGAAATACAGGTTCAGCAGTGGAATTCCGTACTGGATTTCCTTGCCGACAAGCAGGAATTCGGTGTATGCCTTGAGTGATGTTCCGTTCGTGTTGAAAATTTCGGCATATATTTCAGCCGGAACGCTCAGAATCCAGCCCCCGGTGTTCTCCAGGGGCGTAAGCCGCGGTATTTCGGCAGTCACAAAAAAGGCCATGTTCAGCTGTGTTATTGTCTCAAGAATGTTGTTCAGGTTCCAGGATGTTCTGTTTTCCGCAGTTCCGGAGTCTGTGTCCTGCTCCGTGTATTCCGATGCCTTCCTGTCCGCCTCGATTCTGTTTATATCCCAGAGAGCGAACAGCGTTGATCCGAAGGAGATTCCCCTCATCTCGAACGGACTTGCCCCGTACTGATGGATGTTTGTGTACATGACTTTTGACGACACCTTGAAATTCCTGTATGAGTCGCTTACCGCCGTCCATGCCGCCATATCCGGATGAGTGTCCTTCTGCGTTATGTCCATGTATCCTGTTGATGCGGTGAGCAGCGACTGAATGTCCATGCTGAGCCGCCTGATTTTCATTCCGAGAGGAATCTCCCATGCGGTTCCGAGAAGAATTTTCATGTCGTACTGGCCGCTCCAGTTGAATTTGAGCAGCCCTCCGGCTGAAATGTCCACAGGTGTTGATGTGTTTTTCGTGAATGCGGCGAACGAGATGTCCTTGTCAAAATCCGTCATTCCTTTCTGGAATTCGGCGAGGCTTTCCTCCGTGGGATTCACGAGTTTTGTAAAGTCAAGTTTTGCGAATCCGAATCCGGCCGAAAGCGTAAGCTCGTTGTTCATCAGCGGATCCGACTGCGTCAGATATGCGGTGCCAAGTCCCGGCCAGAATTCGGTGCCATTCTCAAGTGAGATTTCCTTTACGGGAAGCATCGGAATCCAGGTTCCGTGGAACATATACCGGAACGGATTGTATGTGCCGAGTCTGTGCGCGCCGAGATATTTTGTCCTGACGGCGTCTCCGTTTTCCGCGATTTCTGTTTTTACCGAGATTTCCGGAACAGGATGAATTACATCCTCCGCATATTCGGGAATCACCGGATCCATCTTTCCGCGCACAAATTCAAGCGCGGTGAAAGGAATCTGTCTGAGCTCGTCATGGCTGAATTTGTGCGCCGAATACCAGACTGTGTTTCCGCGGAGGGCCGGAGAATTCATTCCGCCTGAGATGTCGTTTTTCTGGAGCCATATTTCGTCAGGAATTCCGTCTTTGTCCATAAGCAGACATGCCGTGCGCGTGAACGCCGGAATTCCTTCCGGAAGGAATTCAAACATATAAAGTTCGGACACGATTCTTCCGTTTGAGCCGATGTTCTTTACTGTGCTCAGCCGCCTGATTTTTAGTTCCGTCCTGACCGGATTGTCGCTGTCCGTTCTTTCATTTTCGGCCGACAGCCTCCAGAACTGCTCATCCGTGCCGCCGGTTCCGCAGGTCATCAGAAGGCTTCTGTTGTTCTCATTCAGAAGAAGGGCGATTTTTCCGCGTCCGGTGCCTATCGGCGATGAGGGTACGGAAGTTTGGCCGAATTTTCTGCTGAAAATCAGCGGATTTTCCGGTCCTGATCCATTGGCGTTTTCTGTTCCCGATACGGAATTCACCTCCGCCGCATACCAGACCTGCAGTTCCGACGTGTTCTTCTCCGTTCTGATTCCAGTGATGCCGGTTGTTCCGTCATCAAGCTCAATCAGGGCGGCATCACGGAGCGCAAATGTCTCCGACAGGAATTTCCTTTCCTTGAGATCATATATCCAGACGGTGTCACGGCTGAAATTTTCCCTTGTGCTGTCCTGTATATGCGAGACAGCAAGAAAACGTCCGTCCAGAGAAAGCGTCATTCTTGTGACTTCCGCGGCAAGAAACAGAAGCCGCCGCTCTTCTACCGTTCCGCCTGGAGTGAAAATATCGACCTCGTGCCGCATCATGTCGTACCAGACAAGTCCGTACGGAGTTGAGATTATATTTCTGTAAAGGCCCTGTGAGTCGGAGGCGAAAAGAGGCGCGCTGTTGCCGTCGTAGGCCGATGTGTCCGGAAGCGGAATCGAGTCCTCAAAATCCCTCCATGCGTCAGCCAGCGGAATTCCGTAGATTTTCCTGAAAATTCCAGCCGTGAGACTGAATGCGTGGACTTTGCCACATTCATTCCAGAATTCCGCATAACGGTATATTCCCCAGCGCTGCTGTATGTACGCCGTAAATGCGGCGCCTGCCGTAAGTGCGAGCTGTTTTCCAGGATATATGTCCCTTGCTCCTGACGCCTGAAGCCAGGTCGGAAATTCTCCGTCAAGTTTTGCCTGCGCAAGGATCTGGATTGCGTGCCCGTCAGAGAGAATTCCGTTTTTCCTGTCGGCATCAGCCGCATAAGCCGCACCTTCCGCAAGCGAGAACGGAAGATTCAGAAGGACGGCCGGCTGCAGCACATCGAATCCGAGGAAATTTGTCATGAAATGCCAGAATGGAGTTTTGACCGAGGCGGATACCGCTCTCACCGTCTCGCGGCGGAAACTGTCCAGAAGCGCATTGCTGTAATGTGAGCTGTCAGCGTCCGGAACGGATTCGTAGATGACAATCCTGTTGTATGGCACCGGAGAATATGTTACGGAGAATGTGTCAGAGTCCGGTGATATTACGACCGGCATTCTGAACGGAGTTACGCTGCGCATATAGGTCATCGATTCCCTGAAAATTCCGTCCGCATTTTCCGCCAGAATCTCAGCTGTCTCCGTACTCTCCTTTGAGAAAAGGATGTCGAAGAATTCGGTGGAGATTACATTTACAACGCGCGGTCTGCTCATTATTCCGGCACGGAGATGTACTGAACATACAAGGAGGATTATAACGGACAGAAAAATCCTGCGCCATGCCGGCATAAAATCCTCCGCAGAATCAGAGCGGTTCAAGCGCATCCCTTAAAATGGAAAGCCCCTTGTTTATCTCTGAATTTGTTATGTTCAGCGGCGGAAGCAGCCTTATGACGTCTTTTCCGGCGGTCGTGACGCAAAGTCCCATGTCCAGGCAGCGTTTTTTCACATCGGCCGGATCAGTTTTGGGCTCAAGCTGGATTCCTATCATAAGTCCCTTGCCGCGCACATTGGTGATGCGGGGGCTGTTCCATCCGCTTACCGTGCGTCTTATGTAGTCTCCGGCCTCGTTCACCCTTTCCATAAAACCTTTTTCTGTCATTGTTTTAAGCACGACACGGGCGGCGGCACAGGCCAGCGGATTTTCGGCAAATGTGGACTGATGGTCTCCGGCCTTGAATATTCCGTCAGCCTTTCCCCTGAAAATGCAGGCTCCCATCGGAATTCCTCCGGCTATTCCCTTTGCAAGTGTCACCACATCCGCGTTTATTCCGAGAGCATCGCTTGCAAGCAGGGTTCCAGTTCTGCCGAATCCGGTCTGAACCTCGTCCGCCATTACAATTGCGCCTGCCTTGCGGGCCGCTTCTGCCGCCGCTTCAGCCCATTCCCTGTCTATAATGTTGACGCCGCCTTCACCCTGAACACATTCAATGAAAAGGGCCGCAGTCGTGTCGTCAAAGGCATTTTTCAGGGCTTCCATGTCATTTGCTCTGATTGTGCTGAATCCGGCCGGGTAGGGACCGAAACATTCCGGATGGAACTGCGCCTGTCCGGTTGCGGTCAGTGTCGCAAGCGTGCGGCCGTGAAATGAGTGCTCAAGGGTTACTATGTTGCGCCGTTTTTCGCCTCCGTTCAGGAAACCGTATTTCCTCGCCAGTTTTATTGCCGCCTCGTTCGCCTCTGCTCCGGAATTTCCGAAATATCCGCCTGAAAATCCGGTCGCAGCAAGAAGCTCATCGGCGTATTCCAATCCCTGATCCGAAAGATAATAGTTCGATATGTGAATCTGCCGTGCGGCCTGTCCCGCGATTGCCTTTACAAGCGGAGGATAGTTGTGTCCAAGACAGTTCACGCCTATTCCGGCTATAAAATCAATGTATTTTTTTCCGTTTATGTCGGTCAGTGTGGCGCCTTTTCCTTTCTTGAAAACGACGTCGAAACTTCCGTAGTTGTTGACGATTTTTTTCTGCATGGTTGATATTCCTCCGAAAAATTCTATCTTGATGTGTTCAGCTCTGATTTTGTCCTGAACAGCGCAACAGCCTCTTCCAGCAGAAGTTCCGTAAGAGCGGTGAATTCAAGTCCGGCGGCTGCGCACATTTTCGGGAACATGCTTATCGGCGTGAATCCGGGCATTGAATTTATCTCGTTCAGGTAGACCGCACCTGAATCCCTGTCGATGAAGAAATCAACCCGGCAGAGTCCGGTACCGTCCACGGCTCTGTATGCGGCGCAGGCTGTTTTCCGTATTTTCTCTATGTCATTTTCAGACAGATCCGCCGGGATTTTAAGCGATGCTCCGTTGCTGTCATTGTACTTCGCATCGTAGTCGTAGAATTTGTGAGTCGGGACAATTTCTCCGGGAATGTAGGCCGTCACCGTCTCTGTCTCGCTGTCGGCCGGATATGTAACGGAATTTCCGGTGACGCTGCATTCAACCTCTCGCGCGTTTATCGCCTTTTCCAACAGAACCTTGTTGTCCCACTGGAACGCCTCCATCAGCGTGTATGAAAGTTCCTTGACATTGTCCGCTCTTGCCGCTCCGTTTGACGAGCCGGCGCAGCAGGGTTTGACGAACATCGGAAATCCCAGCTCCTCCACCGTGGCCTTGATGAATTCATCGTATACAGCTGAATTCATCATCACGTGCCTTTTCATGCATACATAAGGAACAACAGGAATTCCGACCGATTCAAGAATCATCTTTGTCTTTTCCTTGTCCATTGTCAGCGCGCTCGAAAAATTCGTGCATCCGACATAAGGAAGTCCGGCCATCTCAAAAAGTCCCTGAACGGTTCCGTCCTCGCCGTAACTTCCGTGGAGAACCGGAAAAACGACATCCGTCCGGATTGGATTTCCGTCCGCCACAAGTGAATTATGTCCGGCTCCGGGAACGACCGATACGGACATATTCTCGTTTTCTTCTATATAAAGTGCCGCCGCATTGTCCGTCCGGATTTTTTCAAGGAGCTTTTTGTCCTGAAGATACCATCTGCCTTTTTTTGTTATTCCGATAAGGCTGATGTTGTGCTTTCTGTCCATTCCGCGGGCAACTGCCGCCGCGGACACAAGCGATATTTCGTGTTCCCCGCTGCGTCCGCCGTATATTATTGTTACATCCATTTCTATAACTCCTTGAGCGCTTTGTGAGCCTCGGCAATCTCGTCGTATGGCATCACGAAATTTTTGTATATTATGCTGTTCTCATGGGATTTTCCCAGAAGCAGAACTATGTCGCCTTTTCTTGCAGAGGCGAATGCTTTTCTGATGGCCGCCGGTCTGTCCGGAATGATGAAGAGATTCTCGTCTTCTTTCATTCCTTCCTTTTCCGCTCCTTCCGCAATCATTTTCAGAAGAGTCACGGAATCCTCGCCACGCGGATCCTCGTCCGTAAGATAAATTTCGTCGCAGAATTTTGCGGCAATCTGTCCTTGGAGCGGACGTTTTGTCAGATCCCGCTCTCCGCCGCTTCCGAACAGCGCAATCATCCGGCCTGTGCAGCGTTTTCTAAGCGGAGGAAAGATTGTCTCGAATGATGAGGGCGTATGCGCGTAGTCAACAATGACTTCAAACGGCTGGCCGTCATCCACAACCGTCATCCTGCCCTTTATAGGAACGAGTTCCGGTGTTTTTTCCGCAATTACGGAGAAGGAAAGTTCCGTCACGCTGCTGACGGCAATAACCGCCGCCATTATGTTGTATGCGTTGAATGCGCCGGAAACCGGGGCTTTTATTTTGAGATGTGTATGCGCGCGCGGAATTACAGGGTCATAGTCCGGCGGATATACGGCATCGGTTCCGTCCGCATCCGCGCTGAATGAGATTCCGAATTTTGCGGCCGCAATGTTGTGCGCGGACATAAAGCGCATATTGTCGGGAACGGGAGCAAGCGCCACGGCATCAGCTCCGTTCTCCGCAGCGGCCTTGCCCGCCTTTCCTTCCGTAGTGAATCCGTATACATGATGTTTTGTCGCACCGATAAAATACTGCGCGGAAGAATCCTCAAGATTCACTATTCCTATTGAATTTATACGGCGTTTCTGCCCCGAAATGAATTTCTCGTGGTCATGGCGGTCAAGGGCGCGGAAAAGATTCGCCTTGTCGTCCCGGTATTGCTCAAAAGTCTTGTGGAATTCAAGGTGCTCCAGCGTGACGTTCATGAAAACCGCGCAGTCAAACAGGATTCCGCCGCATCTGTTTAGTTTTTCGGATAGTCCATGTGACGAGGTTTCGACTACGGCATATTCGCATCCGTTCGCCAGCATCGCCGCAAGATTTTTCTGAATCAGCGGGGCTTCGGGGGTTGTCTGATGCTGAGGATTCGGAACAGCCTCGTCTCCGAGTGAATATTCTACCGTGGAGATGAATCCGGCCTTTTTTCCGCAGGCGCGCAGAAGCTGCCAGATGAACGACACGGTCGAGCTTTTTCCCTCGGTGCCTGTCACTCCGATTACGACCATTTTTTCCGACGGGTTTCCGTAGAACGAGCAGCTCACCGGTGCCATTGTGCGGCGGCTGTCTTTTGTCCGCAGAAACACCGGACCGGCCGCGGAGCCTGTTTTTCTTGCGCGCACGGCTTCCGCAGTTTTTTCCGCTGTCTCCGGTGAAAGTTCTCCTTGAAATATGACGGCGCTTGCGCCCCGCTCAACTGCCGCCGGAATAAAATCGTTTCCGTCCGCATGAATTCCCGGAAGGGCGAAAAAAAGCGAATTCTCAGTGACATTTCTTGAATCGAATGTTATGTCAGTTACCGGAATTCCGGCGAAGTCTGTATGTGTGTCAGTGCCGCCAATCAGAACCGGCTCAAAGTCTGCGGCCGTAATCAGCTGCGAAAGGAATTTTGTCATGGCGGATATTTTACCGCTTACATGAATATAATTCAATTGATACGCAATGACTTTCCGGACGTTTTCTGTTATCATTGCTGAACATATTTTCTTGTTCCGGGCTTTGCCGGGAACAGCGGAATGGAGCGGAATTCATGAGAAAAAATATATTCACCGTGTGTGCGCATTTTGTTTTTGCCGCACTGTTTTCTGTGCTGTTTGTTTCATGCGGCGACATAATGGGCTACGGTGTGCTTCTTTGGAATGTACCGGAGCATGGGCTGAGGGACGGTGATATTGTGCCGGTTTACATCAGATCGAATATATCCGGAATGTATGTAATCGGTGTGCCGGACGGAGAGAAGGCTGAGATTCCTCTGTGGCAGCTTACGGAACCTGTCTCAAAGAAAAAATCCGGTGAGGCGGCGGCACGCTATCTTGAATGTGCGCACCGTTATGCCTCGGTAAAACTTGACGGACTGCCGTGCAGGGCTGAGCCTGTGAACACGTCAAGGCAGGTCTACAGGCTGCGCAAGGGCGAGGTGATAAAACTGCTTTATAGAGGCGAAGGTCAGGTTGTCATGGCCGGAAAGAATGCGCTTGAGGGCGACTGGTACAGAATTCTTGCTTCTGACGGGACCCAGGGCTGGTGCTTTTCCTATAATCTGAATATTTTCGAGACGGATGCGGACGGAAACCGTATAGGCGGAGGCGAGACTGTCGCCGAGACGGTTACCGACAGCACGTTCGATTATATCGCCGGCAAAAACTGGTATCCCGACTATTTCAGAACTCTTATAGACAGCGGCAACATAGATTTGTCCAGGCTTCATTCATCGTACCGGTTTGCCGTGGATACCGTAAACAAAAAGGTTTATCTGAATCTTACGGACATCCATGAGAGCTGGAACTACAACGGATTCACCGTTTCCGGTTCAAAGGAATATTCTCTTGACGGAATTCCTGTCACAATCTACTACAGGAACAGTTCGTTCATTGTGGTCAGATATACGGGAGCGGACGGAAAACCGGAGGATTTGAATTTCGCCCTGATTGATGAGAATATAGATGAGATTGTCGCGAAGGAGAAGAAACGCCGCTCAAGCGAATATGCTTCTGTTGTCGCTTCCGGTCCTGAATTCTCAAGTTCAAGTTACGGAAAACTGGCTTTCAGTGCGGACGGAACTTTCAGGTGGACTAAATTCCGTCTTCTTGTTCCTTCCGTGATAAGTTCCGGAGCAAAGGAGGCCGGAACCGTTTCCGTAAAATATGCGGTGTCACGTAATCTCAAGACGAATTACGACGGCGTGCTGACGTTCCGTTTTGACGGAACTCAGAATGATGTGAATTTCCTTTACAAAAAGGAACATGACGGAATAAGGCTTGAGGACGCTTCCGGCGCTGTCATAAACGGAAGTCTTGTCACCGAACGCGGCTCAAGTCCTCTTGTCCTTTATTTCAAGAAATAGAATTTCGGATTCAGATATGGGTTTTGTACAGTTTTCTCAGGTGTCGCTGGCATTCGGCGACCGCGATATATTGAAGGATGTCACGATAAATCTCCAGACCGGCAGCCGTGCCGCTTTGACCGGTGCGAACGGTGCCGGAAAGTCAACGCTGATAAAGGTTCTTGCCGGTCTTGTAAAACCTGATTCAGGCAGCAGGGCTGTTCAGAAGGACTGCCGGATTGTGTATCTCCCGCAGTCTGGACTTACTCACCACGGGAATACGCTTATGCAGGAGGCTGACCGCGCCTTTGAATTCGGCTACAGAATTCAGGAGGAGATTGACGACATCGGTTCAAGGCTTGAGAATTCGCCTGCAAATATGGAAAGTCTTCTTGTCCGTCAGTCCGAGCTGATAGCTGAACTTGACGAGAGCGGATGGCACAGACGCGCCGCCACCGCGGAATCTGTGCTTGTGGGACTCGGATTTTCCCGCAGTGATTTTGACAGGAGCACGGAGGAATTTTCGGGCGGATGGCAGATGAGAATCGCTCTTGCAAAGGCTCTTATGCAGAATCCCGACATACTTCTTCTTGACGAGCCGACTAATTATCTTGACATTGAGGCGAGAACCTGGCTTGAGCAGTTCCTGTTGAATTTCAAGGGCGGATTCCTGCTTGTCAGCCACGACAGATATTTTCTTGATACGACCGTAAACGAGGTGTACGAGCTGTTCAACGGTGAGCTCAAGCGTTATCCGGGAAATTTCTCCCATTATGAGGATGTGCGCGCCGTGGAGCTGAAGACACTGATTGCGGCTTATGAGCAGCAGCAGCAGGAAATTCATAAACTTGAGGATTTTATAAACAGGTTCGGGTATAAAGCCACTAAAGCTGCCCAGGCACAGGAACGGCAGAAGCAGCTGGATAAAATCCTTGCGCAGAAAATAGAAATTCCTGAATCGCTGAAAAAAATCCATTTCAGTTTTCCTCCTGCTCCGCATTCCGGCAAACTCGTCCTGCGGCTTAATGGTGTGTCAAAGTCTTATGACGGGATGACAGATATAATCAGAAATCTTGACATGACGCTTGAGAACGGAGACAGAATGGTTGTCGCCGGACGCAACGGAGCCGGAAAGTCCACTCTTCTGAGAATTATCGCAGGCACCGACAACGGTTTTTCCGGTGAGATGATTCCGGGTGCCGGTGTGAAAATCGGTTATTTTTCTCAGGACTGCGCGGAGACAATAAAGGGCGGCATTTCTGTCCTTGAATATCTTGAGAACGGGGCGCCGCTGGAACTTGTTCCGAAACTCCGCGACATGCTCGGCGCATTCCTTTTCCGTGGAGACGATGTCTACAAAAGTCTTGATGTCCTTTCCGGCGGCGAGAAAAGCCGTATCGCCCTGCTTCAGCTTCTTCTGCGTCCTGTGAATCTTCTTGTTCTCGACGAGCCGACAAATCACCTTGACATGCATTCAAAGGATGTACTTCTTGATGCGCTTGAGGGATTCGGAGGAACCGTTGTGTTTGTAAGCCACGACCGCGGTTTTATAGAAAAGCTTGCCACAAGAGTTCTGGAGCTTTCTCCGGGCGTACACAGATTTTTTCCAGGCGGATACCTGTATTATATGGAGCAGGTTCAGGCGGAGCAGATCCGGAATGAGAAGTCAGGAGCCGGAGAGCCTGCCGCCGCTGTAACTGAAAAGTCTGCCGGAAGCGCAAAACTCTCACGGGAAGAGCAGAAAAAACGTGATGCCGAACGGCGCCGGACGGAACGCGAGATTGAGCGCTGCGAGAAGGAGATTGAGATTCTTGAGGCGAAAAAAGCGGAACTTGAGGAAGAATTCTCCAGACCGGAAGTTTACAGCGACGGAACAAGAGCCAAGGCGGTCAAATCCTCGCTGGATGAGATTTCCTCCAAAATTGATCAGCTGACAGCACTTTGGGAGGAATTCTCCGAAAAATTGTAGAACTTGGATGAATGATGTTCTATAATGCCCTTTATGGCAAAGAAAAAATTCTCACTTCATCTGAGCTATGATTCTCCTGTCATGCTCACGTTTTCGGTTGTAACAGTTCTCTTCTATATAATTGATGAATTTATTACAAAAGGCAAAATCCGGGAGACTGTTCTTGTCGCGCCTACGGCTGCGGGCGGGCAGTTTCCATTCAGTTTCAAGGATTTTCTTTCTTATCTCAGACTGTTTCTTCATGTTTTCGGTGCAAAGGAATGGAATTCGCTTTTTCTGTGCATGACGTATATTCTTCTTCTCGGACCGCAGATTGAGGGGTACTACGGTTCGGGGATGGTTCTTGTGATGACAGCCGTGGCAACGCTTATATCCGGAGTTCTGAGCGCCTGTTTCTGCCTTGAAATAAATACGGGAGCAGCCCCTGTGATGTTCATGCTTCTGCTTCTTAACTGCACGGTCTCCGTATACAAGAAAAAACTTCCTTTGGCATCTGCGGCGGTGCTTGTGCTGTTCGTGTTCTCGATGTTCACTTCCGGTTATGGCAACGGGGCTGTCTGTGCGGCAGTGAACATCGCCGGCGGAATCTGCGGGTTTCTTCCTTCCTTTCTTGGTTCTACCGGCAGCAGGACACCGCGCGGATCTTCTTCCGGAAGCCGTAAGAAGACCGGTTCTCCCGATGAAAAAGCTGCAGATCCGGCTGTCCAATCTGACGAGACTGTTGTCGGAACATTGTCTTTCTGAGAAAGTCAGCCTCCTTTCGGTGGATGTCCTGTTCTTGTATTGACATTCGGATATTAAAAGTTGTATATTAATTTACCCCGTATTGGAAGGCGACTGCTCATCGCCGACCTTGTGGACATAAGTCAGATGCAGGATTTATGTGCGCAGATAAACTTTTTTACAGTAAGGTATATCATGGATACGATTTTCGTCAAGGAATATGAACAGGTCCGCAGGTGGTATGTCATTGATGCCGCCGGAAAACCTCTCGGACGTGTTGCCGCAAAGGCTGCGGCTGTTGTTCACGGAAAGAACAAGGCCACTTTTACAAAAAATCAGAACATGGGTGATTATGTAGTCATCATCAATGCGGATAAGGTTGCTGTTTCCGGTGGAAAGGAACAGAAAAAAATCTATTATCACCACACGGGTTTTGTCGGAGGACTCAAGTCTCACACATTTGAGAAACTGATTGAGAAACATCCGACTGATCCTCTTCGTCTTGCAATCAGCGGAATGCTTCCGCACAATCGTCTCGGACGCGCCCTGATGGATAATGTGAAGATTTATGCAGGCGCGGAGCATCCGCATACGGCGCAGAATCCGCAGCCGCTTGAAGTGTAAGTAGGAGTTCGTGATGGTAAAGAATATAGCTATTGGTACAGGTAGAAGAAAGACTTCCGTAGCCCGTGTTTTTGTTCGCGAAGGTTCCGGAAAAATTGTTGTTAATGGAAAGGATGTCAAGGATTATTTTGTGACTGAGGAGCAGGTTCAGGTTGTTCACCAGCCTCTTCTTGTAACTTCAAATGACACGAAATTTGATATTCTGATTAATGTCAAGGGTGGCGGACTTAACGGACAGGCGGCTGCATGTCTGCACGGAATTTCACGTGCGTTGACACAGATTGATCAGGACTGCCACACAGCACTCAAGGCAAACGGCTATCTTACACGCGATTCACGTATGGTCGAGCGTAAGAAGTACGGTCAGCGTGGTGCACGCAGAAGATTCCAGTTCAGCAAACGCTAGTCGTCAGATTGGTCATATCTTCAGTCGAAGAACAGGCTCTGTCCGGATTGTTGAAAATTACAGTCCTGCCGGAGTCTGTTTTTTTTATAAGAACGGAATATCTCTCGAATGTTTCTCCGGAAAAAATAATTCCCGGCGCCGAATTTTGCGGCGCTGATGAGGACGAGATTGTCGATGCCGGAATTGTAGCTGCGGCGGAATTCAAGGCTATGGATTATCTTGCGCGGGCGGAGCAGTGCAGGTTCAGGCTTTCCGCCAAGCTTGCGGAGAAGGGGTTTGAGGCGCGGCATATAAAGCCGGCGCTTGATCACCTGGAGTCGGACGGTTCGCTTTCGGATGCGCGTTTTTCACGTGCCTGGCTAAGCAGCCGGCGCATAAATCATTTTGAGGGCAGGACAAAACTTCTTGCCCTTCTGCTTCAGCGGGGAATTTCATCGGATACGGCCGCCGCCGCTGTGGATGAATTCTTTGAGGAGAATGATGAGCTTGAAATCTGCCGCCGGGCCTATGAGCGTTTTGTCCGTCAGGGAAAATACGGAGACCGCCTTGATGCGGCCATGCGTTCTGCCGGATTTTCGTTCAGGACGGTGAGGGACGCATTTGACGAGACTTCCATCTGAAGTCAGAGATTTTTCCCCCGGACAGGTGTTGATTTTTTGCTTCTTTACGCATTATTCTTTCCTGTATGCAGAATTCTTTTTTTGAACAGCGCTGCTGCCCTGAAAATCCGCATTGGAATCAGTGCGTCATGCGCGAGACTCCTTTATACAGCAGGAACAACGACATAAGAACTGATTTTGAGCGTGACTACACGCGGATTCTTCATTCCCAGGCATACAGACGGCTAAAGCATAAGACTCAGGTGTTTTTTGCACCGCATAACGATCATATATGCACAAGAATGGAACATGTCAGTCATGTCGCATCAGTCGCTTCCACAATCGCAAAATATCTCGGTCTGAACACCCAGCTGACAGAGGCGATTGCGCTCGGTCACGACATCGGCCATGCCCCTTTCGGACATCATGGGGAAGACTGTCTGAACGGACTTCTTGAGCAGAAGGAAGGTGCGAACGCGCCTAAGAAATTCTGGCACGAAAGAAACAGTCTTTTTTTTGCGGACTACATAGAAACCCTTCAGAATCCGGACGGAATTGAGAAACCTCTGAATTTAACTTATGCTGTACGTGACGGACTTATCTGCCACTGCGGTGAGATTGACCAGCAGGGAATACGGCCGAGAAATGATGCGATAGACCTGTATTCGATAAAACGTCCGGGATTCATCCAGCCGTTCACCTGGGAAGGCTGTGTCGTCAAGCTTGCCGATAAAATCGCATATCTCGGACGTGATATTGAGGACGCGCGCCAGTATCATATAATTGACATGGCATCTTACCGTCAGCTGCGCGAGATTGTCGGATCAACGCTTGGTTTTGCACGGAAAGGCACATCATCAATGCGCAGCGGAAGAGCCGTGAACACGACGGTGATAATAAATGACCTTATCGTTGATCTTTGCAGAATGAGTTCACCGGAAAAGGGGCTGTGCTTCTCGGACGGATATTTCCGTTTTATCGTGGAGCTTAAGAAATTCAACTTTGCGAATATCTACAGGCACTGGAGGCTGAAAGAATTCCAGATATATGCGGAAAATGTGATAAGGACGATATACCGGACTCTGATGAAAACGCAGATTTATGCGGCCGGAGGAAGAGTCTCGCAGGCGCTGCGCCTTTACCCGAATCTCTGCGCCACGTTCGAGGAATGGCTTATAAAACATTCAAACTACCGCGTTTATTCGCAGGAGAAACACGCGTTTGTTGACAGAAAGCACATAATGAAATTCGACACGCCGTCTGTATTTGACATAAATGACAATGAGTCGTTTGAAAAGTGCATAATCGAATTCATATCAGGAATGACTGATCAGTTTGCGATCAGCGTCTATGAGGAGATAATCACATTCTGACATTTTAAATGCGGTGCATCGAACTGAAAACCTTCTCGCTCATGATGTTGATTTCGACACCCATATTTCCGGACATCCTGTCCATTTCAGTTCTGAGCTGTTCGATTGTTATATCCGAATTATCAAGTTCGGTCATCATCATCATGACAAAGTTGCCGGACAGAACTGTCTGGGTTATGTCCGCAATGTTGATTGAATGTTCTGCAAGAAAATTTGTCACTCCTGCTATGATACCGACCTTGTCGCTGCCGACAACTGTGATGATTGCGTTCATTTTTGTCTCCAGGATTGTTTATGCCGGATATATTAAATCAATTTGCATGATTATACAATCATCCGGATAATATTTGTGATACGGATTTGCCGTTCCTGATGCAAATCATTTCAGAATTTTCAGGCACATGGAGAATTCCTTCTTCCGTGCTGGAAAATTCTGGCGGTCTGTGCCTACTCAAGCTCAAAGGCTCCTGTGTAGAGCTGATAATATTGGCCTTTCTTCTCAATAAGCTCCTGATGGCTTCCTTCCTCGATTATGCGTCCGTGGTCCAGAACAATTATCTTGTCGCTGTTGCGGACGGTAGAAAGTCTGTGCGCGATTACAAAGACGGTTCTTCCTTTCATCAGGTTGTCCATTCCCTGCTGCACAAGTGATTCGGTTCTCGTGTCTATTGACGATGTGGCTTCATCCAGAATCATTACCGGCGGATTCGCCACAGCAGCGCGGGCTATTGATATGAGCTGCCTCTGCCCCTGGGAAAGGTTGGCTCCGTTTCCTGAGAGCATTGTGCTGTAACCGTCGGGAAGCCGCGTTATGAAGCTGTCGGCGTTCGCAAGCTTTGCCGCCTCTATACATTCACCGTCGGTCGCATCAAGCCGTCCGTATCGTATGTTGTCCATAACCGTTCCTGTAAAAAGATTCACGTCCTGAAGCACGACTCCGAGCGAGCGGCGCAGATCCTGCTTGTGGATTTTGTTTATATTGATTCCGTCATAGCGTATCTTTCCGTCCTGAATGTCGTAGAACCGGTTTATCAGGTTGGTGATTGTCGTTTTTCCGGCGCCTGTCGCACCTACAAATGCGATTTTCTGCCCGGGCTCGGCATGAATCGTCACGCCGTGGAGCACTGTTTTTTCCGGAGTGTAGCCGAAATCCACATCGAGAAGCAGGACGTCGCCGGCAAGGGGAGTGTAGGTCACGCTTCCGTCCGCCGAATGGGGATGTTTCCATGCCCAGAAGCCTGTCTGCTTCTCCGTCTCGGTTATCTGTCCTCCATCTCCATGGACGGCGTTTACAAGCTTCACGTAACCGTCATCATGCTCGCTGTGCTGGTCAATCAGATCAAACACGCGTCCCGCTCCCGCCTCCGCCATCGCAATCATCGGAACCTGCATTGAAATCTGATTGATTGTCTGCGATAGCTGGCGTGACATTCCGAGGAACGATATGATTATTCCCGCAGTGACGGCACCTGTTCCCGCAAGCCCCGGATTTATCGCCTTTGTGAATACCATAAGTCCTCCGGTTATCGCGACCACAACATACATTATGTTTCCGAGGTTTCCGAGAATCGGGCCGAGGACGTTTCCGTATCTGTTCGCGCGTTCTCCGTCCTTGTAAAGCTGCTCGTTCAGTACGGAGAATTTCTTCTTGGATTCCTCCTCATGGCAGAATACCTTGACGACTTTCAGTCCTTGAAGCATCTCCTCCACATATCCTTCCTCCGCCGCAAGCGATTTCTGCTGTCCTACCATGAATTTGGCGCTGTTTCCGCCGAATTTTTTTGTGCAGCGGGTCATTATGAATATGAATACGCATACTACGGCTGTCAGCGGAATGCTGTAGAAGAGCATTATTATGAACATCGCTGCAATCGAAAGCGATGACTGGATCAGAGCCGGAATGCTCTGTCCGATAAGCTGGCGCACGGCGTCCGTATCGTTCGTGTATGTGCTCATTATGTCTCCGTGCGCATGTGTGTCAAAATATTTTATCGGTAAGGTCTGCATCTTGCGGAACATATCGTCACGGAGCTGCCTCAACGTTCCCTGTGTCACCGTCGCCATTATGCGCGGATACAGGAATGAGGCGACAAGTCCGCAGAGATATATCGCCGCCATTGAACCAAGAATTCTGAGCATCGGCCGCCATACAGCATCAAGTCCCTGCGTGATTCCCGGCGTTATGCATTCATCGATAAGCCGCTGTGAGAATACCGTGCCGACTATGGAGGAGATTGCGCTTATGATTATGCAGACTGTCACCACGGAAACCTGAATTCTGTATTTTTTCAGTACATATTTTATAAGCCTTCCGACATTTCCCTTTTTTTTCTGTTTTCTGTTTTCTGTTTCTTTCATAATAAGATATCTCCGTCTGTCAGCTGTTTCTGATCTGAGTGTCGTATATTTCGCGGTAGATTCCGCCTGCGGAAATAAGCTCCTCGTGGGTTCCCTTTTCCGCGATTTTTCCGTCATCCATGACAAGTATCATGTCCGCATCCTGAACTGATGATATTCTCTGGGCGATTATTATTTTCGTGGTGTCAGGAATTTCCTCCCTGAAAGCCTTGCGTATCAGGGCATCGGTCTTTGTGTCAACCGCCGATGTCGAGTCGTCGAGAATCAGAACTTTAGGCTTTTTTAGCAGGGCACGGGCTATGCAGAGCCGCTGTTTCTGTCCGCCGGACACATTCGTTCCTCCCTGTTCGATATATGTGTCATATTTCTGCGGAAGCGCACGCACGAATTCATCCGCCTGCGCAAGTCTGCACACATGCTCCAGTTCTTCGTCAGTGGCGTTTTTGTCGCCCCAACGGAGGTTTTCCTTTATTGTTCCGGCAAAAAGCACATTCTTCTGAAGCACGACGGAAACCTCATTTCTCAGCGACTCAAGATTGTAGTTCCGGACATCCTCTCCACCGACAAGAAGCCGTCCCTCACTCACATCGTACAGGCGGGAGATCAGCTGAATCATTGTCGTCTTTGATGAGCCTGTTCCTCCGATTATTCCGAGTGTCGAACCGGCCGGAACGGTTATATTTATGTCTGACAGGGCGTTTTTCCGGCTGTCGCTGCGGTAGCGGAACGACACGTGGTCAAAGACGATGCTTCCGTCGCGGACTTCCGTCAGGCCTGATTCCGGTGATTTCAGTGACGGCTCATGCTCAAGCACTTCGGCGATACGTTCCGCCGATTCCTGGGCCATTGATGTCATGACAAAGATAAATGACAGCATCATCAGCGAGCTGAGAATCTGGACTCCGTAGCTTATCAGAGATGAAAGTTCTCCTGTCGTCAGAGATGTGGCTCCGCTTGCTATAATCATTCTGGCACCGATGAGATTCACGAGAAAAACAGCCGCGGATATGCACAATGTGATTATCGGATTGTTCAGCGCAAGAATTTTCTCGGCTTTGGTGAAGTCCGCGCATACATCCGCCGAGGTTCTGCAGAATTTGCCGGTCTCGTAAGTTTCGCGCACGAACGACTTGACTACGCGTATTCCGGATATGTCCTCCTGAACCGAATTGTTCATGGCGTCATATTTTCTGAAAATTTTGCGGAAGAGCGGTCTGACAATGCGGATTATTCCGAAAAGGGCTGCCGCCAGAAACGGGATTATGCACAGGAAAATCAGCGACATCCTGAGATTTATCCTCATGCTCATCACTGTGGAGAATATGAACATCAGCGGTGTTCTGACGGCGATTCTTATTATCATCTGAAACGCATTCTGCACGTTTCCCACATCCGTCGTCAGCCGGGTCACCAGCGATGCCGTTGAGAATTTGTCTATGTCCGCGAATGCGAATTCCTGCACCTTGAAGTAAAGGTCCTGCCTGAGGTTTTTAGCGAATCCGCAGGAGGCTTTAGCCGCAAGACGGGCCGCCATTACGCCGCAGAACAGGGAAAGCATCGCAAGAATTACAAGCTGAATGCCGTAAGATAAAATCGGCTCCATTGATGAGCCGGACATAGAGTCTATAAGTTTTGCCATTACGTAAGGCAGTATGCATTCCAACACCACTTCGCCTGTTATGAACAGCGGTGTCAGAAGTGACGGTTTCTTATACTCCCTGACACTTTTGAGAATTGTTCCTACCATAAAAACTCCGGTATTTTGTTTATTATTGTAGAATTTATCTGTGACGGCGAATTTTATCAATCACCATAACAGATATTTATATGCATGAAGGCTTTGTCCGTGAGGAAAATTCCGTCAGTTCCCATTGACTAAGACAATACAGATGATGATATATTTCTGATATGAATTTTCGCCTTGGGTTTGCATTTTCGCTTCTGATTTTTATAACTCCCCCTTTGGTATGCGCTCCCGCCGTTCCCGGAAGAATTGCTGACAGACCGGAGCTTCTGTCACTGTTTGAGCGTGCATATCCTGACATAGATTTCAGCTGCTCCTACGACATGAACGCCGGCGACTGGAAAATATCACTTTCTGCGGACGGCAGACGGACCGAACTCTATTGGGCTGACGGGAAATTTCTTCCCGGCGGGGAGCTCGCCTCAAAAAATCAGTACAGTTCTCTTCTATATAAGTATGATTTTATTCTCCGCGATCCGGCGGAATTCTCACAGGAGGACATAGCCCGGATCAGGAATTTCAGCTCACCGGAAAACCGTACCCGCGGAAAAGGAACTCCTCCGTTTTTATATGATTTTATCTATGACTGCGCCTCGCGGATTGCCGTAGAACAGCACATAAAATCCGTGAGTTTTCTCGGCAAGAAATCAAACACCCATGAACGGATCCACCGGCCGCTCAAGGCTGTAGAGACCGAAATACGCGCCGCCGCTGAAAAAAATCCTGAGGTGAGAAAATTCATCGGCGCGCTTCAGAGTGCGGACAGTTATTCCTGGCGGAACATAAGCGATTCCGGCAACCGTTCATTCCACAGTCTGGGGCTTGCGGTGGATGTTCTGCCTTCCGGCTGGCGGCAGAAGAATCTTTACTGGGCGTGGAGACGTGACATCGATCCTGAGAACTGGATGCTGTTGCCGCTTGAGAGACGCTGGATGCCGCCGGAAGAGGTGATTGAGATTTTTGAGAGGAACGGATTTCTATGGGGCGGAAAATGGGCAATCTGGGACAATATGCACTTTGAGTACCGCCCTGAGATAATAATGTTCAGCAGAACGGGACCGGATTCCGGCGGCATATAGCCGGAATTTCCGCAGAACAGCCTGGAAAATTCAATTTTCCTGACGGATTGCCCGGACCGGAATTTTCCGGTGCCGGGCTTGAATTTTTAACTTTTTCAGACGGTGTATTTTTCTGTTTCGGATGAGAGCCTTTCCGCAAGCTGACGGTTCTGTGCCGCCATCTTTATGAGGCTGTCGGTGTTTCCGTTTATCACTGAGGCGGATTTTTCTATTCCTTCTGTTCCGTCTTTCAGTCTGTCCGACAGGGACTCAAGCTCGCCGACGTGCGAGACGACAGTCTCTATTCCGTCCTTCATCTGTTTTGAGCTGTCGATTATTATATGCGTCGTGTCCTTAATGTTGCTGAGCGCGTCAACAATCTGTTTGCTTCCGACGGTCTGCTCTTCCATTGACGAACGGATTTCACTTATGAGCGCGTCATCATCGGAAATCTGTTTTACAATCTCGCCGAACATCTGTCCCGCGTTGTTCGCCGCATTGGTCACATCCGCGATGTTCTCGATTACACCGGAAAGTGTCTGCATTATCGCATGTGACTGCTCTGTCGTGCTTTCTGAAAGTTTTCTTATCTCCTCGGCCACAACCGCAAATCCTTTTCCGGCTTCTCCGGCGTGGGCGGCCTCAATCGCAGCGTTCATCGCCAGAAGATTTGTCTGCTCCGCAACCGACTCTATTATCTTGTTGGTGTCGAGAAGCTTAGCCGACTCCTCCGACACATTGTCAACCAGATGAATCACGTTCTCGATGGTGTTTTTTCCGCCCTCCGAACCGGCCGCCAGTTTTTTGAAGCTGTTTCCGAATTTGTCTATATTCTCGGTGATGGAATTGATGTTTGAAATCATCTGCTCCGTCGCCGCCGAACTCTGGGAAAGAGCCTCGTTCTGCTCGCTTATCTGCGACGAAAGTTTCTCCACAAGCGAATTCATTCTGCCCATTGTCGTGACCGTCTCGTTCACGGTGTTCTGCTGCCTCTTGGCGTGTCCCGCAAGTTCCGTTGAATTTTCGGAAATCTGCTTTATTTCCGATGAGATGTCCCCGCTGCTCCTGTTCAGCTCCTCTGAGACACGGTTCAGCGAATTTATGTTGTTTTTGGAGGTCGCAACCATGTTGTTCATTGATGCGGCAAACGCATTCACGTTCTCGCGCATTGTTCCGAGTTCCGTCCTGTTGTTTGAGGGCGGAAGCCGCAGCGAGAGATTTCCCTTTGACATCTTGCTGAGAATGACAGCTGTCTCGTCAATCGGTTTTGAAAACCATCTGGCAAAGACTGCGGCTGCAACTGCGGATGCGAGCAGCATCACCATAAGATTGAGTGTCATGTACTTGTACAGGGAACTGAACGTGTTTTTTTCGCCTTCTTCAACCACATTTAGTTCCGCATCTATGTCGTCGTAGTAATTTCCGGAACTTATAATCCAGTTCCAAGGCCTGAAAAGCATTGAGTATGTTCTTTTGGGCGCAACCGTAACACCGTCAGATTTAGTGAAGTAGAATTCGCTGAATCCGCCGCCGTTCTCCGCAACCTTCATAATCTCATGAATTATCTTCACTCCATTTTTGTCTGTCATGGAACTTCTGTTTTTTCCCTCATCCTGCGCCTGCCGCCTTGTCATTGTACCTGCCTGCTCCATTGCATAGAACGAATTCAGCAGGCTTCCGACGTTCTGAATCTGAAATTTCACGGAGTCGTCGTATCCCTTCATCCGTTCTGTCCTGACGCTTTCCATGCTGTAGCGCTGGATTTTGCCGAGCCCGGATTTGAGGGAAATAAAAACGCCCAGACTGACAACCGCAATCAGGGCAATGCAAAAAGTGAGAATTATAGATCTGATGGATTTCATAGAAATTTCTGTCCTCGAATGAGATAAAATACCGATTTTCCTTTTTTATGTCAATTAATATTACAGACAGCGGATTAATATCACGGACATATTATAGATTCATTCGGATTGGAGGATTTCCTGTTTAATCCGGATCGTTGATAATGTCCGGCTGTGTGATATAATCCTGTGTCATGACGGAAATATTTGTATTCGGATTTGACGGTGTGCTTGTCCGTACAGCTGCGGACGGAAACGCGGAATTTCTTCCGGGAGTTCCGGCTTTTCTCCGGAGACTGAAAGAGACTGGTGCGGGAATTGGACTTGTCTCGGAACGGAATTCGTCTGATGTCCGCAGAATTCTTTCGTCCGCAAAAGAAATACATGATGTTTTTGATTTTGTGGCCGGATGCGACACGGAGAATTTTTTATGGCCGTCCGCCGGGGTTATAGGATATGTAAAGGAACATATAGAGGCGGTTACCGGCAGAAGCTGCGGTCCGGAGAATGTGCTTCTTGTTACGGACCGTGCCGGCTGTATCGCCGCCGGAAAGGGATATGGTTGCGTCACCTGCGGAATTCTTGACGGCAGGGACGGAAGGGAGTCTGTAGCCGCCATGAATCCGGATCTTTCGTTTTATGTGATGGCCGAAATGGAGAAATTCATCGGAATTCTTATGACGGACGGCGGAGCTGACAAAATCCGTGGTTATGCCGCAAAAAACTCAGTTCCGGTCGTACGTGATGACGGCGCGGAATTTATATGCAGGTATATAAAGGAACACAATGTCCGTAATATCCTTGAGATCGGCGGTGCCGTCGGATATTCGGCGATAAAATTCGCGCAGTCGGCGCCGGGAATTCATGTGACCACCGTGGAGATAGATTCCTGCCGTGCGGAAAAGGCTTCTGAGAATGTGGCCGCATTCGGACTGGATGGCGCGGTTACTGTAGTATGCCGTGATGCGCTTGAATTCGAGACGGACGGACTTTTTGACCTTATTTTTATTGACGCCGCAAAATCTCAATATATAAAATTTTTCAACAGATTCTGCGGGAATCTTGCTCAGGGCGGAGTCATTATAAGTGACAACCTGTGTTTTCACGGAATGGTTGATGACATCAGTCTTACGCACAATAAAAGCACGCGTCAGCTTGTCGGAAAAATCAGGCGTTACCGCGAATTTCTGGAGAACAGCCGCGAATTCGAGACGGAATTCCTGAATATCGGCGACGGAATTTCCGTGACCAGAAAAAGGACGGCCGTCTGAATTCCGGCCGCCCGAATCGACTTTATGGTGCTACTTTTTCATCAGATAATCCGCAATCGCTTCATAAGCCGGAATCGAAAGCGGATCGATGTATTTGTTCGACGCGAGATAGGTTGACGCGAATCTTGCGATTACCATATCTGCCGCCGGATCAATGTAGATTGCCTGTCCGTGGACTCCGCGCGCCATGTAAGCTCCGTGGGCATTGTTCGTTATCCACCACATATCGCGGTAGCTCCAGCCGTCCAGTTTCGGATATTCTCCGCCTGCCGCAAACGCTTTTCTGCTTTCGGCGTTACGTCCGCCGTCCCGGATGTCCGCTGCCGCAGCTTCCGGAATTATCTGTCTGCCGTTCAGTTTTCCGCCGTTGCGCATCATCTCGCCGAACATCGCCATGTCGCGCAGGTTCAGGCTGAATCCGCCGCCTGCGAATGCGATTCCCGAGGGATCGGTCAGATAGTATCCGTCATAGTGTGCGCCGAGCGGCTTCCATATTTTCTCCGACACAAGCTGCGCAAGTCCTGTGTCCGTCACGCGCGAGACAATCCAGGCCAGAAGTTCGGTGTTTACCGTCCTGTACCCGAATTCTTCTCCGTGATCCTGTCCCGGAATTTTTTTTACCGTAGCAAGATACTCGTAGTAGTTCTGCGGTCCTTTGTAGCTTGCCGGACGGAACACGTTGCCGGCTGCAGAATAGGCCCAGACTTCCGCATTCGGATCGTTGTAGTCCTCGCTGTACTGAATCGCGGTGGTCATGTCCATCACCTGACGCACCGTCGCATCCGCAAAGCCCGAATCCTTCAGCTCCGGAATGTACTCGACGACTTTTTTTGAAGGATCCAGAACACCTTCCGCAGCCAGAATAGACGCGACTGTTCCTGTGAACGACTTGCTCACCGACATGGCGGCGTGTACTCCGTCGGGCTTGAGTCCGGCCGGATATTTCTCGTATACGATTTTCCCTTTGTGCATTACGATGAATCCGTCCGTGTAGTTTGCGTCAAGGGATTCATCAATTGTCATCGGAGTGTCGGAATCCCATGGAACAAATGTCAGGCTTCCGATTTTCGGATCATATTTTGTCTTTACTGAATAAAGCTTTTCCTTTGCCGCCGGAACTGTTCTTGTCGGCGAGAATTCCTGCATGTGGTTCACGCTGTATCTCAGTCCCGGAAAATTGAAGAACGAGCCGTCCGCCGCATGAAGCGTCCTGTCGGCCGGAGGCGGAAAACCTTTCATCCACTGCATTGTGTCGGGATTTGTCGCCTTTGCGTCCGGATAGTTCTGTGCCGGAATGCCTGCCGTCAAAGCCATAAATAAAACTCCTGTAATAAAATTCCTCATCCTCATGGGATTCCTCCAAAAATTCAGTTCCGCCGCATTTTAGCGGAACCGGGTTAGGGCGGAGTCTGCGCGCAGACACAACGAAAAACGCATGAGAATGAATATTCAAGCCGGCTTTCATGCCTCCATCGGATATGCTTAAAAAATAACAAGATATTTATCCGGAGGCAAAGGAATTTGAGGTTCAGAAATGTTTGAAAGATATGTCAGTTTGCACGGAGCATTTCAGTGAGTTTGCGCTCAAGCATCTCAAGTCTGTGCTCAAGTTCGCGTACCTGTTCCAGACTTTTCATTATTTTTGACTGCATATAAGTGTCGGCGAGAATTCCGTCAAACAGAAAATCCGCCAGCGTGGCGAATGTCATTGTGTTCATCCTGAAGTCCACCGGAGTCACAATCTGCTGCAGTTCCGCCTGAAGCTGCTGCAGAAAAAAGTTTATGCGGCTCATTATGTCCGCCGCTGAATTCAGTTTGTAGTGCTTAACGATGTCAACGAGAGTTCCGCCGCCGAACATATCGAGAAATCCCCAGTTGCGTGCGCTGCAGAATTTCCTCTCGGCTTCTCTGACAAGAGGTAGCGTCTGCCGCGTCAGAGAAAGAGCGCGGCCCAGCCTGTTTTTTTCAATTTCTTCCATAAAAAAGATTATAAGATAGATGGAAGAAACTTTCAAATTCAGGAAAAGCGGATTCCTGTACCGTAGCACGGGAATGATAAAAAATTCGCCTTACGCCCTCAGGCATCTTCTTATGGTGTTGCGGGAAACGCCGACAAAATGCGCGATTCGGTTTATGCTCATGCCCCAGCGGTGCATTGTCTTTATCTGGAATTCCGCGCCGTCCAAAAGATGCTCGTTGTTTTGTCTTCCCTTGGGGCGGCCGAGATGCACGTTCTGCGCCCTTTTGAGCGCGAGGGCTTCCTTTGTGCGCTGCGAAATCAGGTTGCGCTCTATTTCCGCGCTCAGTCCGAACGCGAACGCAAGCACCTTGGACTGGATATCGTCTCCGAGGCGGTAATTGTCCTTTATCGTCCAGATTCGCGCGCCTTTTTCCATAATCAGATTCAGAATCGACATAATCATAAAAAGGCTTCTGCCCAGACGTGAAAGCTCGCTGCATATAATCAGGTCGTCCTTCCGGATGTGCGAAAGAAGCCTGCCCAGCTCGCGTTTGTCCGGCGTAAGCGTTCCGCTGATTGTCTCCTCAATCCAGGCGCCAACCTCAAGTGAATTTTTTTTACAGAAGCGCAGAATCTCGAACCGCTGATTTTCCACCGTCTGTTTGTCCGTGCTGACCCGAATGTAACCGTAAATCATGACGTTATAATATAGAAAAAGTTCTGTGGAAAATTGAAATTCCGGACAGGAAAATCCGCGAACCTAAGCCCGACCGCAAAAGCGTTTGTGGAATTTTTCAGGAAGTAAAAAAAATAAAAACGATTAATATTGTTACCTTTACAAAGACAAAACGTCCATTAATGCCTGAGATATTTTTATCATAACAGAGGGAGATAATTTAGACACTTTTTCAACAAGACAGCCCTTATCCACAGCTCCGACCTGAGGCGTCAATGCGACAGAATCTTTAGAAAGACCAGTTATTTTCTTCTCGAGTAAAATATTATCATTGTATTCCGCAAGAATAAGGTTTGTAGTAAGAGGAACAACAATTGTTGTCATAATGTGGCTGACGTTGAAGTTGTCATTTTGAACAATCAGCGCAGGCAGTCTGCCTTGCGCCATGCTCCCGAACGCAAGCCCAAAATCAACCCACCAGATTTCACCACGTGTCATCTTTTACCGCCTCCCACATAGAACGCATAGAGGAACGAGACATGGAAATCTGTTCTTTTTCGGAAACTTTATCGTAGACCGCATTTATCTGCGCAACTTTTTTCTCGTCAATTTTCTCCCCCTGCTTTTCAATCTCCTGTTCAACAAGTGTTTTTGCGTTCTGCATGAGCTGCCTGCTTTCTGACCGGCAAGCGAATGACGACTGAACAAGCGAGGCGATTTTTGACTGGATTTCAGGCGGAAGAACAGGGATTTTGATTTTCAAGAATTCTTCTTTTGAAATATTAGTTAAAATTGTTCCGGAACAGCCTTTTTTCAATAAAAGCTGAATGTTTTCTGACTTTAGCAGAATCAGCAAACTTTCCGCGTTAATTATCTCTGGCTCAATTACATAAAAGCCGGTTGAGCACAATGCGCCGTCAAATTCTGATGAGACAATCGCGCAGCTTTGCAGAGAACCTTCAATCGAAGAAACCAAAACATCGCCTTTATGCACAATTCTTCTTGCCCTTGTCGGCAGTTCAGAGCCTTTTGAAACCGTGCAGCTGGAAATTTCACCTTGCCGTCCTATGTCCGCAAGCTCAATGTATTTGTATTCAGCATTTTCTTCAGGAGAGAAATTTTTGTCTTTAAGTTTTCCGACCTCAGATATTTGAGATGTTTCAAGATGAGAAATTTTTTCTTCCATTAAATCATATTTTTTCTGATAATATTCAGAATCCAGCCTGCCGCTTTGAAAGACATCTGAAAAGCGTTTTATTGAAACGTTCACGTTTTCGCACGAATCAAAGATTTCTGACGGATTCGACATTCCAAGCTCTGAAAGCAGGAGATTTTCCGCCTGAGAGTAAAGTGATTTTGACTCTTCAAGTTTTGCGTGCGCGGATTTTACAATGCCGGCGATTTTTGACTGGAAATCAGCCGAAAGAAGCGGAACTTGGAAGCTTTGCAGTTTTGACAATGCGATTCCCTGCTGCACCATTCCAGTCTGATTTCTATTTAGCCAATCTTGCCCAAAGCACGAATTCAAAAATGCAAGAACAAATTCCGGGGAAAAACTTTTGTCGGTAATTTTGATTCTTGCAACATCTTGATTCAAGTTTGCAGGAAGAACATCTTCGTTTATAATCGCACAGTTTCCGACAGTTCCTCTTGTTGACAAAATCAAGTCGCCAACTTCAAGCGATGAACGTTTATTGTTGTCATCCACCCATTTTGCCAACGGAATTGCATCATCTAAATCAGCGAACCAATTTTTTGCATTTCTTGCAGCGAGCATATGAATATTTGAGGAGTCATCAACTTCATAATAACCGTGCTGTCCGTCAGAAATAAAAGCAAAATCTTTTATAGGTTTCAGCTGATATTTCTCTAATGCGGAATCCTCATGCAAATAACGTTTCTTAAAATATTCCGCATCGATTCTCGATTCTTCATTGAGCATTGAAAGTTTTATCTCGCTAATCTCAAGCCCTTCCAGCAAAGCGTTGTATTTTTCCTTGTTGAAAGGGCTGCCTAGAAAAAACTCAAATCTTCTTTTTTGGCAAATTCCGCAAAGGCTTCGGCTATTCCGTCCTGTGTAAGCCCCTCGTGGTTAAAAAGGTCGTGGTCTACAATTAAGTGTCCGTGGCTGTCGAGCTTTAAAGTGCCGTCCGTTTCCTTTACGTAAATCTTGTCGCCGGAATTGTCCTTGCTCGGCTTTTGCATTGTAGCAAAGAAAATGTTGTAGTCGTCTTTTTTCGGGCAGAGTTTCTCGTCCCATTTCTGAACAAAAAGAACGCTTGTCTTTGTGCCTGTGTGAGGCTTGAAAACGTTCGGGTGCAGGCCGACAACCGCAAGAATTCTGCAGCGGCTGGCGATGTAGTCGCGGATATATTTGTCGCTTGAATTGTTGAATCTTCCCTGCGGAAGCACAATCGCCATTCTTCCGCCCGGCTTTAAGAAATTCAGATTGCGCTCAATAAAAAGAATGTCCCTGCCGACTTTGTTCTGATATTTTCCTTTTTCGTTTTTGCCAAGCTCGTATTTTGTGATTATGCGGCTTTCTTTTATGTCTCCTGCAAAAGGCGGATTTGCCATAAGAACGTCAAAATTAAAGTCCTGATTGCTTTTTTCTGTCTTGCGGAGTTTTCTAAGTTTCTTGAAGCCTTCAAAATATGTGTCCTGCCAGTTCTCGTCTTCGGTGAATTCGTCCCAACGCTCATAGTCAAGATTGTTAAGATGAAGAACATTTGTCTGTCCGTCGCCTGCAATCAGGTTCAAAGTTCTTGCCACGCGAACGGCTTTTTCGTCAAAGTCAATGGCAAAGACTTTCTCGCGCACGTAGTCTGTACATTCCTCTGGCTTTTTTTCCAGAGTAAAAAGATGGCTTCTTGAAAGGCCTTTCTTCTCCAGAATTTTCTGCCAGACATAAAAAATCGTGTGGACAGGAAAACCGCAGCTTCCGGCGGCTGTGTCTATCATCGTCTCTTCTTCGGTGGGATTGAGCATCCGCACGCACATATCAATAACATAGCGCGGAGTAAAATACTGCCCTTTCTCGCCTTTTGAGCTTTTGTTTATCAGATATTCAAAAGCCTCGTCCACAACTTCAAGATTCGAGTTGAAAAGTTTAACATCCTGCAAACTTGAAACGCACACGGAAAGATGCGACGGAGTAAGCACGATTTTATCAGAATCCTTGAAAACTCCAGCCCATTTTTTCTTTGCGCTGTCAAAAAGCGACTGTATTTTTTCTTTAAGCTCGGTTTCGGTGTAGCCGTAGTTTCTGAATTCAAGCGTTCTGTCTTTTTTGCGGCCGCTTTCCATCTCGTCAAAGAGCTTTGTGAAAATCAGCTTGAAAACTTCCTCAAAGACATCGACTCCAGCATTAGCAAGAACCTCGTCCTCCATTTCAAGAATCAAGTCTTTAAGGCTTTTGCGCTCATTTAAAAGCTTGTCTTTTTCCACAAGGTCTTGAATCGTCCATCGCTTTGTGAGAATTTCAGAAAGTTTCTGGCTTGCCTTTGGAATGTTCGGAATGTCCTCAAAATAGTTCGGGTCTTTTCTGTTGTAATAGGAAATCTGGCTTCCGTTTGTCCAAACTCCGATTGGCGCGCCTGTCGCGTTGCAGTAGCTTTTAAGCTGCTCCTTTCCGTCTTTTAGCTTGGGCTTTTTCAGCTCAACGATTATGTAAGGAACGGTCGGGCGGTCTTTGTCAAATATTACGATGTCAGCCCTCTTTTCCTCGCGTCCGAATTTTACAGGATATTCAAGCTGGATTCTGTCCGTTCTGTAGTCGTATTCGTTTATGAGAGTGTCAAGATAAAGCTGGCGCACACATTCTTCCGGCGTTAGCTTTATTTCCTTTTCGCGCACAAGGCACTGCACGTAATAAATTTCCTTGCCGTTTTTATCTGTTTTGACCGAAATTGAATTTTCCAAAGCTTCGACTTGCTCCGCCTTGAACTGGTCGAATTTATATTCTGTGTCTTTTAAGATTCTTGAGATTGAAACTGCCATTTTTTTGCTCCGGGTGATTCTGAGATTGTATCATAACTCAGCGCATTTTTCTTTAGGGAACAGGCGGCGGTAAGAATTTTAATTTAAACTTTGGGATTTTGATTTCGACAATTTTTTTTGAGTTTTTCTGCTGGATTTTTCAGGTTTATCATTATGACGAGACAGGCTAATCAGCATAAAACTTAATGGAGATTGCACTTGGCGGTTGCAGTCATTGAACTGAACGAAAGCAACCGTCAAGCGGAAAGCAGAACGTTTACACTTCTTAGAATTCGTTTCCCGGGAAGCGCGGAATCAAATCAATTGACTTTTTGATTTCCTCGTCGGTCGGGATGTAGTCGCTCATCGTGCCGTTGTTGAACGCTTCGTAGGCTTTCATGTCGAAGTAGCCGGTTCCTGTAAGTCCGAACAGAATCGTCTTTTCCTCGCCGCTTTCCTTGCATTTGAGAGCCTCGTCGATTGCGACCTTGATTGCGTGGCTTGATTCCGGAGCCGGCAATGTTCCTTCCGAACGGCAGAAAAGTTCAGCCGCCTTGAAAACTTCCGTCTGCTCAACGCTTCTTGCCTCAATGTAGCCGTCGTGGTAAAGTTGGCTTACGATTGCGCTCATTCCGTGGTAGCGGAGTCCTCCGGCATGGTTCGCGCTTGGCATGAACTGCGAGCCGAGCGTGTACATTTTCTGCATTGGGCAGACCTCGCCTGTGTCGCAGAAGTCGTAGGCGAACACTCCGCGCGTAAGACTTGGGCATGATGCAGGCTCAACTGCGATAAACTGGTAGTCCTTTTCGCCGCGCAGTTTTTCTCCCATGAACGGGCTTATAAGTCCGCCCAAGTTAGAACCGCCTCCCGCACATCCGATGATTACGTCCGGCTTGATTCCGAACTTGTCCATCGCAGCCTTTGCTTCCATTCCGATTATCGACTGGTGAAGAAGAACCTGGCTCAAAACCGAACCCAGAACATATCTGTAGCCGTCATGCTTTGTGGCGTATTCAACCGCTTCCGAAATCGCGCAGCCCAAAGAGCCTGTGCAGCCCGGATATTCGGCGTTCAGTTTCTTTCCGATTTCAGTTTCCATGCTTGGGGAAGGAATCGCCTGAGCCCCGTAAGTCCTGATTACCTCGCGGCGCTGGGGCTTCTGTTCGTAGGAGCAGCGAACCTGATAGACGCGGCAGTCCAAGCCAAGATATGCGCACGCCATCGACATAGCGGTTCCCCACTGACCCGCACCTGTTTCCGTGGTAACGCCTTTGAGTCCCTGCTCCTTTGCGTAGAATGCCTGGGCGATTGCCGAATTGAGCTTGTGGCTTCCAGAAGTGTTGTTTCCTTCAAACTTGTAGTAGATTTTTGCCGGCGTTCCGAGCTTCTTTTCAAGGCAGTAAGCCCTTGTGAGCGGAGAAGGGCGGTACATCTTGTAGAAATCCAGAATTTCCTGGGGAATCGGAATGTAGCGGTCAGTTTCGTTCAGTTCCTGCTTTACAAGCTCCTTGCAGAAAACGTGTTCCAGCTCTTCCGCCGTGCATGGTTTGAGCGTTCCCGGATTCAAAAGCGGCGCTGGCTTGTTCTTCATGTCGGCGCGCATATTGTACCACTGCTGCGGCATCTCTTCTTCGTTCAAGTAGATTTTGTAAGGGATTTTCTTTGTGTCCATAAATGTTCCTCCTGTAAGGTGTGAAGTTTTCAACGCAGCAGATCTGCGTTTGTTTCTATAGATAGTAATATACAGCCTTATTGTGATTCTGTCAATAGTAACAGTAAAAAAAGATGTTGCGGATTATATGGAGATTGCATTGTCATGTTTGATTTATGTCCAATTATTCATTTTTTTTATAATTCAAGTTAAAAACTTTCGGTTTGTAATCAGTTTTATGGTTGTGCGAAAAGAATTTATGAAGCTCCTTTGGGACTGGAAGGACAAAAAGGTCATAAAAGTTGTTACAGGCGTAAGGCGTTGCGGAAAATCAACATTGCTTAGCCAGTTTAAATCGGAAGTCGAAAAACTTGGAAACTGCAACACAATCTCAATCAATTTTGACGACCTTGAGAATGAATCTCTTTGCGAATATCACATTCTTTATCAGCATCTGAAGGAAAAAATTGCGGACGGGCTGATGAACTATATTTTTCTGGATGAAATTCAGCTTGTTCCGCAGTTTGAAAAAGTTGTGAACAGCCTTTTTCTAAAGGAAAACGTTGACATTTATATTACCGGCTCGAACGCCTATATGCTTTCCGGCGAGATTGCTACGCTTCTTTCCGGGCGGTACGTAGAAATCAAAATGCTGCCGTTTTCGTTTGCCGAATATATGGAATTCAAGCGGGATTTTCTGAAAAAGGAAGTTGCTGCTGATGAAACTTTGTACAACGAATATGTTTCGGTCGGCGGATTTCCCTATGTTGCGTCAATCAGCAACGACAAAAATCTGGTTCGCGACTATATCCGCGGAATTTATTCCACGATTGTTTTGAAAGACATAATCCAGCGCAAAAAACTTTCAGATTCGGATGTTCTGGAAAAAGTATGCAAGTTCACGCTTTCTAATGTGGGAAATCTTGTCTCATCAAAAAAAGTGAGCGACACATTGACAAGCGGCGGACGCAAAACTTCCCCGGCGACTGTGGAAAACTGTTACAGCGCATTAACTGAAAGTTATCTTTTCTACAAGGCGATGCGCTACGATATAAAAGGCAAGGAATTTCTGAAAAGTCTTGAAAAATATTACGCCGTTGACATGGGCTTGCGTTTTTTTATGCTGGGAATCAAAACCGGCGACGACGGATTTATCTTAGAAAATGTTGTTTTCTTGGAGCTTTTGCGGCGTGGCTACGAAGTCTACGTTGGAAAATACAACGACCTTGAAATTGACTTTGTTGCAAAAAAAGGCGGACTGACGGAATATTATCAGGTTGTGCTTTCTGTGCGCGAGCAAAACACTTTGGAAAGGGAACTGCGTCCGTTCAGGCTGATAAAGGACAATTATCCGAAATTTCTGATTACTTTGGACAACTCGAACAACATTGACCACGACGGAATAATGCAGATTTATGCGGTAAAGTGGCTGTCCGGGCGGTTGTAAAATCTGCTTTACCGTTCCCTGACGCTCCACCTGATTCTCATCAGGACAAAGTCGCGCATATCCTCGTAGAAGTCCATTTTTGGCGGAGTTATTCCGATTTTCTGAAGAGCCTCTTTTATCAGCGGATTTTTGTAGCAGCTTACGGCGGTTGTCGCGGCGAACATCAGGACGCTCAGCTGGAGCTTGTATGCTTCGTCGGCGGAAAGGGCGAGCATTGCGGAAAGCTTGTCGCGGAAAACGTAGGCAAAGTCGTAGTATTTTTTCTTGAATGAGGCGAGGCGGTCAACCGTAACGTTCGTCTCGATAATCGGATTCAGGTAGGAGACATAGCGCAGGTAGTCCTGGTTTGCATTCAGAATTCCGGCCCAGACTTCGGCAATAACTTCCGGGGAAAATTTGTTGCCTTCCGGGAACGCTGAATTGAGCGCATTGAAATATACCACCATTTTCTGCGCGGAAATTTCAAGGAAAATCTCTTCCTTTGTTGTAACGTATTTGTAAAGGTTCGCGCGGGACCAGGTGAGCTTGTCGGCGATTGTCGTGAGAGTGATTTCGGTGTACGGCATCTGCGCAAAAAGCGAGTCCGCCGCTTCCTTTATCTGGTTGAGTCTTTCTTCTTTCTGGTCATCGCTCCGCGCGCGTATGTAGTTCTGCATTGGATAAGAATACCACACGGCGCAAAATTGTTCAATAAATGACGCGATGTTGCTAAGAGAAATTGACGGACTGCCACCCGAATTTAAAAAATCTGAAGATTCGACACTTTTTTTCTTTTCTGCTATGATTTTGGTATGAAAAGCGATTATCTTACTTCGAAGCCGGCGTTTTATGCGCTTTTTGTTTTTTCTGTTCCGATTATAATTGGCAATTTGTTTCAGCAGCTTTACACGATGGTCGATTCGGCGGTTGTGGGGCGGTTTGTGGGCGAGCAGGCTCTGGCGGCGGTCGGGGCGTCGTATTCGCTTACGGTTGTTTTTATTTGCGTGGCGATTGGTGGCGGCGTTGGTTCTTCGGTGATTGTGAGCAAGTATTTTGGCGCGCGCAATTTTTCTGCGATGAAGACTGCGGTGAGCACTGCGTTTTTGACGTTTTTGGGAATCAGCGTTTTTCTTGGCGCGGTGGGAATTGTCATAAACCGGCCGCTTCTTGTGCTTTTGAAGACTCCTTCTGACGCGCTGGACATGGCACTTGTTTATCTGCGGATTTACTTTTTGGGTTTGCCGTTTTTGTTCATGTACAACGTGATTTCCTCGATGTTCAATGCGCTGGGGAACTCGCGTATTCCGCTTGTTTTTCTGATTTTTTCTTCTGTTCTGAATGTGGCGCTGGATTTTGTTTTTGTTGCGGTGCTTAAAACTGGGGTTGCCGGAGCTGCCTGGGCCACGCTGATTGCGCAGGGGCTTTCGTGCGTTTTGTCGTTTGCGGTTTTTATGAGCACGCTTGGAAAATTCAAGGATTCCGGTTGTGTTGAGGCTGCCGGAGGAGTTGCCGGCAGCGTGAGTTGTGGCGGAAAGTTCCGGTTTTTTGACGGACGCGAGCTTGCTTCAATGGCGAAAATTGCGATTCCTTCTATATTACAGCAGTCTACTGTTTCAATCGGGATGATGCTGGTTCAGTCCGTTGTCAACAGTTTTGGCTCGGAAGCTCTTGCCGGATATTCCGCATTCAGCCGGATTGCCTCGATTGCGATTGTTCCGATGGCGGCAATAAACAACTCGATGTCTTCGTACACGGCGCAAAATATCGGGGCTGGAAAACCGGAGCGCGTTGTAAAAGGCTACCATGCGGCGAATCTTATGGTCGCGTTTTTTGCGGTAACGCTCTGCGTGTGCATTGAGATTTTTTACCGTCCGCTGATTTCTCTTTTTATCGGTGCGGGCGGAAGCGAAACTGCGCTGCGGACCGGTCAGGCGGCTTTGCGTTTTGAAGGATTTTTTTACTGCTGGATAGGATTTAAAATGGCCTGCGACGGACTTTTGCGCGGTGCGGGCGACATGAAAGTTTTTACGCTGGCAAATTTAATCAATCTTTCAATCCGCGTGGTTGTTTCAGTTGTTTGCGCTCCCCGCTTCGGAATTGAATGGGTCTGGTATTCCGTTCCGATGGGCTGGTTCATGAACTTTGTGATTTCATTCTCGGAATACAAGACTGGGAAGTGGAGAAGGGGAATAGAAAGATGAATGATTTTTCTGCTTTGGAAGTCATTGCCGGTGTTAAAAATGAAAAAATCGGACAGAACTTATATTAAAACTGCGGAAATTCTGCTATAATTTTCAGCATAAATCAAAAAACTGTTCGTTTTAAGGGGATAATTTTGAGAAAATATGTCTGTTCATTTTTGCTTGTGCTGTTTTTTTCGGCAGGATGTTTTGCACAAAATGAGGATATGAAGCATTATTCAGATTCTTCGATGAATTTTGACGGCTGGGCGGGGGCTGAATATATCGGAAATATTGATGAGCTGGACGAAGAGATGTCAGCTGAGTCCTTCTGCGAGTTCATGGAGGATATTCTTTCTCCTCATCTTGAGCAGGTGACAAAACTGTCTAAGAATACAACATGGCTTTTCCTTCAGGCGATGGAGGAATGGGAGTATAAACCTCACGAATTATATTTTGTATTCTGCACTGATGACAGATATTCGGTGGAAGGTATTATGATTTGTGCCGTCGTGAACGAGGAAAATGATTTTCTGTGGTGCGCATTCATGGTTAGTGAGAACACTGAATGGGGCGAGATTTTTGAAATGGAATGAACAGTAATTCACGGATTGAGCCCCATGTTTTTTTTGTCAACATAAAGGCTCAATCACCGTATTTTCAACTTACATGACAGTCACTGAAATAATCGAAAACTGTCTTTATCGGGCTTAGCTAGGCAATCTCGCTAACCTGTCATTGCCGCTAATTCACCCTTTTCACCGGGCGGACGTATTTCCAAAACCGCTTGCAGTCGTGGTAAAAGTAGAAGACTCGTCCCTGCGTGGTGTCAAGCTCGAAGCCCGCCGCGTGAAAGTCAAAATTCTTCATCGCGTCTTCCATCGCCGCCTCAACGCTCTGGTTCTCCGTTTCAAAGTCGAACGGTCCGTGTTCGAACACAATATATTCGCCTTCCGCCACGTCCATCAGCCGCATCTGCTTTGGCACTTCGCCGTTCCAGTCTGCCGGAAGCCGAACGCCATAGCTTTCCGCAAGTGGAATTCCCCAGCTGCAGATTCTTCCCGTCGGCTCGTTGATGAACGCCATAATCTGTCCGCTTCCCGAATCCGCCTCGCTTCCGCCCACATCGTCGAGCTTCCCCGGAATGCTTTCCAAAAGTCCGCAAATCGTCTGGCAGTCCTGACCGGGAATCTTGTTCTGCCGCTGCCAGAAATCCCAGTAGCCGATGCTCTCGTAGTTTCTGATGTGAAGATACTTGTGCGCCGGAATCGTCACAAAGTAAGTCTTGATTTCGCTGTTCGTGTTTTTCATTTTGAATCCTCCAGTCTGGGCAAGAAAACAGTCGAAAGGCCGGATGACGGTCCGAAGCGCCACCGGACGCGGATTCGTGCGGAATTCGCTGGGCGTCATGCCGTAGGAATCCTTGAACGAACGCGAGAACGCCTCGTGGCTCGAAAATCCATGCTCCAGCGCAATCTCCAGAAGCCCCTTTTTCGTGTCGCGCACATCCTTGAGCGCAAAGGCAAGTGAACGTTGCCTAAGATACTCGCGGAAGCTCATCCCGGAAATCTCCCGGAACTTGTGCGAGACATAGAATTCCGAAAATCCCAACTTTTGGGAAAGCGAAGCGAGCGTCGCCTTCTCGTCATCGTGATTCTTGATGCACCGGTCGATTTCCTCCACAACCGCCTGCACCATCAGGTGCCATTCGCCTTCCATCTCCGCCCCCTTTCAAAAGTTTTCTGCTCACAGTTTCTTCAATTATATTGAACTGAAAGATTATCGCTTGATTCTACTTGCAGAAAGTGAGTATTTCAAGGCGAAAAACGTCCTAAACTGCAAGTTCTTTTTTTTGCAAAATTACTAGACGACCTTAATTTACAGCAGACGCTCAAAAGCTACCCGAAAATCTGCCCCGGCAGTTTTAGCTTTTCTTTTGGCGGAAACTGTCTGTCGAATTCTTCCGCTTCTTTCGAGTCGATGAAGTAGCCGTCCGGCTCTTTAAAAGTTCCGCCGCCTGCGTCTTTCACTTGATCTAAAAAGCCCGGAATAAGTTCATTTATCAAAAAATAGTCCGCGTCTAGGTCGGCATGGTAGAGAACGCCTTTTGTTTTTGCTACGATAAAGCCACTTTTTCCGTAAAAGCCGATGTTACCGGTGATTGCAAGCGCACCGCAGCCCATTTTTTTTGCCTTTTCCATCGCGTGCCGAAGAAGAACTGTTCCGTAGCCTTTGCGCTTGAAGTCCGGCGCGATGCTGATTGGACCGAACGTCATAATTGGAAGATTTTTTCCGTTGTTCAGTTTGATTTCTGCCCTCGCGAACATCACGTGTCCGACAAGAACGCCGTTTTCTTCCATTATGATGTCGAGCTCCGGCACAAAGTCGCTCCTTGTGCGGAAGCTGTGCAGCACAAAATGCTCGTCACAGCCCGGCTTGTAGACGTTCCAGAACGCCTCGCGCGTCAAATTTTCAACCGCCTTGTAGTCCTCTGGTGTTTCATTCCTGAACGTGATTTTTTCCATGTAGATTTTGCCTCCAAAGTTTTTGTATGGTTTAATAATACGCCGAACCGCATCTGTTTCCTACCTCAAAGACATTTCAGAAAAGAAAATGAGAAAAATATACAAGGCAAAAAAAACGGCGGACAGACAAAGTTCATTGCCGTATCCGCCGCATTTTCATCTTGTCTCCGCTTTTTTTCCGGACGAGATGATTCTGTAGACTGACTTTTCGCTCAGAAAGAATTCTTGAGAAATCTCGCTGACCGAAAATCCCGCTTTATAGTTTTCGTATATCCGCCGGTTCCGGCTTTTGTACCAAGTTTTGGAATCCTTTGATTCGCCCCAGCTTTTCCGGCTTTCGCATTTCTGCGGAATATACAGATAAGTTCCCGCCGCGTATTCCTGAATCTTTTCAAGAAGCTCGGACGGAAGAACATTTTTCGCTTTTACGTAGTTCATTTTGATGACGCTTTTTCAAAAAGATTTTGATTTCTGATTGAACAAGCAGTAAAAGCCATTGAAACTCAAACTGCGCCTTTACTGCCGGCGCGGCACAAGCTCCATTTTTGTTGTATTTTTTATAAGTCGCTCCCTGCCGGAACGGAAAATGCGTCCGGCGGTGTTATTATATCACAGGTCACGTTTTTTGAGGATAGAATTGTTCTGTTTATGCTGAAAGTTGAAGGAATGTCGCTTTGCGGCAAGGATTGGAGGGGCAGCGGAGCTGTTCCGGAGCGCAGCGCAGGAATGAAGGCGGAAGCCGCAACCCCGGAAAGCCTGTTTTTTGCTCAGATCCGCTGCGGCGGAGATGAGCAAAAAGCCGCCCTGAATGAAAAAATAGCGGAAATCAGAATTCTGCGTCCAGCTCAACCGGGCAGTGGTCGCTTCCAAGAATTTCCGTGTGGATTTTCGCGCCGGTCATCTTGTCTTTTATGCTGTCTGAAACTAGGAAATAGTCGATTCGCCAGCCTGTGTTGCGCTCGCGGGCGTGGAATCTGTACGACCACCAGCTGTAGACTTCGGCGGTGTCGGGGTAGAAGTGGCGGAAGCTGTCCGTGAATCCTGACGAAAGCAGCTCTGTCATTTTTCCTCGCTCCTCGTCCGTGAATCCGGCGTTGTGTCGGTTCGTCTTTGGATTTTTGATGTCGATTTCCTCGTGGGCAACGTTCATGTCTCCGCAGACAATCACGCCTTTTTTTTGTGCGAGCGTTTTTAGATATGCGCGGAAGTCGTCTTCCCATTTCATTCTGTATTCAAGGCGTTTGAGCTCGTCCTGCGAATTTGGCGTGTAGACAGTCACAAGGAAAAATTTTTCGTATTCAAGCGTGATTACGCGGCCTTCCGTGTCGTGCTCAGCGATTCCGATTCCGTAGCTTGCGGAAATAGGCTCGTGCTTTGCGAAAATCGCGGTTCCTGAGTAGCCTTTTTTCTCGGCGTAGTTCCAGAACTGGTGATAGCCTGAGAGTTCCATCTGAATCTGCCCGGCCTGAAGCTTTGTCTCCTGAAGGCAGAAAAAATCCGCGTCGAGCGAGCCGAACGCTTCCATAAAGTTTTTTCCCATCACGGCGCGAAGCCCGTTCACGTTCCACGAAATGAATTTCATATTTTGTTCCTTATTTGGTTTTATTTTTTCAGCGCGGCTGAGGTTCTGAATCTTATGCTGTGGTTTTTAAAAGTGAAAGATGTGTATTTTCCGCAGCTGCTCAGAACCGCATAATCCGGCGTTTTTGGTGTTTCCATGGTTTTCATCATACTACATCGCTTTTTTTCAGTCTATAAATCGGAGGGAAGGGTGGAATTTCCACTATACAAAAATTTGTTGCAAACTTCGGTCTTTATGATTATTTTTATTGCATGAATCTTTCTGACTTTGAGTGGCTTGGACAGAATATCCGCGCGGAAAAACTTTTGGGAAGCGACAGCGCGGTTGCGGGCATTTTCCTTCTGCGCGAAAAATACGGAATTGAGCTTTCGGTCAGGGACGGGTTTTTGCTCAGGCGTTACAACGGAACCGGCAGCAGAAACGGATTCGGTTTTCCTCTCGCGCTTTCAGAAAATTCCAGGCTGAAGGATGCGATGAATTTTCTTGTAGAAAAATGTTCCGCGGAAAAAATGCCGCTCAGATTCTGTCTTTGCACGCGCGACCAGAAGAATGAGATAGATTCCTGCCTTGCAGAAAATTTTCCGGGAATAAAAATCAGCTGGAATTCCGACCGCAACGACAGCGACTACATTTACCTTGCGAAAAATCTTGCGGAGCTTCCGGGGCAGAAATTCCACAAGAAGAAAAATCACATCGCGCGCTTCATGCGGCTTTACGAGAACCGCTGGGAATTCAAGCTTTTTCCACAGAACGATATTGCGGACGACATCATATATATAGAAGAAAAGTGGCTGGAGGAGAAAAATTCTTCCGGCGGAAATCCTGACCATGCGCTTGTGCTTGAAAGACAGAGCATTGCATCGGCGGTTGAATTCCATTCCGCGCTGAATATCCGCGGCGGAGTTCTTTATGTTGACAAGTCGCCTGCCGCGATGACGCTTGCAAGTCCTGTCTCGCCTAATGTTCTGGACATTCATTTTGAGAAGGCGCTTTCCGGTTATGCTGCGGACGGAGTGTATTCCGTGGTGAACAATCTTTTTGCCAGGGAGTCAAAAAATTTTCTGTACCTGAACCGCGAGGAGGACATGGGCGTTGAAGGACTGCGCAAGGCGAAACTTTCGTACAAGCCCGACATCATTCTGGACAAATTTTACGGCGGAGCGGAGGAGTGAGAGGTTTTACCGTGGAAAAATTCCTGCTGACATGATAATCTGTGTCGGTATTCAGGAGGAAAGTTTCGGGTGAGATATTTTTTTTCCGGACACGTTTTCAGGCGTATGGCGGAGCGCGGCTTTTCTCCAGATGCCATAAAATCCGTCATAGAAAACGGAGATGTAATAAATGAATATCCGGACGATACGCCTTATTCAAGCAGACTTATTCTCGGATATGACGGTTTGCGCCCGGTTCATGTTGTTTCCGCATATAATCCTGCTGATGATACGGAATATGTTATTACGGTATATGAGCCGGATCCGGAGCGGTGGACGGACGGTTTTAAAGAACGGAGGAACTGATATGAAATGCCCGGTTTGCAGATTCGGAGATATGGACAAAGGATTTGCTCAGGTTGTGCTGAACCGCGGAAATGCGACGGTGATTTTCCGCAATGTTCCTGCAATGGTGTGCGGCGACTGCGGAGAATATTATCTTGACGAGCAGACGGCAGATGAAATTTATGCGCGCGCCGACAGCTGCTTTTCTTCCGGACAGGAAGTCGCCATCATGGAATACAGACATCCTGTTTCCGCATTGTCCGGCAGCTGACCATGCTTTCAAAAATTCTTAAAAAATCTGACTGCGCATCATGCCGTTTCTGCTGCTCGTTCCGGCGCCAGAGTCTTTGGGAAACTCCGCTTTTTGACCGGGAGACAAAGGACCATCTTGAAAAGAAATTTCCGCTCGCACGTTTCCGTCCTGTAGGAGAAAATTCGTTCACGATTGATCTTTCCGGCGGTTACATAACTGATGATCCTGACGAGGAGGCAGCCTGTCCGTTTTTGAATTTGGAAAAAGGCTGCGTTCTTTCTGATGAAGAAAAACCGTTCGACTGCAAAATCTGGCCGCTGCGTGCTGTGAGAAAATCTGCCGGAGGAAAAATTTTTGTCGCGCTGACTACGACCTGTCCCGCGGTGAACAGGCTTCCGTTTTCCGAAGTGCAGTCGCTTGTAAGGTCCGGACTTGGTGAGAAAATTCTTTCTTACGCTTCGTCGCATCTTGATATAGTGAAGGACTGGCGTGAAAAATTTGTTGAGGTTGAATAGATGAAATACATTTTTGAATATGCTTCTCCGCTCGGAAAAATTTTTATTGAGAGCGACGGAAAATTTCTTACGGGGCTTTGGTTTGAATATTCGTTCGACGAGAAAAAGCATGCGGAAAATTCAGGCTGTGAAATAAAGAAAGTTTCTGCGGATTCCCCGGATTTGCCTTCCGTGATTTCGGAAACCTGCCGCTGGCTTGACATTTATTTTTCGGGAAGAGAGCCGGACTTTACGCCGGAATTCAAAATCGAAAATCTTACGCCCTTCAGAAAACTGGTTGTTGACGAGATGCTGAAAATTCCGTTCGGAACGACAACGACTTACGGTGAGATTGCGAAAAATATCGCCGCAAAAAAAGGTCTTGAGAAAATGAGCGCGCAGGCGGTCGGCGGAGCTGTCGGCTGGAATCCGATCTGCATTGTAGTTCCGTGCCACCGTGTTCTGGGAACGGACGGAAAACTTACAGGTTACGGCGGCGGAATCAGGAACAAAATCGCGCTTCTGAAAATTGAAGGAATCGATGCAGAGAAATTCACGCTCCCAAAAAGTCGGAAATTCATGTGAGAAAATCTGTGGGGATTCTTTGTGCCCGCCGTTAAAAAACACCGTTTTGTGTCATGCATTTTTTCTGAGCCAGCCCTTTTTTTCCGCCTCATCCAGATTTTTTTCAATCCAAGCGTAAACTTCCGGCATGAATTCCTTTACAATGCTCATCCTTTCCTCAACCTGATTTCGCGATGTGTTTCCTTCGACCCAGGTGTGTCCGCCTGTCATCGTGTTGTGCAGAAACGGCTGAATCCTGTCCATGCAGGCGGCGTATTTCGCATCCGGCGTGTCCGCCCTGTCGAATTCCTCCCAAAGGGAGCGGATTTCGTTCCCCTGTTTGGGCGGAAGCATGGAGAACAGCCGGCCGGCGGCGAGCTGTTCCCGTTCTTCCTTGTCAGTGTTTGCCGCCGGATCATAGGCGAATGTGTCTCCAGCGTAAATTTCGACAAGGTCGTGGACTGCGCACATTTTTACGGCGCGACCGATGTCCGGTTTTTCCTCAGCGTATCCGGAGAAAATCATCGCCATCACCGAGATATGCCATGAATGTTCCGCATCGTTCTCGCGGCGGCTTCCGTCAATAAGAACGGTCCGCCTCAGAATGGATGTCATTTTGTCGATTTCCGCCGTGAATTTCAGCAGTCTGTCCAGTTCCGTGTCTCCGGAGGTGATGAACTCTGCAATCTGTTTTTCTGTCATTTCAGTCCGCCTCCAGTCCTGTGAATTCGAATGATTCGGCATCAAAAAGTCCGCGCGGCGTGAGTTTTAGTTTGGGAATCACCGGAAGGGCGAGAAATGAAAGCGTCATGAACGGTTCTATCTCCCGGCTTATGCCGAGTTCCGTCCATGCCGTCTCAAGCAGTTTTCCCAGTTCCTCCGCCGTCTCTGCGCCGCTTCTGTCGGACATAAGTCCTGCGACGGGGAGAGGAAGCAGTCCGAGAATTTTTCCGCCGGATACAAGCACCATTCCTCCGCCGGCTTGGTTCAGCGCGTTTATGGCGGTGGCGATGTCGCTGTCGTTGTCGCCGGCCGCTATTATGTTGTGCGAGTCATGTGCGACGGTGGTAGCGGCCGCTCCGTTTGTGATTCCGTAGTTTTCTATCAATGCCAGTCCGGTTTTTCCTGTCGCCCTGTGACGTTCCATCACCACAAGTTTCTGTATTCCCCGGTTCATCTGACATTCAAATGTTCCGTCTTCCGCAAGACGCACTTTTCTGACCGAACAGCCTGTAGTTATTCCGTGCGGAACAAGACTTATCACCTTTGCACGGTCCGATTTCATCCGGATTTTAAGCGCATCCTCCGTGAACGGTTTTATGTTCACCGTATGGGTCATCGATCTGTCCGTCCTGTTGGGAGTGCTGAACAGAGGCTTTCCGTCCCTGGCCTGTAGAATTCCGTTGATAAAAACCATGTCTGCGTCGAAATTCTCAAGATTCTTCCATAATACAATGTCCGCCTGGAATCCGGGAGCAATCAGTCCCTGATTTTTGAGGCCGTAACATTCCGCCGTGTTTATTGTCGCCATCGCAACCGCGGTGAACGGATCAAGCCCTGCGCTTACGGCGATTCTGAGATTTCCGTTTATGTGGCCGGATTTTATTATGTCCTGCGGATGCTTGTCATCCGTGCACATCAGGCACCGCCTGGAATCCGCCTCTGTCACCGCCGGAATAAGCGATTTCAGATTCTGCGCGGCCGACCCCTGCCGCAACAGCACATACATTCCTTTTGCTATGCGCTCGGTGACTTCTTCCGGTGCCGTGCATTCGTGGTCGGTCGTGATTCCGGCCGCCCTGTATGCCGAAAGGAATTTCCCGGAAAGCGACGGCGCGTGTCCGTCCAGAGTTTTTCCGCTTCTGAGCGACACAAGAATTTTCTCCAGAACGGAGTTGTCGCAGGCGCATACACCCAGAGCGTTCATCATCTCGCCAAGCCCCGCCGTATCCGGTTCCTGCAGAAGACGGCTTATGTCCTCCGCCGTAAGTTCCGCACCTGAATCTTCAAACGGTGTCGCCGGAACGCATGACGGAATCATGAATTTTGCCTTGAGCGGAGTCCTCCGCGCGGAATTCATCATGAAGTGGATTCCGTCTGCTCCCTTTACGTTGGCGATTTCGTGCGGATCCGCAATCACACAGGTGGTGCCCTTGGGAATCACCATCGCTGCGAACGCTTCCGGCGTGCACATTGCGGATTCTATATGTACGTGCGCGTCGATAAGTCCTGCCGTGGCGAAAAGTCCGTGTCCGTCAATTTCCGTGACTCCGCTGTATTCACCGCAGCCTGCGATTGTTCCGTCCTGAACCGCAATGTCTCCGTTTTCCGCGGATTTTGTGAGCGGATTCACAATCCGGCAGTTCTTTATCACAAGTTCAGCTGGAATTCTTCCTGCGGCGGCATCTATCAGTCTTTTTAGTCTTTCTTCTTCTGTCATTGCACGTTTCCTCCGGAAATCGGACTTTTTTTCTCCTCATCGATAAGTCTCATCACCTCGTCACGGCGCAGCGGTCTGTTTGCGTCATATTTCCGCCGGTTCTCCTCTATTTCGTCTTTGCTCCACAGCTTTCCGCTGTTCATTCCGGGGCAGTCGGCGGCGCAGCTCTCCCATGTTTCCCGGTCGCGCAGCATCCATGACCAGAACGGATATGTCGAGCACTGGACGGGCCTTGCTTCGTATGCCGTACAGCCGTTGTCCCATAAAATGCAGTCATAGTTCTTTTTTTCCAGAAGGGCAAGAACCTCTTCTCCGTAATAATAGTCCGCCCACCGGCAGTATTTTTCAACGAATGTTCCGATGTCTAAGGCAAAGAATACGCACAGTTCCCTCAGATCGCGTTCGGAAAGGTAGACAAATCCAGGTGAATGTCCGCAGCAGAAAGAGCATTTTCTGCACGAGAAATTCAGTCCTCCGTCATAGAATTTTCCGCTTCCGTCATTTTTGTTCATGTTGAATTTTCTCCATTCTTGAGCACAACGTTCCCCACATAATATCACAAATTCCGCGCCGTGCGGAGCGTCTCCTTTTTGAACGGCGAATTTAATTTACTTTTTGATTTCTGGTGCTATAATTTCAGGCATGGAAAACGAGTTCAAGAGAAATCTAAGACCTGTCATTCATGTTGACAGGGAAAAATGCGTAAACTGCCAGCGTTGCATCGCCGTATGTCCTGTCAAGATGTGCAACAACGGCTCCGGAAATTATGTGGATCTGGACGGAAATCTCTGTATCGGCTGCGGCGCATGCATTCAGGTATGCGGTCACGGTGCCAGAACCGGAATTGATGATTCGGAGGCGTTTTTCTCCGACCTGAAATCCGGAAAGGGAATTGTCGCGGTTGTCGCGCCGGCCGCCGCCGTGACTTTTGAGGGAATGGATCTTGAGCTGAACGGATTTCTTAAATCACTTGGTGTACGCGCCGTGTTCGATGTGAGTTTCGGCGCCGAGCTGACCACAAAATCATACATCGAATACATGAAGCGGAAAAAAACGGACTGCATAATATCGCAGCCTTGTCCCGCGCTTGTCACATTCATAGAAATATATCATCCGGAACTGATTCCGTATCTTGCGCCGGTGGACAGTCCCATGCTCCACGTCATGAAGGCGATCCGTGAATTCTATCCGCAGTATTCCGACTGCCGGATTGCCGCAATATCTCCATGTTACGCGAAGCGCCGTGAATTCGACGGAACCGGAACCGGTGATTACAATGTCGCCATGGTTTCGGTCAAAAAATATCTTGAGGACAACAGGCTGAATCTGTCATCGTTCGGAAGAATTCCTTATGAAAATCCCCCTGCGGAACGTGCAGTGCTTTATTCCTCTCCTGGAGGACTTATGCGGACTGCGGAGCGTTTTGTTCCGGGAATTTCCGAACGCACAAGGAAAATTGAGGGAAATCCGAAAGTTTATGAATATCTGGCCGATTTTGCGGAGGAGAACAGCGGACGCAGACCGTACTATACGCTGATTGACTGCCTGAGCTGCGAGAACGGATGCAACTGCGGAGCCGGAAGCGGAAACTGCGGGATGCATCTTGACAGAATGGAGCGTTTTGTGGAGGACCGGATGCGCGCCCGGCGGGAACTTTGGAGGTCAAAGGGACATTCCGAAAAATCAGCGCTGAAAAAGCTGAACAGGATGATAGATTCCTACTGGAAGCCGGAGCTTTATTCACGGACGTACACCGACCGGAGCCGGTATTTCAGGGAGCATATAAAAACACCGTCCGCGGATGCGGTTCAGAAGATAATGGCCGATATGCACAAGCATGGAAGCCGGGACATTCTGAACTGCGGCTCCTGCGGATATGATTCCTGCAGACAGCTTGCGCTTGCAATTTTTAACGGAGTGAACCGTCCTGAGAACTGCCGTCATTATCTTGACATCCAGAAGGGAATAACCGGCGAGATTCACCGCGAGGAACTGCGCAATTCGGTGAGAAAAGTGGCAGAAACAAGCGCGGATCGTCTGAGCGAGGCCGAGTCCGACATAGCAAAACTTGTGGCGGTGTCGCATGATATGTCGCGGAGCGTGGAGGCTGCATCTGCCGTAATCGGAAAAATGATAGAAGGAATCGGTTCCGTTGACGGAATTCTGAGCCGCAACACCGAGACTGTCTCCGGACTTGACGCTGCCACCCGCGAGGGACAGGCCAACATCGAGAAGATAACGGCTCTTGTCGGCGACATAGAGGAGAATTCCCGCGGACTTGCGGAGATGAGCGCTGTTATAAGGCAGATTGCCGGACAGACGAATCTTCTTGCCATGAACGCCGCTATTGAGGCTGCCCATGCCGGAGATTCAGGCCGCGGATTTGCCGTTGTCGCCGAGGAAATCAGAAAGCTTGCTGAAAATTCCGGCAAGGAAGCTAAGATGATTTCAGATGTGCTGAAAAAAATCAAGGCGCTGATAGACTCCACGTTCATAACCACAGGGGAGGCTTCAGGCGGATTCAAAAAGGTGGTGGAACTGTCCAGAACCGTCGTAGAGCAGGAATTCAACGTCAAGGATGCGATGTCGGAACAGAGTGCGGGCGGAAAGCAGGTGCTTGAGGCCACAGACGCCATGAACGGGCTTGTCAGAACCGTGATGGATGCGGCGGAGAAGCTTCAGGCCGACACAAGGCAGATAAGGGAAAACATCAGGAGTATGGGCACGGAGTAGAGTTTTCCGGTACGGAATCTTCATTTGGAGATTTGTACAATAAAATTATCGGAAAATACGCTGTTTTTTTACGTCCGGGCTGATATTATTCAGGAATGAGAAAACTGAATTATCAGCATACGGTGTATGCCTGTTTTGCCGGATATATAGTCCAGGCGGTTGTTAACAATTTTGTTCCTCTGCTTTTCATCACTTTCAGCCGCGAATTTTCAATTCCGCTTGAAAAGATGACTTTTCTTGTGACGTTCAATTTTGCGGTCCAGCTGATTGTAGATCTTGCGTCCGCATGGTTTGTGGACAGAATCGGTTACAGAATTTCGCTTGTGGCGGCACATCTTCTGGCTGCCGCGGGACTTGCGATGCTCACCTTTCTTCCTGGACTTACAGGAGATCCTTTTGCGGGACTTCTGTGCTCCGTGATGGTCTATGCCGTCGGCGGCGGTCTGCTGGAGGTTCTTGTAAGCCCTGTGGTCGAGTCGTGTCCGACGCAGAACAAGGAGAAGACGATGAGCCTTCTGCATTCGTTCTACTGTTGGGGACACGTGGGGGTTGTTCTTGTCTCGACTGTTTTCTTCAGGTTTGCCGGAACATCCTGCTGGAGAATTCTCTGCCTTGCCTGGACTGTTATTCCGCTCCTGAATCTTCTGCTTTTCACCGCCGTTCCGCTTGCTCCGATAACAGGAGACGGGGAGGCCGGACTTTCGGCTTCCGGGCTTTTCAGAATGGGGATTTTCTGGCTTTTTATGCTGATGATGCTGTGCGCCGGAGCCAGCGAGCAGGCGGTAAGCCAGTGGGCTTCCGCGCTTGCGGAGAAGGAATTCGGAATCTCCAAGACAACCGGAGACCTTGCCGGACCGATGCTTTTTGCCGTCTTTATGGGAAGCTCGCGTGCGTTCTACGGAAAATTCGGTGACAGAATCAATCTTGGAAATTTTATGAGGATAAGTGTATGCCTCTGCATAATTTCTTATCTGATTGTGGCGTTTGTTCCGGTACCGGCTTTTGCCCTTGCGGGCTGCGCTCTGTGCGGACTTTCCGTAGGAATTCTGTGGCCGGGAACTTTCAGCATGGCCGCCGCATCTGTCAGGCGCGGCGGAACAGCGATGTTCGCATTCCTTGCTCTTGCCGGTGATGTCGGATGCTCCGTAGGTCCCACAGTGTCCGGACTCGCCTCCGGATTCTTCGGCGGAAATCTGAGGCTTGGAATTTTATGCGCCGTGATTTTTCCCATCCTCATGCTTGCCTCTACTTTTGTCAGACGGAATTCTGCGGATTCACATTCCGACAAAAAATGACAGTCCCGACAGCAGAACCGTCCTTGTGGCGGCAAAACTGTTTTTGTGCTAATCTTCTGTAAAATCAGAAGAAGGCGGTGGATTGATGTCCAGACAGATGATAATGGGGAACCAGGCGATTGCTCTCGGTGCGCTCAGGGCGGGAGTCGGGCTTGTGTCAGGTTATCCCGGAACTCCCTCCAGCGAGATAATAGAATTTGTTGCGAAATACCGGCAGAAAACCGGAGTATATGTGGAATGGTCGGTGAATGAGAAGGCCGCCGTGGAGGTTGCGGCCGGAGCGGGCATTGCCGGTGTGCGCACGCTTGTTACTATGAAGCAGGTCGGTCTGAATGTGGCCGCTGATCCGGTGATGTGCCTTTCCTACGTCGGAATAAAAGGCGGAATGGTGATAGTCTGTGCTGACGATCCGGGACCGATTTCAAGTCAGACGGAGCAGGATACGCGGACGTTCGGTTCGTTCTCCAAAATTCCGGTTCTTGATCCTTCATCGCCGGAGGAGGCGTTTCTGATGGTGCAGGAGGCGTTCGTGATTTCCGAGAAATTCCGGACACCGGTTCTGCTGCGTCCCACAACACGTGTTGATCATGCGTATCAGTCGATGGAAATCCCTGAGCTTGAGCCGTTCCGTCCTCATGATGAATTCAAAAGGGATCCGTCGCGCTGGGTGATTTTTCCGCGCCTTTCGTATATGAATCACAGGCGGATTTTTGAGCGCAATCTGTCGGAACTTCCGCAATTTTTTTCGTCTGGAGATCTGAATCCTGTCGAAAACGGGAACGGCGGAAATCTTGGCATTGTCTGCGGCGGAATAAGCTATGCCTATGTGAAGGAGGCGCTTGAGCTTCTGGGGCAGAAAGATATTCCTCTTATGAAAATCGGAACGCCGTATCCGTTTCCCGCTCCGGCCGCCGAGGAATTCATGTCCGCACGGACTCATGTTCTTGTCGTAGAGGAGCTTGATCCGTTCATAGAGGAGAATCTGCTTGTCGTGAAGGCGCGCGGAAATCTTTCGTGCTGCGTCCATGGAAAATTTGACGGAATGACCTGCGCCGCCGGTGAGAATTCCGTCGCGTCCGTTATGGAGAATGTCGCGTCCTTTCTTTCGGTTCCTGTTCCCAAACTGCCGTCGCCCGCTCTTCCGCCTCTTCCTGTGCGTCCTCCGGTTCTGTGCGCGGGCTGTCCTCACCGTGCAAGTTTCTATGCGGTAAAGCAGGCGATGAAAGGCGAGAAAACAGTCTACTGCGGCGACATCGGGTGCTACACTTTGGGAAATGCCAAGCCGCTTGATATGTGCGACACCTGCCTTTGCATGGGCGCGGACATAACCATGGCGCAGGGGTTTTTTCATGCGGAAAACGACAGGCACTGCTTTTCATTTATCGGCGACTCAACTTTTTTCGCTTCGGGAATCACAGGCGTTGTAAATGCGGTCTACAATCAGGCACGTCAGACGCTTTGCATTCTGGACAATTCCACAACTGCGATGACAGGCCATCAGCCTCATCCCGGAACAGGCGTTACGATGATGGGCGAAATCACGGAAAAAATCAGCATCGAAAAAATTCTCAAGGCGGTCGGAGTTGAGCCTGTTGTTACGGTGAGCCCGTTTGACTTGGAGGAAAGCATTGCGGCGGTAAAAGAATGCGATTCGCATGAGGGAGTCAGCGCAGTTATTTTCAAGTCTCCGTGCATCGCCCTTTTGCGCAAGGAGGAATTCAAGGAATTCAGAAAGCCTGCTCTCTGCGTTGAAAATGAAAAATGCGTCGGCTGCAAAAAATGCATAAACGAAATCGGCTGTCCCGCGCTCGACATGAACGGCAAAAAAGCAAGAATCGATTCGTCGCTCTGCACGGGCTGTTCATTGTGCTCGCAGATTTGCCCGGTGAACGCGATTGCTTCAAAAAACTAAAGGCGGAAAAAATGAGTGTTAATATTTTGATATGCGGAATCGGCGGACAGGGAACTGTTCTTGCCGCGAAACTTGTCTCCGGAGCTGCGATGATGGACGGAAAGAATGTCCTGTCCGCGGAGACAATCGGAATGGCTCAGCGCGGCGGCTCAGTTGTAAGCCATGTCAGAATCGGAGAAAACTGCTGGTCGCCTCTGATTCCGCTTGGTCAGGCAGACATGATGATTGCATTCGAGCCGTGCGAGGCTGCAAGAAATCTTCCATATATGAAAGCCGGCGGCACGGTTGTCGTGAGCACGGCGGCTGTTCAGGGGGTTGCGGCGAATCTGGGCGGAAAAGTTTTTACTGCCGGCGAAATGCTGGAGTCGCTTTCCTCCGCCGGACTGAATGTGGTCGCGGTCGATACGGATGCGGCCTGCCGGGAGCTTGGAAGTCTGCGTGTGGCGAATATGGTTCTTCTTGGAGCAGCCTGCCGGACAGGAATTATCCGCCGTGAGAATCTCGTTTCGGCCATAGAGAATTCGGTCCGGCCGGAATTTGTCGGGTTGAACATAAATGCGCTCGGATGGTTCTCCGCGCATAACGGATGACTCCGGTCATTTGCGTGTTCCTGTTGACAGAAACATACTTAAAGGTTACTATGTGAAGAAACAGATATTCAGGTGGAGTATATGCAGATTACAGAAAAACAGCTTGAACAGGTAAGGAATCAGATCCGGCGCGTCAAGATGTGCGGAAATCCCTTTTATGAGGAGAAATTCAGGGATATAAATCCGGAGGACATAAGAACCCAGGCCGATTTTGAGCGCCTGCCGTTCAGCTCAAAGCAGGAGCTGAGGGATGCCTATCCGCTTGGACTTGCCGCCGTTCCTGAAGAGCAGATTGTCAGAATCCATTCTTCAAGCGGAACGACCGGAACTCCGGTGATAATTCCCTACACTCAGAAGGATGTTGACGACTGGGCGCTCATGTTCGCGCGCTGCTATGAGATTGCCGGAATCACGAGAAAGGACAGAATTCAGATTACACCCGGATATGGACTTTGGACCGCCGGAATAGGATTTCAGCTCGGCTGCGAGAAGCTCGGCGCGATGGCCATTCCGATGGGACCTGGAAATACGGAGAAGCAGCTTCAGATGATGCGTGATCTGAAATCAACTGTAATCTGCGCCACGTCATCCTATGCGCTGCTTCTTGCCGAACAGGTCGAGAGCCGCGGAATCAGGGACAAAATCTGCCTCAGGAAGGGCGTGATCGGTTCCGAACGTTGGGGCGACAAGATGCGCGCGCGTATAAAAAACATCCTTGGAATCGAGCTTTACGACATTTACGGTCTGACCGAATGTTACGGGCCGGGAATCGGAATAAGCTGTCCGGAGCAGGACGGAATTCATATTTTTGACGATTTTGTCTACGTTGAGATTCTGGATCCTCAGACCGGACTTCCTGTAAAGGACGGCGAGCTTGGAGAAATCACACTGACGACGCTTGTGAAGGAAGGTGCTCCGCTGTTCCGCTTCAGGACTCATGACCTTGCGGCGTTTGTTCCGGGCGTGTGTCCGTGCGGCTCGCCTTATCCGCGCATAACGCCTATCCTCGGACGGAGTGACGACATGGTGAAGGTGAAGGGAAATATAATTTTTCCCGGAACAATCGAGGATGTGATAAAGTCGGTTCCCGGAACTTCAAGTGAATACCGTGCGGTGATAGAGCATGTCGGCGGAAAGGACGAGATGACTCTGACGGTTGAGGTGGAGGGCGGAACCGACAGGACGGAGGCCGCGCTGACAATCGCGCTGAATTTCAAGTCAAAATACAATCTGACTCCCAAAGTTCAGATTGTGGGCGAGGGGGAGCTCCCGCGCAGCGAGAAGAAGACAAAGCGCATTGACGACAGGCGCTTCAGCTGAACCGGATCGGGTTGTATTGGAGGAATTTTATGTACAGTCTTATACTGCTTCTTGTTTTTCTTGTCGTGATGATATGTGTCGGAATCTGGGGAATGAGAAAGACCGCCACGCTGAACGATTTTTTTCTTGGCGGCCGCAGCGTCGGTCCGTGGATGTCCGCTTTCGCCTACGGAACGACATATTTTTCGGCGGCGGTGTTTATCGGTTTTGCCGGAAAGCAGGGCTGGGGCTTCGGATTCCAGTCGCTTCTGATCGGTGCCGGAAACGCGTTGCTTGGAGCCTGTGCCGCCTGGATTCTGCTTGCCGGCCGCACAAGGCGTATGACGCAGAATCTTGATACCATGACAATGCCGGAATTCCTTGAGGCGCGATACGGAAGCGACCATATAAAGATGATTTCCGCTGTCCTGATTTTCGTGTTCCTGCTTCCGTATTCCGCATCCGTGTTCAAGGGACTTGGTCATCTGTTTGAGTCCACGTTCAACATATCGTTCGATCTTGCGCTCGTGATTCTTGTTGCGATTACCGGAATTTATCTTGTTCTCGGAGGATATTTTGCCGTCACCCTGACCGACTTTATCCAGGGGTTCATTATGCTCGGCGGCGCTGTTCTGATGGTGGTTGTGCTTACCGTAAAAGCCGGCGGATTTTCAGAGGCGGTCCGGGCTGTGAACGTGAACTATGCGGCTCATGTTCCGGCGGCAGACCGTCCGTCCGCGCTTACAGTCGCCTCGCTGATTTTTATGACGAGCGTCGGCTCCTGGGGGCTTCCGCAGATGGTCCAGAAATTCTATGCGATAAAGAACGAGAAGGTGATACCGAAGGCCGCGCTGATTACGACAGTTTTCGCGCTTGTAATCGGACTCAGCGCATATTTTACCGGAACTCTCGGCCATGTCTTTTTCAGTCTGGATACGGTTCCCCGGCTTGCGGACGGCTCCGTAAACTACGATCAGATTGTTCCGTCGCTGCTGTCGGCCTATCTTCCCGAAGGTCTTCTTGCGGTGATAATGCTGCTTGTCCTGTCTGCTTCTATGTCTACGCTCGCATCGATGGTTCTGGTGAGCTCATCCGCAATAACGATAGACCTTTATAAAGGATATATGCACAGGGATGTCGGCGAGAAACAGTCCGTCGCGATGATGAGGATTCTGAGCGCGGTGTTCATTCTAGGCTCGTATCTGATTTCCAAGCTTCAGATCGGTTTTATCGTGACGCTGATGTCGCTTTCCTGGGGCGTGCTGTCCGGAGCGTTCCTTGCTCCGTATGTGCTCGGAATATACAGCCGCCGTGTCACCAAGGCGGGAGCCTATGCCGGGCTTTATTCCGGCGCCGCAGCTGCGATAATACTGACAATGCTTTTAGGCGCAGACAGGTCTCCGCTCGCTGCGTCAGTTGCGATGATCATTCCTTTTGCCGTTGTTCCTGCCGTATCCGCATTCACGCCGAAGGTTCCGCAGGATATTGTTGACAGGGCTTTCAGCTGACACGTATGAAGGTTTCCGTTCCCGGTGTTTTGGAGAATACCTGAAACGGAAATCTGCGGCGGTACACTGCTTTTACAATACGGAGATGAACCTTGCGAATGCGGCTTTCCCATCCCCGGTGAATTTGTAGACTCCGGCGTCCTCCAGAACTTTTGAGAATACAAGCCCTGTCTCCTGCCTTAAAATTTGATCCGCGTTGCTTCTGTTGAATTCCGGATGCCTCTGAAGAATTCCGGAGGCCCAGTCCGCGTGTTTTGAGAGAAGCCCGTCCGAGGTGATGTCGCTTTTTCCGCACATCGCATCCGCAAGCAGCGAAAGCTCGTTCTTCAGTCTGGCCGGAAGAATCGCGACGCCCATCACCTCTATAAGTCCTATGTTCTCCTTTTTTATGTGATGAAGCTCCGCGTGCGGATGGAAGACACCCAGCGGATGTTCCTCCGTGGTTATGTTGTTCCTCAGGACAAGGTCAAGTTCATATCCGTCTCCGCGCCGTCTTGCTATGGGAGTTACCGTGTTGTGCGGAATTCCGTCCGTATGTGCGAAAATGAATGCGTCAGCGTCGGTGTAGTTCCGCCATTTCTCAAGAATATGCGCGGCTGCGCGTGCGATTGCATTCCTGTCGTCGGAATTCAGTCTTATCACCGACATCTGCCATTTGAGCGTATGGGCTTTTACTTCCGGAAAACCGGCGATGCTGAATTCCATGCTGTTTTCCGCTCGCGACATCGGGAATTCGTAGTGCCCTCCCTGAAAATGGTTGTGCGTAAGAATCGAGCCTCCCACAATCGGAAGATCGGCGTTGCTTCCTATCGTGTAGTGGGGAAATTCGGTGACAAAATCAAGCAGGCGCACGAACGTTTCCGGAGTTATTCTCATCGGACTGTGAGTGTCGCTGAACACAATGCAGTGCTCGTTGTAGTAGACATACGGTGAGTATTGGAGCCACCAGCGTTCGCCGTTCAGTTTGAGCGGAATTATGCGGTGGTTCTGTCTTGCCGCATGGTCAGGTCTGCCGGCGTATCCTTCGTTCTCGCGGCAGAGAAGACATTGCGGATATCCGCCCTGTCTTGCTTTTCCTGCGGCGGCTATCGCCCTGGGATCCTTCTCCGGCTTGGAGAGGTTTATCGTGATGTCGAGAATTCCGAACGGAGTCGCCGCCGTCCATTTTTCGTCACGGCGGATTCTGTAGCGTCTGATATAGTCGGTGTCGCAGCTGAACCTGTAGAACCAGTCCGTTGCGGCCTGAGAGCCTCCGTTCCGTTCAAGTGCGCGGAATTCCTCCCGGACGGCGGACGGCGGCGGAACCAGAAGACCCATTATCTTTGTGTCGAACAGATCCCTGGAGCCTGTTCCTGTGTCCGTAAAGATTCCTTTCTCCGCCGCAAAATCCAGAAGCTCTCCGAGGATTTCCTCCAGACTATCCGGATCCACGTCTGAAATCTCTTCCGCCTGTTCCTGCGTCTGGAATCCGTCCAGCCGGAACAGTTCAAGAAGCCTGTTTTTGGTGAATGTCACGTCATCTGCGGCGACAAGTCCCGTCTTCACCGCATACCCGACGAGTCTGTTTATGTTCTCGAAAACAGTCATGTTTCCTCCGTTGTGCTTTCCGTAAGTCCGTGTCAGATAAAATTGAACGGCGTCTCCTGATATACGTAGTAGTTCAGCCAGTTTGAATAGAACAGATGGGCCGTGCTGCGCCAATATGATGACGGAGGCAGGCTTGAGTTGTTGTTCGGAAAATAGTTTTTGGGCAGAGGAACATTCATCCCCTTTTTTATGTCGCGCCAGTATTCCTCCGACAGCGTCAGCGTGTCGTATTCAAGGTGACCGGTCATGAAAATCTCGCGGTCGTCATCGGATTTTATCAGCGTGACTCCGGCTTCCGGGGACTCCGCAAGCACAGTTATTCCGTCGCATTCCGTCACGTCCGCTTTTCTGATTGTCGTGTGCCTTGACTGGGGAATCGGAAATGTGTCGTCAAATCCGCGCAGCAGCGGTTCTCCGGATGTCGTCCTGAAATTCATGAAAACGCCGGAAAGTTTTTTCTCAAGCGGAAATTTCTTTATTCCGTAAAGGTGATACAGCCCCGCAAATGCGCCCCAGCAGACATAGAGCGTTGAGAATACATTGCGCCTTGCATAGTCCATTATCGTGCACAGTTCATTCCAATAGTCAACATCCTCAAATTCCAGCTGCTCTACCGGTGCTCCGGTTATTATCATTCCGTCGAATTTCTGTCTGAAAATTTCGCTTGACGGAATGTAGAAGCGGTCAAGATACTGTTCTCCTGTATGCCTGTACCTGTGGTTCTCCATTCTGACCAGCGAGATCTCAATTTGAAGCGGCGTGTTTCCTAAAAGCCGCAGAAGCTGTGTCTCCGTGACTTCCTTTGTCGGCATAAGGTTTACGATGGCGATTTTCAGCGGGCGGATGTCCTGTGCCGCCGCGCGTTTTTCCGTCATCACGAATATGTTCTCTTTTTCCAGAATTCCGCAGGCCGGCAGGTCTGACTGAATTTTTATTGGCATTGGATTCTCCAGGGAGTTTCGGTTTCTACGCGAACCGTGGAATTCCGACAAGTATAGCAAATTTATGTGTATTTTGCTATATTGTGCGTATATGTCTGTACAGAATGACCGAAAAAGGGCGGTGAAAAAACTCAGGCTTCTCGCATACAGCGGAAAGACAGATGTCGGAATTTTCAGAAGCCGGATTGACAGTGAATTCAGCACTGTCTTTCTTCCGAACAACGTTGAATGTGCTGAGCACAGATACGGAGACGTTGACTGCGATGTTCTCTCTCCGGAAATCTACGCGTCCAGCCGGGTGATGCTGTATGTTCACGGAGGCTCATTTGTCGGAGGCTCACGCCGCGCGTGGCGTGGATTCTGTTCATCACTCGCGGCAAAGACATTCAGCCGCGTTGTCGTTCCCGAATACAGGCTTGCGCCGGCCTATCCATATCCTGCGGCGATAGAGGACATACAGACTGTTTTCCGTACGCTTTTTACCGAGGAGCAGGTAGCCTGCTCGCTGAATTCCGGAGACCGCGCCGGAATTCCGGAGATAATAATTGCGGCCGACGGTTCTGGTGCCGCTGCCGTCTGCGCGTTTCTGTTCAATTTGCGGGAGCGATACAGAAACTGCATAAAGAAGGTGATATTTTTTTCTCCGTGGCTGGATTTCTCTCCGGAATCAAAAATCATATCCTCAAAGAAGATTTCAGATGAGATAATCAGCTCCGAGGTTCTGCGCAGGAGCGTCTCCGAATATACGTACACTTCAAACACGTCAAGTCCGTTCGTGTCGCCGCTTGTTGCCGATGAGTCGCAGTTCGGGTCATTTCCTCCGGTTTTTATACAGATGGGCGCGCGTGAGATTCTTCTTGATGATGCCGAGAATTTCCGCCGGAAAGTTGTTTCCGCCGGCGGCAGCTGCGAGATTGATGTATGGCCTGACATGATGTTCATGTTTCAGATGGCCGATGAATTCCTGAACGAGCCGCATCTTGCGCTGGACAGAATCGGTCATGTCGTCACGGAAATTTCCTCTGACGGTGGAGTTCAGATTGACAACTGTCCGCGGCTTGAGCACAGCATAAGGGCGGACGCATGATGGAGCTGCTTTCGCCTGCCGGCAATGTCGAGAAACTCTACTACGCGTGGGAGTATGGCGCAGACGCCGCCTATATCGGCCTTAAAAAATTCTCTCTCCGCGTAAAGGCGGACAATTTCTATGATGACGAATACAAAAATGTCTGCGCGCTGAAAAAGCGCTATCCGGGCCGGAAACTTCACTGCGCGCTCAATATTTCTTTTCATGACAGGGATATAGATGCCTTCGTCGCGGATATTGATTATTTCCGGCAGTATCCTATAGATGCGTTCATCGTTCAGGATTTGGGAATCGTTCCTCTGGTCAGAAAATATTTTCCGGATGCGGCGCTTCATCTGAGTACCCAGGCAAGCTGCGTCAACAGTTCCGCCGTAAAAATGTACCGTGAGCTTGGATTCAGCCGTATCGTGCTCGGCCGCGAAATATCGCTGGATGAAATCCGCCGGATAAAGGATTCCGTGCCGGAGATGGAACTTGAGGCGTTCTGTCACGGTGCCATGTGCATAGCCTATGCCGGCCGCTGCCTTATGAGCGCGTATCTTACCGGACGCAGCGCCCAGAGCGGATTCTGCTCGCACACATGCCGTTGGGAATACGATGTGCTTTCGGAACCGGGCGGTGCGGCCGCACTTGCGCAGTCAGGGCGGCTTTTTCTGCGTGAGCACCAGCGCCCGGACGAGTATTTTCCTGTGTTTGAGGGTGATGATTTTACGGCCGTGCTCTCAAGCAAGGATCTCTGCATGATAAATCATCTTGCTGACATGAAGGCTGCCGGAATCGACTCGGTGAAAATTGAGGGAAGAATGAAGAGCATCTATTATGTCGCGGTCGTCACGCGCGCGTACAGGAAGGCTCTTGATGTCCTGGACGGAAAAATTACGGACAGCATGGCGGCTCCGTTCATCGCTGAGCTTGAGAATGTAAGTCACCGCGAGAGCACGACCGGATTTTATTACGGACGGGCTGAAGCTGATGTCACTACATCCGGTGCCTCGGACAGCCGGTATCAGCTTGCCGCAAAAGTCGGACGTGAACTGACGGAAAAGGAATTTGACTTTCTTCTGTCCGAGGGGCAGAAGAATTTCCGTGACTTCCGTGCCGGGCTTGATTCCCTTCATCCGGAAGCTAAAAAGGCGCGTCTTGACAGCATTAAGGAGAATCCGGACCGGGATGTCAGGACGTTTGAGCCACGCGCAGGATGGAGAATGTACGAATTCACCGCACTGAACAAAATATCCGCCGGAACGGAGATAGAATTTGTGTCGCCGGAATTCACATCGCTTCGCGCCTTGCCCGGAGAATGGCTTATTGCGGATCCGCGGCGTGGAACCCTCATGAACTGGGTCTGCGACGGCCACCCGTGCGTCCTCTACACAAAACATGTGTTGCCCGGCGGCACCCTTGTCCGTACTTTTGACGGCGGCTACCGGGACGGAGTTATAAGGGATAACGGAAGATGAATTTTGCCAGAAGAATTTCTGCTGTTTTTGTGATGTCCATGTGCGCTTTCTGCTGGGGCGGTACGGTGTTTGCGCCGTCCGTACCGGAAATTTCGTTCATCCAGAAAATCAGGTACAATTTTGTTCCCGACACTAAAAACTGCGCTCCCGGAGTATCGGCATCCATATATTTCGATATGGATACGCTCCGTTCTTTTGCCGGAATAAATGAGGTTTCGGACCGGACGGACATCACCCTGAGCACATTATACACGCCTGTATTCGCGGAAAAAGTCGGTTTCGGACCGGGTTTGACCTATCATTTTTACAATATGCCCGATATTTCGGTTGAGCATGACATCCTTGCCGGGCTCTATTTCTGGTGGCGGATTCTTCCTTCTCTTACGGTCAGCACGGATTTCTGTGCATTCTGGAAAATCTCCGTGATACATGCCGTCGCTTCGGTCATGCCCTCCGTCATGAACCGTTCATTTGCCTTTGATTTTACGGTTTTATGGAAAATTCCGCACGGTTTTTCCGTCCGGCACTCATTCGCGACAGTTTCGGTGTTTGATTATCCGCTTTTCTGCTCGCCGGTGTTCACGCTGGAGGTGGAGAAGGAATTTCCCCCGAGAATCCGTGCCGGAATCAGCCTTTCATCCCTGTGGATAGACATGTTCACCGTAAGCTCAAATATGAGCCGTCTTAGCGCGGACGTGTTTCTGAAGGTCACGTTATGAGAAAATTCATTTTACTTGTTCCGCTTTTTTTTCTTGCGGGCTGCCGCTACAGCTCGGACAATCTGTTCTATTATGGAAATTCGGCCGCAAACCGCGCACAGGAGCTGAAAGTCCTTTCCGAAGAGGAATTCAGCCCCAAGACGGACGGAAAATTCACCGCCGTGGTTTTCTCCGACAGGCATACGGGGTCGCCCAAGTCTGAGCCTCCGGACGGGGAATTCTTCTCATGGCTGGACGGTCTCCGTGATTCAGGTGAGCTTCCCTCATTCTGCGTTTCGCTCGGAGATTCAACCGACCACGGTTTTTCCGGTGAGGAGGACAGCTATGCGGAATTCATGGATCGTGTCGAATCGGAATTCGGAATTAAGGTTCTGAACGCCGTCGGAAACCATGACCTGTACAACTCCGGCTGGGACTCCTGGCGGACGCATTGTTTTCCGGGAACTTCTTTCTATAAATTCATCACAGGAAACGAATACGGAAATGTCAGCTGGTATGTCCTTGACACAGGCACTGGAATGCTCGGCCGGCGGCAGCTTGAAAGATTTTCCTCCGCCGTCAGAAATGATCCGAATCCGAAAATCGTGATGACACATTATCCCCTTGTTACAGAAACATTTCTGTTCGGCCAGCAGGACACTACGGAAAGGAATACACTCATCTCCCTTTTTTCGGAGTGCGGAGTCATCCTGTATGTCGGCGGACATCTTCACATATATGAAAGGACGGATTTAGGGACGTATACGGCTTTTTCGATTCCGTCGTATATGTACGACAGAAAATGGGCGCTTGTCACCGTCGGCGGGAACAGGGCGGAACTGGAGATTATAAGCGCGGATTGAGAGCCGCTTCAGCCGATTTTCGTAAAGTGCGGATATTTTTTTTCCGTTTATTAACTAAGGAGCTAAGATAAAAACAGCCGAAAATGGTGTCTGTTTTTATCTTTAAAAGTTTGCGTTGCAAACTTTCTTATCAACTGTTGTTTCTCACTTCGTTGCGAAACAACTTAAAAAGTCAATCCTAAAATTGAAGTTTTAATCTTGACTTTTTATGGGAGTAAAATTGTAGCGATATGCCGGGCTTAGGTCAGCTAAAACAGTTCAATAAAGATATTCTGTCTCTTGGGGATGAGTTGAACCTCAGGACTTCACGCGGCGAGCAGCCTGTGAAAGTGCCTTTCCCGAAAAACATCAGCGATGCTGACGACTCCGAAGACTTTGTGCTCGGTATGCCGGAAGATGACGCTCAGACGGAAAACGCCTCCGGCCCGGATGATGATATTTCTGATCTTGCGGATGTTCTTTCCGGAACCGCAGCTGCGGATTCTGCCGGAGAAGCAGCCGGCGCTCCTGATTTCTCATCCCTGCTGAATCCGATAAATGTTCCGGATGACGCTTCCGCCGGTACGGAAATGCCGGATCTGTCCCAATTTATGGACGCTCCTGCCGAGGACGAGTCTCCTGCGGAGGAGCCTGTCTCCATAGCTGACCTGGGACTTGATGATCTTCTTTCCGGTGCGGCTGCTCCCGATGATGATTTTTCAGATGATTCTTCCGCGGAACTGCACGGAAATCAGGATGATACGGCCGCTTCCGGAAAAGAGAATGATTCCTCGGATGTGACCGGCAGTGCTGCAGTTTCTGATGATGCATCTTCTTGGAATCAGTCTGATTCCGCTTCCGCCGACGGAAATTCCGGTGTTTTGTCCGGAGATGACGGTTTTGATTTTTCTGATATTCCTGACATTGATGACATGGATCTTGATATGGACAGCCTTGACGGAGACGTCGAGGATGTTCCTGTCTCCGATGTTAAGGTTGAGGATGACAATTCACCGGTCACGGAGGAAAATCCGCCGGCAGGACAGGATGATGCCGCCGCTACGGAAAATTCAGCGGATTCCACGGACGGTGTTTCTGGTGCTGATATGACCGGCGGTGATGATACGGCCGCTGAGCCGCCCGCAGAAAATGTGCCTGCCCAGGCTGCGGACGCTGCCCGGAATTCAGACGTAACGGACGGACTGGGGCTGGATGACATTCCATTTGACGACAGTCTGCCGGATTTCGGAACCGGAGATGACTCCGGCACAGAACATGAGATTTTTGATACGACAGGAATGGACGGCGTGGATTTCGGCTCCCAGGACGAGGTTTCCGGCGGAAATGAGAATTCTCCGGATGGCGGACTGGATCTCGGCGGAGGCGCTGATTTCCCGATGGAGGGAAGTGATTTTGAGATTCCAGGATTTTCTGATGTCGCCCATGCGGAACCGTTCAAGAAGACCCAGGAACCGAAACTTCAGGCTCCGGACTTTTCTGGCGCGCTTGAAGGTGACGGAACTCCGCCGAACACGCTGACCGACAAACAGTACAGGCAGTTTCTGAAAAACCTCTCGCGCTATCCTCTGAATGTCAGGCTTGCGTTTGAGGATCTGATTGTAAAGAATGAATTCACCGATGATGCGGAATTCGAGATAATCGAGAAAATACTGAACAATGCTCCTGCACGTCAGGTTGCCGCCGCGCTTGAGAAAATGCTTGATGTATCCATTCCTGTACCGCGTGATTTTGAGCACAGGACGGCGGAGGAATACGAGGCATATAAAAAATCCATTCAGTATCAGCTGCGGAACAAGATAATCCCCGGAATTTTCGTGGGGCTTGCCGCGCTTCTTGTTCTGATCGGAGTGTTCAACTTCTGCCGCCACTGCATCTACATTCCGGCAAAGGCTTCAGGACTTTACAGGCAGGGTTATGCGCTGCTCCAGCAGGAGGCTTATCCGCAGTCCGAGATGAAATTCAATGCGGCTGTAAAGTACCGTCCGAGCAGGAAATGGTTTTTCCGTTATGCTGAAGGCTACCGTGACCACAGGCAGTACCAGCGTTCCGCCGATATATACGGGAAAATTCTGCGGTATTTCAATCATGACAAGAGGGCCGGGCTTGAGTATGCGGCCATGGAACTTGACGATCTCGCGAACTATGAACGTGCGGAGGAGATTGTAAGGCGCGAGCTGCTTGATTACCATATAAATGATCCTGACGGTCTCCTTATGTTGGGTGATGTTTATCTTGAGTGGGCAACGGAGAAGGATCCGTCAAAATTCGAGGATGCGCGTGAGCAGTACGCTACACTGATTCACCTTTACAAGCCGAACGATTTGTATCTGTCGCGCATGATGCGGTATTTTATACGGACGGACAATCTCCGCGAGGTTCTCCAGATCAAGAACACATTCGACACAAGGCGGAAAAATCCACTGGGTGCTGCCGATCTTACGGAGCTGAGCGGTTATCTCCTTGACAAGCTCTATGGAAAGCTGCCGCCGGCCGAGGAATATCTCAAGTCCAGCATAGAGGGAGTCCGGGGGCTTCTGATAAAGGCTGTCAATGCGGATCCGGAAAATCCTGTCGCCCTGTACAACCTGTCAAGATATTACATAAAGACAGGTGAGAATCAGTTCATAGAACCGACGCTCCGCAGCGCGATTTCAAAATTCAATTCGGTGCGCTCAATAAAACCGCGCGATCTTTACAAATACATAGACTCGTACAGGCTTCTGGGTGAACATTTTGTGTCGCGTGCTGACTATATTCAGGCGCAGGAGCAGTTCACCGAAGGAATCGCACTCTACACGGCTGAACGCGACAACGCCGGTTTTGCCGGGACACCTCAGATAGGTCAGCTTTACGAGGATCTTGCCGATATTTATTATTTTATTTCAGGTGACTATGACGGAGCGCTTGCGGATTATGCACATTCGGTGGATCTTGGCAACGATACTCCACAGATACGCTACAGAATGGGGTATGTGCAGTACAGGAACAAGAAATATGCTGATGCGCTGTCCTCGTTCATGAAGGCCGGAAACGGCAGCTCAAAGGACAAGAACCTGCTTTTAGCCATGGGAAATACACTTTCTCTGCGCGGAGATGATTATGCCGCAGCCGGATACTATGAGGCGCTGGTGTCGCTTCTTGATGGAGCAGTGGCCGAGCGCGGAATTCTGTTCCCCCAGAAGAATGCGTCTGAATATGACATTGTGAACACCTATCTTGCCGCCGCAAATAACTACGGTGTTACACTTCACCGCCTTGCGGCGCGGACCGGAAGCAGCTCGCTGAATGCGCAGGCGATAGTCCAGCTCCAGCAGTCGGTGCGCGCATGGGATTCGCTGACCAGAAATCAGGATACGCTTGTCAGGCTGGAGGGAAGCAATCTGGCGGAGGAGAACATAAAGTATCTTACGCATCCGGTTCCGGAGTTTGAGCCGGCGATTTATGTGGATATTCCCAAGACGCTGACCGATGCGGAAGGAATCTGAGAATGAGATACACCGGCGCGGACGGAATTCTTATCAAGCAGCGTGCCAACAGCATCTTCAAGGAGATTTTCAGGAAGGCAATTCATTTGTGCAGCGCGGCGGTTCCTTTTCTCCTGTCCGCCGCATATATTCCTGTGATGATCCTGTTGGGCTGCGCGATTGTGCTTTATTCAGTCTCTGAAATTCTCCGTTGCCGGGGTGTCAACATTCCTGTCGTGTCAAGGATTACTGAAACCGCCGCGCGCAAGCGTGACGAGAACCGCTTTGTGCTGGGGCCGGTCACTCTTGTTGCAGGAATAATGCTTGCGGCTCTGCTGCTTCCTCTTGACAGCGCACGTATAGGAATTTTTGCGCTGTCATTTGGAGACGGGCTTGCGAGTCTTGTCGGAAAACTTGTAGGAAAAGTCGTGATTCCGTTCACCAGAGGAAAAACCGCGGCGGGAAGCCTTACCTGTTATGCGGCTGTTTTTACGGCCTCGTTTCTTTGCTGTGGAAACGTCCTCACTGCCCTGATTCTGGCGCTCTGCGCCACGGTGATAGAAATCCTTCCGCTGGCTGATTTTGACAATCTTGTTATTCCTCTGGCAATCGGTTCTGTCTATTACTTTTTTTTAAGGTAGCCGCTGAATTCAGAATGCCCACATATACTGGTTGTGGAGTCCGCGGACATAAATGTATGTTCCGATAAACAGCGCCAAAAAAGTGACCGCCGCCTTGAGAATGTCCGTGCAGTCGAATATTTCGACGGAACCGTATGACATCAGCCAGAATCCGGCCGTTATCGAGTCGGCGAATCCCTTCTTTCTGTTCGTAACCGAAAAAGTCGCCGCGGCAAGCAGAAGCATTATCACGGTGGAGGCGCTTATCACATTTCCGAATCCGTATTTCACAGAAAGATCAGGCGTTATTCCGACGGTGTTCATCGGAACCGCGATGCAGATCATAAGCACTATTATTACGGTGATTATTATGTTCTGCTCGGCGTTCTGCCGTTGTGATTCGGTTCCCATCACCGCAAGCATGAACAGCGACAGCGGCGTCATAATGCGGGCGAAGAGGTTTATGTTCGCGCAGAAAATCAGAAAACCGGAGAATGTTCCGGCAAGGTGAAAGAGCGTTATCCACAGTCTGATGGATTCAAGCAGCATGGAGGCGAGGAACAGAGATATGAATATCAGTTCCGGTGCCTGCGTTTTCTCGAAGCTCCTGAAAATCAGATATGCCGTTACGGTGACATAAAGAATCTGAATGTAAAGAGATATGACCACAACATCCGGATTATATTTTGTAAGGAAGAACCGGTTTTCGTCCTGCGCCATTTCTGAAAGTGGAATTGAGAAGGTGCCGTTCAGAATCTGGAGCACGGCAAGAGCTATGTCCAAGGCCAGAATCAGAGCCGAAAATGCGGAAATTCCTATGTTTATCCTGTTTCTTGTCCTGAGGGTCATGCGCAAATGATATATGTTCACGAAATATTAGTAAAGACTTAATGATAAAATCCGAAAATTTAACAGTGAGGACAGCGTTCTGCTGTCCGTAATCACGTGGATACTACGGGAGGATTCTGATGAAAAAGTTTGTTCTTGCGGCGTCGGTGTTTGCGCTGGCTTCCGCTTTTCTGTCTGCAGGAGATGTGGCGGTGTTTGTGGACGGAGGCTTCTCTTCCGACGGAAAAAGCTATGTTTTCGGCCAGTACGGAAAAACCGACGTGAAATTTCAGGGGTGGGCCGAACTTTATCAGGTTGACATAAAATCCAATGACTATGTTGACGGCGGTGTATTCAGGATAAAGCCGACGGCCGTCACCTCGGACAAGTCCGGAAAAGAGGTGTTCGAGGCGCTTGAGGCGAAAAGCTACTATTATATGAAGAATCTTGCCTGTGAGAAGGCCGACGTGGAACATGTCCTTTACGTTCTTGACAACGGACAGAAATCCGGATCCGACGAGATTGTGTTCAAGGATTTCCGCAGTTCCTCCGTTGACAGCCAGAATTCGTATCACGTCCAGCTGGTTCCGACTTTCAGCGGAAACGGAAAGGACATAAAGTCTTCTTTCTATATTATGTTGGAAAAACGCAATGCGTCCGGAGACGTGATTCTACGTCAGAAGATCGGTTCTCCGCAAATCGTCCGGAAGGGTGTCTCCGGGTACAGAATTGAGCGTATAATGAGTGACCGCTCCGAGAAAAAACTCATTTTTGTTGTCGAGAAGATGACGGAAGATGATACTGGGGTTTCTGTAAGATATATGGTGGAAGCCGCCGAGCTGAAGGACTGAAAACGTGAATTTCCTGTCAGAAATGGTATGAAAATATAACTCCGTTTCTATATTATAGATGTAAAACAAATCATTCTCCTCCAAAACAAAAATGAGCCGGTGCAGACCGGCTCATTTTTGTTTCGGGGCGCTGTTGCCGTTCCCGATTCTTTTTCCAGCGGAGGTTTTTATGCTGAGGAGATTTTTTTCTGATGTGAGGGCAGGCGGAATCATTGTGCTTGCGGTGCAGACACTTTTTGTCTCTGGTGCGGTTCTTGCGGCTGCGGTTCCGATTTCATGCAGAATGACGGCTGACGGAGTCAAGGTTGTTGAGCCTGACGATCCTGTTATGCCTGAACTGAGAACGGTATCCGTTGACGATGAGAGCACGCTCAGGGTGACTTTCTCTGAGAATGTGACTGTCTCTGACTGCACGGTGTCGGATTCCACAGGCAGGATCGGCGCATCGTTCAGTCACGATGGAAAAATTCTAACCTGTACATTGGACAAGCCGATGGAGGTCGGTGCGGACTACAGCATCTGCGGTGTGGCGGAAAGCAGCGGAGGAAATTCCCTCAGCTTTAAGGCGCCTTTCAAAGGGTATAATCCTGGAATTCCTGAGCTGATTATAACCGAAATCCAGGGTGACGCTGTAGGCAATCAGTCAAAAAATGAAAAGGACAAGGGTACTTACCGCTCGGAATTCGTGGAGGTATTCGCGCTGAAAGGAGGAAATCTCGCCGGACTGGAACTTGTCTGCGCGAGTGACGGGGAAGAGAAGAAATATGAATTTCCCCAGATAAAGGTGAATGCCGGAGAATTCGTGATTGTCCATCTGCGCAGAAAGGGAAACGGATGTGAGAGTGAGACGGGCGACAATCTGAATTTGTCTTACGGCGGATATTCGGTGGACGGTGTCAGGGATTTGTGGGCGGACAATGACAGTGATCCGAGAATAGGTTCAAACGAGGACATAATAATCCTGAGAAACGGAGTTGACGGAAGAATTCTTGATGCGGCGATGTACAGAAAGGAAGCTACGGTGGAATGGAATAAGAAGATGAATGAATTCTCGGCGAAAATTGATGATGCCGGAATATATGAGTCAGGAGACGTGGACAATGCGTTTGTCGCGGATAAGAAAACCGATACAAAGACCATTTCCCGCAAGGGGCTTGAGGAGATTGTCGGTAAAATCAGCCGCGGGGAGAAGGTCGCTTTTCCTGTGCAGGCAAATGCGGACTCATGGGAAATAACGACGGCAAATCCCGGCACATTCCCGAATGCAAGTGTGAAGAAATAAGATACCATTCTGACTTCAATGTAATAAAACAGTTCTCCGGCAGGAATCCTTTCTGTTGGAGAACTGTCTTTCTGTTCCTGATTGCAGGCTGGAACATCGGTGAGGGTTTCTTTATCCGGTGCTTGCGGCGGGGTTGTCGATTATGCTATATTGGCCGAATGGTCGAATTATTAGCTCCGGCAGGAAACATAGAGTCGCTTGATGCCGCCATCGGTGAAGGTGCGGATGCCGTTTATCTTGGACTGAGAAGCTTCAACGCAAGGCTCAGATCCACGAATTTCGCTTGGAATCAGTTTGAGGCGGCTGTCGAGTCGCTGCACCGTCAGGGAAAAAAGATTTATGTTACGGTGAACACTGTCTGCGAGGAACGTGAGACGGAACGGCTGTACCGTTTTCTTTCATATTTGAATGAGGTGGGACCTGACGGTCTTATTGTACAGGATTACGGAATCATAAGAATGGTTCAGGAATTCTTTCCGGATTTAAAGCTTCATGCCTCAACCCAGATGAATGTGGAGAGTTCATCTGCCGTCAGTCTGCTCCAGTCCCAGGGATTTGAGCGTGTAGTTCTGGCCCGTGAACTTGGACTTGATGAGATAGTCTCAATAAAAAAGCAGACTGGCGCCGAGCTGGAGGTTTTTGTTCACGGTGCTCTTTGTGTCAGTGAGTCAGGGCTATGTCTTTTCTCAAGTTTTCTTGGAGGAAAATCAGCCAACCGCGGTATGTGCACTCAGGCCTGCCGCCGTCTTTATACAGCTGAAATTCCAGGAGGAATAAAACAGGGATATTACTTTTCCCCATGCGACCTGGAGCTCATATCGAAGGTTCCTGACCTTGTTCAGGCGGGAGTTGATTCATTCAAGATTGAAGGCCGTATGAAGAGCGCCGAGTATGTGGGAAGCGTGGTTGCGGCCTACAGGTATGTGATTGATCACTGGCGGGAGGATCGTAAGGGGGCAGTCGCCGCCGGAAAACGTATGCTTGCATCTGACTTTGCACGTACAAAGACAACCTACTGGTACGGATTCGGTTCTGAAAGGGAAGGGGTTGAAAATGCCGGAGCGCAGATTCTGAATCCTGATCAGGCTGGCGGAACCGGAATTTATCTTGGAAATATTGTCTCCGTAAAACAGGCACCTGTGGAGGTCGCCGAGGCTGTTGCACGCTCGGCTCCAGCTGATACTCCGCCTGAGCAGCTGCGTATCCAGATGGCGGTTTTTTCCGGGGGAAGCTACGATCCTGATCCTGGTGATTCTATAAGAATTCACAGAAAAGATGATACCGGAAGAGTCAGTCATAAAATCAGAAGTGTTGAGGAGACTGCGGACGGAACTCGTTGGGTGGATATTCCAGGTTCATTTGGAATTGGTGACAGCGTTTATCTTCTTCAGACAAAATCAATGTCCAGACGCTACCCTCATGTCATTCCGAATGACCTTGGCAGATACCGCAGGCAGCCCAGGGATGGAATTCTTCCTGTTCTGGACATAACACCTGTGCAGGGAAAGGAACTTTCTTACTTTCCGTCCGGATTATATGTACAGGTTTCATCGATACCTGATGTTTTCGCTGTTCAGGGACTTAATCCTGTCAGACTGATTCTTGAGTTGAATTCTGAGACGGAATATGACCTGTTGAATCACAAGACAGTTCTTCCGTTTTCCAGAAAGCAGATTTATATCTCGCTGGATCCGTTTGCTCCTGAATCCCGCGAAGAACAGCTCAGGCAGACGCTTGACAGGCTTGTCTCTGACGGTTTTGTGAATTTTGTTGCCAATAATATAGCTCATATTCAGCTGCTTAGTGGAAAAAGTGTAAATGTGACGGCTGGACCGTATCTTTATACTTTCAACAGATGGGCTGTCTCCTGGCTTGAGAATACCGATATAGGCTCATTCATAATGCCTTATGAGAATTCCCGCCGTAATCTGGAGGCTACATTCGAGCCTTCTGTCCGTCAGAGGGTTCTGGTTCCGGTGTTCGCATATCCTGCTCTTTTCAGGATGCGGTTCCGTTTGCCTGATGATTATGACTTCACATATTTTGAGGACAAGGAAGAGACCGTGTTCAAGGTGAATTCGACTCCGGACGGTTCTTTTGTCATGCCGGAGAATCCTTTCTCCATAACGGATAAAGTGGAATTTCTTTCATCGGCCGGCTTCAGCAGAATTCTCGTGGATTTCTCCAAGACTCGGGTCTCCAGGAGCCAGATAAAGGCTGTCCTCTCATCAATGGCAAAAGGACAGCCGCTTCCGGATGTCTCCAGATTCAACTGGAAGGACGGATTTTATTCCCCGGAAAAAATGGAGGAATTCAAAAATGCGAATCTCCGCCGTGCCGTTGAGAGAAATTCTCCGGCAGCACGGCCGGAAAGGAAATACTCACGTCCTGAGCCGCGCAGAAAAAGAAGGTGACTTCTCTTTGCCGGCATTCGTTCAGAATTCGGAAACTTCTCCGTCCGATTTGAGGTCCGCCTTTACCTGAGGCTTGAATTCTATGTGCTCCGCGACTATCAGAACTCTGCTGGAATTTTTTCCGTCCGAATCTTTCCAGCGGTTTTGTTTTAGCCTGCCGACGACTCTCATTCCTCTTCCTTTTGCGCCGTTTTTCTCGCAGTATTCTGCGGCTTTTCCGTATGATTCGATGTCGAAGAAAGATACTTCCTCGACATCCTCACCGCTTGAATTTTTGTAGAATCTGTTCACCGCGATGGGAATCCTGCATACTTTGAATCCCTTGCTCGGTTCCGACAGCTCGCACTGCCTGACCATGTTTCCTTCGATAATCACTGAATTCAGCTGGTTCATAAAATCTCCTATAAAAAGTCAAAGAGAAAATATCAGTTTCCGATTTGACTTTTTAAGCATATTCTCAATGAAATGAGAATATGCAGTTGATAAGAAAGTTTGCGACGCAAACTTATGGATAAAAACTTAGGCTCTGTCTGAGACAAAGTTTTTATTGCACCCTCCGCGTAGCGGCGAGTCACGGATGACGGGAGTCACAGTTTGTGAAAGCAATGCTTGAACAAACTGTAATGATAAAAATTACACGGATGTATTTTTTATCATGCCTCCTGTAAAATCACTTTTCATCCGCATCAGTTTTTGATATGACTGCTGCGGATGGTTTTTATGAGACCTGAAATTCATTACACCGCTTGGTTTTGCTCCGGAATTTCAGGCACAACATTCTTTGGAACAGGGCGTCATCGGCCGTCTGTCCGCCTGTTCCCGCATTTAATATTGAAAAAAAAACTGCTTAACATGAAGTTCCGGAGAAAATAAACCGGAAATTCCCTGCAGATGATGACACGGTCCTATGGGAAGCAGGAGATTATGTGCCTATTATTGACAAAATCTGAAAATATGTTATTCTATTTTATGACAAAAATACATTTTTTGTCATAAAGAAATTCTGAGTATTACAGGTGGATTATGGCTGACAAGTACGCTTTTTTGTTTCCCGGACAGGGAGCACAGGAACCGGGGATGATAAAAGACATCTGCAGCGCTTTTTCTGAGTCGCGCAGAGTTGTTGATGATGTCACCGGAATAACAGGAGTTGATATGCCGTCGCTGCTTTGGGATACGGAACTTTCCGTTCTCAGCAGAAGCGACAACAGTCAGCTTGCAATAACAACAGCGTCCATCGCGGTGATGAAGGCGCTCGGGTCCAGGGGAATTGTTCCTTCGGCGGCCATGGGATTCAGCCTTGGTGAATTTCCGGCTCTTTATGCCGCCGGAGTCCTTTCTTTTGAGGATGTGATAAAAGTTGTGCGTGTGCGCGGACAGATAATGCAGCGTGTGTGTGAGAAAATCGCTTCGGAAAATTCCGGTCATGCTCCGGGAATGAGCGCTGTCATAGGGCTTTCTCAGGAAAAGGTGATTGAGATTACGGCCGGAATAAAAGATGTATATGCGGCGAATCTTAACAGCAACGTTCAGACGGTTATAAGCGGAACTGCCGCCGGGCTTGAGCTTGCGGAGAAGGCCTGCAAGGAGGCCGGAGCAAGAAGGGCTCTCAGGCTGTCCGTCGCAGGGCCGTTCCATTGTCCCCTTATGCAGGAGGCGGCCGATGAATTCAGGGATGCGATTGCCGGTACAGAATTCAGGAATCCGGAGATTGCCCTGTTCAGCAACGTCACAGGAAAACGCACTCTGTCCGGAGCCGAGATAAAGGAGAATGCAGTGCTTCATCTGACAAATCCTGTCAGGTGGACTGACGAGGAGTCTGTCCTTGCGGAATTTATGGACGGTGAGTCTGCCGGATCATGGAGGCTTGTCGAGCCGGGCGTGGGAAAGGTTCTTACCGGACTCTGGGGCAAGACGGATTTCGCCGGAAAATATCAGTGCTTTCCTGTGAATTCCGCGGATACTTTCGGGGCTGTCGCATCTGTTTGACAGGATTCCCTCCGTTTTACGAGTCTGCTGCAGGCTGAAGAGTCTGTCCCGGTTGCGCGCCGGAAAATGACATGAGCTCTGATGCCTGCATATTATAAGAGCGGCTGTCATCTTGAGCGTTATGCGCGGGGGGCCGTTCGTTTTATCTGGAGAATTTTTTTATGGAAAAAAGACGTGTTGTGATTACAGGAATGGGTGCCGTAACTCCGCTTGGAAATACGGTTGAGGAGACTTGGGCTGGAGTCAGGAACGGAAAAAGCGGAGTCGGTCCGATAACTCATTTTGACGCCTCGAAGAACAAGGTGAGATATGCCGCTGAGGTCAAGAATTTTGATGCCTCGCTTTATATGGACGTGAAGGAGTCGCGGAAGATGGCGAGGTTCACGCAGTATGCGGTTGCGGCCGCGAAGATGGCTCTTGATGATTCCGCGCTTATGGGAAGGCAGGATATTCTTGATGAGACAGGATGTGTACTTGGCGTCGGAATCGGAGGATTCGAGGTGACCGAGGCGAACTGCATCTCATATTACAAATCGGGTTGTGTCAAGACGGCTCCGATGACAATTCCTGAGCTTATTCCGAACGAGGCCGGCGGAAACATCTGCATTCAGTTCGGACTTCACGGTCCGTGCCAGGCTGTGTCTACGGCCTGCTCATCCGGAACTGATGCGCTCGGAGTGGCGTTCGATATGGTCAGAAGCGGAAGACTTGACGTCTGTCTTTCCGGCGGAGCGGAATCTACAATAAACGGTTATGCTGTCGTCGCATTTGAGGTTCTCCATGCGCTTTCGTCAGGATTTGCGGATGATCCGGCAAAAGCAAGCCGTCCGTTTGACAGGAGGCGCGAGGGGTTTGTCATGGGTGAGGGAAGTGCGGTTCTTGTGCTTGAGGAATACGGGCACGCCAAGGCGAGGGGTGCCAAAATTTACGCCGAGATTGCAGGTTATGGCGCCTCGTGTGACGGCTATCATCTTACAAGTCCTAATCCGGACGGAGTTGTCGGTTCCAAGTGTATGACACGCGCCCTGAAAGATGCCGGAATGAAACCTGAGGAAATTCAATATTACAATGCTCATGGAACCTCCACCCGCATAAACGATCCGAGCGAGACCCGCATGGTGAAGATGGCGTTCGGCGAGGAGCAGGCCCGCAGGCTTAAAATTTCGTCCACAAAATCAATGCACGGTCACTGTCTGGGAGCGACGGGTGCGATTGAGGCGATGATATGCGTCAAGGCGATAAATGACGGATTTTTCCCTCCTACAATCAATCTTGAGGATCAGGATATTGAGGGCGGCTGTGATCTTGATTATGTCCCGAACAAAGGCGTCGAGGGAACAATCGATGCGGCGATGAGCGCTACGTTCGGTTTTGGCGGCCATAACGGTGCCATAATAATAAAGAAATTCAAGGACTGAGCAGATGGCAGTTACAGATGACATAAAATCACTTCTTCCGCACAGGGAACCTTTTCTTTTTGTGGATGAGATTGTTTCATGTGATGATAACGGAAGTGTCAGTACACGTAAATTTACGGAGGATGACTTCTTTTTCAAAGGTCATTTTCCGGAATATCCTGTCGTTCCGGGTGTGATTCTTTGCGAGACGATGGCTCAGGCCGGAGGTGCGGCGCTGAGTTTTCAGAAAAAGGTTCCCGATGGAAGCCTCTTCTTTTTCGCCACGCTGGACAAGGTGAAATTCAGGAATCAGGTGCGTCCCGGTGATACCGTCCGCATGGAGATAACGAATCTCCGTGTCAGCAGCAGAATGATAAAGCAGGCGGGCAAGGCCTATGTCGGAGACACTCTCTGTGCCGAGGCCGAGTGGATGTGCTTAGTCGGCGCAGCGCATTAGCGCGAGCCGACGGGATATGATAAATTTCCACGCACAAACGGTACGTATGTGCTTAGTCGGCGCAGCGCATTAGCGCGAGCCGGCGGAATATGATGAATTTCCAGCCCTGCGGCCGGTTTTCCGGCAGCGGGGCTTTGCTGTCTTACATTCCCTTCTTATAGAATTTATAATCCATATACGTTATACTGTCCGCCAAAAACAAGACATAAGTCCTGGAGAAACCGTTTTTTTTCAGATAACCAGTGAAAAATGGTATGAAACGGCAGTTTCCGGACAATATTATATCCGGGAGGAAGGTGGTCCACTTATGGCAAATACAAATCAGTCTCCGGTTGACACATCGGAAAAAATGAAGGCTTTGGAGGCGGCTCGTCTTCAGATAGAAAAGCAGTTCGGTCAGGGTTCCATCATGAAGCTTGGAGACAAGGCCAACGCATCGGGAATAGATGTCATTCCGTCCGGTTCGATTCTGCTTGACGAGGCTCTTGGCATAGGCGGATATCCGCGAGGACGCGTGATAGAGATGTATGGTCCGGAATCATCAGGAAAAACTACGCTTGCGCTTCATGCCGTCGCCGAGGCGCAGAAGCTTGGCGGTGTGGCAGCTTTTGTTGATGCGGAACATGCGCTCGATCCGGTTTATGCCAAGAATCTGGGTGTAAATATTGATGAGCTTTGGGTCTCTCAGCCTGACACCGGTGAGCAGGCTCTTGAGATAACTGAGAATCTTGTCAGGAGCGGTGCGGTTGATATAATCGTTGTCGATTCCGTTGCGGCGCTTACGCCGCAGGCCGAAATTGAGGGCGAGATGGGTGACTCCCACATGGGGCTTCAGGCCAGGCTGATGAGTCAGGCGCTAAGAAAACTGACTGCGATAATAGGAAAGTCCAACTGTATTGTCGTGTTCATAAATCAGATCCGAATGAAGATAGGTGTCATGTTCGGAAATCCTGAGACGACAACCGGAGGAAACGCTCTTAAATTCTATGCGTCCGTACGTCTTGAGATTCGCCGTATTGAATCAATCGACTCAAAAGGCGATGAGGATGCTGTAGGAAACAGGGTCAGGGTGAAGGTCGTGAAGAACAAGGTTGCGCCTCCGTTCAGAAAATGCGAGCTTGACATATATTTCGGAAAAGGTATCTCCGCTTCGGCAAGTCTGCTTGACTCGGCCGTAAAACATGGAATTATAGATAAGCGTGGAGCCTGGTATACTCAGGGCGATATAAAGGTCGGACAGGGCAAAGAGAATGCCGTCACGTTTATAGAGCAGCATCCTGAGCTGGCCACAGAAATAGAGGCGAAAATCAGGGAGCTTGTGTTCCCCGGACAAATTCTGAAGACAAAGGACGGTGTCCCTGTGAAACCGGCGGCCGCAGCAAAAAATGATTCCGATAAAAAGACGCAGAAAAAGGAATCTGTGGCAGAGGAGCCTCCTGCTGATCCCTCGCTGGCGGAAGGACTTTTCTGAAAATGATCCGCGTCATCCTTGGACTGGGCTCAAACCGCGGTTACGGCTCGAATTCGCCGGAGGACAATCTTCGCGGTGCCTGTTCCCGTCTTTCGGAGCTGTTTTGCGATGTCGTCATGTCATCGGTCTACAGAACAAGGGCCATGTATTTTACGGAGCAGGATGATTTTCTGAACATGGTTCTTGCCGGTTATGCCGATGATGCTTCGGATCCGTTCCTTCTTCTTGGCCGTATTCACGAAATCGAGGCAGAATTCGGGCGTGACAGGAAAACAGAATTCAGGAACGGTCCGCGTCCTCTTGATATTGACATTGAGCTTTTCGGTGACCGGAAAATCTCTTCCCCGTCACTGCAGATTCCTCATCCGCGTATTCATGAAAGGGCTTTTGTCCTTGTACCTATGCTTGAGATTTTGAAAAATCCTGCCGATGTTAATCTCAGGCGAAAATATCAGGAATATCTGGATTCACTAGACGCTTCAGGTGTAATTAAGGAAGTTTCGGCGTTTTCTGGCTGACAGTTCCGTTCTGAATTGCTCCTGTCGTTTCTGATATTTTTTCCTGAATGGTGGTGCTATTTATGGAAGAAATGCGTGAATCGGTGATGGGACCTGTCACCTTGTGCGGAACTGAGGCTAAAACATCTTATAGGGCGGGAGAATTCGAGGGGCCTCTTGATCTTCTTTGGACTCTTATCCGCGAGAGCAAGGTGAATATTTATGATATTCCCATAGCCCAGATAACGGAACAGTATCTTGAGTATTTGGATTATGCGGTTCAGACGGATCTGTCGGATTTGTCGGAATTTTACAGTTGGGCCGCAAAACTGATATATATAAAAAGCCGGATGCTTCTGCCTGTTGAAATTTCATACGATGATGACGAGGAAGAGGATCCTCGGCAGGAACTTGTGGACAAGCTGATAGAATATCAGAAATTCAAGAAGCTCTCAGGGCTTATGGAGGAGCAGGAAGACAATTCGGAGTGGAATTTTGAGCGCCGGAAAATTCAGCGTGTCCTTCCTTTCGATGAGGGGGATTCCGTCTGGGAACAGATAGACACATGGGAACTTCTTCAGAAAATGCAGTCCCTTTTTAAAACGATGATGGGACAGTATTCAAATGAAAAAATTCTCAATATGTATGAGGAGATTTCCGTAAACGAGAAAATCACCCTTATGAACGAACTGCTTGAGGAGAGAAGGGAATGTATGTTCACGGAACTGCTTACACGTCCCGGAAATGAGATGGATATTATCTGCGCTTTTATGGCAATCCTTGAAGCTGTGAAATTCAGGATGATAACCATTTTTCAGAACCGGCTTTTCGGGGATATAAAAATATGTTGCCGTGAGGATTCTGACGGAAGGCGTCCCGATGAGTCCGAGCTTACGGTGAACTGAATGTAAAGGAAAAAAATTAAGGAACGGAAAATGGATTTAAGCAGGGAAACGGCTCTTGTCGAGACGGTTCTTTTTCTTGAAAGCGAGCCTCTTACGGAGAAGGCAATATCAAACAGGGTTCAGCTTTCCGAGGAAGTTGTAGGAAAGTGTCTTGAGAACCTTAAAGTCAGATGTCAGGATGAAATGTCCGGCATAGAACTTGCGATGATTACCGGAGGGTGGTGCCTGACACCAAAGAAGGAGTACTGGAATGTTCTACGCGAGCAGTACGGTACAAAGCGGGAAGGACGTCTTTCAAAATCGGCTATGGAGACACTTACGATAATCGCATATTCCCAGCCGGTGACAAGGGCGGAGATTGAGGCTATAAGGGGAGTTTCGGTTGACAGCATGATAAGACTTCTTGTCGAGCGTAATCTGATAAAGGAAGTGGGCAAGAAGGATGCTCCGGGCAAGCCCGTGCAGTTCGGGACGACCAAGGAATTCCTGAAGGTTTTCAGACTGAACAGCATCGCGGAACTTCCGAAACTTGATGAGGATGAGGAGCAGCGTTTTGAACTTGCAAGGTGATGTTGAGAAGAAGAGCGGAGAGCTTAGGCTTCAGGTTTATCTGGCACGATGCGGAGTCGCAAGTCGCCGTTCATCTGAGCAGATAATACAGTCGGGGCGTGTGAGCGTGAACGGTCATGTCATTACGGAGATGGGATTCAAGGTTCACGACGGAGATTCTGTGTTCGTTGACGGCCGCAGGGTGGAGCCGGAGAATTCAAAACGGTACGTGCTTCTGAACAAGCCTCAGGGATATGTGTGCTCATTGTCGGATGAGAAGGGGCGTCCTGTCGCTGCCGATTTATTGAGGGAGAAATACAGTGAGAGATTGTACAATGTCGGCCGTCTCGATATGTTCAGCAAGGGGCTGATAATATTTACTAATGACGGAGATTTCGCCGCAAGACTGTCACATCCGTCTGCCGAACTTGAGAAGGAATATATTGTCGAGTCATCGATGGATATTCCGGACAGTCTTCCTGTGGATTTTGAGCGCGGTATCCGCATAGACAATGTTTTTTACAGATGCAGAACGGCAGAAAAAATAAATGTCAGGAAAATGCGCGTCATTCTGATTGAGGGCAAAAACCGTGAGATAAGGCATGTGTTTGAGAATGCCGGTCTCGGAATAAAATCCCTCGCAAGAGTCAGGATCGGTTCCGTGCTTATTGGAGATATGCGTCCCGGAGAATTCAGGAATCTGACGGATGCGGAAGTGAAAAGTCTGATTGCTCTGTGCGGCAGGAAGGTGTTCTGATGATAATAGCAATTGACGGACCTGCGGGAACCGGAAAAAGTACAGTGGCTTCGGTTCTTGCGGAGAGACTGGGAATAACGTTCCTTAACAGCGGAGGATTCTACAGAACCCTTACGAAAGCTCTCGTGGAGAACGGAATAAATTTCATGGATGAGGAGAAAACCGTTGAATTCTGTAGGCGTCAGAATATAAGCTGTGTCGGAGCGAGATTTTTTCTGAACGGAACTGATGTTACGGATACTCTTCATGAGGATTCCATAAGTTCCTGTGTGGCTCAGGTTTCGGCCATAGTTCCGTTGCGCCATCTGGTGAATGATCTGATGCGTAAGGCCACTGAATCAATGAGCATTGTATGCGAGGGCCGGGATATGACTACGGTTGTTTTTCCTGATGCGGACTGCAAGGTTTATCTTGATGCCAGTCCGGATGTCAGGGCAAAGCGTCGCTTTGATCAGGGTGTAAGCGGAATGACGCTTGAGAAGATAAAAGAATCGATAGAAAAACGTGATGAGATAGACAGGAACAAAAAGGAAGGTGCTTTGAGAATAGCACCTGACGCATTGTATATCGATACATCATGCTTGACCATAGACAATGTTTGTGACATAATATTGAAACAAATTCATAAATAAGGGTTTACAATGGAAGAAATGGAAGTGGAAAAGGAAGAATCCCAGAACTCCAAGGGTAATTTCCAGACACAATTAGAGGAATCTCTGAAAGAGTTCAGTGCTCCTCAGACTGGTCAGTTGGTAGAAGGAATCGTAGTTCAGGTTACAAATGATTACGTCTATGTGGACATTGGCGACAAGTCAGAGGGATTGGTCCCTACAGAGGAGTTCGCAGGTGATCTGCCGAAAGAAGGGGATAAAGTTCAGGCTCTGCTGACAGGATACAGTTCAAACGGTCCGGTTCTTTCCAAGAAACGTGCTGATGCCAAACGTATTCTGAAGGAGATAAGCCAGGCCTATAAAGACGGAACTCCGGTTGACGGTGTTATAACAAAGGTCGTCAAGAGTGGATACGAGGTAAATCTCGGAATCGACAGGATGGCTTTTCTGCCTATAAGCCAGTCGGACAGTGAGAAGGTTGAGAAACCGGAGTCACTGCTCGGAATAAAGTCAAAATTTTACATCGAGCGTCTGTATTCAGATAATAAATTGAATCCTGTGGTCAACCGCCGCAAGTATCTTGAGGAGGAGATTGACGAGAAACGGGAGAAATTCTTTGAGACAGTCAACATCGGAGACACGGTGAAGGGAACCGTGAAGAGTTTCACGAGTTTCGGTGCATTCATCGATCTGGGTGGTTTTGACGGTCTTCTTCATATAAATGATATGAGTTGGGGACATGTCGCCCGGCCTAAGGATTTTGTCAAGAAAGGTCAGGAGATAGAACTGAAGGTAATCCGCCTCGATCCGGCGGAAAAGCGTATCAATCTTTCCCTCAAGCATTTCACTGAGGATCCTTGGATTCATTTCGAGGAAAAATATCATGTAAATGATATTGTGAAAGGTAAGGTCACTAAGCTGACTGAATTCGGTGCTTTTGTCGAGCTTGAAGAAGGAATTGAGGGGCTTGTCCATATCAGTGAATTCTCCTGGACAAAGAAAGTCAGCAAGCCTTCTGATATGGTTTCCGTAGGTCAGGAAGTAGAGGTTATGATTCTTGGCTATGATATTCAGGCCGGACGTGTTTCTCTCGGAATCAAGCAGGCTACTGAAAATCCATGGGATAAGATTGAGGAAAAATACCCTGTCGGAACAAAAGTGACCGGAAAGGTGGTGAAACTTACGAATGCCGGCGCATTTATCCAGTTGGAGGAAGGAATAGATGCTTTCCTTCATGCGGATGACATTTCATGGACAAAGAAGGTGAAGCATCCGGGCAGTGTCCTTTCTGTAGATCAGGAGATTGAGGTCATAGTAGTTGAATGTGATACGGAGTCACACAGAATCCGTGTCGGAATCAAACAACTGGCAGACAATCCTTGGATTAAATTCGCTGAGGAATATAAACCGGGCTCAACGCTCGAGGGCGAAGTCACTTCAATAACAGATTTCGGTATTTTTGTAAAAGCTCCGTGCGGAATTGAAGGTCTTGTGAATAAGGCTAATCTCTGTGAGGATCGTGATACAAAATACGAGGAAGCATCCGCAAAATACAAGGTCGGTGATAAAGTTAATGTCTTTGTCGTTGATGTGAATGTGGATAAGGAGAAGGTCGCTTTCTCCGTACGCGAGTATAAGAGAAAGCAGCAGCGTGATGAGATTTCCCAGTATATGTCTGACTCGAAGAATGACGATGAGGGGGCTTTCACTCTGGGAGATTTTCTCAAGACCCAGAAGAACGACTAGAGTTTGCCGGTAATGATGACTGTCGGGCAGGAATCTGTTGATAGGCTGAATGCGTTGGTCGGAGTTATCGGTAGAATCAATGATTATTCTTATGACAAGGACGCATTGTATGTTTTCATTATGGAGACTGCAATGCGTCTTGTTAAATGTAGGACTTCCCTCATTGGTCTGGAAGATTTTTGTGGCAGAAAGTATATTTATCTTTTCAGAAATGGGGAATTGCTGAAACCTTTTTGCCCGGAGAATTTTTCTTTCAGCTTTGGAACTGGTTCTGATTTTGCGGTTTCTGCAGACTGTCCGTCTGTTTTCGAGAAATTTCTTTCTGGCACAGAAAATGTGCTGTGTGTTCCGGTTGTGGCTGGAGGCATTGTTTCCGGAGTTTTTGTTCTTGCAGATAGAAGCGGTGCATGGAACGGTTCTGATATAGAGTTCATGCGGATTCTTGCGGAATATATCTCCGTTTCCTCAAGGCTTTCCGCCTGTGGATGTGCGTCAGTTCCGTTTGAGGATGATGGTGATATGCCTTTTGTCGGTGCCGACGCTTCAGTCAGAAATTTGGAGAGTCTTGCTGATTCTCTTTCAGGGATTCTGACTCCTGTTCTGATATGCGGAGAGCATGGATCCGGTAAGGAACATTTTGCCAGACGGCTGCATAAACTTGCCGGCGGAACACGTGAGACTTTTCTTGTGACTGATTGTATTTCTTCTTCCTGTTCTGATGTTTTTGAAAAACTTTCGGATGACTGTTCAAAAGGCAGTTGCCGTTACGATACGGTTTTCATAAAGAATATAGACTGTGGGACAAATGAACTTCTTGAAGGCCTTGTCCGTTTTATGGATGTTTCCGAAGGAAAGATGAGGATTATCGTATCGTCCTGCAGCGATCTGGAGGAACTTGCCGGTAGCGGAAAATTTCCATCGTCCGTTTATTTCCGGATCAGTGCCATGCCTGTTAATATGGTGCCGCTTCGTCAGAGACGGGAGGATATAGTTCCGTCTGCCGCATTTTATTTTGAACGTTTGAATCTTGAATACGGCTCTTGTTTTTCCGGTATTTCTGATGATGCGCTGACACGTATGAAGTCGTATTTCTGGGGCGGAAACATGGATGAGCTTATAAATCTGCTCCGTCATGGTTTTATAGTGGGAACTCCGCCGTATTTGCGGGTGGCGAATATTTTTTCGGGACTTCCTGCCGAAAATCAGGATGATATTATGACGGGTGATATTTCCGGGGAACCGGATGGCAAAACACTGCGTGTGGCGGTGAACCGGTTCAAGAGGGAGTATGTGACTAGGATTCTTGAGGAGAATTCTTGGAATCAGACTAGAGCAGGAAAAGTGCTTGGAATACAGCGGACCTATGTGGCTCGTCTTATAAATGAGCTGCATATCCGTAGAAAATAGAATTTGAGGTTGTCTGTATGAATAACGAGAACAAAAAGGAAGTCAGTTCATCTGAATCAAAACTAGCTGCATCTCTGGAGAAAAACAGAATTCCGCTTGTCTGCACCTTTGTCGTGGTTTTGGCGGCGCTTGTAGTGTTTACTCTTGTGGAGGTGATAGGATCTAAGCAGACGGAGAAGAATCTGTCAAAGATAGATTCAATTTCCTTCGCGCTTACTGATTCCTCTGATGGGCTTGAGGATGATGAACTGGAGGCGCGCCGTGCCGAGGCTCTCTCATCGCTTGAACCGTTTGTAAAAAAAGGCGGAATCGCCGGAGTCAGAGCTAATATGCTTTGCGCCGAAATCCTTTATCAGCAGGATAAATACGCTGATGCGCTTGTATATTGGGAACGCACGGCTGCGAAAGGCAAAAAATCCTATACGGCACCTATCGCATATTATAATATCGGTGTCTGCAATGAGCAGATCGGAAAACTTGATGCCGCCGCTGATTCTTACAGGAAGGCTGCTGAAGCCGATTTTGTGCTTGCTTCCCATGCCGGATTCAGTTATGGCCGTGTACTGGAGTCACAGGGAAAGTATGATGAGGCGTTTTCCGCATATCAGGATCTGAATGACAGAAATCCTGATGATACATGGGCGAATATCGCGAAGACAAGGATGATTGCACTTCAGACAGAAGGCAAAGTGAAATCTGAGTAGTGCTGTCTTTTCCGCCGGCTCTTTTTTTTCCGGCGGACTATGATTTCTATGCTGGAAAAACTTTTTTTGCCTGCAAAATTTTGTTTGTTTATTGCTTTTTTTCTTCCTGTTCCGGTGTTTTTTTCATGTGGACTTGATACTTATATTGTAATGAGGAACCCGGAAACTGTAGTCCATTCTCCGTCCTACGACACTACGGATTATGCCGAGCGCTATTTTGAATTCAAGACAAATGAGGATACCGGTAGTTTCTATCCTGATGACTTTGTGTTTATCGGTACGGATGTGTATTACAAAATCTACAATAATATCTCCACTCTGAATTCGGAACGCAGCACTCTTGTTTCTCTGTCCAATTCAACAAGCAGTGCGAATGCGCCTGTAAAGATGACGGATCTGGAATCAAGCGGCGGTTATGGTTATCAGCCGCTCAGATGCGCGCAGAGCCGTGATTCTGTTCTTATACCTGCAAAAACCGGCTCCAACCAGTCTGTGTTCATCAGACTGACTGACTATTTAAGTATGGATGATTTTGCGGCAAGAATTATGGTGGATGATGTGCCGCTTGACGGTGGTTCATCCGCGGTTCCTATAAGAAATTTAGATACAAGGACGTTTAATTTCGGGCGTTCAGGAAATGATGACAATAAAATTCCCGTGTCCGGTGATCTTGATGTGAAATTCTCCTCCACATCGACCGAGGATGGATGTTGGTATGTCGCCATGTTTGCTGTTGGAGTTGGCCGTGATGTGACGTATACTACATATTACAGTAATATACTTTACTTGGGGACTGTCACGATAGCTGAAGGATCGGAATACAACTGACATTAAATTCCATGTATACACTATTGAAATAAACTTCTGTCTATGATACTATACCTCTCATCGGCGCTTTAGCTCAGCTGGATAGAGCAACTGCCTTCTAAGCAGTAGGTCGACAGTTCGATTCTGCCAAGCGTCATAAATGTAAAATCTTGCGGCATAAGGGTTTGCGCGTGCGGAATTCTTTCGGGTTCAGGGATTTGACCTCGGAAATTCCCCGCTGGTACACAAAATGGTACAAAACGCCCCTGCCGCGCCACCTCCAGCCGGGTGAAAATTCATTTTTTTCTCATAAGCAGAACGTAATAGCCGGATTCATTTTCTTTCAGGAATGAGGTTATTATGCGAAAGACTTTGCCTTTCAGCCTTACCGCAAGGAAGGACTCGCCGTATTACTATGTCCGCCTCCGCAACGAGGAAACCGGAAAATTCATGAGCTGGGTCTCCACAAAGGAGACGAACTATTCGAGGGCCGTGCGCGCCGCATGGGAAATCTACAACAGGGCGGCGCAGTCGCGGACTCTGGAGAAGAAATCATTCTACGATACCGTCAGAAAATCGGACTACACACGTGAGGACGTGCTCTTCTTTCTGGAGGACTTCCGGCGCAGGGGATTCGTGACCTCCTGGGTCATGAACGACGGAACGGCGGCCGGGCGGAACGCGCTCGAATGGCTGACGGAATTCTGGACTCCGGGGCGCTCGGAGTATCTGAACGAGAAGGCCCGCAAAGGTCAGGCCGTCCACCGCAGGCACGTCGAGAATTCCGCGGGGTTCCTGGCGCGCCACTGGTCGGGAATCCTCGGCGGAAAGAAGCTGGGCGAGCTGACGCGCGCGGACATCCAGGCGCAGTTCAACCGCCTTGACGGGATGGAGCTGAACGGCAACACCAAGAACCACATCCTCCGCGCGGTCATGACTCCGCTCAGGTGGGCGTTCAACAGCGAGATTCTTCCCAAGGACATAACGCGGGGCTGGACGATGTACAAGGTTACCTACAGGAAGCGTCCGATTCTGACAAGGGCGATGGCGGAGGCTGTGTTCCGCGAGGAATGGACGAGCCGGACCGCAAAGCTCGCGTCGATGCTGTCGATGTGCACGGGAATGAGGTGCGGCGAGATTCTCGCGCTGACTCCGGAGGACATCGGGGATGACCGGATCTTCGTGAGGCACTCGTACAGCACGTCCGACGGCCTCAAATGCACAAAGAACGGAGAGTCGCGCACCGTCTATGTCCCTTTTCCGTTCCTCATAAGGGAACTGAGGAACCTTGCCGCCCGGAATCCGCATGAGTCCGGGGTCGGATTCGTGTTCTGGGGAAAGTCGCCCGACCGTCCTCTGTGCGGCAGTATGTTCCTGAGGGCGTTCCGGCGGGCGCTGGTTCAGACCGGAATGGACAGGGAAGAGGCGGAGGAATTCTCGTTCCATTCCTGGAGGCATTTCTACACGACATACATGGTTGACAAGGTGAACGCGAAGGCACTGCAGAGCCAGACCGGACACAAGACCCGCGAGATGCTGGAGCACTATGCTGACCATCAGACGCTTGAGGACGCCGGAAGAATCACCGCGGCGCAGATGGACACGTTCGGACCGCTCCTGCTGGTGAACGGCTAGCCGGACTGTCCGCCGCCGCTCCGCTGCTCCTCGGCAAGCCCCTCAATCCTCTCAAGAATTCTCCGCTGCTCCTCCGCGAGGCTCTCAAGCTCCTCGGCAAGCCGTCTCCGCCCGTCTGACGGCGCGGAGCTTTCCGTCTCCCTTTCCCTTCCCGTCAGCAGCCACTCCGCGCCCACCCCCAGGTAGTCCGCAATCCTCATGCAGATGTCTCCGGCGGGAATATTTCCCCTGCTCTCCCAATTCGTTATTGAATTTCTGGGGAGATTCAAGTCTCTCAGAAGTTCAGCCCTTTTCTTGCCTTTATTATCAAGACATCCGTCAATTCTTCTGACAAATTCCATTCCATTCATATACAAAACCCATTTTATTATCGTACGAAAGTTCAAATTCTGGAATTTTATTGTTGACAAGTTCCAATATTAGAATTAATATGCCTGTAAAAGTTCCAATTTGAGAATTTTACTAACCACTATAGTGGTTAATCTGGTGTTCAGTTCTGCTCCGGCTGGAGGCAGACTTTACATACAAAGGCTCTTCGGGGTTCGGGCGTGCGGACACCCGGACTTTGACAGGGCCTTTGGTTTTTCTGGGCGGTGTACGGCGATTTCTATCTCCAACAAGTCAAAAAGGTACACCATATCCGGCAGGTCCTGCACCGCCCGTTTTTCTCGGCTTTTTCGCTCCTCCGGAGCGTCAGGCATATACAAAACCCTTTTTCCCTGGGGAGGAGCAGCCGGCATCATGTCAGGCAGCACGGAGGGCTTCTCCTCCCCGTTTTTTCACAGGAGGAACTATGGAAAGACTTTGCGTCAAGGTCAAAGAGGCCTGCAAGATGTTGTCCATTGGCCGCAGTTCCCTTTACAAGCTCGACATCCCGTATGTCAAGCTGTGCAACTGCCGTATCTACAGAATCGCGGATCTTGAGGCGTACATCAGCGCCCATACCGTGTCAAAAAAGAGGGAGGCCGGAAGATGACCAGATACGCATACTTCGAGAAGATGCAGAACCTGTGCTACCGGGTCAGGTGCGCGCTCGCCGTCACCCGTCCGGAAAGCCCCATGCTCGCGGACTTCTACGCCACCGCAGAGAGCGGATTTTTCCAGCGCAAGATCACGGTTTCAACCGGGAACGCGCAGGCTCAGCTTGACGCGGCGTATTACAAGACGCTCGAGAATTTCATCGAGTGGGTCGAGGTGCAGGAGGAGAGCGCCGCGGAGATCCGGAGATGGCAGGGGGCGGGCGATGCAGATTAAAAGTGTCATCGCGGTTCCCTCGGAGCCGGTGAAAAAGGCCGGAGCGAGGACGCTTCATTTTGAGTCGGTGGAAAAATGCGCCCGGTACTTCGGGCTGAGCGCCGCCACCGTCCGGCGCGGAATCTACGGAACGGAAGGAAAATGCCGCAGGTATCCGGCGGCGGGCTATTTCTTTGACTACGAGGATGAATGATGGGCATCGACTACGGCAGATACCTCTCCGGACTGGGAGAGGTGGAGACGGACCACAAGGCCGTCATAAAAAGGTATCTGGAGGAGCAGGCGGAGAAGGATCCTGCCCTCAAGTCCCTGTACCGTCCTGAAAGGCTGGACGACTGCTACGGCTTCATAACGGAGTGCGCGAGACGTTCCGGCAGAGGCTGCGTCTATCTTGAGGACGCGGTGGTGTTCAAGATGGCAAGGGATTATTTTCTGGAGGTTCTTCCGGAGGCGGACGCAGAGCCGCAGGAGAATGTTGCGGGAACCGGATCTTGTGAGACGGCGGAGACTGAGGCAGAGACGGATTGCCAAGCGGCGGACAACCTGGAACCGCCCGCGGAGTCCGGGGAGCCGGAAAACGGAGACGCTGAGACCGGAGACAGTGAGACGGCGGAGACCGGGGCAGAGACGGATTGCCGAGCGGCGGACAACCTGGAACCGCCCGCGAAGTCCGGGAAGCCGGAAAACGGAGACGCCGTGTTCGACAGCGACGGCAACGGACTCCTGTTCGGACTGTAGGAGGACGCATGAGAAGACCTACGGAATGGGAGGACAGGCTTGAGGTTCAGGAGGACGGACTTCTGTACCGCGTGGTCCGCGCCGTTTACAGGAAGGACGGCCGGTACATCGCACTTGACGTGTACAAGGAGAGCAGCGCGGGCGAGGCGTGGTCGCAGAATCTCTTCACCTGCAGCTGGGGCGGCTATGTGGTGGCGTTTCCGGGGCTTGAGTGGTGCAGGAACAGGAATTCCTACTGGTACAGCACGGAGCAGGTCGAGGACGAGCTGGGCTGGAGCGGATGCGACAGACGGCTGAACGTCGGAGACAGCACGCCGGTCACCGTGGAGGAGCTTGAGACCGTGACCGCGCTTTTTCCGGAATTCAGATACACGGTCCGGAAATTCCCGGCGGCGCTCAGCTCGGCAAAGAGGCTGATGGACATCCTGCTGATGTGGCTGAGGCATCCGGAGCTTGAGATGGTTCTGGCGGCCGGCTACGAGAAGGTCGGGATGAACGGCAGCTTCTGGCGGATGACGGAGGCGAACAGGCGGGAAATCTGCCGGTTCATGCGCGCTCATCCGGAGTGCGGCGGAATGTCGCTCGGTGATATCCGCGGGGCGATGAGGTGCGGGGATGTCCGGCTGTGGGCGGACTACCTTCACGACGTGCCGTGCTGGAGACGCAGAATCGGGCGCGGAAAATTCAGGACGGAGGATGTCATCACCATAGACGACTACAGGTATCTGCTCAGGGAGAAACATACGGACATGGAGTCCGGCCGGAAGGCGGACTACTACTTCGACTACCTGCGGATGCTTCACCGTACGCACCATGACTGCGGCGACGCCTACTGGCGGCACCCGCGGAACCTGACGGAGGCGCACGGCCGGATTCTGGACGAAATCAACCGGGAGGAGACCGAGCGGCAGCGGCGCGAGGCGGCGGAGAGCAGGCGCGCCATGCGGAGCGTTGTCCGGAGGTTCGCCTGGAAGAACACGGAGATTGACGGATTCCGGATATTCGTGACCGGCTCGTTCGGCGAATGGAAGAGGCAGGCGGACGAGCTCCATCAGTGCATACTCGCATCCGGCTACATGGACGGAATGGCGCGGAAGCTGTATCTGATTGTGTTCATCCGGGATACGGACGGAAATCCGCTCGCCACGGCGCAGGTTTTTCCCGACGGAAGGGTCGGCCAGTTCTACACCGACGAGCGCGACAGGAACAGCTGCCTGCCGACCGAGGAGATGAGGGCCGCTCTCCGGAAGTGGATGGAGCTGAAGAAGCCCCGGAAGGTCGGGAAAGCCGAATTCATGGAGGCGGAGAGATGAGCTTCTTCAATTCCAAGCCATGGGCGAAGATTCCCACGGATCTTCTGGAGAACAAGGCGATGATGCAGATCGAGCGGCGGCTTCCGGAGAACCTGCGCTATGCGCCCGTGCTGTTCTATCTTGCGGGGGCGGCCAAGGCCGACGAGGACGGAATCTTCGACATAGGAGACGGCGCGGAATTCGCCGAGCTGATAAAGGTCCAGAGCCCCGGAACGGTGACGCAGGTTGCCGGCGTAATGGTGAGGGGGCGCGTGTTCGCCCATGTTCCGGACTCGCCGGTGTATCTGTTCGTGGAGTGGGAGTATCCGGTGCGGACGGCGGCGAAGACGCTTCAGCAGCGGTTCAATCTTGCCGTCTCGGTATGGAGGAAGAGGCAGTCCGAGGACGCTTTTTTTCACCTTCCGTCTACAAAAATAGACAGTATGAGAGATTCCGGCGCGGAGGGCGGGACGCCGGAAAAACCGCATGAGAACACTATACATCGCGAAGTTGACGAGTGTTTAAACGCTATACACGGCGCGCCGGCGGAGACTCCGCAGATAAGAAGAGAGCAGAACAGAGAAGACGGGAGAAGAGCAGAGCAGATTATATCCGGGGAGAAAAAGAGCACACACACGAGAGTAGAGGGTGCGGGGGAAGAGAGGGCGGAACCGCCCGCTGACCGGGCGGACTGTTCCGCCGGAGATAAGGCGCAGACGGCCGAGAACGGAGCAGAGACGGAGAGACTTATGGATGTTCCTCCGTGGACAATCGTTCCGGAGCCGGAAGCCTCTGAGAATCCGCGGCCGGAGACAGGCGGAGAAAAACAAGACGCAATTTCCGTGCCGGAAAAGGCCGTGAAAATTCTGGGGGACTTCTTCAAGGCGAACAACGCGGCCTACAGCGAGAGCCGGGGCGCTCCGGCGGTGGAGCGGATAGCGCGTCTTCTGGCCGAGAGCTGCGGAGACGGCGCGGACACCGCGGAGATGGCGGCGAGGTTCTGCCGGGAATTCAAGGCGATGCACGACCAGCCGCCGGGCGACTACTGGCACAACGTGCCGCTCATGCCCGCGTTCATGCTCAAGGAGCGCGCCTGGTACGAGATAAGCTCGCGCGTGGCGAGAATCTACGGCACGGCGGGGAATCCGAGGCCTCTTCCGGTAAGGGAGCAGGCGGAGAAGGACTGGCGGGAGCACCTTGAGACGCTGGAGAATCCCGCGAACAGCACGGAGGCGGAGTACACGAGATTCGGAATCGATCCGGCCGATCCGGACAGGGTACGCAAGATGCTCATCAAGAGGGCGATGCAGGGGACGGAGGTTCATTTTGGACAGAAACAGCGGTAAGCCGTGGCCGGAGAACCCGGAATGGCTCAAGGAGATGTCGGTGATAAAGAGGGCGCTGCTCTTCTGCGTGGACTGCCGGGCCTGCGCCGCCCTCGGATGGGACAGGGGCTGCCGCGACAGAAGGACGTGCGGCGCCCATCTCTACGCGAAGATGAGGGAGCATTATGCTAAGACCGAGAGGCTCAAGAAGACCAGCCCGCGGGACGCGTTCCTGATATTCTCCGCGGAGAAAGAGCCGTAGATGGCCGCCGGAAGGGTTCTTCAGGAAGACCTGTTTCCGGAGGAGGAGCTTCTGGAGCTGGCCGGGCGGGGCTGCGGAGACAGGAGGACCGGCGGAGTCAGGGAGCTTTATGCGGACATTCCGCTGCCGCATTTTGACGCGCCGCGCGACGACAACCAGAAGCTGCTGAACCTCCAGTATGAATTCCTGAGGACCGGAAGCGACGGCGCGAGGCGTGAATTCTTCACCATGGCCTACGAGGTGATACACCGGATAATCTGGCACTACGCCGGGCGCGAGTGCTGGGACGAGGAGCGCCGGCTTGATGCGGCGTCCGCCGCGTTCGAGTACGTCTTCAGGCGCTACACGGACGGAAGCGGATGGCATGTCGGGAAGAATTTCATCTCGGCGCTCAAGAACGGAGTCAGGCACGCGCTCTGGTACAGGACGCGGAAGGACCGCGAGGAGTCGCTTGACGAGATGATGGAGAGGGGATTTGACATTTGAGGGGAAAGAGATGGGGAACATAAACATCGCCGTGGTGGAGGGCAACCTGACGCGGGCGGCGGAGCTGTCGTTCTGGAGCGACGGAACGCCGTACTGCAAATTCACGGTCGCGAACAACGAGAGCTGGAAGACGGCCGAGGGGAACTACGAGAGCATTCCGTCATACATAGACTGCCTGCTCAAGGGAAAGTATGCGGAGAGCATGTCGAAATATCTGACGCGCGGACGGCGGATCACCGTTACGGGGCGGCTCAAGCAGCAGTCCTGGACGGCGGACGACGGACAGAAACATTCCCGGATTGTGATAAAGGTGTCCGAAATATCGCTTGCTCCGGCTGCGCGCTCCGCGGAGGAACGTCAGGAGCCGGATGCACGGCGGAGGGACGGAACGCCCGCGGAACCGGAGACACGGAGCGCCGGGGACGGATTCCGGGACGGGTGCGCTCCTGCGGAATACGGGGAATGGAGCGACACCGAGATGTTCGACGGAAACGAGATTCCGTTCTAGGAGGATAACAGGATGAACACAAGGATATGCGCCAAGCCCGGCTGCGGCCGCACGTGCCAGGAGGGGAAGCGGTTCTGCTACATCCACAGGGAGATGGAGGGACAGGCGCGCAGGATATTCACGTTCCGGGGCAGGTCGTCGGCATGGCACCACCTGTACGAGAGCGCGAGATGGCGGAGGATGTCGCGGGAATTCCTCGCGCGCTATCCGGTCTGCTTCGTCTGCGGCGGCCGGGCTACGGTGGCGGACCACATAACGCCGCACCGGGGAAACACGGCGCTGTTCTACGATGAGGGCAACCTTCAGCCGATGTGCCAGCGCTGCCACTCGCGCAAGACGCTGGCCGAGAACGGAAACTTCAACGGAGGAGGAAAGCGCGATGAATGACCTTGTAGACAGACCCGCCGGACAGCGCACGTTCACAGCCGAGGAGATCGCGGCGGCGCTCAGGGTCAGCGCGTGCACCGTCCGCGTGGCGGCAAGAAGCCTGAAGCTCGCGCCCGAGCGGGTGACCGGAGCAGGCGGCCACGGACGGCGCTATCTGTACACATACACGATGTACAGGCTGATTTCGGAGAAGATCGGGAGCAGGAGCGGAAGACGGAGAAGAACGGCCGCGGAGACACCGGACGGCGGCCGCACGTTCACCGCAAGTGAGATTGCGGAGCTGATTCCGGTGACTCCGCAGTGCGTACTCGCCGCGGCAAGAACGCTCCGCCTTGAGCACGGCACGGCGCGCGAGGGAAGAAGGAGATGTTTCACGTATTCATACGGAGCTTACGTGAGGCTCAGGGAATATTTCGCAATGTCCCGGCCCGGACGGAAAAGGCGCGTCACCGTGGCGGAGGATTCCCCGGAGAGGAGCGGCGGAACGGAGGCGGACGGACATCCGCTCGTGACCGACCCGCGCTGCCTTGATCCGAACTGGTGGCCGGACACGGTGCCCGAATGCTTCAAGTGCGACGACGGAGAATGAGCTGATCCGTGCGAGCCCCCCCCCGGTCCGCAAAAACCGGAGGATTCGGGCTTTCACCAACACGCGCCCTTTTCCGTGCGCGCGTGCGAAAAAAAACACCGTAGTGCCGCAGGGAGGCGTAACAAGATGGGAAGACCGGCAAAATCGGCCGAGGAGCACATAAAGGACGGAACATACCAGCCGTGCCGCCACGACAACCGCGGCATCACCATGGACGCGCTGGACGAGCTTCCGCCGCCGCTCAGCCTGAACAGGAGCGCGGTCGAGAAATGGAACGAGATTGTCCCCGCCATGCTCAGTGCGGGACTCATCACCGTGGTTGACAAGGAGATGCTGATCGACGCGTTCAACAACTACGCCATCGCCCAGGACTGCATCAACGAGGTGAACGGCTACAACGGAAACTACGGCGACTACCTCAAGAACCTGAACAAATTCAAGGACGTGAACCTGATCGACGAGTACAACTCCCACATGGACAGGTTCAACAAGATAATGATGAAATTCGGAGTCACGCCGGAATCGAGGGCAAGAATCCGCGTGAAGCCGAAGGAGAAGGACACCGGCGACTTCCTCGGGTCGCTGATGGGAAACGGCTGACACCGCGGTGCAGGCGGTGCGGCGGAAGAAACTGCGGAGGACAGAATGAATGTGGAGATAGGAGAAAGACGGCTGGAGGAGCTCCTCGCCTATGAGGAGATCGCAAGACGGTTCCGGAAAGCCGGAATCCGCACCGGAGAGGACGCGGCGGAATTCCTCCGTGAGCACGCGGAGCTGAAGAGACTTGCGGAAAGACGGGAATGCCGCGGAAACTGCGGAGAATGCCGCCGGAGGTGCCGGACATGAGCGCGGAGAACGGCGGACTCTACACGGCAAAGGAAATCGCCGGCCTCGCGGCCGTGACACCGGCGGCCGTCATTCAGTTCTTTTACAGAAAAGGATTCGTCCCGGCGGCAACCATGGGCCGGACAACACTCTGGTCCGAGGCGCAGAAGGACGAATACCTCTCAGGGAGACAAATCCGGAAACAGGAAACCGCCGTTTGCTCCGGGCGGCTTGCGGCCGTCAGGGAGAAATACAAAAACGGAATTCCGCCCGGCGAGATCGAGCGGTGGATCATGTCGCTTTAAGGAGGACAGGAAGATGATGACGCTGAAAGAGTACATCGCGGAGAACGAGATTACGGACGGAATCACCCCCGGCCAGGCGTTCGAGGCAGGCAAAAGGCTTGTCGCAAGGGAAATCGCATTCATGTTCGGAATCTGCATCGACCACGACAACGAGGACATATTCCTTGACGGCATAAGCCGCGCGCTGGGAGAATAGATGAGGACCGGAAGATACAGAATTTTTGACGTGCGACGGGGATTTCAGGGAAGATGACAATCATCCAAAATGACAACAGCGTAATTTATCAGACGGATGCGGACATTCCGCTGAGGGAGCTTGCCGATTACGTCGCAAGATATTCGGTCGATACGGACGAGCTGCGGAATCTGATTGCGAAAGCAAGGCGAAAACTTGATGAGCTTGAGAAAGTTTTAATGAAAGCGATGAACGGAGGCGGAGAATGATTAAAAACGGGCTTGAATACAAAGAATGCCGCACATGCAAAAAGATCTGCCTGAAGCCGGAAATAACACCTGCCGGAGAGTGCAGGGACTGCGTGATTGAGCGGCTGGAGGCTCAGATTGAGAAAATGAAGTGCTGCGGGAACTGCGCGGACTACGACGGGACCGACTGCGCCGCCGACCACGAGCTTGACTGCAGATATTTTACGGAAAACGCAGAGGACGATGACTTCTGGAGACCAGTCCGGGGCGGAACCAGCTCCTGACAAAAAAAAGCCGGCAGCTTGAGACGCGCCGGCTTGTCCTACTCAAGGCACTTCTTCACAAAGAAATGGGACGGCTTCAAGCCGCTTTCCTCAATTCTTGCCTTAATCTGCTCGTACTCCTCCGGGCTGCACGAGAAGCTGAAAGTCTTGTACTTTCTGCCGGTTCCGCTTCCTTTCTTGCGTCCGCCGCCGTGGTAGCCGTAGCCCACGTATTTAGGCTTTTCTGCTGTCTCCTCCATCAGACAACCCCGAATATTTTAAGGCATACAAAAAGAACAACGGCATTCACAACACCCTGAACAACCGCAAGAATAATTTTAGTCCAGAACGGCTCTTTTCCGTTTTCTGTTGACACAAAAGCCCCCTAGGAAGTAGAATGTGAGTACACAAAGGCGGAAGTCCTAAAACCGCCGCCCTTGTTCCCCGCTAGCGGATTATCAAATCAATGATGACCGCTGCAAGGATTTGGATCAAGCCTGCAATTAGTAGTAGTGATACTTCTTGCAGGTATTTTTTTACCCATTTCTTCACATCCTGCTCCCTTTAACAAAGATTTTCTCTACGCGGCTCAACGAACCGCCTGAATATAATGTATAATATTTATTGTATTTAGTCAATAGTTTTTAACAAAAAGAGTGTTTTTTTAAAATTTTTTAGCAAAAGAATAAAAAAAAGCCTGCCAAAAGACAGGCTTCGCCGGCGCTAGATGCCGGAGGAGAATCCCAGCTTTTTCACCAAGGCTTCCTGAAGTGTCTGGCTGAAGTTGACGGACGCTTTCTCCGCGCGCCTGCACAGCCATTCGGGAAGGGTTACATTCTTACGGACGCTTTTCCCGGTATTTGAAATATCACACTCAATGTATGTCGCGAAGTCCTTCCCTGAAGTCTTTATGTCCGTGATTCCGCTTGGCTTCGGAAGCGGCTCGTTCTTCTCAAGATAGCTCTCAAGATAGCACTCAAGGGCTTCTTTAGCGTTCTCCACAATTTCAGCTTCTGTGTCGCCCTGTGAAAAGCAGCCCTTCAAGTCCGGAAACTCGCACCAATAACCGCCGTCCTCAAAATGGCATATTGCAGGATAAATCACCATATATACTCCTTGCAGGGCTTTCGCCCCGCTTTTTTTTCTTACCTCAATCCGGCTTGTTTTAGGATAGCCATCTCAAGCCCCTTTTTTATATCTCCGCCGTGAACAGGAATTGTTATCGGCGGAAAACCTTCTTTTTCAAGCCTGTGATGGCTGCCTTTTATTCTCACAAGCGTCCATCCGTTCTTTTTCAGCAGGCTCAAAAGCTCTTTGTCTTTCATGACTATATAATAATGCGTATTATGCGTATTTGTCAAGATGTTTTATAAAAAACTGACTATATCCGTATGCAGTACCAGAAAACAGGAATAACGGTTTCGGACGTTGCGAGGGTTCTTATCGGAAAAGGCGTTGACCGCAAGAAATGCAATGAGGAGATGAGGGGCTTGCCGGTGATTGTCGGCGCAAGCTCAATCGAGGACAGCGGACTTAAAGTTTCACGCTGGATTGAAAATCCGTCTCCGAATGCGGTTCTTTCAAAAATCGGGGACATTCTTGTGAGCGCGCAGGGAACGTGCGGAAAAATCGGAATAAACAACATCGGCGACGCGGTGCTTACGGACGCGGTGATAGCGGTCCGCCCCATTCCGCCGCTTGTGGACCCCTATTTTCTTACAGTCGTCATAGTCGAGGCGGTCGAGCATCAGCATGTGATTCCGGATTTTCCCGAGGACACAATCGGCTTCCAGCGGTGCATAAAGCCCGATCTTATAGGCAACATAGAATTCATTCCGCTTGACACATTCCGGCAGGCTGAAAACGTCCAGGCGATGAAGGATTTTGTCAGCTCGTTCAGGGAACTTTATCCGAAAGAAACCCGGAAGGAAAAACATGAGAAAATGATGAGGCCCCTCAAAAATTTTGAGGAGAGACCGCTTGATGAATGTCTTGACGAGATCGAGGAGTCTTTGCGGAAAAGGAGAAAAAGCCTCAGGGAGCTGAGGGAATTCTCGGAGAGTCTAAAAAGCATACGGGCGGCAGAAATAATCCAGGAGGAACTGTTTTGAAAGTTGATTCAGATGTTGTTGAGATTCTGAAAGGCGCGGAGGCGGACGGAAACAGGCTTCGCATTACGCAGCGGCTTGACCGCGCCATGTACCAGAAGGTGAACAGGACCATTGCGGGGTTTGGCGGGAAATGGAGCGCAAAGGAGAAGGCCCATATCTTCGAGAAGGACATTGAGGAAATCATCGGGGAAGTCTGCGCTTCCGGCGAATACAGGGACATAAAGTCGGATTTCCAGTTCTTCCCGACCCCGGCGGAGCTTGCGAAAAAAGTTGTCGCCCTTGCGGAGATCAGGGACGGCGAGCGGTGCCTTGAGCCCAGCGCGGGAAGGGGCGCAATCGCGCGGTTCATGCCCGGCTGCGACTGCATCGAGCTGAACGGGGACAACGCGGCTTATCTGAAAGAGCACGGCTTCAACGTTGTCCACGATGACTTCATGACGTTCGAGCCGCAAAAAGAATACGATGTAATCGTCATGAATCCGCCTTTCAACAAGGGGCAGGCTGTCAGGCACATAACAAAGGCTATTCAGATGGCGAAAAGATGCGTCGTCGCAGTCGCCGATTTCGGAATCACATACAGAAACGACGGGGCGACGGCGGAATTCAGGGAGCTTGTGAAAAGCCGCGGCGGAACGGTCGAGCCGGTGGAAGAAGGAGCTTTCAGGGAATCCGGAACAATGATAAAGACGTGCATCGTGACGGTGCGGAAATAAAAAAAACTCCCGGTGATTCTACGAAAAGGGGTTGACGAAATCGTACAGACCTTTTATTATAGAATCATCAGGAGGCAAGAATGGAGCTTGCAAGTTTCATCGTTTCGGTGCTTAGCCTGATAGTAAGCATCGTCAGTGTGGTTCTTACAATCAGAAAGTAGATTGTTGACTGACAAAGCGTCCGTGGGTACTGATACTACCCACGTAAAATATAATTCATATTTTGCGGGGTGTCAAATGACGCAGACTTTATTCAACATCATCATAGCCGTTGCGGTTATATGCAATTCAGTTTCGCTGATTATTCTCAATCTGAGAAAAAACAAGGAAAATAAAGATGCCTAGGGGCGGAGCGCGCGAGGGCTCCGGACGCAAGAAGCTCTCCGAAAGCGGACGCGTCAAAGTCCAGATTGCGCCGCAGAAGGAAGAAATCGAGCTGATGGACAGCGAGGCGGAGAAAGCCGGAATGAACAGGACGCGCTTCGTGGTTGAGTGCGTAAAGTTCTGGAAAGAAAACCACAGATAAAAAAAACAGCCTCCTGACAGGGAACGCCGGAAAACGGCGTTCCTTTTTTTTATAAAACTATTGACAATGTGTATAAAATGTGTATAATAAAATCATGAAACGAAGAGATTTAATCAGGCGGCTTGAAAAGGCAGGTTTTGTTTTTGTGAGGCACGGCGGAAAGCACGATGTTTACAGACGGGGCAGTGACGAAGAGCAGGTTCCGCGGCATACAGAAATAAACGAAATGCTTGCCAGGGCCATCATAAGAAAATGGAACCTGTAGCCGCCCGTCCGCAAGAGCGGGCAAAATCTTTTCCGAGGAGCAATTCTATGAACACTGTTTATCCGGCTGTTTTTACAGAGACAGACGACAGGGAGAATCCGGTTCTTGTCTATATCCCGGACATGAACGGAATGACGGAGGGAAAGGATATTGCGGACGCCATCTCCATGGCAAAGGACTATATCTGCAATTCCCTTTTTGACAAAAAGGATTCTGAAATTCCGGCCGCAAGAAGAATTGACGAAATCAACCTGAAAGAAAGCCCGTTCTTTGATTCCGGAAAATCTTTTGTTTCCTTGGTAGATGTCAATCTGGATGCGTTCAGGCAAAAAGAAAAATCAAAAAGCGTCCGTCGCAACATCACCCTTCCGCAGTGGCTTGATGAAATGGCGACAAGCGCAAAGCTGAATGTCTCTGCGATAACACAAAGCGCGCTCAAAAACGAGCTGGGAATCGCGTAGAATCCGCTCCGCGGTCAGTCCGGGGCGGAACCAGCTCCTGACAAAAATAAGCCGGCAGCTTGAGACACGCCGGCTTCAGTCCGCTTTATTTTTCTTCCGGCGGTCTTGGCGGCGGCGGATAAGGGATTGGAATATGACCGCCCCTGTCGTCTAAATGTTTATGAAAAGAAAAATGATTAGGCATAGAACACCGGCAGAGAAAAGAGAAAAGCAGATTTTATTTATAAGAATTGCTATTATATTTCTGTAATTGGTTTTTATTTTTGTTTTGGTTTCTTCTGTTTCATTCTTGTACTGTTGCCATTCCTGCAGAATCGCAAAACGGCAAGCCTTTTCTGTATTCAAAAAAGCATAGACGGAAAGACAGAGGCACAAAGAAAAGCACAGCCAGCCGGCAACCAGAAAAGGTTTGAACGCGGCGACAGAGAAGTCAACAAGTTTTTCAATAAAGGCAAAAGAAACCGCAAAACTTCCGGCGCAAAGCCTCAAAAGCCACGAGTCAAAATTATGCTGCTGCTCGATGCGCTCTTTTTCGATTCTATCGCAGTTTTCCTTGTGAAAGTCATAAAGCGCTTTTTTTTCTTCATAAGTCATAAAGAAATTATAAATAAGAAATTCGCAAAATCAAATAATTATTTAATAAAAGTCTTGACAAGAAATAAATAATAGTGTATATT
>CAVBEH010000010.1:0-97261 GCA_963594605.1 Bacteroidaceae bacterium
TATTGACAGACGGCCGCCGCTTCTGTATCTGTAAAACTGCTTGTTTTTTACCCCATAAAGGCAGCGCACCCGCGTGGAATCTTGCCGTTTTTTCCGCGCGGGTCTTTTTTTTGTGCGCCGTCATTTTTCCGCTGCAGGCAAATTCCATGTAAAGACTATGTTCATGTTCCGTTACGGATGAGGCCCGGATTTAAATTGAATGTAAATCATTCTCCGTTTTTATGGACTGTTTCCGGCGCGGAGGCTAATCTCGTTGCCGTAGAGGAGCGGGAGAAATCGGCGCTTTACGTGAGGTGAAAAATGAACAAAAGGAAAATTGTCTGCGGTCTGATTGCCGGAACCGCCGTGCTTGTTTCCGCTGCGGCGGAGGCGAAAGTCTCGCTGACAAACAAGATCGGAACGGATGTGGTGAATGTCACGTCATCAAAGGACAGTGACGGAAATGTGACTTCAGGCGCAAAATTCGCCGGTCTTTATGATGAGATCACCGCTGAGGTCAAGGCGGACAGGATTTCCGCCAAGGTGAGGGCGCGTGCCCAGCTTGATGTTGACGGTGACGGAATTCCGGCAGGATTTGACTACAAAAGCTCAAAGTTTGACTGGAAGATAAAATTCTCTCCGGTGGAGAATTTCAGCGTCCATCTGAACGACAGGTTCTACATTCCGGGCTCATATCTTCCCATTGAGGACGACAATGTCGAGGGCGGAAATCTCGGAAGCCGTGGAATCTCTCTTTCGTTCACCGGAATCGACGGTCTTCTGCTTGCCGCCACGGTTCCGTTCGGAGACGACAGTGCCGGAATGAACCGTTTTGTCACCGAAAATGCAGACGGCGCCGGTGAATTCTCGTTCAGGACAGGATTCGGCGCATCATATTCTCCGGCCGGATTTATTACAGTTGGCGCCGCCGTCCACAATGCCGGACTTTCATCTTTCGGAGCCGGAATCTATGCATCGTCGGAGCCTCTTGATGGACTTGAGGTGAAGGCCGGCTATTCCTACAACAACAACTATGACGGCGGCGGAAAAATCTGCGGAGTCGCCGGAAAACATCAGCTGAATGCCGCGGCTGTATTCGGAGCCGACGCGCTGTCTCTTGCGCTTGATTTTCTTACCGATACGGACGGAAAATTCTACACCGGACTTCTGGCCGGCTGGAGTTTTACTGACGCGATTTCAGCCCAGGCGATATTCACTGTAAAGGCCGCATATTCTGGTGTTTCTGATGGAACATTCGCCGTAAAGCCGTCGGTCTCATTCAAGCCGGGGCTTGGAACCGTGACTGTCGGTGCGGAGGCTGAATTCTCCTCCTCGACATTCGGACTGAAATTCCCGGTCTATTGGAAAGTATCCATTTAGTCCGCTGAGTATTGATGATTACGTGAGACCGTCCGGGTTCCTCCTTTCCGGACGGTCTCATTTGTTTTATTGCGGATTATTTTATTCTTGTGAAAGTCACATATCTGTAGGGGATTTCCGCCTGAATCACCGGACCTTCCGTCCGGACGAATGAATCCTCATCGAATTCCGGAAAGAATGTGTCGCCGCTGAACCGGGCCAGGATTTCGGTTATGTGGAGCACGTCGGCGGAACCGATTGTCTGTCTGTAGATTTCCTCTCCGCCCGCGACAATAACGTCTTTTCCGCATAAGGCGGCGGCCTCTCCGAGTGAGCGGGCCAGAATACATCCGTCTGGAACCGAATCCAGGCTTTTTGACACGACGACTAGCGTGCAGTACGGAAGCGCGTGTCCTATCTCGGAGAATGATTTCCGTCCCATGATTATGCGCTTTCCGGCCGTGATTTTTTTGAACCTGTCGCGCTCGGACGGAATTCTCCAGGGGATTTTTCCGCGGCTTCCGATTGTCCTGTTCATGTCGTAGGCCGCAACAAGTGAAATCATTTTAGGCGTTTATCTCGACCAGCGTGGCGACCTTTTCCTGCGGCGCATACACGCTTCTTGCGTTTTTATACGGATTGTTGAAATTATGAATCTGCTCGCTGAGCCTCTCAAGGTGAACACGCAGAAGCTCCCTGTTGAATCTGTTCTGCTCAAGGACTTTCTGCTGGAGGCTGTCAAGCTCGTTCTGCAGCCTGCCGATTGATTCCGCCTCCGGACCGTCTTCCGCCTGATTTCCGTGAATGTACATAGCCCTCATCGGAACAATGACTTTCTGCAGGCTTTCGATGTTTCCCACAACCTGCTGCTCAATCTGCGTGTGGATAAAGACCGCGTCCGGATTGTCCGAATTTATCGAATCCTGCTGTTTTTCAAGAACCTCAAGATATTCCCTGAATTTGTCGCGCTGCTGTTCAAGAAGAGCGCGCAGGCGTCTGAGCACGGCGACCCTTTCGTCAAGTTCATTCTGTGTCATCTGAATTCTCCCTTTCAGCCCTGTATGTTCAGGACGTTCTCGGTTTTCTGGACTGGAGCCGCCGTGTTCGCCGTGCTGCTGGCTATTTTCCGCCAGGATTCGGCAAGCTCGCCGAGCATGTTCAGCACGAACGATATTTTCTGCCTGTCGTGGTTTATTCCCGCGCTTATAAGTTCCTCATTGAAGTAAACGTAAAGCGACATCAGGTTGCGCGCGAGGTCTCCGCCTTTCTCCATGTCAAGCGAGACCTGCAGCTCCGTTATTATTGTCTGTGTCTTCTGGATCAACGCTCCGAATTTCTCGATGTTGCCGGGTTTTATCTTTCCGTCGCTCTCGAAAAGATTCAGCGCGGCCGTAAGCTGCCTGATTGCGCCCTCGTAAAGGAGCACTACGAGCCTTCCCTGACTTGCCGTGCTGATGTTCGTTCTCTGATATGCGTTGTAGACGCTGCTGTAGCCCATTGACGTCTCCTCCGGACAATGATGATTTTATGGTTTTTCTGATTTTCGGAGCGGCGGAGAAAAACTTTACATAAACATGATGTGTCCCCGATTTGCTCTTGACAAAATGCGGGGGGGGGGTAGAGTTTTCTGAGGTGAAAATGCCACCGTTCATTTTATTTTCCATGCAGAATTTTGGAAAGAGGAGAATTTGTTATGAAGAAGATTTTTACAGGATTTTTTGTTCTTGCCGCACTCTGTCTGTCTTTTGCCGGATGCAGCCAGCCGGATGATCCGGAGAAATTCAATCCGGTGACGCAGAAGGACATCGACAGCGCGGACGAATGGCTTACCGGCAAGTGGGAGGTAAAACTTGAGTCCTATGAGTATGATATTTCTGACGGATATTTTGAGAAGTATTATGCTTCATCCGGAGAATATAAGGATAAGGAAGAGCTTATCCAAAAAAGTAAAGAGATGATGAAGAAATATTATGCCGAGGCGGCGGAAATGGATATGGACAGCAAGGAGGTCCGTGACAGAGCAAAGGAAGCTTTTAAGTATGACTTGGATAATTCGTCAGAGAATACGGACGACAATTATTCAAAATATTACCTGAACGGTGACAGGACAAAAATTGTCTTTGAGGTACGCCAGACTTATAAAGATTCCGGGAATCCGGATATGTGGTTTAAGCAGTATACAAAAGCTGTTCTGATAAAGAAGTAATCCTTCTGCCGGAAACTTTGACCCTACGGGATTTTTCCGGCTCCCGTGAACTGCGCCGCTGCGGATCCGGCATTTTCGGCTCCGTTGCGGCGCTTTTTTTCTTGCCTGATCCTGTAATCCCTTTTGCGGAATTATTTATCGACAATCGCGCTCAATATCGGTATATTAGACAGAAGGACAGACTTCATTTCTGACCCCGATTTTTACAGAGGTTTTTATGAGCGACAAAGAGAATCAGAATCCTGAAAACAACACTCCGGACGATATGGATCCGTACAAATTCTTCAAATTTGCCGGTCCCGAAAGCGGTGATGACGGAGATGACGACAAGAATAGACACAAGAAGGAGAGGAAGAGCCAGCTCTTTGCTGTCGTGCTTTTTGCGCTTTTTGCCGTGCTTATAGGTGTTCAGGCGCTTACATCTGCCCGGAGCGACAGTCTTGTCGATTTTTCGGAATTCAAGCACAAGGTGCAGACCGGCGAGATAGTATATGTGGAGATGGGAGAAAATTATTTTGTAGGATACGGTCCTGTCACCGAAGTTCCGCAGGACAGCGGCAAGGGCTATCAGATAATCAGGTCGATAACGCAGAGTTCCCGCAATGAATACCGGACGGCGGCAGTTCTTATGCAGAGCTTCATTGATTTTCTTGACGAGAACGGCGTTCAGTACAAATTCGTGATAAAGCAGAACAATTATCTGCTGCAGCTGCTTCTGAACCTGATATTTCCGTTCGGTCTCCTTGCTCTGATGTACTTCTTCCTTTTCAGGAAAATCGGCGGCGGAACCGGCGGCATGGGCAGCGTGTTCAATGTGGGGCAGTCAAGGGCAAAAGCCGTGGACGAGGGCAAGGTGAAAACCCGTTTTTCAGATGTGGCGGGCGTAGACGAGGCAAAGGCCGAGCTTGTCGAGGTTGTGGACTTCCTGAAGGAGCCGAAAAAGTACACCGACATCGGAGGAAAAATTCCCAAGGGCGTCCTTCTTGTGGGACCGCCTGGAACCGGAAAGACGCTTCTTGCGCGTGCGGTCGCAGGCGAGGCCGGAGTTCCGTTCTTCCGGATAAGCGGTTCGGATTTTGTCGAGATGTTTGTCGGAGTCGGAGCAAGCCGCGTCAGGGATCTTTTCAGACAGGCCCGCGAGAAAGCTCCGTGCATAATATTCATAGATGAGCTTGATGCGATCGGCAAAAGCAGGGTGAACAATCTTGGCGGAAATGACGAGCGTGAACAGACGTTGAACCAGCTGCTTGTCGAGATGGACGGATTTGACAATGAGAAGGGACTGATTATCCTTGCCGCCACAAACCGTCCGGATATTCTTGATCCGGCACTTCTCAGACCGGGGCGTTTTGACAGGCAGGTTGTGGTTGACCGGCCGGATGTGAAGGGAAGGGAGGCGATTCTCGCAATTCATGCCAAGAATGTCAAGATTGACAGCGATGTGAATTTCGGAACGATTGCCCATTCAACGGCAGGCTTTTCCGGTGCTGATCTTGCCAACATCGTGAACGAGGCGGCGCTTCTGGCTGTACGTGCCGGCCGGAAAAAGGTTTCCATGGCCGATTTTGACGAGGCAGTGGAAAAGACGATGGTCGGACTCCAGAAAAAGACGAGGGTCGTGAATGAGGAGGAGCGCAAAATTGTGGCTTACCATGAGACGGGGCACGCTCTTGTTGCGGCGTTCACTCCCGGAAGCGATCCTGTCCACAAGATAACGATTATTCCGCGTGGAATGGGGGCGCTCGGTTATACCATGCAGCTTCCGTCCGAGGACACATATCTCAAGAGCAAAAAAAAGCTGCTCGGCGAGGTTGATGTTATGCTCGGAGGACGTGCGGCGGAACAGATTATATTCGGTGAGGTTTCTACCGGAGCCGCGAATGACATTCAGCGTGCCACCGATACTGTCAGAAGCATGATAACAAGCTACGGAATGAGCGACAGGTTCTTCAATATGACTCTCGGCAAGAGCGGTCAGGGCTACGGGTCGGGCGAGCCGGAGCTTGTGCGCGAATATTCGGAGAATACACAGCAGTATATTGATGACGAGATTGCGGCTACATTGAAGGAACGTTACGGTCATGTTCTTGAGATGCTTTCCTCACACCGTGCGCTGCTTGAGTATATTGCGGTCAGGCTGCTTGAGAAGGAGACGATGGAAGGCAAGGAATTCGAGGAGATTGTGAAGGCCGAGAACCATTGCCTGGAGCTTGAGAACAAGGCTTCTGAGAATCCGGAATCGGTTGACTGTAATCCGCAAGTTGAATAGAATGGCGGAGTTAAACTTTTGGGAATAATATATGAATAAATCTGTCTTTCGTCGGCTTGCCGTGTGCGTCGCAATTCTTTTGAATTCCCTGTGTCTTGGTGCGCAGGGAATCACCACTGCCGGCGCATATTTTAAGTCCGTTTCCGAATTTTACGGTTCCGTCAAGGATTATGAAGTCAATTTTGAGATAAGGATAGGAAAACAGGAGTCGGCCGGAAGGCTTTCGTTCAAGGCTCCTGACCTGCTCAGAATGGACTACACTAATCCGCAGAATCAGGTGATTGTGTTCAACGGCGACATGCTGACAATCTATCTACCCGGTTCATCGGCCGTTCTTCAACAGCAGATTCAGCAGGACGGAGGAAGCGGCGCCTCATCCCTTGCGACTCCGCAGGGGCTTTCGCTTATGAGCCGATATTACACTGTCGCATACGAGTCCGGCCAGACCCCTGAACCGCTTGATGAGGGATCCGACGAGAACGTGGTGAAATTTGTTCTCAGCAGAAAAAGTGCGGCCGAAGCGTTCCGTTATATAAAGCTTGCCGTGGATCCGTCTACAAAACTCATCAGGCGCATAAATGCCGTCACTCCAAAGGGCGAGGAATTTGTCTTTGATTTCTACGATTACACCCTGAATCAGGGAATATCGGATCAGCGTTTTATTTATGATGCGCCGTCTTCCGCAAATAATTTCAATAATTTCTTGTTCTCGGAGTAAAGGACTGACATGGAAAGCTACGGCGGAATTCTTAGGAAAAAACGCGAAGAGAAGAATCTGGACATAGACCGCATATCAAGGGAAATTTCGATAGACCGTAAATATCTTGCCGCATTGGAGGATGAGGACAGTTCCGTTTTTCCCGGCGAGGCGTATCTTACCGGTTTTTTGAGGAATTATTCAGATTATCTTGACGCCGACACGGATTTTATAATGAAGCTCTATCATAACAAGCAGCTTCAGGAAGCTCCTATGCCGGCGGAGTTGCTGAAAAAATCCCGGCCACCGTTTCTGATTCCTTCGGTGATAATATCCGTCGTTATTCTTGTCGGTTTTGCGTTCCTGATTTTTTTTATGCTCCGGGGAAAAAACCGCAGGGAGGATGAGTCGGAAGTCGTGATTTCAAACAGGACGGGCGCAAGGCAGTATGAGCTTGGCGATGATAAATTTGTTCAGCGTGTCTACAGAGGTGATCAGTTTCTGATTCCGACCGACAGCGGAAAAATAGTTCTTACTGTACGCGACACGCTCGGCTCGTTCGGACTTGACACTCCTGCCGGCATTTTCTACACAGACCTTGCCGAGGAGAACGAGATCGACATAAACGGAGACTCAAAGCCGGATATTATTGTCTATGTTTCTGATATATCCAGAACGGATGCATCGCGCGGTGCCGAGATCAGTGTTCTGATGCGTCACGGAGGCTCCGACTTCCTTACAGGAATTCCCGCAGAGGAGATTCCTCTTATCAGCGACATAAAAATAACCCATGCGCCTAAGGTCATTCTTGAGGACAACCGTGCATATCCGTTCACGTTGAACGCAAGTTTCCGTTCTCCATGTCTTTTCAGGGACCGTGTGGACAACGGAAAATCCGTTGAATCATATTTTTCACGCGGAGAAATTTTTACGGCCACTCCGCGCAACGGAATCCGTCTTTGGATTTCAAATATAAACAACGTGAAATTTACGGTTGTGGCGGATTCGCGTACATTTGATCTTGATATAGGAAAAGCCGGTCAGATTGTCGTCGAGGACATAAAATGGATAAAGGACACAGACGGCAAATACAAACTGGTGGTGATTGAGCTTGACTGACAGATTTTTTATTGACCAGCACGGATGTGCCAAAAATCAGATAGACGGCGAGCTTATTGCAGGGCTTCTGACCGGTGCTGGAATGGTCCAGACTTTTTCACCGGAAGAAGCGTCGCTTATAATTGTAAATTCATGCGGTTTTATTGAATCGGCAAAAAAAGAGTCGCTTGATGCGGTCTGTTCTATAAGAGCCGCCTATCCCGGTGCGAAAATTCTCCTTGCCGGATGCCTGGCCCAACGTTATGCCTCTGAGCTTGAGGAGGCAATGCCGGAACTTGACGGAATTTTCGGAAACGGGAAACTTGATTCCGTCGTTCAGGTGGCTGAACGGATTCTCCGTGGCGAACGGGTAAAAGAAATCTATGCGCAGGATGGTGTCTGCGCAGGTGCAAGACCAATTCTGTTCAATTACCGCGGAAGCGCATTTGTCAAAATCACCGAAGGATGCAGCAACCATTGTTCATTCTGTGCGATTCCCCTTATCCGAGGAGAACTCCGCAGCCGTACGGCGGATGATATTGCTGACGAGATAAGACAGCTTGTTGAAGGCGGAATTTACGAGATCAATCTTGTCGGACAGGATCTTGCGGCTTACGGAACCGGAGCGGCGGACAATGTTTTCGGAGACGGACGCACTGCTCTTCCTGTTATTGATGCGGACGGAAACAACCTTGGAACCGCAGCGGAATCCGGACTTTGCAGGCTTCTGCGCACGATAAGCGGAATTCCCGGAGATTTTATAGTCCGCCTTCTGTACATTCATCCTGATCATTTTAACAGGGACATAATTCCGGTGATAAAATCGGATTCCCGGTTTCTCCGTTATTTCGACATTCCTTTTCAGAGCGGAGATGACCGCATAATCAGGGCGATGAACAGAAAAGGTTCCGCAGCCTCATATATCGCTCTCGCAGAAATGCTTCGCGGGGAACTTCCCGGATGCGTCCTGAGGACAACTTTTCTGACAGGCTTTCCCGGAGAGACATCCGCAGAGGCTGAAAACACCTGTACGTTCCTGAAACGCCTAAAAAGCGACTGGTCCGGATGTTTCCCGTACAGCAGGGAGGAGGATACACCGGCGTATTCAATGAAAAGGCGTGTGTCCTCAAAGGAAGCGGAACGCCGTGCCGCGGAACTTGGGCGTATTCAGTCGGAGATAACGGCTGTCGCGCTCAGAAGATATGTGGGCATGGAGACTGATGTGCTTGTCGAGGAGATTGTCCGTGCTGATGAAGGCGCAACTGACGGACTTGCGATCGGGCGCGCCTGGTTTCAGGCTCCTGAGGTGGACGGAAATGTCGTGATAAGATACGAATCTGAGCTTCCCGCCGAGTCGGAAGCCGTTTCTCCCGGAAATGTCGTCCGTGTCCGGATTCTTGCGGTTGCCGGTGTGGATCTTGACGCGCGTTTTCTGTCGCCTGTCAGAACCGCTTGCGGCGGCCAAAGGTTCAAGTTCCTTTATGAATGACAGGCTCCGCGAATCAATAGAACTTCTTAATCCTGAGCAGAAATCCGCTGTCGTCCACGGAAATTCTCCGCTGCTGATTCTTGCCGGAGCCGGTTCGGGCAAGACCCGCGTGATCACAACAAAAATAGCGTATCTTATAAATGAATGTCACATCGCGCCGGAGGCGGTTCTTTCCGTCACCTTTACAAAAAAAGCCGCGGACGAGATGCGTACACGTGCGGTCGCCCTTGAGCAGAGCGCGTCGGCCTCGCAGATAAGGACGTTCCATTCGTTCGGCGCGTGGTTTCTGCGCATGTATGCCGAAGCCGCCGGAGTTGAGCCGTCATTCACGGTGTACGATGATGAGGATATGGCCGCGCTTGTAAAAAAGGCTGTTCCGTCACTTTCTACACGGGAGGCGAATCTTGCCGCCCGGCAGATTTCTCTTGCAAAGGATTACTGCCTTTTTCCTGAGGATGATCTGTCGGAAATTGCCGGCGAACTGGATCTTCCGGAAATTTATTCGGCCTACGAGAAAAGGCTCCGTGCGACAGGAAACGTTGATTTCGGTGATCTGATAATGCTTCCGGTCAGGGTGATGGATGCGAATCCTCATATTGCGGGCGGCATACATTCAAGGTTCAGCGTGATAATGGTGGATGAGTATCAGGACTCCAACATCGCGCAGTTCCGTCTTCTTGACAGAATTTCCGGAGCCGGAGAAAAATCCGGGGCTTATGTATGCGTGGTCGGTGATGACGATCAGTCAATCTACAAATTCCGCGGTGCGGAAGTCAGGAATATCCTTGAATTTCCGGAGCATTTTCCGGGAACCAGCATAATCAGACTGGAGCGCAATTACCGCTCGACGGCCGGAATCCTTAAAGCTGCGGGCCTTGTCGTGGCGAACAACAGCGGACGACTCGGAAAGACGCTTTCCGCCGCGCGCGGGGATGGCGGAACTCCTGTTCTCGCATTTGTTCCGGATCAGGAGTCGGAGTCGGTTTTTGTTTCGGAACTTATAAAAAAATCGCTCCGTGACGGAAGCGGATTTTCGGACTGGGCTGTGCTCTACAGGACGAACGCGCAGTCGCTCTGCTTCGAGAAGGAATTTCTGCACAGAAAAATTCCGTATAAAGTTGTCGGGTCGCTCAAATTCTATGAGCGCGAGGAGATAAAGGACACGCTTGCCTACCTTGCTCTCTGCGCGAATCCGCGGGATGAGATTGCGTTCCGCCGTGTCGTGAACAAGCCCTCACGGGGAGTCGGAGAGAAGACCCAGGACAGGATTGTCGGAGCCGCCCGTGAGGAGGACGGAACGACCGGAAGCCTTGTTGATGCCGCCGAGTCACTTGCCGGAGCGTTCCCGAAGAAGGCGCGGACCGGAACCGAAGAATTCTGCCGGATTATGAAGGAAATCAGGGACGGTTTTTCGGCCGGCGGAGGTCTTTCCGATTTTATCCGCCGGGTTGTCGCCACAACAGGACTTGACGAATATCACCGTTCCAAGGACGAGATTGACGGAACCCAGAGGGCGGCCAATCTGCAGGAACTTGTGAACAGTGCTGTCGTATATGAATGTTCGCCGGACGGACTTACCGCTTTTCTTGACGCGATAAATCTTGACCGTTCGCTTGAGATTCAGGAGGGAGAAGCTTCCTCCGACTGTGTCACGCTTATAACTGTCCACAACACAAAGGGACTTGAATTCAAAAAAGTTGTCATAACCGGACTTGAGGAGGGTGTCTTTCCCCGTCAGGACAAGACCGGTGCGGATTTGGAGGAGGAGCGCAGGCTTTTTTATGTAGGAATAACGCGTGCCCAGGACGAGCTTTACGTGACATCCGCGGCGAAACGCTGTCTTTATGGGGCATGGCAGTACATGAAGCCGAGCCGTTTTCTCAGGGAGGCTGCAGCCGCATTTTCTGTAATCGGAACAAGACCTGCCGGTTTTTCAGCCACGTCGCCGGATTCGGCGCTGTGCGCAGACGGCCGAAAATCCGGTTCCGGGGCTGTTTACGGGGAGAAGGCCGAAATTGCCGGAAAATGGCGCATGGGAACAAAGATATACAGCGATGACTGGGGCTACGGAATAATATCAAAGTCATATATGAGGGACGGAGAATTTGTCATAGAGGTTCAGTTCGAGACCGGTACGGCAAAGAAATTTCTGCCTGAATATCAGGGAAATTCGCTGATGATTGTAAGGGACTAGCGGAATTTATATGTTTGCGTGGGTGGAGAAAATATGGAAAAGAAGAAATATACGATAGGTCTGCTTGTTGATTATCTTGTCTCCGAATATACGGACGGCCTTTATGACGGAATGGCGGAATGTTGCCGCGACATGGATATGAACATGATGCTTTTTCCTATGTCCCAGCTTGGATGTATGTCGATGGGCTTTGACTATCAGTATGCCGCGGTGACAGCCCTTGCTACGGAGAAAAACATCGACGGCGTGGTGATGACATCAGGAACCCAGATTCATTCCGTCACCCTGGACACGCTCAGTTCATATATACGCTCGTTCAGACCCCTTCCTGTTGTGAATATCTCCATTCCGGTGCCGGGAATTCCGTCAATTGTGGTTGACTGCCGCAAGGCCTGCTCGGATCTGGTCGATTATCTTGTCGATATATGCGGATGCAGACGGTTCGGAATAATGAGTGTTGACAGCACTTCCTCCGAGGTTCACGAAAGGATGGATGTGTTCATGTCGTCTCTGGGAAACCACGGAATCACCGCAGACAGCATTGTCGTGTGGAACGCGAAATTCACGGCCGATTCCGCTGTCGAGGAACTTGACCGGTATGTATCCGGCGGCGGAAAACTTGATTTTGATGCGATAATTGCCCTTAATGATGATATGGCTTTTGGCGTGATGGATTTCTGCCGCGGGGCGGGCATGGAAATTCCCGAGGACATTCTTGTCACCGGATTTGATGACATTCAGCGCGCATCGTTCTCAAGTCCTTCCCTGACGACGGTGAACCAGCAGCTTTATAGGCAGGGCTATGCTGCTGCGGCGGCTTTGAGAAGTTTAATTGAAGGAAATTCCGTTCCTCCGGTTCAGGTGATTCATGCCAAGGCGGTTCTGCGCGAATCGACCGGAAAAATTCCTCCGTCATTTTTCTCTACGGATATTATAGAGAGGGATGACACTTCTAAATTTTCATGCAACACGAAATTCACCGTCCTTGAATGGTTCAACAGAAAGAACCAGCTTTACCGCGCTGCAAGATATTATACCGACTGTCAGTACATAACCACGATGTGGGATCTGAAGGGCAGGATAAATTACGATCTCAAGGCTTTCGGAATTTCGTCCGGCGCAATCGTCCTGTATGAGTCGCCTGTCGAGATGAAGACTAGTTTTGAATATTTCAATCTTCCCCACCGCGCATATCTTATGTCCGCCTTTGACAAGGACAGCGGCTTTTATTTCCTGTCGCCGGATTCGCCGGAATTCTTCAATCCGAATGACGGAATGCTTCCTCCTGAGACACGGAAATTTTTTAGCGGAGAGACAATCGCCATGCCGCTGTTCTATCAGTCGTTCCAGTATGGCTACATGATTATAAACCGCGGCTCATACGATATGGCCTGTTATGATATTTTCGGAAAGACGGTTTCCTACCTGCTTGCGACCGTAAAGTCATATTCGGAGATTGAGCGCGAGAAAAGCCACATCATCGCCGAAAACGAGAAGCTGAACAGGGCCGCGCATACGGACGAGCTGACCGGAATACGCAACCGCCGCGGCTTTATGGATGACGGGAACGAGATGATGAAATATTCCGAGCGGATGGGGCTGTCCGGTTTTGTGATTTACTGCGACATGGACGGACTGAAAAAAATAAACGACACATACGGACACGATGCCGGTGACCGCGCCATAACAGCCGAGGCAAAAATCCTTGAGGCGAGCTTCAGAAATAATGACATAGTGGCGCGTATAGCCGGTGATGAATTCGCCGTAATAGGTCAGGGGCTTACGGAAGCGGTGTTCGAGCGCATCCGCCGGGTTATAGACACGGAATGCCGCCGCTGGACCGAGAAAAACGGCGCTCCGTTCCGTCTGTCGATAAGCATGGGATATGTTAAATTTCCGGACGAAAAACTCGGCTACAAGCTTTCAAATCTTATGGCCGAAGCGGATTCCTCGCTTTACATGGATAAGCGGAAGCACCATGCTGAGGCCAGATCCGCAGAGGAGAAAGCCGTCTCCGGCAGATAAATTGAGCCGCCGGATTCTCCGCTCCTTTTTGCGTATCAGAATCCGAGGCTTTCGCCGACGACAACCACTTTTATCCTGCCTTCCGGACGGCAAAGCCGTGTCTCGACAATGTACGAGCAGATGCAGTCCTTTGCCGTGCAGTCTCCGCAGAATCCTGTGGCTGTGCAGGGAGTCTCTCCTCCGAATCTTTGGGCGTTCACCGGTGCGGCCGTGTGTCTTGCGCGGAATACGGCCTCATCAAGGCTGTCCGCAAGTTTGTTTATTCCGCAGACTACAATAACGCTTTTCGGACCGAATGACATCGCCGCAACCCGGTTTCCGTTTGCGTCCACATTCACAAGCTCCCCGTTCTTTGTGACCGCATTTGTGCCGGTAAGAAATGTGTCGGCGGTAAGCGACATCCTCATGGCTGACATTCTTTCTTCCGGAGTTTCCGCAAGATCCCTGTCGAAGATTTTCTGTCCGCGCGCACGGAGCTTCTCCTTTATTCCGAGCGCATCGACCGAGGCCGAGCCTCCGTATCCGACCGAATCTGTTTCCGGAATCATCGACATGATTTTTCCGGCCGCCTCCTCCGCCGTGGAAAAGTAATATGCGTCAAAGTGTCTTGCTTTCAGAGCCTTTACCAGGTTTTTTCCTGCCTTTTCGTTTCTTGTCTGTTCCGGTGTCACCTTTTTTGCCTCCTGCGGGTTTTTGTCTGCCCGCGGTGATTTTTTTTATGGAATCCATCTTCTGTCTTGCAATCATCTGGTTGTATTCGTTTGTTCCGGAATCATGCGCGTATGCGAACAGATATGAATTTATCTTGAATTTGTTGTCGTCGTAAAGATTTATCGACTTGTACAGCGCCCTGTAGTATCCGAGCAGCTGCATCTTGAATGCAATCACCGTTGAGAACTTTATCTGTGACTCGCAGATGCTTCCGAGTCTCTTCACGTAATAATAGAGATGGTCGTTTATCACGGATATTTTCCGCGTGTACTGCATGTATTCAAGGTTGAACAGAAAATCCTCGCACCATCTGTAGCGGGGCGAGCAGTAGATGTGCTTTCCTTTTATGATGGAGGTTCTGTAGCATTTGTTCCAGAGGACGCCGAAATAAAAGTCAGCCGGAGAATCCGCCATCTCCCCGGCGAATTCTTCCCTTGTCATGACGGAATTTCTCTTTATGATCGCCATGGGAATCTTTACCGTGTTGATTATCCTGTTGAATCCGGAGACAACCATGTCAGAGCCGTCGGATTCCGCCCGTTCCACGAATTTCCATACCGCATCGCTTCTGAACCAGTCGTCGCTGTCCGAGAACATTATGTATTTTCCTGTCGCCATGCGGATTCCTTTGTTCCTTGCCCTTGAGACTCCGCTGTTTTTCTGTGTTATCAGCCTGAATCTGCCGTCCATGTTAAGATATTTCGTGCAGATTTCCAGTGAATGGTCAGTGCTTCCGTCATCCACCATGATGATTTCGAGGTTTCTGTAGGTCTGTCGCATAAGCGCCACAAGACACCGCTCAAGATAGCACTGCGCGTTGTATACGGGAATTATTATGCTTACAAGCGGCTCGTTCCGTTCCATCTGCGGAGAATCTCTACCAGTCACGCTGGATGTAGGTCGCCTTCGGACGTGCGGTTATGTCCACGCGGCGGTTCTGGGCGCGTCCCTCCTCCGTGGCATTTGTCGCGACCGGCATTGTTCCTCCGTACCCTTTGTATGTAAAAATCGATTCGTCAAGTCCGTAGTCCACAAGTGCCCTCATGACGGTGCGCGTCCTTTCGATTGACAGATTCAGCTGTCCTGCCGGTTTGCCTACATCGGCGGTGTGACCTTCGATAAGGACGGTGTAGCTTCCGTCCGACGCAAGCTGGGCGAGTTTTTCGGCGATTACCTGTATGCGTTCCTTTTCCGACGGAAGAAGCTCCGGCGAGTCGGGATAGAATTTCAGGTCAACTGAGAAAAGGATTCCGTTCAGCGACTCGGTGACCGTGACATCCGGAATTCTGTTCTCGTAGAAATACTGTCTTATAGTTCCGTAGTTCACATAGTACGAATCGTCCTTCTGGGGAACGCTGATTTTTGTTATCAGATTTTTACGGTCGAGCAGAATGACGACTTTTCCTTCCTCAAGCAGCTTTAGGTTCTGCGGAACGGAAAGGATTTTCAGAGCATCATTCCTTTTTATCACAGGATCCGTCCTGTTGCGTCCGTACACCTGAACCGCACGTATGTAAAGCGGATCCGTTCCGACGCGGTCGTCCAGGCGCGGGGAGTCTTCCGCAAAGTCGTAGGCGACTATTCCGTTTTCCAACGCTTTGTCCGGAAGAACCATGTTCCTCTCGTAGACGGAATTCATCTGCTCGTCCCAGATTCTCGGAAAAAAAGCCGGAAAAGTCTCGCTGTCAACGTATTCTCCGTGAACCGGGCGGGTTCCGCGCGCATCGATTATTATTCCGCTGTACGCCCTTGACGGAACGCTGTCAAGGGGAATTTCCGGCTGGTATGCCTGTGTGTGTTTTATGAGCTGCCGTGCGATTCTGTCTATTCCGAGCGTGTTCATCGTGTTCAGATTCTTCATGTCCCTTGTGAACACGTCCGGAGTCTTGTGGCCTTCCATTATAAAATCAGTCACCTGATCAACGGAAAGGGCTCCGCCGGTAACCTCGTCGGCAAGATATTTTGTCGAGTCAGAAAAAAGCGACAGCAGGGCGGGCTGAATCAGTTTGGGCATTCTTGTTCTGATTGCGGCGGACGCGCTTTTTTTTCCGGACGGCATTGAGAGTCCGGTTTTCCCGGTGTCGAGAGATATTTCCGTTCTGAAAGTGCGCGTTATCCAGTTCACGTCGCTTGTCGTCTCAAGCATTGTCTCTGCTGAAAGAATTCCGTGAAGCGCCATCACCGCGGATATGGCTGCCGTGATTGATTTTCTGAATCTGAATTTTCTCATAATTATGTTTAAATATCGTGTTATTTTGACGGAATATAAAGGATTTTTCCGATTCTGAGAATCGCGTTCTCCTCGATTCCGTTTATGTCGCAGATTGAGCTGACGGAGACGCCGAATCTCCGCGAGATTGCCCAGAGCGAATCCCCTGCCACAACCTTGTACTTGAATGGAAATTCTATGGGACTTACCGCCGCAAGCGCATCCACAGCCGTCTGTTTCATTCCTGCCGGAAGCCTTATCTTTGACTCTCTGGACGGATGTGTCATCCCTTTTACGAACGACGGATTCAGTTCCATGAGCACGGCGGGATCCATCCTCATCTCCTGAGCAAGACGGTTCAAAGAATATGCTTTTGTCACTGTCAGGTAGTCGAAAATTCCGTTTGTCTCGTTGTAAAGCTTTTCAAATTCCTCCTGATGGTCGGGAATTTCCACGCCGTAATAGCCGCTGTTCAGGGCAAGATCCGCGACTGCAAGCAGTTTCGGCACGTACTGTGCCGTCTGGAGGGGAATCAGGGAATTCTCGCACAGATACCAGAAATCCTTCTGCGGTGATTTTTTGAGCGCGCGCGACATCGCACCGGCTCCGCAGTTGTATGCCGCAATCGCAATGAGCCAGTCTCCGAAATAGTTGTAGTTGTCCTCAAGTTTTTTGAGCGCCGCATCGGTCGATTTCCACGGATCAAGTCTTTCGTCCACGAATTCATTCAGCGTGAGAAACGGCCTGACGCTGTTTTCCATGAACTGCCACATTCCCAGTGCGCCGGAACTTGATTTTGCGGATGTCTTGTAGTTTGATTCGATTACCGGAAGATATTCTAGCACGGCGGGCAGATTTTTCTCCTGTATGGATTTGCGCACATAGAGCCGGTAGGGAAGCGCGGCCTCCAGTTCGTCGTGCAGCCGTTTGTTCCATTTTTTTGTCAGGAACTGCCTTCTGAATTTTTCAGTCTCGGGCCTGTCCGCTCCGGGAAGGTCAATCTGTCTGTATTCAGGCCCGGAATTCTGCTGCAGATCATCCTGTCCTGTCTGTCCGGACTGTTCACCGGATTCTGCCTTTCCGTCCGGGCCGGCGGCGGAATCAGAAATTATGTCCTCTTTGAGAAGCTCTTCCGAAGGAATTTCTCCGGATGCGGCAGAATCAGTTGCTTCCACGGAATCCGGCGTGTTAAGCTCAAGCTCCGTACCGGCATCCTGGTTTCCGTCGGTTTCTTCCGCCGGAACAAGGAATGTGACCGCCGGGAGCAGCAGGGCGCATAGAAGTGTTTTCTGAAGTTTCATCGCGGCCATCAGAGTTTGTTGCCTATGTAGATTCCGGCCCATTCCCAGTTGCCATGGATGTCGGGATCGACAGGAAAATTCACCTTTCTGAAATACAGGTACCAGACTGACACGTAGCGGCTCCATCCCCAGGTTTTCAGATATGCCTCGTTCGGATTCGATGTCTCGTCAAGCGTCTCGCTGTATCTGACGCGGTTTCCCTGCATGAAGCTTTTCATCGAGAATTCCTCCTGGGAATTCGCATCCGTCTCGTCCTGCTTCCATGACATCGAGAAGAAATTCACCTTTGCCTTGTATCTGTCCAGCGCACGCCAGTCGTAGTTCCTTATCGCCCTCTTTACGGCGGATTCCAGCGCGCTCAGACTCTCAAAGGTCCAGTCCTTTGATGAGTTGTTGAAATCCACCAGATGACGTGCGTTCTTGTATGCGTCCGGTTCACCCGGAATCTGGATTGTCGTCGCATCCGGCTGTTTGAGAAAAAGATTGTATGTCTTCAGAGCCTGCTCCCACTGGTTGTCGTTCTCGTATTCCATCGCCAGCCGCAGGTACAGCTCGGTGGTGTTTATGTCCTGCGGAAAACGGTTTATCAGGTCGTTGAAGTATTTTATCCTGTGCGCCGGAGTCTTGCTTATCTGAATCAGGTTCTGCAGGCAGAGAAAATGAATCGACTTTCCTTTTATCAGGAGATCCTGACAGTGGTTCAGAATTCTGTCAAAATAATATTCGGCCACCGGTTCCGCATTCATAGAAAGATACGAGTATGCCGTCATCAGAAGCCAGTAGGAGTTGTATATGTCATCCGGATTCTTTTCAGCAATGTCGGTCAGGAGCAGGATTGTTCCCTGATAGTCGTTGAGCGAGAGGAGATTCCCCGCCATCTGGTTTATGAGCGCATAACGCTGTTTTGAATCAAGTGTTCCGCTGTCAAGCAGGCTCTTGAGCTCCGCCTGTTTTTCCTGTATCGGATTTTTGTTTTTTGCCTTTGCCGGACTGCATGAAGTCAGAAAAACTGATGTGGTTATATGAACAATTAATAGAAGAATAATTGTATTTTTAAATTTCATTTTTTTAATTTAGCATAGTGATTTGTTATTGTAAAGATTAACTTTTATGGTGTATTCTGTTGCAGGAGCGATTCAGATGAGGAAAAACAGCACGAAAATTCTTGATTTTATAGTTGCCGCAGGTATTGTGTTTTTCACCGTTTTTTTTGCATTCGTTCTCGGTGCGGCGGACAGGAACAGCGGTGTTTCACCGGTATTTGTGTCCGTGCTGCAGATTGCCGTCGGAGCTGTTTTTGTGGCTGTCGCTGTGTTTCTTTCCGGCAAGGCATATCACCTTTTCTGCGGAATTCTGCTTGCACTTTGCGGTGTTGTCATTCTGATTGACATATATTCCCCATATCCGTACACAATGCTGAGGCTTTGGCCGGTGTTCGGGCTTGTCTCCGGACTTGCGCTTCTTGTCTCCGGACGTTTCAGGTATGGAAAATTCAGTCCCGGATTTGTCATTCCGTCCGCTGCGTTTATTTTGTGCGGTTTGTTTTTCATGCTTTTTTCATTTGACATAATAAAAATTCCATTCAGGGTTTTCTTTTCGGTCGCAGGTCCTGTTCTTGCCGTGATTGTATGCGCCGCAATAGCCGCTGTTTTTTTTATCCAGAAAAAGAAACGCCGCCTGATTATTGACGGAGAGGAGCCGGAAGTTTTTGATGACGAGGGGATGATTTTTGACGATTCCGGTGAATGAAATTGCGTGATTCAGTCCGGTGCTCATGGAAAAACGTTATGCTCATATTTTCGGCCGTGCTTTTCTTTACGGCCGGAGTTTGTCATGCCCAGGCAGCATCAGGAACAGACGGACGTATGTCGATTCAGCTTCCGGGCGGCAGAAACCGCAGGGGCGGCTATTTCAGCAGGATAAGACCGGAAATTCTTGCCGGAGTGGAGAACGGCTCTCCTGATACAATCAGACAGGCGATGGAAATGCTCCGGAAAAACGTTTCGGAATATACGGAGAACGAGAAGGTTCTGACGGCCGTATCCGCCGAGATAATGAGAATCGTGTGGCCTTCCTCACGAGTGACGTGGGATGTGTTTGAGCTTTCGGAGGAAACTCCATATATGGGCGCGATAAATTCCGCTCGGAACGGAATTTACGATTCAAGCACCGGAAATGTGGATTTTCTGACGACAGTTCTGCCGTCGCTTGTTCTTGTGGCATCTCCGTCCGCCCGCGCCGATTATTATGAGATTTCGGAGAGTGCTCTGCGGAAAGGTCTTGCAATCCGTCCCGGCTCGGTTCTCGTCGAGTATCTTTTTGGAATTCTCTGCGAGCGTCAGGAGCGGTGGAACGAGGCTCAGGAGCATTTTTCTGCGGCATATTCGTCTTCTCCGAACTGCATTGAGATTTCAATCGCATTAGCCAGAATGCTTACCAGGACGGGAGATTATTCCGGGGCGGAAAGAATCCTTTCTGCACTTCCGGCTGACGGATCTGATGCCGGGACGGTTCTCCGCCAGAGGGCGTTCACGGCTTTCGCCGCCGGTGATTATTCCGCCGCCGAGGAGTATGTCGCCAGAGTTCTTCAGCAGTCGCCGAATGACCTTGAATTCGTGCTTTTCCGTGCGAAAATTCTGATAAGAAAAAAGGATTATATACATGCGGTCTCCCTGCTGGACGTTTATTCAAGATATGATTCGGATTCACTTGAGTATCTTCTGCTGAGGGCGGAGGTTCAGCTTGACTGGAGCCGCAACTACACGGCGGCCACATCGACGGTGGAGCGGATTATCCGTCTTTATCCGGACAGTACTGATGCGATGCTGCTTGCCGCGCGTATTTCATCAGCCACGGATTCTCCTGTCGGTGGAAAATATGCCGATGAGCTTGCCGCGGAAGTTCTTGAGAAAAGACCCGGCGACAGCCAGGCGATGGAATATGCGCTGAGCGGATTCATGCAGCGCGGAAACTGGCAGGATGCATATAAAATCAGCTCGGAGCTTGTCAGAACGGATCCGGTTCCGCCGGGAGTAATAATGAGTCATGTCACGGTATGCGTCAATCTGGGGCTTATGAAGGAGGCCCTTGATTTTGCATCCGCCATGCACAGAAAATTTCCGGACGACGAGACTGCTACGATGGCTTATGTCCTTGCCCTTTCATCCGCCCAAAAACGTGAAGCCGCGGTTTCCGAGCTGAATTTGATGCTTGCGGCAGGCCAGCCGATGGCGGTCCGCAGCTACATCTATTACCGTCGGAGTTTTCTTCAATATTCGGACGACTATGCGCTTTCGGATCTCCGCTCAAGCCTCAACGAGAAGATAAATGTGGATGCGCTTTTCCGCCTTTACGAGATTTATTTTGAGCGCAAGGATTATTACAAGGCGCAGTATTATCTGCGCCAGGTGATTGCGATGAAGCCGAATGACACTTCCGTAAAAAAACTGAACGAGGCCCTTACGCTGCTGATGAAGTAGCCATGCGTTTACTGAATCGGGGAATTCTGTTATAGTAGCCGCTGAGGTAAATCAGATGTCCCGTGAAAAAATTGTTGTTCTTGATTTTGGAAGCCAGTATGCGCATCTTATCGCCAAACGTTTCCGTATGCTCGGTTATTATTCCGAGATTGCGCTTCCGTCCGCACCGCTCTCCGCATTTGACAGAGCAAAAGGAATCGTGTTTTCAGGCGGTCCGAGTTCTGTTTACGGTGACAAGATTCCGGAATTCAACAGCGGAATTCTTTCGCTTGATGTTCCGGTTCTGGGACTCTGTTACGGACATTACATTGTCCAGCTGGGATACGGCGGCAAGGTGGGAAAGGCCGAGACAGGCGAATTCGGATTTGCGGAACTTCATCTGTCTCCGGATGTGAACTGTCCTCTTTTTGAGGGGATAGCTCCGGTTCAGCAGGTATGGATGAGCCATCAGGACTGCGTACTTGCTCCGGGCGAAGGATTTGAGGTTGTGGGCAGCACAAAGGACTGTCCCTATGCCGCGCTGCAGAATCTTGCGCTCAGACGTTTCTCGCTTCAGTTTCATTGTGAGGTGAAGGATACTCCCTGCGGAGACATTATATTCTCGAATTTCGCGCGTTTCTGCGGAATGGAGAAAAACTGGGATCAGGATACGGTGCTCGGCCTGATTGTTGAGAACATAAAAAAGGATGCCGCCGGAAAGAATGTTCTCCTTTTTTTGAGCGGCGGAGTTGACAGTACGATAACATTCGCCCTCCTTAACAGGGCGCTTGGACAGGAGCGCGTGCTGGGTCTTCATATAGACAATGGTTTTATGCGCAAAAACGAATCCGCCAAGGTTGCGGAGGCTTACCGTAAATTCGGATTCACGAATTTCATTGTCGAGGACGCGTCTGAGAGCTTTCTCAAGGCGGTGGCTGGACTCTCCGATCCGCAGAAAAAGCGGATGGCTGTAGGCGAGAATTTCATCACCGTCCGCAACGAGGTTGTGGCGCGGCAGAAACTGGACGAGAACCAATGGCTGCTTGCCCAGGGAACGCTTTATCCCGACATAATCGAATCGGGCGGAACAAAAAATTCCAATGTGATAAAGACACATCACAACCGCGTGTCAGGAATTCAGAGCCTTATAGAAAAAGGACTGATAATTGAACCGATAAAGGAACTCTACAAGGATGAGGTGCGTGCAATCGGAAAGAAGCTCGGCTTGGATCCGTCGCTCGTAATGCGCCATCCGTTTCCGGGACCGGGGCTTTCAATCAACGTTCTCTGTTCCGACGGAAAATTTTCAGATAAGGACAGAAATGATTTTTCCGCCGCGGAGAAGGAGCTTGACGGAATCGCCGTAACTGAATTCTGTCCGAAATGTTCAGCCTCGATGAAAAAATCTGTTCTTCCTGTCCGATCCGTGGGAGTTCAGGGGGATTTCAGGACATACCGTTTTCCTGCTGTGCTGGCGTTTGCGCGGGATGCGGACGGATTTTATCATGTTCCGAAAAAATGGGAGAAAATCGAGGCCGCCTCAAGCCATATAACAAACAGCGCGTCGCTCATAAACCGCACTGTGATAAAGCTCTGGCAGAATCCGTCGGTTGAGGATGCTTCCATGGGAATTCAGGAAGGATGGTGCGACAGGAGACGTCTTGACCAGCTGCGGGAGGTGGATGACATAATGCTTTCCGAGCTTCACGCATCCGGCTGGTACGACAGGATATTCCAGCATCTTACAATAGATTTGCCGTTCGCTTCGTCCGCAGACCGGGCGTCATTTGTGCTGCGCCCTGTCTGCAGTGAGGATGTGATGACGGCACGTTTTGCCCATCTTCCTCTGGAGCTTCTGGACAGAATTGCAAGACGGATTGCCGCCCTGCCTTTTGTTGATGCCCTGTATTATGACGTTACAAACAAGCCGCCGGCAACATTCGGCTGGGAATGACGGGCGGCAGAGAATCCCGTGTTGCAATGAAAATCAATCAACGCTGCCGCCTGACGTGAGAATGAAGAACCGTTGCGCCGATTTGAAATGAATCGGCGGGCGGCAGAGAATTCCGTGTTACAATGAAAATCAATCAACGCTGCCGCCATTGAATCAGACCCGAAAATGCTTTACAATGGGCTGCATGGGCGATGTCGTGAAAAAGCATGGACTTGTTTATTCCGCTGATATGCATACGCTGGTCGGAATTGATTCGGATTCAGGTGAATTCAGCGGCCGTATTCCTTTCGGTGTTCATTTTATTGCGGACAGGCTGTTTTCCTGCTGCCCGTATCAGTCCGTCTCTTTGCCGGATTCCATCAGGACATTGACGCCGTGTCTGTTTGAGAATTCAAAGAAACTTGAGAAAGTTAAGCTTCCAAGGGAGCTTGAATGTTTTCCACCGTATCTGTTTTCCGGCTGTACCGCACTGAATAGAATTTCAATGCCGGATTCCCCCTGCGATTTCTCCGAAGGTCTTTTCTCCGGCTGCTCATCGCTTGCGGAGCTGCCGTTCCGTCCCGGAGTCAAATCCCTTCCCGACAATGTAGCTTCCGGCTGTACCTCCCTGCGTTCGCTGGTTATTCCGGAAGGCGTTGTTTCCATCGGCGAAAACGCTTTTTCCGGATGCAGCTCCCTTGAGTCCCTTGTGATTCCAGCCTCGATTGTAAAAATTGACGGTACGGCTTTTTCCGGCTGCACGGCTCTTAGGAGCATAAGAATTTCCCCTGAGAATTCCGCATTTTATCTGAATCCGGAGGACGGCTCGCTTTACTCAAAAAGCGGACACCGGTGTGCCGTAAAAGTCAGTCTGCGCGTTCCCGCTTCCGTCTCGTTCTTCAATCCGGATCTTGATGATGAGGCGGATATTCCCGACGGGGAAGATTTTGACGAGGAAGATGATACTTTCAGCGCGGAAATCGGGGCGGCTGACGGGGAACTTTCGGTGCTGGGAAATGAGAATGAGAATTCATCCGCTCCGGTGTTTGGCGGAAATGAGCTTGAAACAGTTCCGGTTTCGGAAAATAAATTGATGGAGAATGATAAAATGGAAGAAAACAGCAGTGTTGATGTGGATTCGGTTTTTGCCGACATAATGAATGACGAGAAGACTAGAAATGAGCAGTTTTCCGGAGATGTCGCGGCCGGTGATAAAGAGGTGAAAATTCTGTCAGAGATGATGGATGTTATGAATGATGAGGTGCCGGCATCGCATGGCGCAGAGGTTACGGCCGATGAGCTTGAACATCTTTTTGCCGGCTCTGATTCAGGCTCCGGAAATTCGGCCATGTCAGAATCCGATGACAGTTTTATGAGCACGGACGACTGCCTGTCTGTTGACGGCAAGACGAAAATTCTTGTTGATTCAGCGGAAGTCAGCAGGGTGATGAATTTCACGCCAGAAGGAACGCCGCCTTCTGAGCCGGAGCTTTTTGTCATCGCCGAGAATCTTGCCGTGGCGCCTGACGGAACAAAGACATTCTCCGAAAAACTCGTGAAATGCTGCGAATCATTTGCTTCCGTTCAGGATCTCAAGCGCATTATTCTGCTCTATGGACTTCCTCTTGACAATGAGGAATTCAATCAGTTTTATTATCATTTTATGGGCAAAAAAAATGTTGTTCTTGCCTGCGCCGCCGGTTCGCCTTCCCAGCTTTCTCCGTACTGCCGCAAGCTCTGTGATGCGTCAAGAATAAGTCTTGGACGCAGTGACATGAACGAGCAGCGCAGAAAAATCGGAATAAAAAATGACACGCTGATAAAGCTTGTTATTCAGGACAAATATTGATTATACCGAGGTTCGACTATGACAAAAAAATCTGACAATGCCTGCAGGGGAACAGCACGCGCGCCGCACCGTTCTCTTTTTTATGCTTCCGGCTATACTGATGAGGAATTGGATCAGCCGCTGGTTGGTGTTATTTGCGCTAAAAATGAACTTATTCCGGGGCACATTGAGCTTGACCGGATTGCGGAGGCTGTTAAGGCTGGCGTTAGAATGGCTGGCGGAACTCCGATTGAATTTCCGGCGATTGGCGTTTGCGACGGAATTGCGATGGGCCACGAAGGAATGAAATATTCGCTTGTAACACGCGAGCTTATTGCCGACAGCGTTGAATGTGTTGCAAAGGCTCATCAGTTTGACGCTCTGGTTATGATTCCAAACTGCGACAAGATTGTTCCGGGAATGCTTATGGCAGCCGCCCGCCTTGATTTGCCGACTGTTTTTGTTTCCGGCGGTCCGATGATGCCGGGACATCTTCCTGGAAATGATGCTTCAAATCCTTATTCCGGCAAGAATCTTTCGCTTACAGATATGTTTGAGGCTGTTGGCGGTCTTGCTGTCGGAAAAATCACTGAGGAACAGCTTAAAGAGATGGAGCACAGGGCTTGTCCGGGTTGCGGCGCTTGTTCTGGAATGTTCACTGCAAACTCAATGAACTGTCTGACTGAAGTTTTGGGGCTTGGTCTTCCTGGAAACGGAACAATCCCTGCTGTTACCGGTGAACGAATTGCTCTTGCAAAGCACGCTGGTATGGCTGTTATGAATTTGTATAAGAAAGGAATTACTGCCCGTCAGATGATGACAGCTGAAAATTTCCGAAATGCGCTTACAGCGGACATGGCGCTCGGATGTTCTTCCAACACAATGCTGCACGTTCCTGCAATTGCGCACGAAGCTGGAATTGACATTGACCTGCACGAAGTTAATAAGATTTCAGAAAGAACTCCGAACCTTTGCCATCTTGCACCGGCAGGACACACTTTTATGTGCGAGCTTGATGATGCCGGCGGTGTTCAGGCTGTTCTTGCTGAACTTGCAAAAAAGAATCTTATAAATACATCTTTGATTACCGCTACAGGAAAAACAATCGCCGAAAATATTAAAGGTGTAAAAAATAGAAATCCTGAAATCCTGCGCCCGATTGAAAATCCGTTCAGCGACAACGGCGGAATCGCGATTTTGTTCGGAAACCTTGCGCCAAACGGAACTGTTGTAAAACGTTCAGCCTGCGCCCCGGAGCTTATGCACCACACAGGACCTGCCCGCGTGTTCAACGACGAAAGCGAGGCAATGGAAGCTGTTCAGAAATCCCAGATTAAACCGGGCGATGTTGTTGTAATCCGCTACGAAGGTCCAAAAGGTGGTCCTGGAATGCGCGAAATGCTTGCGGTTACTGCTGCACTTGCAGGTCAGGGGTTGGACAAGCAGGTTGCGCTCATTACAGACGGACGTTTCAGCGGAGCTACAAGAGGCGCGTCGTTGGGACATTGTTCACCGGAAGCAGCTGTCGGCGGTCCGATTGCGCTTGTTGAAGAAGGCGACAAAATCACTTTGGACATAAACAACTACAAAATCCATCTTGAAGTAAGCGACGAGGAACTTGCCGCCCGAAAAGCAAAATGGGTTGCCCCGGAGTCAAAAGTAAAAACCGGCTACCTTGCCCGCTACGCTAAACTGGTAAGCTCTGCCGATAAAGGCGCAATCTTACAGTAAAATAATTGTGCGAGTTTATCGAAAGATAAACTCGGTAAGCAGGCGTAGGGCTGGATGAATTTATCGACACGGCCGGTGAATTCTGCTATACTTCCGCATGAATTTTTACAGTTCGTGCAGGATGTTTTAGATGACAAAATATATTTTTATTACCGGCGGCGTTGTTTCCGGTTTAGGAAAGGGAATCGCCGCGGCCTCAATCGGTCTTATACTGAAAAGCCGCGGTTTCAGGGTTGTGAACCAGAAATTTGATCCGTATCTCAATATAGACCCCGGAACAATGAACCCGATTCAGCACGGTGAGGTTTTTGTAACAGACGATGGAGCCGAGACGGATCTTGATCTCGGACATTATGAGCGTTTTACTGACGCGTCGCTTTCCCAGTCATCAAATACAACTGCCGGGCGGGTCTATCTTTCCGTACTGAACAAGGAACGTGAGGGCGGATTTCACGGCGGAACTGTCCAGGTCATACCAAATATCACAGAGGAAATTCTCCGGCGGATGTTGCTTTCCACAGAAGAGACAAATGCCGATGTGGTCATAACGGAGATCGGAGGAACTGTAGGAGACATAGAATCTCTTCCGTTCATCGAGGCAATCCGTCAGATGAAATACAGGGTCGGGGAGGAGAACTGCTGCTATATTCATCTTACGCTGGTTCCATTTATAAAGACCGCCGCCCAGATAAAGACAAAACCGACACAGCACAGCGTCAAGGAGCTTCAGGAGCTCGGAATAAAGCCGGATATCCTGATGCTCCGTACCGAACATACTATTGACAGTACCACAAGGGAACGCCTCGCCGCATTCTGCAATGTCGATACAACCGACATAATACAGAACCTGAATGCACGTTCGATATACGAGGTTCCGCTCCAGATGGAGAAGGAGGGACTTGGACAGGCGGTCTGCAGGGTGCTCGGACTCAAGAACACGAAATCCGACCTGCGGGAATGGACGGCCATGGTTGACCGATACAACAATCCCAAGCGCACAGTCAGGATTGCCCTTGTCGGAAAATATGTTGAGCTTCATGACGCGTATCTTTCCGTTGTGGAGTCGCTGACTCACGGCGGAATCTGCAACGAGGCGGAAGTCATAATTGACTGGGTCGATTCGGAGTCGCTGACAGACAGGACTGTTACGGCGGAACGGCTTCGGGATGCTGACGGAATCATTGTTCCGGGCGGTTTCGGCCTGCGGGGAATAGAGGGAATGGTGATGGCGGCGGAATTTGCCAGGGTGAACAGAGTCCCGTATCTTGGGATATGTCTCGGAATGCAGATTCTTGTGATTGAATATGCGCGGAATGTTCTTGGCTATGCAGATGCGAATTCCACTGAAATGGACAAAAATACGGCTCATCCGGTGATTGATCTGATGCCCGACCAGAACGGAAAGATACTCGGAGGAACATTGCGGCTCGGGAAATATGAGTGCAGGGTGGCTCCGGAAACACTTACCGAAAAGGCCTACGGCTCGGATGTCATCTGGGAGCGTCACCGCCACCGTTATGAATTCAACAATACATTCCGGGATGAGCTGGAGAAGGCTGGGCTTGTGATTGCCGGTATCAATCCGGAACGCAATCTTGTTGAAGTCTGCGAGGTTCCAGATCATCCTTGGATGGTTGGAGCGCAGTTTCATCCTGAATTCAAGAGCCGTCCGGACAAGGCAGGGCCGCTTTTCAGGGAATTCATAAAGGCGTCCTGCGGCGGAAAATAACCGCAGGAATCAGAAAGTTCCGTCTGAATATGACGGAACTTTTTTTTGCCGATTTTTCGTCATCTGCGGCCAAGGATAAAAGCCTTCCTGTTCATCTCCAGAAACTGCGGTTTTACAAGTTTTTCAATCGCATTGAGCCATGCCTCTTCGGTGAAATCAAGGTATTTTGACAGCCTTCCCATGAGGACGATGTTTACCGCCTTTGCGGTTCCGGCCTGCTCCGCAAGCGCAAGGCAATCAACCGGATCTACCTTGAATCCTTCGGTTCTGAGTGTGTCAAGCAGATTCTCCGGATATTCTGCCGCACCTGTAATCACAGGCATCGGATCTATCTCCTGGGTGTTCACGATTATCTGTCCGTCTTTTTTGAGGAATTCAGTGTAGCGTGCGGCCTCAAGCTGTTCAAATGACACGATGAAATCAGCCTCACCCTTGTCAACTACAGGAGAATATACTTTGTCACCGTAACGCACATAGGTGACTACGCTTCCTCCGCGCTGGCTCATTCCGTGGACTTCCGAAACCTTAACGTCAAGGCCGGCATCAAGTATCACCCGGCCAAGTGTCTTGCTTGCAAGAAGCGCTCCCTGACCGCCGACTCCGGTTATCATTATGTTTTTTACCATGGGTTCCTCCGTTTTCTGCTATTTCAGCGCGTCAAATTTGCACATCTGCACGCATACTCCGCAGCCAGTGCAGAGTGTCCTGTCAATCTTTGCCTTTCCGTCCTTGATTGCGATCGCCGGGCAGCCGATTTTCATGCACATTCTGCAGGATCTGCATTTTCCGCTGTCAACTTTGAGCGGAGGGTTCGGTTTCACTTCCTTCAGCAGAACGCACGGCCTGCGGCTGATAATTACGCTTGGCTCCTCCTCCGCCAGTTCCTCTTTTACGGCAGCTTCACATTCCGCGATATTGTACGGATCCACGACACGGACTCTTCTTATTCCCATGGCGGACACAAGCTTCTCAAGGTCTATTTTGCCGGCCGGTTCGCCGTAGAGGTTTTTTCCTGTGGTCGGGTTCTGCTGGTGTCCCGTCATTCCGGTGATTGAGTTGTCCACGATTATGACAGTCGAATTTGACTGGTTGTAGGCTATGTTCGCAAGTCCCGTCATTCCTGAATGCATGAACGTCGAGTCTCCGATTATTGCGACGGTTTTTCCCGCTGCATCACGGCCGAGCGCCTTGTTGAATCCGTGCAGTGACGATACCGATGCTCCCATGCACAGCGTCATGTCCATCGCCGAAAGCGGAGCTACTGAACCGAGGGTGTAGCAGCCTATGTCTCCGAGAACTGTCACGTGGAGTTTTGAGAGCGCATAGAAAATTCCACGGTGCGGACAGCCTGCGCACATTATCGGCGGACGGACAGGAATTTCAGCCGAAGTTTTTCTTGATTCCGGAACCGTTTTTCCGAATGCCGCGGCAATCATGTTCTGGCTGAATTCACCGCATACAGGAAGAATGTCTTTTCCGTGAGTCTCAATTCCGAGCGACCGGCAGAAATTCTCGATTATCGGATCAAGTTCTTCTATTATGTATACGCTTTTTACAGAAGCGGCGAATTCACGGATCATTTTTTCAGGAAGGGGAAAGACCATTCCAAGCTTCAGAATGCTCACGCTGTCTCCGAAAACTTCCTTGGTATACTGATAGCATGTGGATGATGTGATGATTCCGATTTCAGTTCCGCCTGTCTCAATCCTGTTTATTCCCGATGTCTCGGACCATGTGGCGATGTCCTTCATCCGCTTCTCCACAACGGGATGCCGGCGGATTGCGTTTGCCGGCGCCATCACGTATTTTGCGATGTTCTTCTCATATTTTCTGACAGGAATCTCCTTCCTTTCAGACGGCTCCACTACGCTCTGTGAATGTGCGATTCTTGTGCACATTTTGTAAAGCACCGGGGTGTCGAATTTTTCGGAAATCTCGAAGGCCTTTTTTGCGAATTCCAGCGCCTCGACGGAGTCAGCCGGTTCCAGCATCGGAATTTTTGCCGCCGCCGCATAGTGCCTTGAGTCCTGTTCGTTCTGAGAGGAATGCATTCCCGGATCATCGGCGACTCCTATCACAAGCCCGGCGTTTACCCCCGTGTAGGCTGTCGTGAAAAGCGGATCCGCCGCAACGTTCAGACCGACGTGTTTCATTGCACAGAACGCGCGTTTTCCTGCAAGAGATGCGCCGAATGCGGTTTCCAGTGCGACCTTTTCGTTCGGTGCCCATTCGCAGTAAATTTCCTTGAATTTTGCCGCTTCTTCAGTGATTTCGGTGCTGGGAGTTCCTGGATAACTTGATATTACGGAACATCCGGCTTCAAAAAGTCCGCGGGCTGCCGCCGCGTTCCCCAACATAAGCTGTTTCATCGTTATGTTTCCTTGGTTTATCAGAAAATTTATGTTCGGCAATTTTATACGTTTTTCGGACGTATGTACAGACTTCGCATTCGGGACGAACGGGGACACGTGTTACGGTCCTGTTGACTTTTTATACTGATTTAAGTATAACTGAAGAAATTTAAATATTATTAAATGGAGTTTACGGAATGGAAAAGACGATAGCCCTGATTCCCGGCGACGGAATCGGTCCTGATGTTGTAGACGAGGCCGTTAAGGTTCTCAATGCGGTGGCGAATAAATTCGGTCATAAATTCACCTATAAAAACGTGATTGCAGGCGGAAAGGCGATTGATATGTTCAAGAATCCGCTTCCGAAGGATCAGCTGGATATATGTCTCCATTCTGATTCGGTTCTCCTCGGCGCCGTAGGCGGTCCAAAGTGGGATGACGTAGATCCGTCAATCCGCCCGGAAAAGGCGCTGCTCGGTCTCCGTGGCGGAATGAAGGTTTATGCGAATCTCCGTCCTGCTGTGATGTTCCCTCAGCTGAAGGCCGCGTGTCCGCTCAAGGATGAGGTTGCCGGAGACGGTCTTGATATTCTTATTGTGCGCGAGCTTACAGGCGGAATTTATTTTGGCGACCGCGGAATTTCTCCTGATGGAAACACCGCCTGGGATACTGAAAAATATACCTGGAACGAGATAGAGCGTATTGTCCGGCTCGGATTTGAGGCTGCTCAGGGAAGAAAGAAACGTCTTTGTGTCGTGGACAAGGCTAATATCCTTAATTCCAGCCGTTTGTGGAGAAAGGTGACGGAATCCGTGAAAGGAGATTATCCGGATGTCGAGCTTAACTACCTTTACATAGACAATGCCGCCATGCAGCTTGTGCGCAATCCGCAGCAGTTTGATGTTATTGCCACGAGCAATATGTTCGGTGACATTCTTTCTGACGAGGCGAGCCAGATTACAGGCTCAATCGGAATGTTGGCGTCCGCATCTCTTGGTGACGGAACAGGTCCGGGACTTTACGAGCCGATTCACGGTTCCGCTCCTGACATAGCTGGAAAAAATCTTGCCAATCCTCTTGCGACCATTCTCTCGGCCGCAATGCTGCTCCGGTATGACTTCAAGCTTGAGACAGAGGCTAAGGCGATTGAGGATGCGGTTCAGAAGGTCCTGAATGAAGGCTGGCGCACCGGTGATATTGCCGGAAATGTCGATGCTGTCCGTGCCGCAGGAAAACTTGTCGGAACAAAGGAGATGGGTCAGCTTGTGGTTGACAGAATTTAATCTGTGCTGCCGGTTTTCCGGCGCATTTTGTCCGCGGAGAAGGCATGGAATATCTGCCGGTTTTCCGCGGATTTTTTTTGAGATGCAGCTCAATCCCATCCGCTCATTCTTGTTGAAAAAATAGCGTTTTCTTATTAAAGTATAAATATTCGGGCCGGCATAATCCGCCGCTCCTGGAAAAAGCCCCAAGTTTTGGAGATCCTTCCGAATTCCGTGTTTCGGGCGGAATTTCTTACCAGTTTTTAGGAAAACAGATGGAAAATAAAGAAAATGATGCCGCAGTTGCGGTTCCTGTAAGAATAGGAATAGATGTCGGTTCAACGACGGTAAAAATCGCTGTGCTTGCAGATGATGATAGTCTTGTATACAGCGATTACCAGCGTCACCGTGCCGATATACGTTCTACGATAATAAATGTTGTCGGCAAAGCCCTTGATATAATAGAAGAAAAATTCCCTGCCGGAGAATCGCAGCCGGTCAGTGTCAAGGTGACAGGTTCAGGTGGACTTTCGGTGTCCCAGTGGCTGAATATTCCCTTTATTCAGGAAGTGATAGCGGCGACTACGGCTGTCAAAAAACTGATTCCGCAGACGGATGTGGTGATAGAACTTGGCGGTGAGGATGCGAAGATAACTTATTTCCGCGGCGGAGTGGAGCAGAGGATGAACGGAACCTGCGCCGGCGGAACCGGTGCGTTCATAGATCAGATGGCGGCGCTGCTTGAGACGGATGCGGCCGGTCTGAATGAACTTGCGCGCAGCACCACACAGATTTATCCGATTGCCGCACGTTGCGGTGTGTTCGCCAAGACGGATGTCCAGCCGCTTATAAACGAGGGGGCGCGCCGCGAGGATATTGCCGCCTCCATCTATCAGGCGGTGGTGAATCAGACGATTTCAGGCCTTGCCTGCGGCAAACCGATCCGCGGTCATGTGGCTTTTCTCGGCGGTCCGCTTCATTTTATGGATCAGTTGCGAGAGCGCTTTATAAAGACACTGAAGCTGAAGGATGACGAGATAATTGTTCCGGAGAATTCCCAGCTTTTTGTCGCATCGGGATGCGCATATTCCGCGGAACGGAAAATCCGATGTGCAGACGGATCCGATTTTCATTTTCCGTCCGTACGAGAATTCCGTGACAGTCTGCGTAATCTTGTCGGCGCCGAACTTTCCGAGGTTCAGCGTCTTGAGCCGCTTTTCAGGAATCAGGATGAGCTTGATGAGTTCAGGATACGTCACGGCTCAGAGAAGGCGCTGCGCGGAAATCTTTCGGAAACCCACGGACCGGTTTTTCTTGGACTTGATGCCGGTTCAACTACGACAAAGGCGGTTCTTGTAGATACGGAGGGAAGAATTCTCTGGAATTTTTACGCCGCTAATGCGGGAAATCCTGTGGAGCTTGCCGTCAAGGTGCTGAAGGAACTTTACCGTCAGCTTCCGGACGATGTCTATATCGCGAGGGCTGTCTCGACCGGCTACGGCGAGGTTCTGTTTCAGTCGGCTTTCGGAGTTGATGCCGGAGAGGTTGAGACGATAACCCATTACCGCGCCGCGAATTTTTTTGTGCCGGGCGTTGAATTTCTTCTTGACATCGGCGGACAGGACATGAAATGTCTGCGGATGAAGGACGGAGCCATCGTTTCCATACAGCTGAACGAGGCCTGCTCGTCCGGCTGCGGAAGTTTTCTTGACAATTTTGCCCGGACAATGGGCATGGATATAAAGGAATTCAGCAGGATTGCACTTCTTGCGGAAAAACCCGTCGATCTGGGAAGCCGCTGTACGGTGTTTATGAACAGCCGTGTAAAGCAGGCGCAGAAGGAAGGTTCGTCCGTCGCGGATATTTCAGCAGGACTTTCGTATTCCGTAATAAAGAACGCGCTTTTCAAGGTGATAAAGCTCCGGAAGGCGAGCGACATAGGAACAAAAATTGTCGTGCAGGGCGGCACTTTCAACAATGATGCTGTTCTGCGTGCTTTTGAAAAAATCGCCGGGGTGAACGTATTCCGTCCGGATGTTGCCGGACTTATGGGCGCATACGGTTCCGCCCTTATCGCATACGACCAGTGGAGAGATCTGACCGCCCCCAAACCGGGCGAGCCGGAGAATACATTTCATGAGATCCGTTCCGCAATAGCCTCGCCGGAGGAACTTGAGAATTTCCATGTGGATCTTGAGCTCAAGAGATGCGGAAAATGTCAGAACAACTGTCTTCTTACAATAAATACATTCTCCACCGGTGCCGCCGAACGGAAATTTGTCACGGGAAACCGCTGTGAACGTGGAGCGGAAGTCGGAGCCAATGTTCTTGCCGCAAGCAACAGGGAATCAGCGCTTGACAATCCGGAAGAGAAGATGCCGAATCTGTTTGAATGGAAATACAGGCGTCTGTTCAGCTATGTTCCGCGGAAAAAGGAGGATGCTCCGCTCGGTGAAGTCGGAATTCCGCGTGTCCTCAATATGTATGAGAATTATCCGCTCTGGTTCACGTTTTTTAATGAGCTTGGATTCAGGGTTGTCCTGTCGCAGCGATCCTCACGCAAAGTGTACGAAAAAGGACTTGAATCTATCCCTTCCGAATCGGTCTGCTATCCGGGAAAAATCTCGCACGGCCATCTTGAATCGCTGATTCAGCAGGGTGTAAAATTCATATTCTATCCGTGTGCGCCTTACGAGCAGCAGGAGGATCCGGGCGCCGGAAACCATTACAACTGTCCTATTGTGACCAGCTATCCGGAAGTTCTCAGAAATAACATTGATTCGCTCAGACAGGATTCATCCATATTGTACATGGATCCGTTCCTTCCGATTTATGACAGAAAACGACTTGCCGAACGGCTATGTGAGGAACTGATTCCGCATTTTTCAATGCTCACACCGGAAAAAATCACCGCCGCTGTTGATGCGGCATGGAACGAACAGGAGCGTTTCCGCAGCGACGTGCGTAAAGCCGGAGAGGAGGCGCTTGAGGTTGTGATAAGGAATTCGGGAACTGGAATCGTGCTTGCCGGCAGACCATATCATCTTGATCCTGAGATAAACCACGGAATTCCGGAGCTGATTAACGGTCTTGGACTTGCGGTTCTTACCGAGGACAGTGTCGCGCATCTGGGAAATGTCGAGCGGCCTCTCCGTATAATAGATCAGTGGGTTTATCACAACAGGCTTTACCGTGCCGCGAGTTTTGTCTCCGAAATGCCGAATCTTGAGCTTGTCCAGCTTACAAGTTTCGGCTGCGGACTTGACGCCGTTACAGCGGATCAGGTTGATGAGATTCTCCGGGCAAAAAGCCGGATGTATACTCTCATAAAAATAGACGAAGGCTCAAATCTGGGCGCAGTCAGAATCAGAATCCGTTCGCTTATCGCCGCTGTCCGTGAACGCCGCCGTAACAAGACAAAAACTGCCGTAAAATCATCTGCCTATAACCGTGTGGTGTTCACAAAGGAGATGAAGTATACGCATACGATAATCGGTCCTCAGATGTCGCCGATACATTTCAGAATTCTGAAGAAGGCTTTTGAGGGCTGCGGATATAACTTTGTCGTGCTTGATGCGGTGGATCCGAAGGCCGTGGACACAGGACTTCAGTATGTGAACAATGATGCGTGCTATCCGTCGATTCTTGTTGCCGGCCAGATGATTTCCGCGCTCCAGTCCGGAAAATATGATCTGGATCACACGTCTCTTATAATCACGCAGACAGGAGGAGGCTGCCGCGCCACAAATTACATCGGATTCATAAGACGCGCCCTGAATGATGCGGGACTGAGCAGAATTCCGGTTCTTTCGCTTTCGGCCCAGGGATTTGAGAAAAATCCTGGATTCAAAATAACACCGGCTCTGCTTCACCGGCTTGTAAAGGCAATCATGGTCGGAGACGTGCTTATGCGTGTGCTTTACAGAACGCGGCCCTATGAGGCGGTGCCCGGTTCTGCGAACCAGCTTTACGAGAAATGGAATGCGGTTGCGGAACGGGAGGCAGGAAGTCTTTCTGTCCGCAAATATCACAGGCTCATAAAGAACATAATCCGTGATTTTGACAGTCTTCCGCTCAAACCGGTGAAAAAGCCGCGTGTCGGTGTCGTCGGCGAGATTCTTGTGAAATTCCATCCGACGGCCAACAATCAGATTGTGGACACGATTGAGCGTGAGGGAGCCGAATGTGTGATGCCGGATCTTGCCGACTTCTTCTTCTATTCGTTCAGTACGGGAATTTTCCGCCATGAGCAGCTCGCCTTTCCCGGAAAGACCGAGCGCAATGCAAGGCTTTTTGTCTGGTTCCTGGAGCTGTACCGCAACAAGATGAAAAAATATCTGCGGAAAAGCCGCCGCTTCGATGCGCCTTCGTCCATCTATGATCTGATGAAGGGCGTTGATGATATTGTCCAGCTTGGAAACATAACCGGAGAGGGCTGGTTCCTGACCGCAGAGATGGTTGAGCTGATACACGAGGGCTGTCCAAGCATCGCCTGCGTGCAGCCGTTCGCCTGTCTTCCGAATCATGTAACCGGAAAGGGGATGATAAAGGAACTCCGCCGGCGTTTTCCGGATGCGAATATAAGCGCGATAGATTATGATCCTGGCTCCAGCGAGGTGAATCAGCTGAACAGGCTCAAGCTGCTTCTTTCAAATGCTCCGGTCGGAAAACATCCTGACGAGAATCCGGACGGAACTATTACAGATCCTGACGGAAAGACTGTGGAGCCGCAGATTATTTATGCGGAGGGCGGAAACGGTTTTGTTGATACGGATCCGGCGGGTGAGATATGAGAAGAATCCTGATTTTTTTTGCGGTGGTTTTTTCCGCCATTGCTTTTCCTGTTTTCGCTGAATACAACCGGTTCGGAATTCCTGATTCGTCCGAGATAAGGGACGGACTTGTCGAGACCTGGTTCGAGGCTCCCTTCTCCGCGGTAAGGACATCAGTTCCTGAAGTCAGAAGAAACGGCGCCGGAACCGAGTTCCAGATCCGTGCCGAGGAGTCGGAGAATGATTTCAGCATATTTGTCGCGCCCAGAACAGTCATCTCTGTGGAAGTTACTTCCGATACGGGCAGCTATACGGAGCAGCATACGGTTTATCCGGGAGATGCCTCAGGTTCCTGGATGCTCGTGAGAAACAAGCGGAACGGAAAACCTCTTAAAATTCGTTTTTATTTTGCCAAGAACAGCGAGGTTTACATACAGTTTTCTCCGCACGGAAAAACAGCCTTATGTGATCTTGTCGTTTTTGGGGCGTATGCCGCAAAAGGCGTTCCGACCGGAGTTCCGTTCTCTAATTTTTACACCGCCTCATTTGAGGATGTGGTCAGAATTACTGCGGATACAATTCCATGGAATTTCGTGCGCCCTGACACCGATATGTATCACAGCATAAAGCAGATGGCCGCTGTCATAGATGGGGCTCTTTCCGATATTGTATATGCCGACAACGCCATGTATGACGGTGACGGAAATCTCGTGAAAATTTCGGACGGAAAACCGTTTGACAGAAGCGATTTTCCGGAAGGAAAATATGTCCTCTCGTCCGCCGGATTTGTAAAATGGATTGCCGACGGTCTTGTTATGCCTCTTACCGGCGGACGAATCCGCCGAGCACCGCTTGCCGTAAGGACTGTGGAGATAAAGGAGACAGGGTATCAGGGAGTGCTGTCCCAGGTTTACGACCTTTATTTTTCATTGAACTGGATAAGAAATCTTGCATCCGCCGTGATTTCCGTTTATACGGGAAAAAAATATATGTTCAATGAGTCCGGTGTCGATGTTACTGTCGAGCCATTTTCTGTCGGACTCACCGGAAGCGGAGCCGAGAATACAGTTACGTTCATCGAGAACAACGGCTATGATGTTGCAAAGATAAAACCGCTTCTGTATGTGCTTGCGGCTTCTGATCCCGGAACATTTTATTTCGGAGCAATCCGCGGAACTGACCGCAGCGTGACACCGGAGGTTAAGGCGTTCAATGAATGTGCGGCCATATTCCCGTATTTTGAGAATGACGGAGGTTTCAGCTGCCGCGTTTTCATGAACGGAAAGTCACTTGCGCTTGAAGAATTCTGTTCGCTTTATTCGGATTCAAGCGTCTATCTGACAAAAATCCGCTCCTCCGACCAATTTTTTCCGGAGTGACCGCCGCCAATGGAGCGCCGGCGGCTCAATGTGTCAGCCTGTTCATAACAGGCTGAGTTTGGGCGGTGCCGGCGGAAAATCCATGTTGAACATCCTTGCGGCTCCGGTTGTGGTAGGCGGTCCGTGACCGGGCATAAGTATCACCGCATCCTGCTGCGAGAAAATCTTTCTTGCGATATTTGATCTGAGAATGAATTCAGAATAGCTTGAATTTGTGCTTCCGATTTTTCCGGCGGAAAGAACGTCGCCTACAAACAGGATGTTTCCTATTCCGTACACCATCGAGTCTGCCGTGTGTCCCGGAAGCGCCATGTAGCGCACGCCCATTCCGGCGATTCTGATTTTTCCGTCGCCTGTAAGAACGCAGGTTCCGTTTCCGGCAACCTCCCAGTCCGCCGCATAAATTTTAGGTGAGTAGATTTTTCTGAGTGTCGCAAGTCCGTGCACATGACTTCCGTGGTTGTGGGTGATAAGTACCGCCGACAGTTTCAGTCTGCTGTCCTCTATCTGGCTGATTATCTCATCAGTTATCTGCCCGGGATCAATTATCAGTGATTCAGAGGTTCTCTCATTCACGACAACGTAGCAGTTAGAGAATCCTCCGAGGTTCAGATGAAAGTATACCTTCAAATTTCGTTCTCCCCGCCGGTCACGGCTCCAAAATCCTTTCCCTGAGAAAGAGCGCTGCCTTCTGTCTCGAATATCGCCTCACGCGTGTTCGACATTTTGAATGATACGTTCGTCCTTTCGGTCCTGTAAAAAAGCGTTTTCTTGAGGTTGCAGTTCCGGAAAGATGTGTCTACCAGCGTGGAAAGGATGAATCTGGAGTTGTATAAATCCGAGTCATCGAACGATGACTGATAGGCCTTTATTCCGTTGAAATTGTCCTGAATCATGTCGCTTGCGGTGAACAGCGTGTGCGAGAACGTGCAGCCTGAAAATGATGTGAATTTCGCGTTGCTTCTTATGAGTGTGCAGTCGTTGAACACTGCAAAGTCAAATATGCACATCCTCAGCCACATCTGCTCGCAGTGGATGTTTGTGAACGTGCAGTGCGAGAAGTTGCATCCGTTGAATTTCTTGTCGGACAGGTCTATTCCGGTGAATATAAGTCCGGCTGCGTTCAGACCGGTGATTGTGTTGTTGTTGTTTATGTAGCTGTAGATCTCGTCCTTCGCTTTCCCCGGATCGGGAATGTGGTCAAGGCAGTAGTTCTTGCCTTCCGTCAGTTCTCCGTCCGCATCAAAAGTGGACAGCGCCATGTTCCGGCAGTGATGGACAAGGCATTTATTCTGTGTGAACATTGTTTCAGATTACGCTATTGAGCATTTTTAGTCAAATAGATATTATTGTCGTTATTATGTGTTCTGTCGTGGCGGAGATTTCATGATAAAGTGCTGGAAATGCGGAAAGAAAACAGATTCTGAGATATACAGAAATTCGGAGTGCCCGTCGTGCGGTGCGGATCTTCATGTGTGCCGTGGCTGCGGTTTTTATTCTCCAGGAAGCCACAACAGCTGCCGCGAGAGTCAGGCTGATTTTGTAGGTGACAAGGAGCGCTCCAATTTCTGTGACTGGTTCCGTCCCGGTTCCGCGGATGAATCTGCCGGGGACGGCATAAAACGGAAGAATGCGCTGGATGCCTTCAACAGTCTTTTTGGAGGCGGAATTTGCCTGTAGACTTCGCTTTTCTTGATTCCGGAACAGGCGGAATTCCGTATCTCATTCATCTTGAAAAAAAATGTCCTGGAGCGGACTGCGTATATCTTGCCGACACAAGGAATTTCCCCTATGGTGAAAAATCATCCGATGAAATAATCCGCAGTGCTGTAGCTGCGGCCGGAATTCTTGTGGACAGATTCACTCCTGCCGCCGTGATTGTCGCATGCAACACCATTTCTGTCACCGCGCTTGACGATATTCGCCGCGCCTTTCCTGAAGTCCGGATTGTCGGAACGGTTCCGGCGATAAAACTTGCGGCCGATGTGTCCGTAAACCGGAGAATCGGTCTCCTTGCCACAAACGCCACTGTCGGCAATCCGTATAATATGAAGCTGAAAGATGAATTTGCGCCTGACTGCGAGCTTGTTCTGCGCGGCGATTCTGAGCTTGTGTCGTTCGTGGAGCACAGGGCGTTCACCGCATCGGAGACTGAATGTGAGGAAGCAGTGCGTCCGGCTGTGGAATTCTTCCGTAACCGCGGCTGCGACACGATAATTCTGGGGTGCACGCATTTTCTGAATCTTGCGGATACAATCAGCCGTGTTGCAGGAGAAGACATCAGTGTTGTGGACTCAAGGGACGGTGTCGTCCGGCGTGCTCTTTCGGTGCATCCCTGCGTTCCGGACGGAATTTTGTCCCGTCGGAATCCGCGGCTTTTTGTGACAGGATTTTCGGACGGAAAGGACGAGGCTGAGTACGGTCTGATATGCCGCAGGTTCAGTCTCGACTGGGGCGGAATTCTCGGATGAAGTGTCCGGCGGCCGCAACGGATTCTGCGGACAATATTTTTATAGAAGGAAATAAATTTCTGAAGCGAGGTACAGAATGAAAAAAATAATCAGCGGAAAGGTCCGCGAAGTCTACGATCTTGAGGACGGAAGAATGGTCATAGTTACAACTGACCGTCTGTCCGCCTTTGATGTGATTCTTCCGACACTGATACGGGACAAGGGAAAGGTTCTCAACGCAATATCGAATTTCTGGTTCGGCTACACAAAGGATATCGTGGGCAATCATCTGATTTCCGCTGATACAAACGATATGCCAGAAGAATTCAGAAAACCGGAATACGAGGGCAGGACGGTTCTTGTCAGAAAACTCAAGATGATCCCTTATGAGGTGATTGTGCGCGGGTATATGTTCGGCAGTATGTGGGATGCGTATCAGAAGGACGGAACTTTCAGCGGATATTCGTTCGGAAGAAAGTATCAGCAGGCCGAAAAGCTTGACACACCGATTCTGACTCCGTCCACAAAAGCTGCGGAAGGTCATGACATCAATGTCTCAAAAAAATACATGGCAGATGACATCGGTGCGGAACTTGCGGACAGAATAGAAAAGGTCAGCCTGGAGATATTCGGAAAATGCGCCGACTATGCGTTCAGAAAAGGAATCATAATTGCGGACACGAAATTTGAATTCGGTCTTGACGGTGACGGCAATCTTACCCTTGCCGATGAGGTTCTTACTCCGGACTCAAGCCGTTTCTGGAATGCCGATGAGTATAAGGTCGGAACTTCGCCGAAAAGTTACGACAAGCAGTTCATCCGTGACTGGCTCAAGGAGAACAGTCTTGCCGGAGATCCGTCAATAAAGGAAATTCCGGCCGAAATTGCGGAGAAGACTTCCCGGATTTATCAGGAATGTCAGAACCGTCTGCTCGGCTAACGTGGCGCATGGTCTCCGCCCGGTGAATCATGTGTTCCGGCGGACTGCATATATGGCATCGGTTGTCACCGGATATGCGGTCCGTCCGGATGTTGTAAGTTTTATTTCTTGAAGTAGCTGTTGAATTCCTCGTCGCTGCGTGCTCCGGCGGAACTGGTGCCGTCAGCGGTTCCGTTTCCGTCCTCCGTTTCGTCTACATTCGCACGCTTGAGATTCTCGTACTCCTGCGCGGGTTTGTCCGGCATGATGAGCGCGGCGATGATGTAAAGGATTATTCCTGAGCCCCAACCGAATATTGTTACCGCCGCCATGAGCAGCCTGATTATTGTCGGATCGATGTTGAAGAATTCTGCTGTTCCGGCGCAGACTCCGCAGAGCATTCTGTTGTCGGATTTTCTGAGTTTTTTCATTTTTTTCTCCCATTGTAACTGTTGAATTTACCTGCTCTCTCCTGAAGATGTATGCCTCTCAGTTTTTGCGGTCCGCTTCTGTCATTATCTTTACGCAGCCCATTCCGCAGTTGACCGAAAAATGATTCGCAAGCCGCTTTCCGCCGATGTTCTGGCAGACTCCGCTTTTTTTCTCGTCGTTGAAGCGGAATTCTCCGAGTCCGACTTTCACGTCATAGGAATATTCGTTTCTGTCGCCTGTCAGATGCAGCTCCACATTTCCCATGCCGCAGTCTATGTCTGATCTGCCCGATGCGCTTCCCGTAAGCTCAAGATTTCCCATTCCGCATACTATTTTCATTCTTCCGCCGAAGATTCCTCCGAGAACAAGATTTCCTGCTCCTACGTTTAGGTTTGCGTGTGCGCATTTTACCGAGATTCCTTTTGAAGTCAGCTGACCGGCGCCGAGCTTTATGCTCAGGTTTTTCAGGTTTATGTTGCCGGGAACCGTCACGAGAATCCGCGGCGTGAGTCTTGAGCCTCTGTCGTGACTGAAGAATCTGAACAGCTGGATCCGTTTTGTGTTTGCTATACGCAGAGTTCCGTCCGCAAGCGAACATTCCATGTTTTCGGCCCTGATTCCACGGGTCTCCACGGTGAATTCATCTCCGGCCGCAACCACAATCTGTGCGGCTCCAAAATCCATGTCGAGATTTTCGACCTGTTCTCCTTTTCCGAACGGGAAGAACAGCGCACCGTCGGCTGCGGTCTCAGCGGTGTTTTCTTTTTCGTCATCGGTACGCTTTTCCGCCGACACAGGAACATTGGCGAATTTTTCTATTATTGTGTGCGCCAGTTCCTCAGGTTCCCCAAGTTCCTGTGTGACCTTTTCATCGTCACCGGCCTCGTCAAAATAATCAGAGTAATACTGAATCGCTTCGGCCTGCTCGTCCATTGTGAGCGACATTATGCAGTTTTTGAGTCTGCCAAGATATTCTTCCTTTTTCATTATTCCCCCAATAGTGTTGAATCTATGCTTTTTCTGTATTCAATCCAGTCACGTCGGTAGCTGTCCAACAGAATCATTCCGTTCGGAGTGATTCTGTAGTATCGCCTGTTTCTGCCCTGGAATTCCATGTCGTAAGTCTCAAGGTATCCGTCCTTCTGGAGCCGCCTGAGCACAGGATATAGCGTGCTTTCCGAGACATCCATCACGCTTCTTACATCCTGCGTTATTCTGTAGCCGTAGGTTTCCTCTTTTGCCACCACAGAAAGGACGACTGCATCCAGAAGCGCGGAACCCGTTGTAAAAACCATAGTACCTCCGAAAACAAGTCTCAATCTTTATATTTATAATATTATATGATATATAATATATTGTCAATAATAATATTACGCCGGGTGATTTTTCCTGGAAGCCGTGTCATTGTAAAATATGTATGTTGGTGATAGAATCGCCATTCATAATGAAGCATATTACGGAACTTTCGGTCAGATCTTACGAATGTGACTCTTACGGTCATGTGAACAATGCGGTCTATCTGAATTATCTTGAGTTCGCACGGATGGATTTCCTTGATGCGTCCGGATTCCGCTACAAGGATTTTGTCGCCGCCGGATTCTTTCTTTACGTGACGCACATCGACATCCATTACAGGGCATCGGCATTTCTGGGCGACAGGCTTTTTATAGAAAGCGAGCCTGTCGAGCTTAAGCTTGTCCGGGGGAAATTCCGTCAGACAATCAGAAAGAAGGACGGGACTGTATGTGCGGAAGCTCTTGTTGAATGGGCCAGCGTGAGCGCCTCCGGCCGTCCGTCGCGGATTCCACAGGAATTTATGGTGGAATGGCTTATTCCTGCTCCGGATGCGGGATCCGGAAATTAAACCGCATAACCGTCCGTTTGCGCGCATAAATTTCCCCATAAACCTCTTGACGGTTTGATATTTATCATCACCTGATGTATAATCTTTCCATTATGGTTGGAACTTTTTGGTCTCTTGTGCCGGCGCTGGTCGCCATTGTGCTGGCGCTTCTAACAAAGGAAGTGTATTCTTCCCTTTTCATCGGCATCGTTATCGGTGGTATCTTTTATGCGGGATTTTCATTTTCAGGATTTTTCACGCACATTTTTCAGGACGGAATGATAGCTCAGCTGTCCGACAGCTATAACGTCGGAATTCTGGTTTTTCTTGTCGTTCTTGGAATTCTTGTGGCCCTGATGAACAAGGCCGGCGGTTCAGCGGCGTTCGGAAGGTGGGCCAAGACGCATATCAAGACAAAGGCCGGCGCGCAGCTTGCCACGGTCTGCCTGGGAATAATGATTTTTATAGACGACTATTTCAACTGTCTTACGGTCGGAAGCGTCATGCGGCCGGTGACGGAACGCCATCATGTTTCCCGTGAGAAGCTGGCCTATCTCATTGATGCTACGGCGGCTCCTGTCTGCATAATCGCGCCGATCAGTTCCTGGGCTGCGGCCGTGTCCGGTTTTGTTGACGGCGAGAACGGATTGAGCCTTTTTATAAAGTCGATTCCCTTCAATTATTATGCGCTCCTTACAATCCTGATGATGTTCGCCCTTATCGTGATGAAAGTCGAGTACGGTCCGATGGCGAAATTCGAGGCCGCCGCAGATATGCTCAGCGACAGCAAGATGGAGGAGTCGGACAGCGGAAACCCGAACGGAAAGGTCATAGATCTTGTTTTCCCGGTCGTGGTTCTTATTGTGCTCTGCACGCTCGGCATGATATACACAGGCGGATTTTTTGCGTCCGGTGCGGACAGAAAGAATTTCATCGATGCGTTCGCGTCAAGCGATGCGTCCGTCGGTCTTGTGCTCGGTTCGTTCGCCACGCTTGTGATTACTGTAATTGTATATGCGATCCGCCGGGTTCTTTCGTTCTCTGACAGCATGACCTGCATTCCGGAAGGATTCAAGGCTATGGTTCCCGCAATCCTGATCCTTACGCTTGCATGGACACTCAAGGCGATGACCGACAGTCTCGGTGCTAAGGAATTTGTCGCCGGTATTGTAGAGGGCAGCGCGTCCGGATTCATGAATTTCATGCCTGCGATTGTCTTCATCATTGCGGGATGTCTCGGATTTGCGACTGGAACTTCATGGGGAACTTTCGGAATTCTGATTCCGATTGCAGTCGCGGTTTTCTCCAAGACGGACTATTCTCTTATGGTCATATCCATTTCGGCATGTATGGCAGGAGCTGTTTTCGGCGATCACTGTTCACCGATTTCCGACACGACAATCATGTCAAGTGCCGGTGCTCAGTGTGATCACGTTAACCATGTATCGACACAGCTTCCTTATGCGGTGACTGTGGCGGTGATTTCATTCGTAACATATATTATCGCAGGATTCAGCCGCAGTGCGGTGCTGTCGTTCATCTGCGGCGCCGTGATGCTTATCGGATTCCTGTTCTTCATGAAAAAAAGACAGGCCAAAAAAGCCGTGGCGGAGTAAAATTTCCCGCCGGAACAGCTGAAAAAAAACGCTGCGGAATATTCCGCGGCGTTTTTTTTATATGGTGACTGTCATTATCAGTGTGCCGGCCGTCATAAATCCAAGTCCTGCCGCGGCTTTTGGAGAAAGCTTCTCGCCGAAGAAAATTCTTGAGAACACCACGGTGAAAAGTATGCTCATTTTGTCTATCGGAGTGACGATGCTGAGAATTCCGTGTTTGACCGCATAGTAGTAGCACAGCCAGGATGCTCCGGTCGCGATTCCTGAAAGTATGATGAAGGCAAGCTCCCGGCCGCCTGGCATTTTGAAATTCTGCTTTTTCTTTGCGAACACCACAATCCATGACATCAGCAGCACAACCGTAGTGCGGACTGCAGTTCCGGCGTTCGAGTCTACGTCCTGAATTCCAATCTTTGCAAGTACTGACGTGAGGCTTGCGAACACAGCCGAAAGTACGGCATAGAAAATATATCCGTGTCCTTTTTCCGGAGCTCCGGTCCGGTCCTTTTTTTCAATCATCATGAAAATTCCGCAGGCAAGCATGAGAGTTCCGATGGCTTTTACGGCAAGCCTGTCTGTCTCTCCGAAAACTATCACTGCAAGAATCACCGTAAGAACCGTACTTGACTTGTCGATCGGAGCGACCTTGTTCACGTCGCCGATGGACAGGGCGCGGAAATAGCACAGCCAGGACGCTCCCGTTGCGGCGCCGGAAAGAATCAGGAATATAAGTGATTTTGTGCTGATTCGGCTTACGGACGGCATCGCGCCGGAAACAAGCACCATCAGCCATGAGAAAATCACCACAACAACGGTTCTGAGTGCGGTCGCTATGTCGGAATCCGTCTGCTTTATGCCGGATTTTGCAAGAACTGCCGTAAGACCGGCGAAAAATGATGATAATATTGCTGCTGTTATCCACATGGCGCTTATTCTAGTGTCGTGGATATTTTTTTTCAACATTGAATATTTCGCTAAATAAATTCCCTGATATACCGATAACCAGAATAAGAATCCTTTTTCCCTGTCCGCAGAATTTCGCGCGGCGGAGAAAGAGCTGACTGGAGGTTGAAATGACAGCTTCATCATTGAGCATGAATCCTTATTCTTATCAGGGGTTCTCTTCGGGCGGTACGGGAAAACTGTATGTTCCTGTGAACAGGAATTCGCTTGTATACTCACATTTCGATCATGTCTCAGGTGTTGCTGCCGGGGCGGGGCAGAGAGGAATCTCGATAAGCAAAATAAGAATTCTCAATTCTCTGATAGACAGAATATCCGCGATAAAGAACCAGCCGGTTGAGTCTGTGACGGAGATGAGTGACGGACAGGCCGATGCGCTTATAAGCCAGTACCAGCAGCAGATTCAGCAGGCGGTCGCTCAGACTCCTTATATGCTTGCCGGCGCACAGCCGCAGCCCGGAGTTCTGTTCTCGTTTCAGGCCTGAATAATGTTCCGGGACACTTTTATGATACCGCAGTTTTTGTGGCGTGCGGATTATGTGACGTTGTAATCGGTTTGTGGATGAGGAACGGCTGCCGGAAAATTATTTTCCGGCAGCCGTTTTTTATGCCCAGATGAGCCAGAGAAGTGCGGCCGCGGCGGCAGTTGTTATGAGCGTGAACGGCGCACTTATTTTGAGGAATCCTGTGAATTCTATGGGATGGCCGTCTTTGCGGAGAATTCCCATGGCGACAATGTTGGCCGAAGCTCCGAACGGAGTAAGGTTTCCTCCGAGGCACGAGCCGACAAGAAGCGCGAACATATAGAGTTCCTTCTGGATTCCCATTGCGGCGGCGAGAGCGCCGGCCACGGGAAGCATGACGATTATGTACGGGACATTATCCACAAATCCGGAAATAAGAACCGAGAATGCCAGAATCAGTATGAATCCTGCCAGTTTGTTTCCGCCCGTTATTCTTGCCAGAAAATCGGCGAATTCCTGGAGAAGTCCCGTCTCGGATACCGCTCCGACTACAATGAAAATTCCTATCAGGAAAAAGATTGTCTCCCAGTCAAGCTCTTTCACCAGTTTCAGGACTTCCTTTCCGTTTTTTTTCTGGAAGAATCTGTACCAGACAAGCCCTGCGGCTCCGAGGACGACAACCAGAGTTCCCGACGCATATCCCAGCTCGGAGCTCATGAATGAAATCGCCGCCAGACCGAAAATCATCATAAGAAGCAGTCCGAGCGGAACCCAGGAGATGACGTCCTCCTTTTCCACTGAACTTTTTTCCTTGACTTTTCCGAATATAAAATAGAAGAAAATACATCCGGCCACCATTCCCGCCTGGATTATAAAGAAAATTGAGAGTTTTCCCTGGTGGACGAAAAAGTCGTTGAAGTTGTATCCGGCATAGCTTGCGAAAATCATGGACGGAGGATCACCTACAAGCGTCGCTGTTCCCTCAAGGTTGGACATCAGCGCAAGTCCGATCATGAACGGAACCGGATTCAGCTTCAGTTTTTTTGACAGAGCCATCGCAATCGGCGCCATCACGAGCACGGTCGCAACGTTTTCGACGAAAATAGATATGATTCCCGTCATGGCAAGAATCAGAATCACCGCGATTCCTGTTGACGGCGAGCGGCTTACGATACCGTCGGCAATCCTTGCCGGAACCTTGGAGTAGATGAAAAGGGACGCTATCGTCATGCTGCCGACATAAATCATCAGGATGTTCCAGTTGACAAGCTCTCCGAATGAATGGGTCAGGACGGAAATTCTTCCTCCTTCCGCCTGCGTGAATATTTCTCCTGGAAAAATCATTCCCAGAACAATCAGTACGGCCACCGCCGCCGATGTTATGAGCACCTTCTTTTCCTGAAAGAGAATCACAAGAAGATACATGAGAACCGCCGTTCCCAGCACAATCCATTTCAGTTCCATAAAATTTACTCCAGTTCTATAAGTTTTATTTTTAATCCGCCGCTTGAAAATTCAGCTGCCGTAAGTTCTTATTACATTCTCCGCAATTGACGTTTTCTTTACGCACCTGTCCATCGCCTCTTTTTCTATATATCTGTGCGCTTCCTGTTCAGTCATCGTAAGATTCTGCATCAGAATCATCTTTGCCCTGTTAACAAGCCTTATTTCCTCCATTTTTTCCTCAAGCTTCATTGTCTTTACGGTAAGCGCTCTTATCTTGTTCTGAACCGCGCAGGCCACCTTCAGCATTGTGTAGAAGAGAAAACGGTCGAGAGGTTTTGCTATTGTTATGACCCCGTAGCTTTCCACCCGGAATGAAATCTGATCGTAGACCTGCCCCGGCACCAGAAGAAGAACCGTGCTCGGAGATTCGGACAGATCCACCGCGGTCTCAGCGTCGATTCCGTCTCCTGAATCCACGATAATTATGTCCGCCGGCTTGTCTATCAGAATCCGTTTGGCCTCGTTCTGATCCGCAACTGTGCTGACGTGAAAAAGCGCCGGCACCAGCATGTCCGTAATGAAGGATGAGGTTCTGCTGTCTTTTGTTATGATGATTACTGTACGCACGTCATGTTCGTGTCTCACAGAAAGCTCCTGTCAAAAAATCCCGGCTGCTATTCCCTGCCATAGGATGTGAAGAACGATTCTCCCAGAATTTCCTTTATGAACGGACTTTCTGCCGCCGCCCTGCGTGCCTCCTCCAGAGTCGCAGGCAGTTCCTCAAGCCCAGGGGTTTCCGTTGGCGCGGAATTCTCAAGGTCTGATTCGACAGGCGGCGGAAGCGGAATGTTGTTTCTGATTCCGTCGAGCGCGGCATGGATTATCAGTGCGAACGCAAGATACGGATTCGACTCCGGATCGGGAGAACGTAGCTCAATCCTTTTCTGTCCGCCTGCTGATGCGGGAATTCTTATCAATGCGGAGCGGTTTCCGTGTCCCCAGCTGATGAATTTCGGAGCCTTGTGCTTTCCGAGCCTTTCGTATGAGTCCGAATGCGGATTCAGAAAAAGCGTCATTTCCTTTATATGCGCAAGAATTCCGGCGGTTATGCGTTCCGAAAAATCCTCTCCGGATGACGAGACACATGAGATGTTTATGTGCATTCCGTTTCCGCTTTTTGCCGCAAGCGGTTTGGGCGAGAAATCCGCACTGAGACCGGATGCGGATGCTTTTGTCCTGACAACCCATTTGAATGAGGCGGTATTGTCCGCGGCGGAGACCGCATCGCTGTGATGAAAATCAATCTCGTTCTGACCGGGACCTTCCTCATGATGTGATGATTCCGGCGGAATTCCCATCTGCTCAAGGGTAAAGCAGATGTCGCGGCGCACATTCTCGCCCAGGTCGTCAGGAAATATGTCCATATAACCGCCGCCGTCGAACGGAATTTTTGTAGGGCAGCTGTTTCCGTCAAGCTTGAACAGATAGAATTCAATCTCCGGTCCGAACATGAATTCCAGTCCGGCTTCACCGGCCTTTTTTACGGCTTCCTTCAATATATGGCGGCTGTCCTTTTTGTACGGAGTTCCGTCCGGATTCCTTATGTCGCAGAACATTCTGACAACCCTTCCGTGGGACGGCCGCCATGGAAGAATCACTATTGTTGAGGGATCCGGATGAAGAAAAAGATCCGATTTTTCGGGTGTCTCGAACCCTTTTATGGACGAGGCGTCAAAGGAAATTCCGTTTTTGAATGCGCGCGGAAGCTGTTCCGCCATTATTGATATGTTCTTCTGTTTTCCGAACACGTCGAAAAACGCCAGTCTTATGAATTTCACGTCCTCTTCCTTGATAAAATCAAGGACTTCATTCTGGGAGTACATATTGGAATCCTCTGAAAATGATTTTGCAGGCGCGTAGAGAGTCCTGCGATACGTATCATTCTATATGAAAAAAGGACGTTTGTACACGGCGGAACTGTTTCTGAAATTCCTGTGCTGACGGTATGTCCGTCATATTCCTGTTTCTATTGAATTCACCTAAAAATATCATTATTATTGTAATGATGTTTTCGGGTGTTTGCCTGATTGCATACAGAGACTTATAGGAGTAATCGAATGACAGTTAATGACATCAAACATGCCAAAATCAAGGCATGGATTGAAGAATGTGTTAAGATGTGTGAGCCGGACAATGTTGTTGTTTGCGATGGTTCTACAGCCGAATATGACCGCCTTATGAAAAAATGCGTAGATGCAGGTCTTGCAACTCCGCTTGCCAAAAAGCCTAACAGCTTCCTTTTCCGCTCTCTTCCGAGTGATGTTGCCCGTGTTGAGTCACGCACATTCATTTCTTCTGTAAAGGAAGAGGATGCCGGTCCTACAAACCACTGGATCGATCCTAAAGAACTCAAGGCTACAATGAAAGGCCTTTATACAGGATGTATGCACGGACGCACAATGTACGTCATTCCGTTCTGCATGGGACCTCTCGGCTCACCGATCGCAAAATACGGAATCGAGCTTACGGACTCTGAATACGTTGTTCTCAACATGGACATCATGACACGCGCCGGCGAGAAAGTTTGGGAATACTTCGGCACAGACGGAGACTTTGTTCCATGTCTTCACTCAGTCGGAAAGCCGCTCAACAACGGCGAAAAAGACAACGGTGTTTGGCCTTGCGCGGATGTTGAGCACAAATACATCAGCCAGTTCCCGGAAGAACGCCTTATCTGGTCTTATGGTTCCGGATACGGTGGAAACGCTCTTCTTGGAAAGAAATGTTTCGCTCTCCGCATTGCAACTGTAATCGCACGCGAAGAAGGCTGGCTTGCTGAACACATGCTTATCCTTAAGCTTACAAACCCTGAAGGCGAAGTTAAATACGTTACTGGCGCATTCCCTTCTGCATGTGGAAAAACAAACCTTGCAATGCTTATTCCTACAATTCCTGGCTGGAAAGTTGAAACAGTCGGCGATGATATTGCATGGATGAAATTCGGAAAAGACGGACGTCTTTACGCTATCAACCCGGAAGCAGGATTCTTTGGCGTTGCTCCGGGAACATCTGCTGAATCCAACAAGAACGCTCTTGAAGCTGCTTCAAAGAACACAATCTTCACAAACTGTGCTCTTACAGAAGACGGAGATGTTTGGTGGGAAGGAATCGGTTATCCTGCAAAAGGCAAGCTTGTTGACTGGAAAGGAAACACACGCGACGCTCTTCCAAAAGACAAGTCTCCTAAGGGTGAAGAATTCGCTCATCCGAACGCACGCTTTACAGCACCTGCAAAACAGTGTCCTTGTATCGCTTCTGACTGGGAATCACCAGAAGGAGTACCAATCAGCGCAATCTTGTTCGGTGGACGCCGCCCGTCAACTGTTCCGCTCGTACACCAGAGCCGCAACTGGAATCACGGTGTATTCCTTGGATCTATCGTAGGTTCAGAAATCACAGCCGCTTCTACAATCGATGCTTCACAGGTTGGAAAAATCCGCCGCGACCCGTTCGCAATTCTTCCATTCTGCGGATACAACATGGGCGACTACTTCCAGCACTGGATCGACGTTGGCAACGCTGCCGCTGACAAGGACAAGCTTCCTAAGATTTTCTATGTAAACTGGTTCCGCAAGGACGAAAACAACAAGGATCTGCCAGGCGGATTCATGTGGCCAGGATACGGCGACAACAGCCGCGTTCTTGCATGGATTTTTGACCGCTGCGACGGCAAAGACAACTACGTTGACACGCCAATCGGATTCATGCCAAAAGAAGGTGCGCTCAACCTTGACGGTCTTGCAGACGTTTACAAGGCTCAGATTCCTGCAATCACAGCAGTTGACAAGGAAGGTTGGCTCAAGGAATGTAAAGACATCCGCGAAAACCACTATCCGAAGTTCGGCAAACATCTTCCAAAAGAATTGGCAGAATGTCTTGACGATTTGGAATCACGTCTTAACAAAGCATAACAACCGTGCTAGTTTGCTGAAAGGTTTATAAAAAAATCCGCCGGCATTTTGCTGGCGGATTTTTTGTTTTTACATAATTTCAGGTTTCAAATTTTTCTGTCATGTCAGGCCCGCCCATGCAAGGTTTCTGAAAGAAACTCGCTTGACAATCCGTTGAAAATTCACAGCTGATTGCTGACGAGGTTTGCCATGTGCGGATTTTATACAGACTCCAGGAACTGACGGTGAATTCTCATATCGCCGTCAAGTTCAGGATGGAACGACAGTGCCGTCTGGTTTTTCCACCTTGCGGCGACGATGTGTCCGCCTGTCTCGGCAAGAATTTCCGTCTCACCCCGGACGTTTTCTATATATGGCGCGCGGATGAATGTCATGGGAACGGTGCCGATTCCGCGGAATTCGGCAGAGGTGTGGAAGCTTCCGAGCTGTCTTCCGTATGCGTTTCTGACAACAGTGACCGGCATTGTGGCGAACCATTTTCTGCTGTCGTTGGAACTGTTTTCCGCAAGCAGAATCAGTCCGGCGCATGTGGCGAGGACAGGAATTCCGTTCTCAATCATCTCTTTCAGCGGATCGAACATTCCAAGTTCCTGCAGCAGCTTTCCCTGTACGGTGCTCTCGCCGCCCGGAAGTATGAGTGCGTCAAAATACCTGTTCAGGTCGGATGACTGGCGCAGCTCCACGCATTCTGCACCGAGCCTGCGGCACATATTCTCATGTTCGATGAATCCGCCCTGAACTGCTGATACGGCTACGGTAATCATTTTCCGCGTTCCGCCATAAGAAGCTTTATCTCGTTTTCGTTTATTCCGACCATGGCTTCTCCGAGATCTTCGGAAAGGGAGGCGATCATCTCTGCGTCCGTGAAATTCGTCACCGCCTTTACGATTGCCGCCGCACGCTTTTCCGGATTTCCGGATTTGAATATACCTGATCCGACAAAAACACCTTCCGCACCGAGCTGCATCATGAGTGCGGCATCTGCAGGTGTCGCCACACCTCCTGCCGCAAAATTCACGACAGGAAGCCGTCTGTTGTCATGGACATATTTTACAAGTTCGAATGGAACCTGAAGCTCCTTTGCCGCATTGAAAAGCTCCTCGTCCCTCATCGCGGTTATTCCCGCAATCTGACTGTTCATCTTTCTCATGTGACGGACAGCCTGCACTATATCCCCGGTTCCCGGCTCGCCTTTTGTCCTTATCATGGAGGCTCCCTCGTTTATGCGTCTCAGTGCTTCTCCCAAATCTTTTGCTCCGCAGACGAACGGAACCCGGAATTCATTCTTGTTGATGTGATGCACGTCATCCGCCGGAGAAAGGACCTCGCTCTCATCGATGTAGTCGATTTCAATAGCCTGCAGAACCTGAGCCTCGACAAAATGTCCGATCCGGCATTTCGCCATCACGGGAATCGAGACTGCGGCCTGAATTCCTTTTATCATTTTTGGGTCGCTCATTCTTGATACGCCGCCGGCAGCCCTTATGTCCGCCGGAATCCGTTCAAGAGCCATCACCGCACATGCACCCGCCGCCTCCGCGATTTTTGCCTGTTCCGGTGTGGTTACGTCCATAATCACGCCGCCTTTGAGCATCTGCGCAAGCTGCCTGTTAAGAACGCTTCTGTTTTCTTCCATAATATGTTCCTCCTATAAGGAAAATTGCGACGCATGTCAGCGGAAAAATGGAGATATGTGCTGACTGCATTCTTCTGACAGGAGCTAATCTAAAAATAAATTGATATTGTGAAAATATTCAGCTTAAATATTTTTGATAAGGTCAGATTTTTTTTTGCCGTTTTTATTCTTCAGTCACTTTTCCTGTGCGGCCCGGAATTTCCGAAAAAAATCCGCCATTGTTGAATAACAGTTGTTCTTTCAGTATTATATAGAAATAATCTCCGCTTCCGTAAGAATCGTCGATTTGAATTTCTGCGGAGATTGAATTCTTATTTGGAGCAATCATGAAATCAATCTATCAGTCGCCCCTTTTTGATGATGAGGACGAGGACGACAAGAAAAAGATGCCGGAAATGCCGGATCCGCTTACCGAAAAATTCCTCAAGACAAGGCAGATTATTCTTTCCGGCGAGATAAACAAGGATCTTGCTGATAAGATTGTCAGGCAGCTTCTGGTTCTTGAGGCGGATGACAGCTCAAAGACAATTTATATGTACATCGATTCTCCCGGCGGCGATGTGGATGCTGGCTTTGCGATTTTTGACATGATACGTTTTGTCAAGGCTCCTGTTGTCCTTATAGGAATGGGGCTTATCGCCAGCGCCGCGACTCTTGTGCTGCTTGCTGTTCCGAAATCGCGGAGAGTCGGTCTTCCGAACAGCCGCTATCTGATTCATCAGCCCATGAGCGGAATGAAGGGCGTCGCGACGGATATTGAGATTCATGCGAAGGAGCTGGAGAAAACCCGTGCGAAGTTGAACAGACTGATTTCAGATGAGACGGGAACTGCGTTCGAGCAGGTTGCGAAGGACACGGACCGTGATTATTGGCTTGATTCCGATGCCGCTGTGGAGTACGGACTTATAAGCTCCATAGTAAGCAGCAGAGATGGACTTGCTGAACTGTAGATGACTTTTACTCTTACCGACACTCTTGCCGACAAAATTCAGAACGCTCTGGAAAATCAGGAGCAGACTTTTCTTGTGGATGCCAAGGAGAATGTGCTGGTGGAGCAGGACGGCTCCGTTTCGGATGACGGAGTCAGATACTACAAACTGCCGGAATGGACTTCCGCAGACGGCTTTGCGATGCGCGATGAATTTGCCAAAAACCTTTACTCGCCGCTTGCGCGCGAACGTCTGCTGGAGGCGCTCCATTCAGGAAGGGGGGTGTTCAGAAATTTCAGAAATGTGCTGAAGGATTATCCTGAAGTTGACAGGAAATGGCATTCGTTCAAATTCAGGACGATGCAGAATTATATCAGCGGATGGTATAACGGACTGTGCGAAATCTGGGGACTGGAGAAGCTGGATCTGATAACCGAATCGGACAGTTCTCTTGTGCGTGATGATTTTTCATTCAGGGCTTATGTTCCTGATAATGACAGAAATGAGATCCTTCTTTCTGTGGGCGCATCCGTGGAAAGTTACGGAGATGACATTCCGGATTATGTCGGCTTCGCATTTTATGAACTCTGGCGGAATCAGTTTGAATTTTATGAGTCTGCCCTTTGTTCTGGAGTTGTGTGCAGAAGTCCGGCTGATGAATTTGCGGGATGTGTCACCTCGGCGTCAGTTTCAAAGTCCTGGGAGTCGGCCGTTGTGCTGACTGCATTTTTTGTGCCCGGGCAGTTCCGTGGTCTTGGTATAGGTACGGAGCTTCTTTCGGAGTGTCTCGCGGATTTGAGAAAACGCGGGAAAAAACTTGTTTTGCTGCCGGAAACAATTGTACCGGAATTCATTCAGCCTTTGCTGCTGAGAAACGGTTTTAAAAAAACGGATTCCGGCTATGCCGCTGTGATTGGCGGCTGAATTTTATAGGAGTGCCAGATGAGCTACAACAGAGAATTTGAGATTAACGAGGAACAGGTTGTCGCCTTTCTTCAGGATGCGGTCAACAGGGTCAAGACGGAGGAGAATATTGATACCCTTTCTAAACTTATAAAGATATACAAGAAAAATGTTCCGCTTTCACTCAGAAAGTATGTCGCCGCTTCGCTGCTCAAGGAAGCGCTGAAACATGACAGATCCTTCTTCAGGAACATGAGAAGAACCGCCCGTCCGATGCAGGGAAGAAGGGGAGAAATGACAGAACCGTTCAGACGTGAATTCCGTCCGAGAACGGAGCGCCAGTTTGATCAGGCGGACGACGGAAACACCGAGGAAAGAATTCCTCATCCGAGAGTTCAGATAGATCCGTCACAGGCGACATCGATTTTCATCAGCATCGGACGTAACCGCCGTGTTTATCCGCGTGATCTTGTCGGACTTCTTGTCGGAGTCGCCGGAATCGACCGCGAGAGAATCGGTGATATAAAGGTTCTTGCGAACTATTCTTTCATCCAGCTTTATACCGAGGATACAAAACAGGCCATCGAAAAACTCAACGGATATGATTACAGGGGACGCAAGCTTGCCGTGAGCTATTCCCGTCTCAGGGATATGAATCCATCTGACGAGGCCGCTCCGGAAAGCGACAGCGCCCAGATTTCTGCCCGGAGCGGAGACATGGCGGCCGAGGATGCCGCGGCTTATGCCGCCGCTGAGAAGGCCGCTGCCGAAAAAGAGCCGTTCTCGTCTTTTGCTCCGGCTGGTGAGTGAGCCTGATGCCGGAATTGAATTCACCGTGGCCGGTCTGTTCCGGAATTCTTGGTGTTAACACCTGGATTGTCCCGTCCGGACCGGAAAGCGTTTTTGTGGTGGATCCAGCCGCCTGTGTCCTGTCTGGAGACGGGCGGGCGGTGACCGGCTTTCTTGAATCCCGCGGTCTTGAGTGCGTTGCGGTTCTTCTTACACACACGCATTTTGATCATATAACCGGAATCTCAGCGGTAAAGGCCAAATTTCCTGATGCCGTTCTGGCCGTGCACGAGGCGGAATGTGGCGAACTTGGCTGTGTGGGACCGATGAACCGCCATCTGATCGGGCTTTTCGGGCTTGGTCATATTTCACGGACTGTTTCTGAGCAGCCGGTTCCCGACGTTGTGTTCCGTGGCGGAGAAAACCTCGGTGCGGTTGTCCGTTCCGCAGATTCAGATGTCGCCGGCATGCTTTCCGAATGGCGGATTATCCATACTCCGGGGCATAGTCCCGGATCGGTCTGTTTCTATAATGAAAGCAAAGGCTGGCTTATCTCCGGTGATACTCTTTTTGCCGGAACTTACGGAAGAACAGATATGTACGGCGGAGACCGTCCCGCAATGGTCAGAAGTCTCGGACTTCTTGCGGAGACTGTGCGTCCAGACTCACGGGTTTATCCCGGTCATGATGACTGGGGCTTTATTATGGAAGAAAATGTCTTGATTTGAGCCGGACGGAATTCCCTTTTATGAAAATTGCATCAGAGCGGAGGTGTGAACAGGCCGAATTCCGTTCCGCCGGATTTTCTTGTGATTCTTATGAATGACGTATCCAGAACTCCTCTTCCGATTGTCATTATTGCGAATGACGGCGGAAATCCTCCTCTTGGAAGCGAGCAGCTTCCCGGATTCATCAGAGTGACTCCGCTTTCGGTCCGGCTTTCCGGAATATGTGAATGTCCGAAGATTGCGATTCCGCAGTTTTCGGTTGTGGCTTCCGCAAGGAGCAGATCGGTTCCGTATTTTATGCCCATCGTATGGCCGTGTGCCACAAGAATTCTGCGTCCGCATATTTCCACCGTCTGCACCGTCGGTATGTTCAGCCGTCTCTCCGGATAGCCTGCCGCCGTGTCTTCCTGCAGGCGGATTTTTTTCCGTGTACAGATGAATCCGGGATCTCCGTTTCCGCGCACGAAAATCACCGCCCCAGGCACATATTCCGCAAATTCTGCCGAATCCGCCGCCTCGTCAACGGTTCCTGCTATTTCGGAGGCTCCGTCACCGCAGAACACAAGCGCATCCGTCGTTTTTCCGAACCGCATTATTATGTTTCTGAAAACGGTGCAGTCTCCGTGCGAATCTGAGACCACCAGAATTCTTGCGCTTTCAAGCGAATTCAGTGATTTTATGTATGAGTTGTCGCCGATGATGCCGTTTCTGTTCTGTATCAGAGAGATCATTATGTTTCAGTCTATCACAAAGTGGTTGACGGACTGCAGTCCGGATTCCGGATCGGTGTAGCTGTGGAATTTCCGTGCGCCGAGCATCTGCCGTATATGAGTCCTGAGCGACAGATCCGCGGAAAGCAGGTCTCCTGCCTCAAGCATATAGTCTGCGGCTGCCGTTATTATCTCGGCGGCACCGGAAATGTCATTCTGAGTCTCCTCGTTCAGGTTCGCCTCCGCGGAATCCGCGATTCCCTTGTCCAGGACAAAATCACATGCCGACTCAAGACCGAGTATGTCATCCTGGGGAAAAAGCGCGGCCACCGGAAAAGGAATCTCCTGATTCCATTCGTCCTGCAGGCGGGCAAGCGCGGTATGGGTGTTTTCCGGCGCACCGAGAATCAGTACACCTGCATAGTCTTTTGAGCTGTCGGAAAGCATCGCCGTAAGGCTTGAGACGAAGCTTTTTCCCACGTGCCTGAAATCATCGGGATATTTCACTGCTTCAACAAGACCTCCGTCTTCTGCGGCTCCGTATCTTTCCGTGAGAATTCTGACGGTCTCTTCTGCGGCGGCTCCGGTGTTGAAGTCGTATCCGAGCAGGACGAAAAGCCTTCTGTTCGTGACGTGCCAGAACTGAGTCCCCGCATCATCAGGAATTTCCGCATCCTCAAGTTCTATCTGCTGTAAATATGTTCCGGAAGTCTGCGGTTTGTCGTCCGCACATCCGCCGAGAAGCGGAATCATAAGAAATGCAAGCAGCCGTATGCTGAAAATTTTTCTGAGTCTCATAGCTTGTTCCGCCGCCATTGTAGCGTATTTGTTTTTTCTTGAAAAGAAGACTTGTTTTACTGTATCATGTCGGCATGAATATATTCGTACTGATTCTTCAGCTTGTCGGAAGCCTGGGCTTCCTGCTTTATGGAATGCAGCTTATGAGCAGCGGTGTCCAGAAAAGCGCGGGCGAGAAGCTCCAGCGTGCGCTTGGGTTCATGACAAAGAACAAATTCATGGCGCTGCTGACCGGACTTTTCATCACGATGATAATCCAGTCTTCCGGAGCGACAACCGTCATGGTCGTGACATTCGTGAATGCCGGCCTGATGACGCTGAGCCAGTCGATCGGTGTGATTTTCGGTGCGAATATAGGAACTACGGTCACCGCCTGGATTGTCTCGATTTTCGGATTCAATTTCAACATTTCAAATTTCGCCGTTCCTGCCTTCGGGCTTGGATTTTTCCTCTCGCTGATGAAGAACGGAAGCTACAGGAACATCGGTGAGGCGGTTATGGGGTTCGGGCTGCTTTTTCTCGGGCTGAGTATGCTCTCGGCTGCAATATCGTTTGAGCCTGAACAGCTGAAATGGCTGAACCGTCTTCAGAATTTCGGTGTCCTTTCTGTCCTGATCGCTTTTGCCGCCGGAATTTTCATTACGGCGCTGCTTCATTCATCTAGCGCATTCACCGCCATTGTTATTACAATGGCATACAACGGACTTGTCACATGGGAATTCGCGGCCGCAATGACTCTCGGAAGCAACATCGGTTCTACGATAGATGTCGTGCTCGCCTCGCTCGGAAGTTCCACGAATGCACGCCGTGTCGCCCTGATTCATGTTCTTTTCAATACCGTAGGAACTCTGGTGACTCTGATCGTGTTCCGTCCGTTCCTTGCGTTCGTGTCGTTCATCACGCCCGGTGATCCCGCATCGAACATCGCTACCAGAATCTCCATGCTGCATACGGTTTTCAACACTCTTGCCACCGTTGTGTTCCTTCCGTTCTCCGAAAAAATCGTCCGCCTTTCGGAGAGAATCATCATCCAGAAGGGCGGAATCGAGAACGAGCCGTATCACCTTGAATTCCCCGAATTCCAGAAGACCGGAAACGTCGCTGTCTACATGATTCAGGCGGAAAAGGCTATTTCGGACATAACGGACATCGTCACCAGGATGTTCGACAGGATTCAGATCGGATTCAGCCGGCGTGACAGGGAATTTGTTGATGAGCATATAAAACCCATCGAGCAGGAGGAGGACTACATCGACCAGATGCACGAGCAGGTCACGCGCTATCTGCTCAAATGCGGAAACCTTCCTGTAAACGAGAAGCAGTCCATCCATATAAACAACATGATCCAGATTGTCGATGAGCTTGAGAATATGTCAGACAGCTGTTTCAGTGCTGCCATGCTGATAGAGAAGAGTATCACGAAAAAGATGAAATTTCCGCAGGAGGATATGGAGCTGATGATTCCTTATGTCGAGCTTGCAAGGCAGTTCCTCCAGTTCATAAGAATAAATGTGAACAAGCAGCTTGACGAGGCGAAACTTGCGATGGCGACCGAGCTTGAGAATCAGATTGACAGTTACCGCAAGGAGCTGAAAAAAATCGCACGCAAGCGTCTGGAGTCCGGGGCTGATGTCAAGGCGGAACTTCTTTACATAGATCTTGTCCGCCTGATCGAAAAAATCGGTGACAACTGTTTCAACATATCGGAGTCGCTTACAAACAGCTGAGAATCCGTTCGTTTCCTGAATAATTGATAAGGCCGGAGCAATTCATTATAATCTCTGTCATCGTATTTTTAGAACCAAGGACGGAATGAACGATGAAGGCTATTGAACTTGAGAAAGCTTACGATCCGAAGTCTTTTGAGGACCGCATTTATTCAGAATGGGAAAGCAAGGGATATTTCAAGCCGGTTTCTGACGAGAAGAATCCGGTTCACTGTCAGTGCGCGCAGTGCAATAAGAAAACCGATACTTATTCCGTCGTCATTCCTCCTCCGAATGTGACCGGCGTTCTGCACATGGGACACGGTCTGAACAATACCCTTCAGGACATTGTGGTCCGCTATCACAGAATGAAGGGAGACAACACTCTCTGGGTGACGGGAACGGATCATGCCGGAATCGCGACGCAGAACGTCGTGGAACGTCAGCTGAAAAAAGAAGGCAAGACGCGCAATGATCTCGGGCGCGAGAAATTTCTTGAGCGCACCTGGCAGGTAAAGGAAGACCACCATAATACAATCGTAAAGCAGCAGCGGAAACTCGGAAATTCAACGGACTGGGACCGCGAGCGGTTCACCATGGACGAGGGACTTTCAAAGGCCGTCCGCGATGTATTTGTTACGCTGTATGAGCGCGGGCTTATCTACAAAGGTCACTATCTTGTGAACTGGTGTCCGCGCTGCGGAACAGCGCTTGCCGATGATGAGGTTGACCACATCGACACTCAGGGCGCGATGTATCACATCTACTATGAATATGCGGACGGACCGGCTCCTGACGGCTCAACGAGAATCGAGATTGCCACGACGCGTCCTGAAACCCTGCTCGGAGATACGGCGGTCGCCGTGAATCCGGAGGACGGGCGTTACAAGTCAATAGTCGGAAAAAAGCTGAAGCTTCCGCTTACAGACCGCGTGATTCCTGTCATCGCCGACAGCTACGTTGACCGCGAATTCGGGACAGGAATGGTGAAAATCACTCCGGCCCACGATCCGAACGACTGGCAGGTGGGGCAGAGGAACGGCCTTGAGGTGATAAATATCCTTAATCCGGACGGAACTCTGAACGAGAACTGTCCGGAAAAGTACCGCGGTCTAACCTGCGCCAAGGCGCGCGCCGTTATTATAGAAGATTTGAAGGAGCTCGGACTTTTCAAAGACGAGGAGAAAATCACCCATTCTGTCGGGCACTGCTACCGCTGCGGAACGGTCGTCGAGCCGTATCTGAGCTGGCAGTGGTTTGTCAAGATGAAGCCGCTTGCGGACAAGGCTCTCAAGGCCTGGAAGGACGGAGAGATTGTCTTCTATCCGAGAAAGTGGGAGAACACCTATGAGCACTGGCTCACCGGAATCCGCGACTGGTGCATAAGCCGTCAGCTCTGGTGGGGACACAGAATTCCCGCCTGGACATGCTCGGAATGCGGAAACGAGGTTGTAAGCCGCACTGATCCGGAAAAATGTCCGAAATGCGGCGCGTCCAGGGAAAAACTTGAGCAGGATCCGGATGTTCTTGACACCTGGTTCAGTTCCTGGCTCTGGCCTTTCAGTACGCTCGGCTGGCCTGAGAACACCGCTGATCTTGAGAAATTCTATCCGACTACCGCACTTGTTACGGCCTATGACATAATTTTCTTCTGGGTTGCAAGGATGATTATGGCCGGACTTGAATTCACCGGAAAGGCTCCGTTCCGTGACATCTACATCCACGGGCTTGTCCGCGACAAGCAGGGCCGCAAGATGTCCAAGTCGCTCGGCAACGGAATGGATCCGCTTGAGATTATCGATATGTACGGAGCCGACGCGCTCAAATTCACGCTCGGATTCATGTGCGCCCAGGGACAGGACATTCTGATTGACAAGGATTCGTTCAAGCTGGGAAGCCGTTTCTGCAACAAGGTGTGGAACGCCTCGCGCTATCTGCTTGGAAATCTTGAGGGAAGAAACCTTGTTCCGGTAGGCGACTCTGATCTGACCGAGCTTGACAGATGGATTTACGGACGGCTGAACCATGCCGCAAAAACGGCGCGCGAGGCTCTTGAAAGTTACCGCTACAACGATGCCGCCTCCGCTCTGATGGAATATTTCTGGAACGAATTCTGCGACTGGTACGTGGAAGCCACAAAAATAAATTTCCGTGACGGAGACGATGCGGAAAAGGACAGACAGGCTTCCGTCCTGCTTAATATTCTTGAGGAGAATCTGCGGCTGCTGCATCCTTTCCTTCCGTTCGTGACGGAGGAGATTTACGGAAAGCTTCCGCTTGCTCAGATTGCGGGTGCCAGAAAATCCGCAAAGTCCGCAGGCGTTCTGAAGATTGCGTCTGCCTGTGAATATGAAGGAATGCTGATAAACGCGCCTTATCCTGAATTTACGGAGGCGCGCGAGGACGGAAAAACGGAAGAACGGTTTGCGGTTCTCAAGGATCTTATCGGCAAGGTGCGCGCCCTCAGAACGGAATGTGGAATCGATCCCGCCGCAAAAATCAGAATTGCGGTTCTGGTGGAGAAGGGCAGCGCGGCGGAAGTATGCCGCGAGAAGGTCGAGATGATTCAGCTTCTTGCCGGAGTTTCCTCGGTCGGTTTTACGGACAAAAAGCCGGCAAGCTCAATCGGAACAGTCGGAACAGGATTTGAGGCGTTCATTCTGGTGGATGAGAGCATAAACCGGGATCAGCTCCTTGCCCGCTTTACAAAATCAATTGATTCCGAGACTGCCATGATTAAAAGAAGCGAGGCGAAACTTTCGGGCTCCTTTGCTGAACACGCTCCGGCCGAGGTTGTGGCTGCTGAACGGCAGAAGCTTGAGGAAAGCCGCCGCCGTGTCGGAAAACTGCGGTCTTATATGGATTGTCTGTAGTAGAGCGGTCAGGAGGTTCTGTGATGGCAAGGCAGCGTTATGAGATGAACACGAACAAGCCGGATAAGATGGATACGCAGCACATGCTCCAGCTCAAGAGTATTTTTCTGGCTCCGTATATGCAGCTTGCCACCGGGCTTATAGGAAAGGCGCGTCATGCGGGCGGCAATATGTTCCGTCATCAGCTTGATACTATGGCTATTCTGATTGACTACGGGTATATAGACGCCGTCCTGCTGAAGGCTTCCTGCATTCATGATACAATTGAGGATATTCCGGGATTTGACCACAGCCTGATTGTGAACGCCGATGATGACGGACCTGATGTGTACAGACTTGTTCTTGAGGTGACCAAAAAGGACGGTCAGGACAAGAAGGAATATCTGCGCAACATAATTGCATACGGCAGTCAGAAGGCGAAGGTACTGAAATGTGCGGACAGAATAAGCAACATGATAAGCCTCGGATTTGTCACCGATCCGAAATTCATCGAACGTTACTGCGATGAGACTGAATATTTTATTCTTCCTATTGCCCTTGAGGTCGATTTCAATATGTATCAGGAGCTTATAAATCTGATCATAACACGGCGGAAATATCTTGAGGATTCCGGATATATCGAGAGGCTCAAGGCCGGACTTATCTGAGCGTAAAGAATGAGCTCAGCCGGTTCTCCGTTTTATTGCCTTGTCACCAAATATTGACTATTTTCTTTAATAGAAATAAAATGAATTCAAAATTCGAATAAGGAGCTAACTTAAATGGTTAAAGTTGCTATCAACGGTTTCGGCCGTATCGGTCGTCTTGCTTTCAGACAGATGTTTGATGCTGACGGTTATGAAGTTGTCGCAATCAACGATCTTACAAGCCCGAAGATGCTTGCCCATCTTCTGAAATATGATACAGCACAGGGCGGTTTTGCCGGAAAAATCGGTGAAGGAAAGCACACCGTTTCCGCCACTGAGGATTCAATTATCGTAGACGGAAAGGAAATCAAAATCTACGCCGAGAAAGATGCCAATACCTGTCCGTGGGGCAAACTCGGAGTAGATGTCGTCCTTGAGTGTACAGGCTTCTATACTTCAAAGGAAAAGGCTCAGGCCCATATCAATGCCGGTGCGCGCAAGGTTGTCATCTCTGCTCCTGCCGGAAATGATCTTCCGACAATCGTTTACAATGTAAACCACAAGACGCTCACAAAGAACGACAATATCATTTCCGCCGCTTCATGCACGACAAACTGTCTTGCTCCTATGGCTAAGGCTCTTAATGACTATGCTCCGATCCAGAGCGGAATCATGTCTACAATCCATGCCTACACCGGCGACCAGATGATTCTTGACGGTCCTCAGCGCAAGGGTGACCTCCGCCGTTCACGCGCCGGAGCAGCGAACATTGTTCCGAACTCAACCGGTGCCGCAAAAGCCATCGGTCTTGTAATTCCTGAATTGAACGGAAAACTGATCGGTTCAGCTCAGCGTGTTCCGGTTCCGACAGGATCTACAACAATCCTTACAGCTGTTGTAAAGAAAGCCGGAGTCACAAAAGAAGACATCAATGCCGCTATGAAAGCCGCCGCGACAGAATCTTTCGGATACAACGAGGATGAGATTGTTTCTTCTGACGTAATCGGAATGAGATTCGGCTCTTTGTTCGATGCGACACAGACAATGGTCTCAAAAATTGATGATGACACATATCAGGTTCAGGTTGTCTCATGGTATGACAACGAGAACAGCTACACATCACAGATGGTACGCACAATCAAATACTTCAGCGAGAACTGCTAAGCCGCATTCAGTCTGAAAAAAAGGCTTCCTTTTTTTAAGGAAGCCTTTTTTTTGTTATTCGGAAAATGCCTTGGGTTACATCCTATCTTCTGAACATATTGCCCATATCCATTCCGCCCATGGCAGACGGATCCATTCCGAGCTGGCTCATAAGTTTGCCCTGAAGTCCGCGGTTTCTGCTTATCTTCTTCATCGCAAGTTTTGTCTTCTCGAACTGCTTTATAAGCTTGTTCACGTCGGCGACGGATGTTCCTGAGCCTTTGGCAATCCGTTTCCGTCTTGAGGGACCTATTATCAGGTGGTTCTGGCGTTCCTTCATAGTCATGGACTGGATTATCGCCTGCTGTTTTTTGATTCCGCCCGTGTCGATCTGCCTGTCTCCGAGCTGTGCCGCCATTCCCGGCATCATCTCCATAAGCGACTGCATTGAACCCATCTTGCTGACCTGCTGAAACTGCTCCAGCATATCCTGTAGCGTGAATTCGTTCCGGCTCATTTTTTTCTGGAGCTTCTCGGCCTGCTCCTGATCCACCGTCTCCTGGGCTTTCTCCACGAGGGAGACTATATCGCCCATTCCGAGGATTCTGCTTGCGATCCGCTCCGGATGGAACGGTTCAATGTCGCCGGTCTTTTCTCCTGTTCCGATGAACAGAATCGGCTTGTTTGTTATGGATTTGAGCGAAAGCGCCGCGCCGCCGCGTGCGTCGGAGTCGAATTTCGTCAGTATTACGCCTGTCAGACCCAGCTGCTCGTCGAATGTTTTCGCGATTTCCACGGCATTCTGTCCCGTCATGGCATCCGCGACAAGAAGAACCTCCACCGGTGAGACCGCCTTTTTTATTCTGACCAGCTCATCCATCATCTCACCGTCAATCTGGAGACGGCCGGCGGTATCAATTATTATCGTGTCGAACTGGTTTTTACGCGCATAGTCCAGTGAATTTTTCGCGGTTCTGACGGCATCCTTACCGTCCTCCTTGTATACAGGAACGTTTATCTTCGCTCCCAGCTGGCACAGCTGCTCCACGGCGGCCGGGCGGACAAGGTCGCAGGCGACCAGAAGAGGCTTTCTTCCTTCACCGGCAAGTCTTGCCGCAAGTTTGTGCGCGGCGGTGGTTTTTCCCGCACCCTGGAGACCAAGCATCAGGATTACGGACTGGGTGTCCGGTCCCTTCAGATGGAGATCCTGTTTTGTGTCTCCGAGCATGGATACAAGCCTGTCGTATATGATTTTTACGAACTGCTGTCCCGGATTCACCGATTTAAGAACCTTCTCGCCTTTCGCCTCCTCCACCGTGGAGTTGACGAACCGCCTGACGACGCGCAGGTTTACATCGGCCTCAAGCAGTGCCATTTTTATCTGCTCGACCGTATCCTCGATGTTTTTTTCGGTGATTGTTGATTTTCCGCTCATCGTGCGGATTATGTTGCTGAAGGTTCCAGTGATTTTTTCAAGCATGATGGTGTATCCTTAAAAAGTCAGTATCCGGAACCGAGAAGCTCGTCCAGAAATCCTGACGGTGTTATTTCCTTGTTGAGAATTCTGTAAAGTCCGTCGCAGATGACCAGTTTTATGTTTTTTTTCTGCGCTATCTCGTGAATGTACTTGCAGGCGATTGCGCCTTCCGGAAGGTAGCCGATTTTTCCGACATTGCTGATCAGGTCATCTATTGAGGAGAATTTGGAGAGCATATCGGTCTTTATCATGTCCTGACCGAACCTGCGGTTGCGTCCGTAACGGCTCTTGCACGTGACGTCAAGGTCACCGACGCCGGCGATGGAGGTGAATGTCTCCGCATGTGTCGCACCCATAGCGAATCCGAGCGTCTGGATCTCGTTCAGTCCCGCCGCCATCAGAAGCGATTCCGTGTTGTCTCCGAAAATTTTCGATGTTTCGGTAATAGCATCAAGCGCTCCGTATACGACAGCAATCACGTTTTTTGCCGCGGCGCATACCTGAACACCTATAATATCGAGACTGGAGTAGACCATAAGTCCCGGCACGCGGAGAAGCTCCCTGAATCTTATCGAATTCTTGGCATTCTCCGAGGCTGCGATAAGTCCTGTAAGCTTGCCCATCGCGACTTCCTCTGCATGGCTCGGACCCGAAATGTACACGGTCGCACCTTTGTATACCGGAGGAAGCGAATTCTCTATGGTCTCAAGAACGAATTTAGGACCTTCAGGCGACGGAACAAAGCCTTTTGTAAGCGCTCCGATTATTGTGGAGCCGTCCGCAATGTTGGGCACATCCGCGATTTTTTTTATTGTGCTGGAAAGGTAGAGGGACGGAGATGCGATTATAAGGAATTCCTTTTCAGCCGCAACCTCAAGGATGTCGTTTGATACGGTGATGTTTTCCGAGAGGCTGAAACTGGGCAGAAACAGCTTGTTCTCATGGCTGCTGTTCACAGATTCCGCAACTTCCGGTTCCAATGCCCAAAGCTGAACCTTGTTGTTTCCACGGGCAAGCGCCTGTGCAAGTCCTGTTCCCCATGCGCCGCATCCGATAATACCGACAGTTTTGTTTTCCATAATATAAGCTATTTCCTATCCGCTTGCTTATTCTGACAGACAGTTTCCGTCCCGCTCTCCGTTCAGTACCAGTTAGTGCAGCAGTCGTCCCAGTCAATCAGCTCTTCGGGACGGAAGAAAATACTGATTTCCCTTTCGGCGCTGGCATCGCTGTCGGACGCATGGATTATGTTGTGTGATGTGTGGCTGCAGTAATCGCCGCGGATTGTTCCCGGCTGTGCCTCGGAGGGTTTTGTCGAGCCTACAAGTTTCCTGACGAGCGTGATGCAGTCATCCGCCTGCCAGACCATGGCGACCACCGGTCCGGATGTGACATATTCAACCAGTGAATCATAAAAATCCTTGCCCTCATGCTCCGCATAATGCTGTGAAGCCATGTCCCGTGTTATGTTAATCATTTTGAGACCAACAAGTTTAAGACCCTTTTTTTCCAGACGGCTGATAACTTCGCCGACAAGCCGGCGGTTTACCACACCCGGCTTTAACATCGTAAAACATCTTGTCATAATTCGCCCATTATAATATAAGAGCCCTTTTTTATCAATAAGATTATCCGGCGCGGATTCCGTCCCGCCGGTTCTGAAAAACAAATTAAACGGGTCGAATTTTTCAATTTACTTTTTTGCGTGCGGAATATATGATTCTTGTAAAAATCGCACTAAGAGGTGTTTTGATGAACAGGAAAAGATATTTCTCATGGTTTGCGGCGCTGCTTTTCTCTGCCGGACTGATTTTTATGCCGGTCTCGTGCAATCTACAGATTTCCGTAGCGGGCGGCACAGAAAATACTGAAACTGAAGACGGCGGCAGTTCCGGCACGAAGGATGAAAGTACATCCGGAAGCGGAAATCAGGATGACGGAAAGGACGACACCGGCTCCAAGAACGATGACAAAACCTCGGTGGACGATGGCAATAATAAGGATTCGGACAGTCAGGCAAAGACGGAAGTCTCCGTTGCGGACAGGACATTATCAGAAATTTCCGGAAATGCAACTTACGAATTCACTGCGGAAATTTCCGGAAAAAGCGGGGATTCGGTTGAATTCTTCGTAACCGTTAGCGGAGCGTCGAACTACAGCCAGCTCGGATTTCAGACAAAGCTTGACAACAACACCTGGCACGAATACGTCTGGCAGAATAACGGAATTCCAGACGGAACGGTCTATACACAAAAAGTAACCGCAGGCTCTGACTTTTCTTCCGTGAGCGCAAAATATCTTATTCAGCATGCGATTGACTCCTCAAAAAAATCAGATATAAAGCTGACAAAAATTTCAGTGAAGGTCATTTCCTCCTCGTCGGAATCCGGAGGGGGCAGTTCTGAATCAGGCGGAAACACGGAAACTGGCGGCGGCACGGACGTTCCGGATGCGGATGTTACCGCAGGTTCGGATTCCGTCACCATGGCAAAGAACATGACAATCGGCTGGAACCTTGGAAATTCGCTGGATGCCACGAACGACGGAACAAATCAGGGAACCGGCACGGAGACTGCATGGAGTATGCCGGTTACGACTCAGGCGATGATAGATGCGGTACGTGCGGCTGGCTTCAAGACGGTCAGAATTCCTGTGAGCTGGTACAACCACGTGAGCACGGACGGAAAATATACGGTGAATTCGGTGTGGATGGCGCGCGTAAAACAGGTTGTGGACTACGCGTACAACAAGGGAATGTTCGTCATTCTGAACGTCCATCACGACAACATCAGCATTTCCGACCTGAATTCGGGGAAAACAGGATATGCGCTGTCAGCTGATTCGGCTGTAAAGACAAAATCAAAGGCATTCCTTTCCGCGGTGTGGGAGCAGATTGCCGGTGAATTCAAGGGTTATGACGAGAAGCTTGTTTTCGAGGTTCTGAACGAGCCTCGGGATATAGGCGGTCAGTTCGGCGGAAATGAATGGTGGACAACTGATAAGAATATCCTGAACGTGGTGACTGAATACGAGCAGACCTGCATCGACGCAATCCGTGCCGTCAGCGGCGGCTGCCAGTACACGCGCTATCTTATGGTTCCGTGCTACGCCGCGACATCAGACCTTCAGATTATTCCGAACTACACGATGCCCAAAGACGCGGATTCTGCAAAAGACCGCCTTATTTTCTCGGTTCATGCGTATTCGCCTTATAAATTTGCGATGTATGACAATAATAATCCGGACACCACTTTTGACGATGACGACAGAAAAGAGCTTGACCAGAAATTCACCTATTACAAGACGAATTTTGTTGACAAGGGAATAGGCGTTGTAATCGGCGAGGCGAGTGCGTCCAACAAAGGCAATCTTTCCGAGCGCGAGAAGTGGTTCACGTATTATTTCTCCGAGGCGTACAAAAAGGGAATGCCTGTCGTCCTTTGGGACAACGGCGCGGCTGATGCGAATGCTGCAGGAAGCGAGCAGCACGGCTACCTGAACCGCACCGCCGGAAAATGGTACTTCCCGACGCTCATCAAAAAAGCGATGGATGCGGTCGGCGTTACAGAATATTCGATTCCGGAGTAGGGACGGAAGCTGCGGAGGAGCGTCATTCGCCTGTGTATCGAAGCGCGATTACCGTAAGATCGTCGCGCAGAGGTACGGCTTCCGTGTATAATCCGAAAATGTCTATGACATGCTCAAGAATTCCTTTTGCGGTGTTTTTTTCAGCCTGCGAAAGGATTTTCGCAAGGCGTTCCGCTCCCATCTCATCACCGGCAAGGTTGCGGCTTTCGACAAGGCAGTCGGTGTAAAGAAGAAGCGTGTCGCCTTTTTTCATGCTGACGTTGACCGTGCCGTATTTGTCGTCAAGTCCTGCCATTCCAAGAAACATTCCGCGGAAAGAGCCGTCGTTTCCGCCGAGAACGGACACCTTTCCGTCCTGACTGCGCAGAAGAACGTCGGTGTGGCCTCCGTTCGCATATTCAACATGATTTCCGTTTATCCTCAGAAAAATTCCGGTCAGATAGTTTTCGACCGCGCCCTTGGCTTCCGAAAGCGTTCTGCTGAATTCTCCCATGACATCTCCGAGAGGTTTTTCCGTCCCTGAGGTGAAGATTTTTTCGGCAAGATATTTCGACAGGATTCCGACAAGACCGGAGGCGACACCGTGGCCTGAGACGTCGAAAAGTCCGGCTCCCGTGAATTTTCCGTTTCCGTCGCGGTAAAAATCATATAAGTCTCCTGAAACCGATGCCATCGGGCGGAAAATGAACGCACATTCCCAGCCGTCTCCGGAAGGAGCCACCGAAGGGTAGAAGCTTTTCTGCACAAGCTCTGCCATTTTCATGTCGCGCGCCTGAATCTGCTGCTGGTTTTGAAGAAGCCTGTTCTTCCGGCTGATTTCGCGCGTCCGTTCGTTCACCTCGACGGTGACGATGCAGTCCAGAAGCTCCTTGATTGTTACGATTCCGGAATATTTTCCGTCGCGCTCCACAATCACCGGGTCATAAAGATTTTTCTCTCCGCGCGCCATTGCTTTTGTTGCGACCGCACCGGAAGTCTCATTCCAGTCCACCGCAAGAAATTCCGTCAGCATCATGTCACGCAGAATTTTACGGCTGTTCAGACCGAACCCGAACTGACCGCCCAGAATGTCGGCAAGAACCATACGCGGCATTATTCCAAGTACGTGCTGTTCCGTATCGACAACCGTAACAAGAGGGCAGACCGGATTCGCATGGAAAAATCCCATCAGCTCGATAAGCGGCATATCCGGAAAAACCGTAACTCCCTGAGCCGCAAGCTCTCCGATGCTGTGCGCGCCGCCGCCATCCGTACGGTTTTCCGGAGAGGAATTATTATGCGCGCCGCCGCGCTTTGTCTGCACCTTTTCCGTTGGAGTATTTTTTCTCTCCGAGGAATTTTCCTGTTTTACGTTGGCGTTTTTCTGTTCGGTACGGTTTTTAAGCGACTCGGAATTCTTTCTGTGGGCGGCAATCCTTGCGTAGGCCGCCGCGGTCACTTTTCCGGGAACCCGCTGGGGCCGGCCAAGAAAAAATCCCTGCGCCAGGTGAACGCCCAGATTCAGCAGCGTGTCAAGCTCGCGCGCGGTCTCCACTCCCACCGCCACAATCGCCGTTCCCGACTCGTCGCAGAATTTGGCGAGGTTTCTGACCATGGACTGTCTTATTCCGTCCGTCTCGATTCCGCGGATTATGTTCATGTCGATTTTTATGAAGTCCGGATTCAATGTGCAGATCCGCTCAAGTCCGGAATATGCCGAACCTACGTTGTCCAGCGCTATGCTGAAATTCTGCGCGCGGTAATGGGCCGCCACTTCTCCCAAAATCCGCGGGTTTCCCTCCGCGCAGTGTTCGGTTATCTCAAGAATTATGCTGTCAGGATTGACCCCGTATTTTTCAAGGAGTTTCATCGTGAATCCGCCGCGGAATTCCTCGTCAAGAATGATGTCGGGATTTATGTTGATGAAGAGTTTTCCGCCGAGTCCCGTCATCCGTGCCGCCCTGATTATGGCCCTTCGGCAGATTTTCTCAAGTTTCCAGCTCTTTTCCGCTTTGTCGGCAAGATAAAAAAGTTCCGCCACCGGCTTTTCGTCGCCGTCGGACTTTCCCTCAATTCTTGAAAAGGCCTCGTAGCCGAAGATGTCTCCGCTCTCAAGCGAGACGACCGGCTGAAAAACCGGAAAAATTTTCTTTCCGCTCAGAATTTTCTGTAAATCCATGCGCAAAGACTAACGGTGCGGAGTAAAAAATCCGTTCATTCCGTGTAAATTTTAGGATAAAATTTCAGGTCACCTTGAGGCGTTTCCATTTTCCGCCGGCATATCTGATAAGACATACAGCTGCCGTTGTTCCCCAGGTCAGTCCGGTGGTCAGCCATATTCCCCAGAATCCGAGCGACGGAATTCTTGTAAGGATCTGTGAGTAGCCTATTCTGCAGACGACTTCCGTAAGTCCGTTTATCATCGCGAATCCCGTGTCGCCGCAGCCGTTGAGCACCGCGCGCGGAACATAAATCATTCCGAGCGCAAAGTAGAACAGGCTTGTGATTTTGAGCGCGCGGAATCCGATTTCGACCACATCCGCTTCCTTTACGAACGCGCGGACGATGTTTCCTCCGAAAATATATGCGACGGGAATTATCGCCATGCTGAACAGGAGCACAATCACCGTGGCGCGTCTCAGTCCCAGCCTTACGCGGTCGGTCTGTCCGGCACCCATGTTCTGTCCCGAATACGTGGTGAGCGCCATTCCGAGAGAACTGTACGGCTGCTGGACAAGCTGCTCAATCCTCATGATTATCGTGTAGGCCGCCATCACCGTCTCGCCGAAAGTGTTCACCACGCCCTGCAGCACCATGCACGAGACCGCAATCATCGAATTCTGGAGCGCGACAGGAATTCCCAGCTTGAACGATTTTATTATTATCCGCCGGTCCGGACGGAACTGCTGTCTTGTCAGGTGAAAGTACGGAACTTTTCTGAACGCATAGAACAGGCTTGCCGCGGCGCACACTGCCTGCGATATGATTGTCGCCAGCGCCACTCCGAACACGCTCCATCCGCAGTAAAGCACAAAGACAAGATCCAGAACCACGTTTATTATGCTTGCCAGAATCAGGAAATAAAGCGGAGTCTTTGAGTCTCCGAGCGCGCGCAGAATCGCCGCGACGCCGTTGTAAAGCGCGATACCGACAATTCCGACGCACGTTGTCCTCATGTAGACGATTGAATTTCCGATTATCGTTTCTGGAGTTGAGAGAAGCCGCAGCAGAAACGGACAGAAGATGATCCCGATTACCGTCACAAAAAGCGCGGCGGAAACAAGCACGTAAAAAGAATTGGCTATCGTCGCGCTTACATTGGTGTAGTCCTTTGCGCCGAAATACTGCGAGACAATCACTCCGATACCGATTGCAAGACCTGAACTCAGCGAGAAGAACAGGAAATTCATCGAACCGCAGGTTCCTACAGCCGCAAGCGCATCAGCACCGACAAAATTTCCTACAATCAGCGAGTCAACCATATTGTAGAACTGCTGGAACACGTTTCCTATAAGCAGCGGAAACGCGAACGAAAGTATGTGCCTTACCGGATTTCCGGTGGTCATGTCTGTTGTGCTGTTGGATTTCATGGATATGATTATTCTGAATCGCCGGACAAAATACAATAGCGTGTCTCTCCGGTTATTGTACGTAACTCTATCCGTGGAATGGGGCGGTTTCCGGTTTGTCTTTTGATATTGAAGAATGTCATGCAAAAAAGTATATTAGAAGCCACTTCGGACTTGTTCCTGCGGATGTGTGTTCCGGCCGTTCCGGAATTCTTGCTCAGACAGGCGATTCCCCTTGAATTTATTTTATTGGAGCTGAAAAATGGTGCCTCAACTTATCAAAAACATCATCACTTCCGAACCCGACGGCCGCAAGGTTACAGTCTGCGGTTGGGTCCGGACGGTACGTGATTCCAAAAATCTTGTCTTTGTCCAGGTGAACGACGGAAGCTGCTTCACCAATATCCAGCTGACTTTTGACAGGACAAATCCTTCCGGAGCCGCCGACGTCAATAATATAGAAGAGAATCTGAAAAAACTTTCAACGGGAGCTTCCGTGCGCGCGGAGGGAATTCTGATTCCTTCTCCGGCGAGCGGCCAGGCCGTAGAGGTCACCCTTGAGAACCTTGTCTGCCTGGGTGTCTGCCCTCCCGATGAATATCCGCTCCAGAAAAACAGGATGTCCATGGAATATCTGCGTGAGAATGCCCATCTCCGCGCAAGGACAAACACGTTCGGTGCGGTTTACCGTGTCAGAAACCAGATGGCGTTTGCCGTCCATTCGTTTTTTCAGGAGCGCGGTTTTCAGTATATAAACGCGCCGGAGATAACCTGTTCGGACTGTGAGGGGGCCGGCGAGATGTTCCAGGTGACGACGCTTTCCCTGGAAAAAATTGCGGAGCTTGGAGTAAAGGCCGGTCAGGGCGGAATGAAAATTGAGGACGCATCAAAACTGATTGATTATTCAAAGGATTTTTTCGGAAAAAAAGCCGGACTTACGGTTTCCGGTCAGCTTGAGGCCGAGACGATGGCGACTGCGCTGAGCCGCGTGTACACCTTCGGACCGACTTTCCGCGCCGAGAATTCAAACACTCCGCGCCATCTTGCAGAATTCTGGATGATTGAGCCGGAGATGGCCTTCTACAATCTTGACGACGATATGGACATTCAGGAGGAATTCGTAAAGTATCTGCTGAACTGGGCGCTTACGAAATGCCGTGAGGATCTTGAATTCTTTGACAAGAGAATTCAACCGGGGCTGATAAAAATGCTTGAGCACGTAGCCACGTCCCAGTTTGTACGGATTTCATATACGGATGCAGTCGCCGAGCTGGAAAAACATTCCGCCGAGGCGAAATTTGAATTCAAGCCCTACTGGGGCTGCGACATCGCTACGGAGCACGAGCGTTATCTGACGGAAAAGATATTCAAGTGCCCTGTGATGGTCTACAACTATCCCAAGGAGATAAAATCGTTCTACATGAAGCAGAATGACGATGGAAAGACCGTAAAGGCGGTGGATGTTCTTGTTCCGGGAATCGGCGAGATAATCGGAGGTTCCGAACGTGAGGAGAACTACGACAAGCTGATGGCCGCCTGCCGCGAGCGCAATATGGATATGTCAAACTACGGATGGTATCTTGATCTGCGCCGCTTCGGAACAGTTCCTCATTCAGGCTTCGGACTGGGATTTGAGCGTCTTATCCGCTATGTCACCGGAATGGAGAATATCCGCGACGTGATTCCTTATCCGCGCGCACCGAGACTGGCGGATTTCTAGCGGTACGGGAAAGCTGTCTTGGTCAGAATCGGACGGAAAGGAAAAATCTCTATTCTCAGGCTGGGACAGCTGACCTATCTGTCATTCATGAATTTCTGTCAGAACAATCTGTGGGAAAGCGCGTCATCATGTTCGTTCGGATTCGTTTTCTCGTTCATTCCGATTCTTCTGATAATCGCATCGATGATGATCGGGCTTCTGCGTTCCTATCCGTCCGTCATGGACTGGTTCATGAATTTCTGCAGTTCCTTTAAATCCGTGTTCGACCTGACTCCTTTTGTCCGGAAGATGATGGAATTCCATCCTTTTTCCGTGGTGGACGCCTTTCTTTCCGTCTGGGTTGTCTGGATGGCGCGGAAACTTTTCATGTCGATTCTGCAGGCGATGTCGCGGATTTTCCGCTCCGTGTCCAGACGCGGTTCCGTGATAAACCAGCTGCTAACGCTTGCCGCGGAATTCCTGATTGTCGTGCTTTTTGTCGTAATCTGTCTGGCGTCATTTTTTATGGACAAATTCTTCCAGCTGCCGTTTTTCCGTTCGCTTCAGGAATATTTTCCGCTTCTGTTCAGTTACGGCTCAAAGCTCGTCGTCTCATCTGTCATGTATTTTCTGATTTTCGTGGCGACCGTCGCGTTCTACAGGTTCGGCTCAGGAACAAGACCGGACTTTATGATGTGCATTTTCTGTTCCCTGCTTTCCACCGGGTGTTTTCTCGGAACTTCCGTTTTCCTGAACCTTTTTATGAACGTGACCAACTACAACATAATCTACGGAACGGCAAGCGCGCTTGTCCTCATGATGCTGAAAGTCTACATTTTCTTCATATTTTTCCTTTTTTTCGCGCAGATGATTTATGTAATCCAGTTTTTTGACATACTTCTCCGCGCCGAACTGTATCTGCTTCCGGACTACGATACGGTGAATCCTATGGACGCATTCAGACGTGTCCTTTTTATAAATCCGTATATGCTCCAGTCGGCGGAGAACACGTTGAGCTGCGTTCCCGGAGATGTGATTTTCGGTCCGGGCGAAAAACCTTCATGTGTCTTCTATATAAAAAGCGGAACTGTCTGCGAGATTTCCGGCCGCGGAACAGTCTATTACGATCAGGGAAGTTTTTTCGGCGATCTTCAGTGCATTTTGAACACGGTTACAGACGGAACAGCAACTGCCGTAACCGGCTGCGAGATAATCGAATTCACGGAGAAGGATTTTATCGACCTGCTCCAGCAGAATTCCCAGGCCGCAAAAAAGGCGATCTCCAAAATCTCGGAGTATACGGCGCGCCTTTACAGATAGTTCCTTCTCCGGCCGTTCTGCGCCGGAATCCGTTCATTGACCTTGCCGGTGATTGTGAATAGAATGATGGAAAAATGTCAGGGCAGTTTTCCGGAGTTTTTCGGAAGTGCCCGTAAAAATTCTTGCATACAACAGGTGAATTTATGCTGATTTCAGAAAGAATGAAAAATCTGCATCCCTATATACCGGGCGAGCAGCCCAAGAACCGGGACTACATAAAGCTTAATGCCAACGAGAATCCTTATCCTCCGGCTGAGGAGGTCATTTCCGCAGTGACGGATTTTGTCAGAAGAAATCCGATGGGGCTCACCGTCTATCCGGATCCGGACTCTTCCGCGCTCCGCGCCGCAATTGCGGATATGCTGAACCGTACCGGCGGAATTCTCTGCCGCACCGTGACGGACGGAGATGATGTCGTTCCGTCTGAATGTGACAGGATTCCGTTTGAGGTGACGCCGGACATGATTTACGCCGGAAACGGAAGTGATGAGGTTCTGTCGTTCCTCTTTTACGCATTCTTCGGCAGCGGCGACCGTTTTGTGATGCCGGAATTCACATACAGCTTTTATCCCGTCTATGCGGGATTCTACAATATTCCCTATGATTCCGTTCCGCTCAAATCCGACTGGTCGCTTGATACGGAAGAGATAGTACGTCGCGCCGCCGCAAATCATGCAGGAATTATATTCGCAAATCCGAACGCGCCCACCGGACTCGCCATCCCGCGCGGCGATGTCAGAAAAATGATTGAGAAAGCTCCGTCAGACAGAATTTTTGTCGTTGACGAGGCTTATGCGGATTTCGGAGGCGAGAGCTGCATTCCGCTTCTTTCCGAATTCAAGAATCTTGTGATTGTCAGGACTTTCAGCAAGAGCCTGTGTTCTGCGGGAATGAGGCTGGGCTATATCGTCTCGTCGCCGGAAATCGTGTCGGCGGTTACTACAGTCAAGAATTCGGTGAACCATTTTCCTGTTGATGCCGTCGCCCAGGTTGCCGGCCGCGCCGCCTGCGGAAATCCCGCATATTATGCGGAATGTGCAAAAAAAGTGGTTTCGGAACGCGGCTCATTCAGCGGATTCCTTGAGCGGAAGGGATTTTCCGTGATTCCGTCAAAGACGAATTTCCTGTTCACCAGAAAGGACGGATTTTCGGGAGAATACATTTACAGGAAAATAAAGGAGCAGGGAATCCTTGTGCGTCATTTCGGAACTCCCGGAATAGAGGATTTTGTCCGTATAACAATAGGAACTCCGCGGCAGATGGAACGCCTGCGCGGGGCTGTGGAGCATCTTTAGATTTATGGGAGGAGCCATGAAATTTCTTGTCATTTCGGATCTGCACGCCGCGGAAGGCGCAGTCGAGAATCTGGAGAGCCAGTTTGCCGAGGCGGACGGAGTTCTTTTTGCCGGTGATTTTGCCGAATGTTTCAAGCCTGACAGTGGACTTGCCGCGCTGGAACGCCTGTGCCGTGCTCATGGGACGATATTCGCTGTGCTGGGAAACTGCGACAGTCCCGACTTTATCGGCGAGCTTGAGGAACGTGACATCAGCGTGGAGAAAAGTCTTGTATTCCATGAAGGACTGGCATTTGCCGGAAGCGGCGGCGGAAGTTTCTTTACCGGAAAGACGGAATTCGAGCGCACGGAGGAGGAGCTTCTTTCCGATTTTGACATAGTCCGGAATTCCGTTGCCGAAAGCGGAGACGCTTCTCTGTACAGGTCGCTGATTCTGATAAGCCACAATCCCCCCAAAGACACTAAATGCGATGCCGTCAATGCGGAGCTCCATGCGGGAAGCGGAAAATTCGCCGAATTCATAAGGGAGACGCAGCCGCTTGCCGTGGTGACCGGTCATATACACGAGGGCCGCGGAATTGACAGAATCGGTGAGACCGTAATCGTAAATCCGGGCGCGCTTGCCGAAGGTCATTATGCATGGCTTGATGTCAGCAGGAATTCCGGCGGCGGATGGACGGCGGATGCGGCGCTTGGAGCCTGAGACTGACGGACATCAGAATACTTTTTGTGATTTTATTTGAATTTTATTGGAGAAAAAAATGGGTGAGAAAAAGGAAAAATCAAGGAAGAGCATTTTCTCTAAGCCTTCAACCTACATCTGGATTCTTGTGCTGGTTTTTGCCGTTGCTGCGGCAGGCTCAAGTTTTTATGTCGTGGACGAGACGGAACAGTCGGTTGTCACGCGGCTGGGGCGCTATCTCAAGACTTCCGGTCCGGGACTTCAGACAAAGCTGCCTTTCGGAATAGACAGAAGCTACAATGTTCCGGTAAAAGTTGTCCAGACCGAGCAGTTCGGTTTTACGACGCTCAAATCCGGCCGCGAGAATGAGTACCGCAACAATGTCACGACCGAATCCACCATGCTTACAGGAGATCTGAACATCGTGGATGTGGAATGGATAATCCAGTACAGGATTGTCGATCCGCGCCAATGGCTTTTCTGCGTATACGAGAAGGAACAGACAATCAGGGACATTTCCCGTTCGGTGATAAACACGCTTGTGGGTGACCGCGCCATTCTCGATGTGATGGGCTCCGAGCGTTCGGCGATAGAGTCGCTTGCGCTTGACATGATGAACGAGAATTTTGACCAGCTTAAGCTTGGAATCAGCGTGATTGCCGTAAGGCTTCAGAATATTGTTCCTCCGGCCGGCGTGCAGGATGCGTTCGAGGACGTGAACAAGGCGATTCAGGACATGAACAGGTTCATAAACGAAGGAAAGGAGGCTTACAACTCCGAAATTCCAAAGGCTCAGGGCGAGGCCGACCGTCAGCTTCAGATTGCCGAAGGTTATGCGGCCGAACGTGTGAACATGGCGCGCGGAGATGTCGCCAGATTCAATTCAGTTTATGAGGAGTACAGGCGTTCTCCGAAAGTCACACGTGAGCGCATATATCTTGAGACGATGGACGAGATTCTCGGCGGCGAGAAAAAGCCGGAGCTTATCGACGGAAAGCTCCAGAACGTGCTGCCGCTCAAGGCACTTTCAGGATCAAAGAACTGACGGAGGACAGAATGACAAAAGCAATGAAAAAATTCATCACAGCGCTTGCCGTTATTGCGGTTCTGGTAATCATATTCATAAGCATGGGACCGCTCTACATAGTCAACGAGGGGAATCAGGTTGTGGTGACGCGTTTCGGAAGCATCGTCAGCACCCACACCGAGGCCGGACTTTATTTCAAGATTCCGTTTCTTGACAAGGTTACGACATATCCGCGTCTTGTGCTTTCCCTTGACGGAGACGAGCAGCGGATTCCGACGAAAGAAAATCAGTTCATAATCGTGGACACGACATCACGGTGGAGGATTTCGGATCCGGCAAAATTCTACCAGAGCTTTACGACGCTTGACAATGCATACAACAAGCTGAGCGACATAATCGATTCGTCCACAAGGACTGTCATAACGCAGAACAGGCTGAGCGAGATTGTCAGAAGCTCCAACATAATCAACGAGGGGCGCGCCTCCGCCGGAGAAGAGGCCGACGAGGAGACAAAGGAGATAGAGAATCTTGTCAATGTTAACACGGTGAACGAGGCGGTTGTCCACGGCAGGAATGAGCTTTGCCGTCAGATGACCGAGGAGGCGAACCGGCTTGTTCCGGAATACGGAATCTCACTTATAGACATAGTTCCGCGCCAGATAAAATATTCAGACGAGCTTACCGAATCCGTATACAACAGGATGATAAAGGACAGGAATCAGGTTGCCCAGGCTTACCGCTCGCTCGGCGAGGGAAAAAAGGCCGAGTGGCTTGGAAAACTTGAGAACGAGAAGAGGACAATCGCTTCGGAGGCTTACAGAAAATCAGAGGAGATAAAGGGAGCCGCCGATGCCGAGGCCGCGAAAATTTATGCGGAAGCCTACAGCAAGGATCCGGAATTCTACACTTTCTGGAAAAGCATGGAATCATATAAGAAGAATCTGAAGGATTACGGAGCCGTCTACAGCACCAATATGGATTATTTCAAATATCTTTATTCAGCGGACGGACGCTGATATTCCGGAGGTTCCTGATGAAGCCGATTGCGGTTGTCGCCGGTGGAGAGATCAGATTGGATTCGCTGATGGACGAGATGTCATTCGGCAAGACGGATTATGACTCCGTGGTCACAAGGCAGGGACTTTTTGCGTCCGCGGAGAAGAAAGGTGAAGAATATTCGTTCACCTTTAATCCCTGGACATTCTCCACGATAAGAACGATGGATACGGAGAACGGTTCTTCCCATGTGTTCTATTGCGGAGACGGAAAAATGCTGTCACCGTCCGCAATGACGCTTCAGGAATATTTTGCGGAGGCCGGTGCGGAGAATTCTTCCGTCAGGGACAGAAACAGAATGTCCGAGGCTTCTTTTGCGGTTTGTTCCGCACTGACCTCATGCGCTGTTGAAGGTCGGCAGGTTCCTCTGGTAGGGGCGGGCGGAATCCTGGTGGATTTTGACGGTGACCGTGTGAGTGGAATTCTTTTTCTTCCGGCCGACATCTTCCGGTTCGCGTCTGGAGGACTTGATGTGGTTGACAGGGCTGATGCGCTCGGATGCTGGCAGAACAGTTCTCTTTCGGATCTTCCGGCCCTCTGTTTTTTCCGCTCAGTGGTCGTCTACAGAATGTTGACCGGCCGTTTTCCGTATCCGGCCGCAGATGATACTGAACGCAATGCGGATATTCTTGACGGAAAATTTCTTCCGCTTGATTACAGCGTGAACGGAATAGACGGAAACCTTGCCGCTGCGGTGAACCGGGGGCTTCTTCTTAATGCGAATTCTGTCTCCGTTCCGGGAAAAAGACGCCGCGGAAGGAGCAGCGGAGAGCTTTCTCCGGAGCCGTCATTTCCTCTTGAACAGCTGGAGCTCGCCAGAAGCGGTGTGGCCGGAAAAACCGTGCTTTCAGATGATGAATTCACCCGACGCGCCGAACTTTATCTCAGGCGCAAGACCTCCGCGGTTTCCGCCAGACGGAAGTTCAGGCGCAACAGTACCGCAATAACCGTCTGTCTTGTCGTGGCGATGGTTGTCGGTCTCATCACCGCAAATGTCATAAAATCAAGCGGAGAGGAGCTGTGTTCCGCCGGACTTGATTCCGTCCAGACGGTGAGGGCGTTTTTTGAAGGAGTGAACGGCAAGGATGTCTCGTTGCTCGGCAACATAACCAAGGGAAAAAATGCCGGAGGATACGTCGATACAATCGGTCAGATTTATGTGATCGGAAAATCAAGGGAAGTCTACAACCGCGAGACCGGTTTTTTGGCACCGGAAACATATCTGCTTTCGGCGCTGGATGAAGCCGCTGCAAAAAAAAGCGGAGTTTATGGCGTCACAAATCTTCTGATTGACGGAAAGGCTCCTTCCGGTCCGCTTGTGATTCATGCAAAGAACGAGCCTGTCGCTCCTGTCACTTCCGAACAGGGAATTTCCCTTTCAGACGGAGACAGATCTGTTCACAGCGCCGAGTATTATCTTGTACATTCGGAAGGCGATGACAACGGAATTTTTGTCGAGAAATTCAGGGACACATTCACCCTGACTTACATCAGGGACCGCTGGATTATAACCGACATAAGCACGTCGGAAATTCCGGGCGGAAACGGCGCGGACGGATTTCTTGAGGATTATTTTTCCGTTCTTGCCGGAGGAGAATATGCCCCGGTCCGTGCGCTGCGGCTGCTGAGCGGAAAATATCCGTGGATTCCCGCTTCCGGAATTCTTGAGGAGGAGCAGCGCCGCCTTGACGCCAGGGCCGCAAATCCTTTTTCCTTTTGAGTTTTATTCGTATGGAATAAAAACGTCGGATGGAAATGAATGACATTATGTCAATAAATGTCATCTTGACATATCGGGAATGTTTCTGTATCATTCCGGAGAAAAATCATAACTGAGGATTTTGATTTATGGAATACAATATTGAAAAACAGCACTCCAAGGGAAAATTCCATGCGATTGAGCGCATAAATTCCCTCTGTGACAAGGATTCGTTTGTTGAGATTTATTCGGGCGTAAGGCACCACTGCACCAGTTTCGGCATGGAGAAAAAGGACATTCCTTATGACGGCGTCATCACCGGATTCGGAAAAATAAACGGCCGCAAGGTCGCTGTCTATGCCCAGGATTTTACGGTTCAGGGCGGTTCTCTCGGACTCATGCACGGACAGAAAATCGCGGAGCTGATTGAGAAGGCCATAGAGGTAAGATGTCCTGTCATCGGCATAAACGATTCCGGCGGAGCGAGAATTCAGGAGGGAGTCGATGCGCTCTGCGGTTACGGTGATCTTTTCTATCAGAATGTACGCGCGTCCGGCTCTGTTCCGCAGATTTCCATAATTGCGGGACCGTGCGCCGGCGGAGCTGTCTATTCTCCTGGTATAACGGATTTTATTTTTGCGGTTGACAAGATAAGCCAGCTTTTTATCACCGGGCCAAAGGTCGTAAAGTCCGTCATGTTCATGGATATTACCCCTGAGGAGCTTGGCGGAGCGGCAATCCATTCCCAGAAGTCAGGTGTGGCTCAGTTCCGCTGCGAGAGCGAGCCGGAATGTTATGAGCAGGTCAGAAAGCTTCTTGACTACATTCCGCATTATTACGGTGACGACATCGTGCGTGCGGCGAAATTCAAATATGATGAGCATAAAAAGGAAAAGAGGATAACCTCGGTTCTTCCTGAGAATCCGCGTCAGGGTTATGACATCCGTGACGTGATAGACTGTGTCACCGATGACGATTCCTTCTTTGAGACTTCCGCGGAATTTGCGGTCAACTGTGTCACCGGCTTTGCAAAGATTGAGGGACGTTCCGTCGGTATTGTCGCGAACAATCCGAAAGGTGTTGGCGGTGTCCTCGACTGCGACTCAAGTGACAAAATCGCTCGTTTTGTCCGTTACTGCGATGCGTTCAACATTCCGCTCCTGACTTTTGTCGATGTTCCGGGCTTTATTCCCGGTCCGCAGGAGGAGCAGAAAGGAATCATCCGCCATGGAGCCAAGGTTATCTATGCGTACAGCGAGGCTTCTGTTCCGAAGGTCTCCGTGATAATCCGGAAAGCCTACGGCGGAGCGTATATCGCAATGTGCTCAAAACATCTCGGTGCCGATTTTGTATATGCATGGCCTGCTTCTGAAATCGCGGTCATGGGTGCGGAGGGCGCTGTCGGAATCCTGTATGCCAAGGATCTTGCCGATCCGTCAAAGGCGCAGGAGGTCGCAGTCAAATCCGAGGAGTACAAACGCGAGATTATGACGCCGAGAATTGCCGCCGAACGCGGCTACATCTCCGAGGTTATAAATCCGGAGGACACAAGAAGACGTGTCGCGGCAAGCCTCGAATTCCTTGAGAATAAGAATTCCTCCGACCGTCCTCTCAAAAAGCACGGAAACATTCCTCTCTGATTCGTTCGGAGGGCGCATACCGTCTGCGTTCCGCGCCGTAATCCGCTCATTTTCCGGATTCCGGCTTTGTATTTGAATTTGTATTTATCAGAAACTCAGGAACATTGTCAGTCCGCGGTAAAAACGCTAGACTGACAGTGTTTTTTTTATGACAGGCACGACGAAAGGAATAATCTGCATTATATCATCATCATTCTGTTTTGCGCTGATGGCGTTTTTTGTCAGGCTGGCGGGCGACATAAATTTCGTACAGAAGGCCTTTTTCAGGAACAGCGCCGCTTTTCTGATTGCATTGTTTCTGGTTTTAAAGGACGCGTTCCGCAACGGAAAATCCGGTCTGGCTGTTCCGGGAGGTGCCGTCCTTTTTCTTTTTCTGCGCGCCGCTTCCGGAACCGTCGGAATTTTCGGGAATTTCTACGCAATCGATCATCTTGTCCTTTCGGATGCGGCGATACTGAACAAAATGTCACCGTTTTTTGCTGTGATTTTCAGCTGCATTCTGATGAAGGAGAAAGTCAGTCCTGTCTCCCTGATCATAATTCTTACCGCATTTGCCGGTTCATTTTTTGTCGTAAAGCCGTCACTCGATTTCTCAAAGTCGCTTCCCGCGCTGGTGGGGCTTGCCGGCGGAATAGGTGCGGGGTTCGCATACAGCTGCGTCAGAAAACTGAGCACGATGCGCTGCGGCAGTCATATAGTCGTCCTTTTTTTCTGCTGCTTCTCCATGCTTGTGTCGCTTCCGTTCATGGTCAGGAATTTTGAGCCGATGACCTCGCGCCAGGTGCTTCTGCTGGCCGCCGCAGGTGTATCCGCTGCCGGAGGTCAGTTCGGAATTACTGCGGCGTATTTTGCGGCTCCGGCACGCGAAATTTCGATATATGACTATTCGCAGATAATTTTTTCAGCTGTTCTTGGATTTGTGTTTTTCGGTCAGGTGCCCGACAGGTGGAGCGTGGCCGGTTATTCGGTGATAGTTCTTATGGCGGTTCTGAATTTCATTTATACCGGAAAAAAATCCGGTGCAGACGGCAAGACACATTGTTGATTTTTAAGGGAGGATCTGATGGGATGGCACAGGAAAGGACGCGGTTTTGCGCCGGAGGAGATAATTTTTGCTGTTACGGACAGATGCAATCTCCGGTGCGGTCACTGCAATGTCAGCAGAAAAGGACTTGATCTTGATGCTTCCGATGCTGTTGCCTTTATAAAGTCCGCCGGAGACAGAATAGAAAGAATCGGATTTTCCGGCGGAGAACCTTTTCTCAGGCCTGAATTTCTATGTGCTGTGGCCGGATATGCCGCCGGTGCCGGTCTTATGTTCGACAGAATCGCCACGAACGGATGCTGGTGGCAGTCGGAGGAGGAGCTGAATTCGGTTCTGTACTCGCTTTATTCCTCAGGTTTTGACGGAAAAATTGCTCTGAGTCTTGACGGCTGGCATGGTCAGAGTGCGGAAAAGGCCGCGGAATTCTGCCGTGCGGTCCGCCGCTTCTCCGGATCCGGCGATACAACATGGATTCAGGCGGTCAGAAAAATCCGACAGGAAGATGACGCGCTTCTCGGTGAATTTGCGGAATGCCTCGGCTGCGGGCTCACTTCGTTCACCGACAAAAACGGATTCGGAAGTGTGATGATTCAAGGCGGAGATTATGTTATTCCTGTCGATTGGACGCCGCGGTCGCTTCTGTCCGGAGATTCCGGCGCATGGAAGTCGTCCCGATGGTTCCGGGATGATTTCTGCGAGGGGCCGGGGCAGGTTCTTTTTGTCCACCCGGACGGAAGAATCGCACCGTGCTGCGGTTTTGCGAATGAGAATGACGCCCTGATTCTCGGAAACATAAAGGAATCATATAATCAGATTATGGCGCGCGCTCCGGAAAATCCGATGGTGAAAGCCTGTTTTTCCTCCGGACTTGTGGCTTTAAGAAAGCGTCTCCGCTCTTCCGGAGTGAAATTTCCCGGAAAAACTGATGATATGTGTATGTTCTGTGATTTTGTCTGTTCTGGCGGATTTGACATCAGCGGACTTGTCTGATTTTTTTCTTGAAGTATATTTCTTAATATTTTATTATATCTGCATGAGCGAGGAAAACAACAGAAACGCATTTGACAGGCTGGTCGCCGGACTGAGCAACGAGGACCGTCTTGAGATGCTTTCGCGTATACGGACGGAACAGGCGGAGCCGGTCACATTGGATGCCGCTCCGCGCGATGATGACGGAAAGGGCGGAACGCTGAAACTCCGGATAAACAACGAGTCAGGATTCTACAGGTTCATGCTGTGGCTCCGCTCGTTTTTTCAGAAGACGACTGCCGACAAGCTGTACAATGAGGATATGATTTCCTCTCTTGCCAGAAAAATCTCCAAGAACCATCCGGGGCTAATCAATCACAAGAACATGACGCTCGATTCGATTTTCTGCGAGCAGCTTAGAAATCTGAAAGAGGCGGCGGATTTTTTCAGACCTTACTATATTGTGGTGAACGAAGCTCCTGGAGAATTCTACGTTTTCATGAGTTCGTTTGTCGCTCCGGAACTCAGCTCCGAGATAAATTCCAAGGCCGATCCGTTTCTTCTTCCGCTGTCAAAGGAGCCGCCTTCTGATGCCAGAACGGATTTCCTGAAGAAGCTTGACGAGATTCTGAAGAACATGCCGGCCGACATGAAGAGCAGACTTTACGGGGCGGTGAGCGCATCGAACTGGCTGGATCAGTTCTCCAGGCTTCCGCTTCCTCATCTTCTTGCGCAGTTCACGGAGACGCTTCCCGGAGAATTCTCCTGTCCGTACAGCCATGCCCGGCTTGACTTCAACAAACTGGCCTCGGTCTTTGACAGCATGATTCAGATTCCGCGCGAGGTTCTGGAGGCTCTATTTATTTTTTCCCAGCGCAGGGATCTCTCAGGTTCCGTATCGGACGAGGATGTGGAGAAGGCGATGAAGGAATTCCTTCTCCGCGCCGACTCGTATTTCTCGTCGATAAGAATTTTCCTGAACGGAGTTCCTGTCGTGCAGATGGGACAGATTCTGAATTCCAATTTTGACTGGCAGCCGGCCTCTCTTACCGGTGCTGAAGCCTGGTTTCCTGTTTTCAGGACGCAGTGGCGCAGAATCATCGAAATCCGTTGGAACGACTGGCAGCGCGAGCGCAAGAAACTGACGCTCAGTTCAGGACTCAATGCGGATTTCGGTCTGAATGATTTTCCTGTTATGCCATATCAGCCCTGGACTAAAATGTGGTCCTCCGTCTCCTTCAGCTTTCAGCTGACGGGAGGATTCCTTTCCTGGTTCGCGGCGTCAAAATATTCCTCCGTCGCGGATCCGCTGAACAAGCTTCTTATGGAAGGAATTTTTGTCAACAATGACAACCGCGCCGAGTTTTCGGACGGGATGAACTGTCTTGCCAATGCATCCGCGCGCATGACGGCGTTGAACGAGAGACTTTCTCCGGACGGAGACTTGGGCGAGATATTTGATCAGCTGGCTTCGACAAAAACCGGAATTTATCAGGTTCAGGGACAGATTGATTCCATGATGAACGACATAAACGCCGAGATAATCAATTCACGTCTGAATTTCTGCAAGGGCGTGCGTTCCGTAGAGGCCGTTCTTGCCGGCGCCTTTGACGATGTGCATGACGGTACTCATGATGGAATACAGAACCTGAGTACGATTGACGGCCGACGCAACGCCGAATTCAGAGAAAGCCTGATGGATTCAAGACAGGTTCTTAAGCGGTGTCTTTATTATATTTCGGAAATAGAGCCGATAGATTTTGCCTCTGACAGGAAGTGACGGATGCGGCGCATAAAGGCGGCGGATTATGCCGACGGACGGGGAATAATTCGTTTCCGTCTGGGAGAATATGATTCCTCACCTGTCTGCGGAATGACGACGCGCGTGAACGGCAACATGAGGTTCCGCCTGAACGAACGTAATCCGCTGCGTGATTCGGTTCTTGCGGAAATATGCGGCGGATTTTCCTGCGGAGATTCAGCCGTTCCTGTTCCTGCCGCTGTGGAGCTTGTACATTCAAGAACCGTTTTTGCCGCGGATGATCCGTCTGAACTGTCCGGCAAAAAAGGTGACGGAATCATCACCGGAAACAGAATGATTATGCCTGTGGTCACCGTCGCGGACTGTATGCCGGTCTGGTTGCATGATCCTGTAAGCGGAGTTTTCGGTGTGGTTCATTCCGGCTGGAAGGGAACAGGAATCGCCGCGGACGCAATTTCTGTCGCGGCGGCAAGATACGGTGCCCGCCCGGAGAATTTTCACGCCGCGCTTGGACCGCATATCCGGGAATGTTGCTATATTGTGGACAGCGTCCGCGCCGGATATTTTCTTGGGAATTTTTCTGACGACTGCGCGTCTCTTCTTGAGCCCGGCGGAGAATGTTTCTGCGGTGGCCGTGGACTTCCGTCCCGATGGAACAGCGGAGACGGCCGGCTCTATAGGCTGTCGCTTGAAAAGGCGAATCTTGCCCTGCTTTATTCGGCCGGAGTCAGGGACGAGAACATAACCGTCTGCACTGACTGCACCTGCTGCGACACCATGTTCGGCTCCAACAGACGAGAAACTGCGGAAGCCGGAATGTCTGCTCCGGAAAATGTTGCCGGTCTGTTCACCGTTCAGGCCGCCTTTATCTGTGGAAATTTATCATGACAAGAAAATCATTTTTGTTTGCCGTTATCATTTTATATGCGGGGCAGCTGGCCGCCCTTGATTTTGAATTTTCAGCGGGCGGAGGAATCAGCACCGGAACTGTCCGTGAGTATGTATTCGAAGATGATTATACGCTCAGCCGGATTGACTGGAACGGAGCCTTTGTTCCAGAAATCAGGCTTGACGGACGGATTGAATTTTTCGGTGCCGTTGTCGATGCCAGAATCATCTCCGCCGTGCCTGTCCGTGCGGGAACGGTTCAGGATTACGACTGGACCGGTACCGACAAATCAAGAGTCACGTTGTTCTCGACCCACAGTCTTTATATGAACAAGCTCTTTGACGTGCAGTTGAGAACCGGCTATGAATTCTCCGCCGGGAATTTCACGCTTGCTCCGCTTGCCGGCTGTGTGTACCGGAACCAGAAATTCGAGGCGAACGGCGGTTATGCCCAGTATCCGGCATCAGGTTATTGGACCGGAGACGAGGAGAAGCAGTATTTTTCGGGAACGATACTCACCTATGAGACATCGGTTTTCCTTCCTTTTGTGGAATTCCGCGCCGCCTGTCCGTTCGCCGGACGTTGGAATGGTCTTGTATACGGCCGTGTCTATCCGTACATAATTTCTGACACTCTTGACTGCCATTACACAAGAAGCGTCCAGTTTTTCGACTCGGGGCGCGGAGGATTCGGTTTTTTGGCCGGAGCGGAAATCGGCTTTATGAACCTGACATTCGGATTCGAGTATGAATTTTTTATATGCCGTGGAGGAACGACAAAATGCGGCAGAATCGGTTGGGCGCAGACACCATATCTCCAGTCATCCGAGCCCGGAATAGATTCCTCCGTCCTGTCGTTCTTTCTTATGTACAGATTTTGAGGTGAACTTATGTTTCTGAGAAAAGCACTTGCTTTTGTAATTTTTGTCTTTGCGCCGGTGGTTTTTTCCGGATGTGTTTCTGCCGGTTCCGCTGAATCCTCATCTGATTCCGGAATTTACGGAAAATGGCGGCTCCGTATATTGTATTCCGGTGATGTCGCCCAATCCATCTGCGATGTCATTCTGAATATCGGTCATGATGAGAACGGAATTTATGTTTCGGGCGAATCCGGAGTGAACATCTTCAGCGGCACAATGTATAAGTCCGGAGATTCAATGTATAAAGGGAACGGATTTGCGGTGACAAGAATGGCAGGTCCCGCCGATGCCGCTGAGTTTGAGAGGCTTTATCTCTCCATGTTTGAGGGCAGAACGGAATTCTCCGCAGAATCCGGAAACGGTCAGAAAATTCTTTCTGTCAGAAACAGCAGGAATGGAGTTTCCGCTGAATATTCGCAGGAGGATTCTACGAATTCAGGAGGTAATCTATGAGACAATGTATGGACGCGGAAAATCTTCACCGCAGGCTTAAAAAAATCATCGGGCAGGTTCAGGCGGTTGACCGGATGGTTGACGAGGACACGCCGTGCGAGGATGTGATTTCGCTGATTAATGCGGCAAAGTCGGCACTGCACCGCTGCGGACAGATTGTCCTTGAGGGGCACATAAAGCACTGCGTCCGCGACGGAATTCAGCACGGGGACGCCGACAAGACAATCGAAAGTTTCACAAAGGCGGTCGAGCGTTTCTCGAACATGGGCTAGCGTTCCTGTTCAGAAATTGTTCTGCGGGATTTTCCGCAAATTCCTCCGCACAGATAAAATTTCTTTTCCATAAAATTTAAAATCCTTCCGAAAAAAAAGTTAGTTTTACCTTATTGACAACCTATATGGATATGGGTATTATCTCCGCCGTGGACTTTACTCTCAAAATTCAACTGAATCACAAAGGAAAACAATATGAAAAATCTGATGAAAAAACTTGAGGCGCTTCTGGAGCTTGGCGGAATAAAAAAGCAGATTGCGCTGCTTGCCGTCTCAGCGGTCGCGCTTGCATTGAGCATTGCGGGCGTGGTGCCGCTGCCGTTTGACGTTGCCTGGGTTTCGATAATTCTCTGCGGCGTTCCGATTGTCCTAGAGGCTGTAATCGGTCTTGTTACGGCGTTCGATATAAAGGCGGATGTGCTTGTCTCTATGGCTCTTGTCGCGTCGGTCTGCATCGGCGAGGATTTTGCTGCCGGAGAGGTCGCATTCATCATGCAGTTTGGCGCACTTCTGGAGGATGTTACGGTTGCACGTGCGAGAGCCGGAATTGAAAAACTTGTGAAGCTCACTCCGAGAACTGCGAGAATTGTAAGCGGCGGCAATGAAAAAATTGTTCCGGCGGAAGAGGTTAAGGTCGGCGACATTCTGCGTGTTCTGCCCGGCGAGACGATTCCAGTTGACGGCGTGATTGTTTCCGGCCAGACTTCCGTGAATCAGGCTGTTATGACAGGCGAGTCGCTTCCGGTTGACAAGGGCGCGGGCGATGATGTTTCGAGCGGCACTCTGAATCAGTTCGGCTCGTTCGAGATGCGCACGGTCAAGGTTGGCGAGGACAGTTCAATTCAGCGGATGATTCGGCTTGTTCAGTCTGCGGACGCTGGCAAGGCGAAGATTGTCGGAATTGCTGACCGCTGGGCGACTTGGATTGTCGTTACGGCGCTTGCTGCGGCTGCCCTCACCTGGATTTTTTCCGGCGAGATTATCCGGGCGGTTGCGATTCTCGTCGTGTTCTGTCCGTGCGCTCTGGTTCTTGCAACTCCAACCGCAATCATGGCGGCAATCGGAAATGTTACAAAGCACGGATTTCTTGTCCGGGACGGCGGTGCGCTTGAGCGTCTTGCCGGAGTTACGAAAATCACTTTTGACAAGACTGGAACGCTGACCTACGGAACGCCGGAAGTTGTCGGAATTGAGTGCGACCCTGACTGCGGAATTTCAAATGACGAGCTTTTTGCGCTGGTCGCTTCGGCTGAGCAGTTTTCTGAACATCCGCTTGGAAAGGCTGTCGTCCGCTGCTTCGAAAATTCCGCCTGCAAATCTGACAAGAATGAAAATCAGGCTGAGGAATTTCCGCTTGTGCAGAAAGATTCCGTTCAGAATTTCGTGATGATTCCGGGCAGAGGCGTTAGTGCTGAAATCCACGGAAGAAAAATTCTCGCCGGAAACGCGGCTCTTCTTGCGGAAAACAAAATTGCTCTTCCACTTTCCGCAGAAAAATCCGCCCGCAAAAATCTTGAGAAAGGATGCACTGTGATTTACGCCACTGTAGACGGAAAATTCGCCGGAACAGTCGTGCTTTCGGACACAATCCGAGGGGAAAGCCGGGCGATGATTCAGAAACTTTACGCGCTGAACGTTGAGCCGGTTCTGCTCACTGGAGACAACAAAAATGCCGCGGCTTCAGTTGCAGAAAATCTTGGAATAAAGGAAGTCAAGGCAGACTGCCGCCCAGAGGACAAGCTTGAGAAAATCGCAGGATTTCAGGCTGAAGGAAAAAAAGTCTGCATGATAGGCGACGGCGTGAACGATGCTCCGGCTCTAAAACGTGCGGACGTGGGAATTGCGATGGGCGGAATCGGAAGCGACATTGCGGTTGAGGCGGCGGACATCGCGCTTGTTGACGACGACGTGAAGGAACTTCCGCATCTTGTCGCGCTCTCAAAACGCATGATGACCACGATAAAACTCAACATGACATTCTCGATGACACTGAATTTCGCCGCGATTGCACTGGCAATAACAGGCGTGCTGAATCCGGTCGTCGGCGCGCTCGTACATAACGCAGGCTCGGTCGCGGTAATCGTGAATTCCGCGCTGCTCCTCAAATGGCGGAAGCGGTAGGCGGATTTGCAACCCATGAGTAAATCAGGAAAAACAGCATGATTTTTATGCGGTATGCATTCATGGAACTGTCGGAATGGCGGTTATTCCTGCAGTTCCGGTTCATACTTGAAGATGAATTTCTGCGAGGATTTTCCTGATTTTTTCGCATACATCAGATGCGCCGCTCTGACAGTCTTTCCGCCCTGAATGTCAAGATATTTTCCGTATCCGTTTTTGATGCAGACCGTTCCGTCGTCATTGTATTCAAAAGTCACTTTCTGTTCGGGCAGTTCCTTTTTTTCATCCGTGAACACGTTGTCGCTGTTCCCTGTGAGGGTATAATAGGAATACTCGCTGTCAAGGTAATAATTGTCCTTGTAATAGCTTATCGAAAACTTCTGGCTTTTAGTACCGTTGCATGTTTCAAGCCCAATATCCGTTTTGACAGTCTTGCTTTTCCACACGTCAATGCATACATCCTGACTGTCGGCAGGATAAATAGTGTAGGGCAGGATTGGAACAAGATAATCCTTGTCCTGTAAAACTACATAAGCGCGGTAAAATCCGTATATTGCCTGATCCTTGTAAATCATGAATGGATTCCTGCCGTCTGTATCATAACTCGGAAGTCCTACTTTAGCCGCCGCATATACTGTATCAGGATTTTCCGTGATGTCCGCCAGTTTTCGCAGCAAAGCGTAGTAGGCGTCATCATCCGCAATCTCCTCATCAGAAGAAAAATCCTCACCGGTAATGCTTTTCAGGACAGCATTTCCGTCCTGCCCCTGCTGCACGTATCCGGTTGCTTTTAGCCAATGGACAGCAAGCTGGGCGAATTCCTGCCTTGTGAGAGGCTTGGAATAATCCTTTTCGCTTTCGTCATAAGTGATGCCAACATCTTTTGCTAGCTTGATATATTTACGGTAATTGTAGGCTGTGCCAATCAGATATGAGTCCTCATAATTGATGTTCTCTTTTCTGATATAGCCGACCGCATCTATGTATTTGGGTGAATAATAAAGCTTTATTTGCGCCCATTCGGAACTGTAGTTTTCATCGACTATTCCAAGCATGTCGCCGACGTGAATCATGCCAAGAGTATTTTCCGGAGTGGAATCGTCCGGCTGGGAAAAGATATAAAAATAATCCGTCGGGTTCAGCGCGTCTCCGGCCACAGCTTTTTTTGTCACCTTTATATTACCAAAATAGTCTGTCTTGGGAGTTTTTATAGCTGTCACCTCATCAGTAGAGTTGTGACGCACGGTTTCATGTTCGCCTTTATAGACCGTATACCAATAGCTTATCCCGTTAATACTGCACATTCTTTGCCCTGTAATGTAGCAGGCCTCATTTGCGTTTGCGTCTTTTTGCCATGAGAAAAATTCGATAAACGCCCAGCGCAGCATGGTGTGGTCCGGATCAAGATACTGACTCAGAATATTATCATCATCGGAATCCTCATCTTTTTTGCTCCCCTCATCAGCTGCTCCTGTATCAGTGGTAGCGTCCAAAATATTGTTCAGAAGGTCGCAGGAAATGAACGTGAGTGCGAATGTCGCAACCGCCGCAAATAAGGCAAAAAACTTTGATTTTTTCATAAAGATATTTTGCATTTTCTGCAAAAAATTTACAAGGGTATAAAATAGGTAAAAAACCGGGTTTTGTAGATTATAAAAAAACTTTCACCTCTTCCCGTTCATTTTTTCAATTTCCTCAATAGGTTTTGCGGTCAGTTCGCACCAGGCAGGACGGAAGCTGCTTCTGATTGCGTTCCGGGCGGAGACTATGTTTGACCAGGCGCAGCAGTAGAACGGAATTTTTCCGCGTTCCAAAGTTTCTTTTGCAAGTTCCCTTGTGAGCGTAGAGGCGATTCCCTTACAGCGGTATTCGGGAAGAACGTCAACGCCAATCTGCCACATTGAGTCGCAGTCCGCGGAGCAGCCGGTAAGTCCCACAAGTTTTTTCGAATCTGAATCGAATGCGCCGACCGCCAGCACGTCAAGATTTTTTCTGTCCGCACAGAGCGCATTGCTCCATTCGTCAACGTAAAGGTTCTGAAAATCACACGGTTCAAGAATTTTTGTGGTGAAGGCGTTTCTGTTCTTGCCGGATTCAGTTTTTGAAAAAAGCTTGTTCACGTCGGGCAGCCAGTATTCCGCCATGAAGCACACGTCAAATCCGAGCGGACGCAGCTTTTGGGAAAGCACGTGCATATTTGGCGTTTCAAAGCAGTGATACCACACGAAGGATGAAATATATTCCTCGACGATTGCGCAAAGTTCAGGCGAGCATGAGGCAACGATGTTGTTTCCGTAGCTCACAAGATTTGCGGCGAACGGAAGTTTGAGGTAGCGGCGCGCGTCCGCATTTTCCTTTGAGATGACGACTTTGTTTTTGCTTAGAAGAAAATCATCTGCGTTGCAGTTTAGGTCAATTGCCGACTGCCTCATTGCGACTTTAAGAATCTGTTCGTTCGTGAGCTTTTGCGGCATAAAAACCTCTCTGTAACTGTTGATTTTTGTTAGTTTAAATAAATTTGTCCGCGTTTGTAAAGTGAAGAACGCTTCTGCTCGTGGCTGGCACTCTTTTTGTGAAGAGGCTGTAATTCTAAAAGAAATACATTTCAGTTCTTCTGTATCGAACAGAATTGTATTTTTATCAATTGAGTACGTTTGAACCGTACAAGTTGCGTTTTTTTTTCGGTTTGGTCTATTATAACAGTATGGTAGCAAGAGAAAACTGGCTGAAAAAAATACGTCCTTTTTATGAAAACGAACTTGTCAAAGTGCTCATTGGAATCCGCCGGTGCGGAAAATCTGTTATTTTAAGGCAGATTGCGGATGAAATAAAAACTGACGGTTCCCATAAAATCTTCATCAATTTTGAGGACCTGAACTTTGCTTCATTAAACAACGAAATTTCGCTTTTTGAATACGTGAAGAGTCTTATGACTGATGAGAAAAAATATTATCTGTTTTTTGATGAAATTCAGAATGTCGCGAATTTTGAAAAGGCAATCAATTCTTTCAGGCTTTTGAACACGAGTATTTTCATCACAGGCTCAAATGCCAAGCTTCTGTCCGGTGAGCTGGCGACTCTGCTTTCCGGACGCTATGTTTCCTTCAAAATTCTGCCGTTCACTTTTGCGGAAAGCCTTGAAATTCAGGGAATAGAAAAAGCGGATGAGGACGCTCTTATGGATTACATCCATTGGGGAGGTATGTCGCAGCGTTTTTCCTTGCATGGTGATGAGGAGCTCAAGGTTTTTCTTTCTGATTTGTATGATTCGATTGTCCTGAAGGATATTATTTCCCGCTATAAAATTCAAAATGTGGCGCTGCTGAACAAGATTATTGATTATCTTTCTATTAATATGTCGCAGATTTTTTCCGGAAAGTCGATTGTCAATTTCCTGAAATCTGAAAACCGGGAATGCTCAAAGGAATCGCTTTACAATTATCTTTCGTTTATTTGCAATTCGTGCGTTGCGGACAAAGTTTCAAGATATGACATTCAGGGAAAAAAGGTTCTGTCAACATTCGACAAATATTATCTGGCGGATGTGAGCCTGGCAAGAATTCATTCTGTAAAGCTCGACATCGGCGCAAGCCTTGAAAATATAGTTTACAATGAACTCAGGAGCCGAGGATATGAAGTTTACATAGGCGCTCTGAAAAATTCCGAGATTGATTTTGTCGCGCAGAAGGGAAATGAGAAGCTTTACTTTCAGGTCTGCTATCTTCTTGCCGACGAAGCGACCGTTGAGCGTGAATTCGGCGCATATAAAACCGTAAAGGACAATTTCCCAAAGTATGTCCTTTCAGCCGATAAATTTGATTTTTCACGGGACGGAATTATTCACAGGAATATAATCGGCTGGCTGCTTGAGCCTCACAGCTAGGATTGCTTTCTCCTATAAATCCTTCGCCATAGCTTCGGTGTTTGTGCGCCAGCCCATAGTTGCTCTGTTAAATTCAAGATGAATATCACCGCAAAAATTATGAGAGTTTTTAGCGATAATAAGTGTTGCAGCTTCCCAATTATACTCATCTATGCTTCTGTTTCTATCCAGAAAGATAACTTTATCTGCGATTCTTGGAATAATTAATTTATCTTCAAAAGATTGTATGCCTGGAGATGTGTCGTAAGAATCACGTTTTATAGGAATCAGAAAAACAACAGGAATTTTTAATTTACTTGCAAGATATTTAAATCTATCCATCATGAAATTTATTTCATCATAATAAGGTTCCAGATTTTCTGCCATTAGTGCTCCTTCACAAAAAAGTTTTTTTGAAACTACAATTTCATAAATATAATCAAAGCCATCTATAAAAAGAATTTCAATTTTGTTTTTGCTTACCATGTCAGTGGCGATTGATTCTATATCCTCAAATTTAGAATTTGGAATATCACTTATAAAAATTGGCAGATCATAGAGTTTTTTACAGGCATTCTGTATTTTTTCAAAGTCATTTATTGATAATAAACATTTTCTTATCTTTGCAAGCGGAATTTTGGATTCTAATGATAATAAACGCAGAAACAAACTTTCCGAATCAGGAATTCCAGATGAAATAAATCCGACAGGTTTCTTTTGGGTAGCCGCGAAATCTCGTGCCCAGTTTAGCGCAAGTGCAGTTTTTCCTTGTGATGGACCAGCGGCTAGAATTGTTAATTCTTCTTTGTAAAAATTTAGGTATTGATTGTTATAAAGATTTAAGCAATCATTTTTTTCATCTTTTGAACAACTTGATTTTGATAATTTGTCTATACTTAATTCTAATGATTTGCTTATTGGGTAATAATTAGCCATTTTCAATTTGCCTTCTGCAATATTTCAACTAACTATATTATACGCAGGTAGTCTATCAAAGTATGATGGTATAAATA